>NZ_JAWRCU010000012.1:0-222257 GCF_033542235.1 Mesorhizobium sp. BAC0120 | reverse complement strand
AGAAGATGGTCATCCGCATCGCGCTCGCCCGCAAGCTGCTCGTCATCCTCAATGCAAAAGCACGCGATGCGCGCATCGAGTTCGCTAATGCAACTTGACAGCCCAGATAGTCGCTCATCGCCCTGCCGGGCACTTCTCCCCGTAAACGGGGAGAAGGACGCCGGCCGTTTTAGACGGCGCTTATTCTGCAGCCGGCGACTGGCGAAACCAAAACGGCAGTCGTGCTTCTCCCCGTTTACGGGGAGAAGGTGCCGGCAGGCGGATGAGGGGCAGCGCCAACGATCGAGATCCTGAAATCGTTGGCAATCCTAGCCCCGTGTATGTCCAACTTTTTGCTGTTGGCCTTCGGCTGGGATCACACCCTAACCGCTTGCCCCTTTCTCCCGCTCAAGAATCGCGTCGGCAAAGGCCAGCGCATCCCTGTTCATCGCGACATTGTGCACGCGGAAGATGGCGGCGCCCTTCATTCGGAGAATAACGCTGGTGGCTGATGTGCCGACGTCACGCGCGTGGCGGTCCTCACCGGCAATATGTTTGATGAGCCGCTTGCGCGACGTGCCGACGAGCCACGGAAAACCGAGCCTACGCAATTCGTCGAACCTTGCGATGAGCTGAAGATTCTCCTCGCTGTCCTTGGCAAATCCAAAGCCCGGATCGAGCACGATGCGATCATTCGCGATGCCGGCCTGCCGCGCGATCTCGAGCGATCTTTCCAGAAAGAGAAACTGGTCGGCGATCACGTCAGGCAATTTTTCGCGGTCGCGGCCGGTGTGCATGATGACGAGACCGGCGCCGGTGTCAGCCGCCACCTTTGCGATGTCGGGTTCACGCTGGAGTCCGTGGACGTCATTGACGATGTGCGCGCCAGCCGCCACCGCCAGCCGCGCCGTCTCCGCATGGTAAGTGTCGACTGAAATAATGGCATCGCTTTCAGCCGAAAGCGCTTCGATGAGCGGGAGAACTCGCGACTGTTCCTCCTGCGGCGCAAGCTGCGTGGCGCCCGGCCTCGTGGATTCGCCGCCGACGTCAATGATGGCCGCACCTTCCGCCGACATCTGGCGGGCATGCGCGAGCGCCACGTCGAACTGGCTGAACTCGCCGCCATCCGAAAAGCTGTCCGGCGTGACGTTGAGAATGCCCATCAGCAACGCCCGGCCGCCGAGGTCGATATACCGTCCATGGGCAAGTTGCCAGCGAGTCATATCGAGGGGCTCCGGCTACGGTTATTGCATCAGCCTATCGCTGAAAATCCGTCGGGGCCAATCCCAGAATGGCCCCTGCATCCCAATTCGTTGACGCTGGTGCCGCAGCTGAAGGCTCTACGCGGCGCGTGCCGGACCGGCGGGGAACACGCCCGACATGACGATGAACCGCTTCACGCGCTTGACGCGATCGCACCAGCGCCGGATGGCGGGGTAGTCCTGCCGCGAGATGCCGCCTTCTTCCGAGAGCATGATGTAGGGAAAGCAGGCGATGTCGGCGATCGTTGGATGGGCGGCCGAGCAGATCCAGTCGCGGCCGACCTGCTCGCCGAACCAGAGATGCTCGTCGAGGATGCGGAACAGCCGGTGCGCCCCGGCGCGGGCCGCGTCGATGTCGAAATCGTAGAACATGCCGTCGTGGAGCCGCGCCGCGGAAGCGGTCGCGGTGATGCCGTCGGCGAAGGCGAGCCATTGGCTGATCTCGCCGAGCAGCGCCGGGTTGTCGCGCGGATACCATTTGCCGGACGGGTCGTATTTCGAGGCGAGATAGACCAGGATCGCCTGGGCATCGCGCAGCACCAGTCCGTCATCCTCGATGACAGGCAGTTGCCCGAGCGGGTTGATGCGCAGGAACCACTCCGATTTGTGCTCTCGTCCCGGATAGAAGTCGACCGGCACGGTCTTGTAGTCGAGGCCGAGGATGCTCATCAGCAATCTCAGCTTGTAGCAATTGCCAGACAGTTCGTAGTCGTAGAGCGTGATCATGCCGCGCCTCCTCTGGGGCGCCGCGACGGTGCTGGTTCAGGCGACGTCGGGCTCCACGGCGCACCCCTCATCCGTCTCGGCGCTTCGCGCCGAGCCACCTTCTCCCACAGGGGGAGAAGGGGGAGCGCTGCATATGCGCCTCTGCCAACCTTCCTCCGCCCGCCGAAGCGCGCCTGAGACAAGCGCATGGCGTGGGAGCATCGGGCTTCGCGAAGGCGGGTCTCCGGCATATGAGAATTGCTGCGAGCGAAAATGCCAGGCTCCCCCTTCTCCCCCTGTGGGAGAAGGTGTCGCCGAAGGCGACGGATGAGGGGTGTGCGACGGAGTGCCGCGATGCCGAAAGACATGATCCCCTCCCCTAGATATCGAGAACCAGACGGGCCGATTTGGCACGCGATACGCAGGTCATGATCTTCGTCCCGGCCCTCTTCTCGGCGTCATTCAAATAAACGTCCTGGTGGTCGGGCTCGCCTTCGATCACCGTCGCGAGACAGGTGCCGCAGGCGCCCTGCTCGCATGAGGAGGGCATGTCGATGCCGTTTTCGCGCATCACTTCGAGTATGGTCTTGCCGGCCGGCACCTGCAGCGTGACGCAGGAGCGCGCCAAAGCGATCTCGAAAGTCGAGCTGTCGTCGATCTTGTTGGTGTTCTTGAAATATTCGTAGTGGATCGCTGTTTCCGGCCAGCCTGCCTCGGCGGCGATCCTGCGCGCCGCCTCCAGCATTGGCCCTGGCCCGCAGATATAGACATGCATGTCGGGCTGGCAGTCGGACAGGATTTCGCGCAGCCTGGCGGCTGTGGCGCTCGGGTCGAGACCGAGATGCGGCGTCAGCCTGTCCTCCAGTGCGCTCAGCCGGTCGGCAAAGGCCAGGTGCGCCTTGCTCTGCGCGAAATAGTGCAACTCGTAGTCGAGGCCCGAATGGTGCAGCGCCTGCGCCATGGCCAGCAGCGGCGTGATGCCGATGCCGCCTGCGATGAACAGCGTCTTGATGGCGTCGCGGCGCAGCGGAAAATTGTTGCGGGGCTCCGAAATCGCCAGCACGTCGCCTTCGCGTACGGTTTCGTGCAGGCATTGCGAGCCGCCCTTGGAATCCGGTTCGAGCTTCACGCCGATGGTGAAGCTGTCCGTCTCGCCGGGCCCGTTGGTGATCGAATATTGGCGGATTTCCCCGTTCGGCAGGTGCACGTCGATATGGGCGCCGGGCTGGAAGGTCGGCAGCAGGCCTTTGACCGGCCTGAGCTGGAAGCCTGCAATGCCGTCCGCGGCCTGCCATTTTCTCGCGACTTCGACCCTCAGCGCCGCCTTGCGGCCATGCGTCACGAGCTCCGGCATCTCGGCGAGCTCCGGCGTAACACGCTCGAAGATCGGCTCGATCGGCGCCGGCGCCGGCTCGCTTGCCGCCTCGCGCTCGGCGGCATCGCGCAACGCCGAGAGCCGCTCATTGTGATGACGCAATATAGCGATGCGCTCGGCGCCCTCCCCTTGCCGGTCGAGCACGCCGCGGATCACCGAGCGGCCTGCATCGACGGGCTGCACGAAGAAGACGCAAAGCGTCTGCGCATCGCCGTGATGTGAACGGAGCGCGATCGAAAAATCGCTGGCCGCCTCGAGCACGACGTCCGCTCCGGTCTCGCCGATCCTCCCGTTCGGCTGGAAACGGTAGGTCTTCAGCTTTTCGAGAACGCGATCGGCCGCAGCGTTGACCGGAACGCCGCGCACCACGAGCAGGTCACCTTCAGCAAGCCCGCCAATCTCCGGCACCTCGCCGCGCGGTTCCTCGGCCGACCAGACGAGGCCATAGCGTTCGACTGCAGGAAAGGTGCGGTTGGTGATCGTGCGTGCCGGCGCGTCGGCGGGATGGGCGGGAATATAGGTGCAGCCGGCTGTGCGGTTCGCATACCGCCAGCCGTGATACTGGCATTTCAGCTCGCGGCCGTCATTGATGCCGATCGATAGCCTGACGCCACGATGCAGGCAGCGATTCTCCCAGATGTTCACATAGCCGTCGTCGGCGCGCCAGACGGCGAATTCGCGACCGAGCAGCTGCGCATGGAACACGTGGCGAAAGGGCAGGTCGTAAGCTGCAGCAATGGGGTGCCATCTGTCCTTGGCCTGGTCCAGCATTATTTCCTCTCCTGGTCAGATCGCGCCGCTGTTAAATCGCAGCTGGGATGACCCCGTAGGTCACGCCCTTCTGGCTGAGCCAGCGCCGGTAGGCGATGGCCGATTTGTCGGCGCGGATCGGGGTCTCGGCGCGCGGGTCGAGCGGCAGGCGCTTGGGAAACTGGTTCTCCAGGATCGGCTTGTCCTGGCCGAAGATCGTCTGCTGGAAGCGCTTGATGATCTTGTCCTCGTTCTCCTCGTCGAGGACGCACAGCATCATATGCGCGCGGATATGCTCCTGGTCGACCGGCTGCAGGAAGATCGCGATCACATCCAGCCGCTTCTCGTCGACCGGGCTCGATTTATAGAGCACCGAGCAATAGGGATGCGGGACGCGGTAGATATATTCGACATCGGCGCCGCCGCGCGAAGCGGTGGACGCCATGGGCTGGAAGAACCGGCAGCGTGTCGCGACGATCTCGTCGCGATCGGCAGAGATCTCGACATCGTATTCCTTCACCTCGGTGTGCGGCTCCGCCCCGAGGATGTCGGTGTGAACATAGGGGAAGTGTCCCATGTCGAGGAAATTCTCGATCGCGCGCGGCGCCGAGACGTTCACGCCCAGCGTCGCGGCGTTGAGCCTGCGGCGGTCGTTCTCGCTATATTCGGGGATCGGGAAGATGTCGGCCGGCGGGTTGCCCAGTGAACCCCAGACATAACCGTAAGCGACCTTCGACGGCAGCCTCTCCCGGATCTTCTCCAACTCGACCTTGTGCCCCGCCGGAAGTTCGGGACGTGACCGCCAAACCGTCGCGTCGCCCTTGGAATTCACCGCCAGGCTCAGCCGCTCCTCCAGCAGGACCGTCTCGACGACGGTATCGACCGGCGATTCCGATATGGCAGCAAGCGGGTGCCAGAGATTGAGGATCACGGGATCAGAGCATTTCGTCATGGTGTTGTCCCTTGGGATCAGGCGCGCGCGGGGATGGCGCCATATGTCACGTCCCGGCTGCGCAACCAGCGCCGGTAGTAGACCGAGCTCGCATCCGCGCGGATCGGCGTCTCCGCGGCCGGGTCGAGCGGCAGGCGTTTCGGCAGTTGGTTTTCCAGGATCGGCTTGTCCTGCGCGAAGATCAGCTGCATGAACCAGCGCACCGTCGCCGCGTCGATATTGTCCTTGAGATAACAGAGGAACGGGTGGGCGACGCAGTTTTCCTCGTCCACCGGCTGCACGAAGAGCACGATGACGTCAAGCCGGTGTTTCTGCACGGGGTTGCTCTTATAGAGCGCAACCGTATAGGGCCGGATCACCTTGTAGATGTAGTCGACGATGAAGCCTTGCTTTGCAGTCGGCGATGCCAGCGGCTGGTAGAATTTGCATTCCGTCGCCAGGACTTCGTCCGCTTCCGTGATCTCGACCTTGTAGGGCGCCACCTCCGTGTGCGGCTCCTCGCCCAGCAGGCCGGTATGGACAAACGGGAAATGTCCCATGTCGAGGAAGTTCTCGACGGCCCTGAGCCCCGAAACCTTCACCGCGATCGAGCCGCCTGTCACCAGATGGCGGTCACTTTCCCAAGCCTCGGGAATGTCGATGATGTCGCGCTCGGGCTCACCGAGGCAGGCCCAGACGAAGCCGTATTTCTCGGCGCTCGCGACCGGCGCGCCGGTATCGGTTCGCATCACCTTTACAGGAGCGCCAGATGCCTTCCCGACTGAAATATGCACACCAAAAAGGCAGGTACTAAGCGCCGCCTGCGAATTAAGCATTGCCTCATCGGCGACCACATGCCAATCATTGAGGAGCATGCGGTCGCTGCATTCATGCGCCTTCGCAACTGCCATCGGCTGTCTCGGGTTGCCCGCTCGTTTGTTGCCAAGATTGGATATCAATCCGGGGTTTTTGTCCAGCAATTTTCGATTTTGTTGTTGACAGGATAAAATGATTGCCATCCAGTTTGGGCACTGGAATCCGTTCCGGAGGCGGCTTGTAGGTCCCTTCGGCGCCGATGGAACGGCTCCCCTCGTGCTTTCCTTTGCGGAGTGACGGGTTCGCGCATGAGCAGCCGCTCGCAGGCCATCGCCGATGTGCTCACCCGGGCAATTATCGAGCATCGTCTGGTGCCGGGCTGCAAACTTGGCGAGCGCGAGCTTTCAGAGATCTTCGGCGTCAGCCGCATCGTCGTGCGGCAGGCGCTGATAAGGCTCGCCAATGACGGCCTCGCGCAGATCGAACGCAATCGCGGAGCCTTCGTCGCCAAGCCGAGCCTGCAGGAGGCGCTGGAAATCTACGATGCCTTGACGCTGGTCGAGCAGGGCGTGGCTGCACAACTCAGCGACCGCCTCGGTCCGGCCGGCTGGGCGGAATTGCGCCAGCATGTCGAGCGCCAGCGCCAGGCGGTCGCCGCCGGGAATGATGGGCTAGCCGATCTGCTCGGCCAGGAATTCCACACCCTGCTCGTGCGGCTCAGCCGCAACAAGGTGATGCAGGAAATCCATGCGCAGCTCATCCGCCGCACGACACTGCTGCGCTCCCTGATCACCGCCGACTTCGATTATTGCAACCTGCTCGACGATCATTCCCGTATCATCGACCTCCTGGAAAAAGGGCGGCTGAAGCAGGCGACAGAATTGATCGATACGCATCACCGCGCCGTGGTGCGGGGCTACATCATGGACCGCGCCGTCTTTCCCGAGCTTAGTCCGCGCGAGGCGCTTGCGCCCTATCTCGACATGCAGCCGGAAGCCGATGGCGCCAATGGAAGCGGGAGGAAGAAGGAAGAACTGGCCGATGATGAGAGCCGTGCGACAGAACACGGCCACGGCCATCCACATGAAAGCTCCGGCATTGTGCCGGAGAGGGGCTGAACCAGAAGACCACAGAGGTGAACGACATGCTGAAGACGACAAGACGCGATTTTCTGAAAAACGGTAGCGCACTGGGTGCCGCGCTCGGGACCGGGGGCCTGGCCCGCATCGCCAATGCGCAGGAGGTGCTGAAGGTAGGCGTGGTGTATGTTTCGCCGGTCGCCGAGATCGGCTGGACCAAGCAGCACAGCCTGGGCGCTGCGGCGATCAAGGAAGCGCTCGGCGACAAGGTCGAGCTCACGATCATCGACAACATCTTCATGCCTCAGGATGCCGAGCGCGTTTTCCGCGAGCTTGCCTCCTCCGGCAACAAGCTCATTTTCGGCACCAGCTTCTCGCATGGCACGCCGCTGCAGAAGGTCGCGCCGCGCTTCCCCAATGTCGCCTTCGAGCATTGCTCGGGCATCGTGCATCTACCCAACCTCGGCACGTTCGAAGCGAAATATTACGAGGGCACATTCGTTGCCGGCGCGGCTGGCGGGTATATGTCGAAATCGGGCAAGATCGGTTTCATCGGCGGCTTCCCTATCCCCGATATCGTCGGCCCGGCCAATGCGCTGCTGCTCGGCGCGCAGAGCGTCAATCCGGCGGCGACATGCAACGCCATCTTCCTCAATTCATGGTTCGACCCGGGCAAGGAAAAGGAAGCTGCCAACACGCTGGCCAGCCAGGGCTGTGACGTGATCTGCTCGATGACGGACACTGCGACCGGCGTTCAGGTTGCGGGCGAGAACGGTGCATGGTCGATCGGCTATGCCAGCGACATGTCGAAGTTCGCCTCGGGCAAGCAGCTCACGGCTTTCACGCTCGACTGGACCAGCGACTACGTCAACCCGGCCAAGGCGGTCGCCGCCGGCAACTGGAAACCTGAGGTGCGCTGGGATGGCCTGGCCGCGGGTGTGGTCAAGATGGCCCCTTACAACGACCAGATCCCGGCCGACGTGAAGGTCAAGCTCAAGCAGCTCGAAGCCGATATCGGCAGCGGCAAGGTCCATCCCTATGGCGGCGAGCTGAAGGACCAGGACGGCAACGTCAAAGTGCCTGCAGGCTCGGTGCTTTCGGACGCCGATATCCGTGGCATGAACTGGTTCGTGAAGGGGATGATCGGCAAGCTCGCCTGACCGCAGCTAGGATGGCCGGCAGCCCTCGGCTGAGCGACGATCGCTCACGACGGCTGCCGGCTGCGTTCCATCCCCCTCGCCCAGGCTACGGCAGGACCTTGAATGACCCCACGCCTCGAACTGCACAATATCTCGAAGCGCTATCCCGGCGTCGTCGCCAATGACGACATCTCGCTGTCGATCATGCCCGGCGAGATCCATGCGGTTCTTGGCGAGAACGGCGCCGGCAAGTCGACGCTGATGAAGATCATCTACGGCGCCGCGCAGGCCGATTCCGGCGAGATCTACTGCGACGGCAAGCTGATCGAGGACCACAACCCAGCCGTCTCGCGCGCGCTCGGGATCGAGATGGTCTACCAGCATTTCGCGCTGTTCGAATCCGTCTCCGTGGTGGAGAACATCGCGCTTTCGGTGAGCGGCTTCGACCTTGCGGGATTGGCCCGGCGGATCACGGAGCTCTCACTACGCTACGGCATGCCGATCGACCCGCACCGCAGCGTGCACGACCTCTCGGTCGGAGAGCGCCAGCGGGTCGAGATCGTGCGCTGCCTCCTGCAGGCGCCGAAGCTGCTGATCCTCGACGAGCCTACCTCGGTGCTGACGCCCCAGGCGGTATTGAAGCTTTTCGAGACGCTGCGGCAGCTGGCAAGCGAGGGGTGCAGCATCCTCTATATCAGCCACAAGCTCGAGGAAGTGCAGCAGCTCTGCGACAGCGCGACGGTGCTGCGCAACGGCAGAGTGACGGGTACCGCCGGGCCGAAGGAGACGACGGCGCTGGAACTGGCGCGCATGATGGTCGGCGCGAAGCTTCCCGAGATGCATGTCGATCCGTCGGTCCGAAGCGCCCAACCGGTGCTGCAGGTGCGCGGACTGTCGGCGCCCGCCGCCGACCAATATGGGACCGATCTCCAGGAGATCTCCTTCGACGTCCATGGCGGCGAGATCGTCGGCCTTGCCGGCGTTTCCGGAAACGGCCAAGCCGAGCTCGTCTCCCTGTTGAGCGGCGAACGGCTTCATCACAAAGCAGAAGCGATCCGGATCGACGGACAGCCGGTCGGGCGACTGGATCCGGCATGGCGGCGCCGGCTCGGCATGGCCTTCGTTCCGGAGGAACGGCTTGGCCGCGGCGCGGTGCCGCCGCAGTCGCTCTGGGAAAACACCGTCCTGACGACACATCGTCGTGGACTAGTGCGCAAAGGGCTTGTTGATCGTGCCAAGGCCATGGCGTCAGCGAGCGGCATCATCGACAGGTTCAAGGTCAAGGCCAACGGCCCCCAATCCAGTGCGCAGAGCCTGTCGGGCGGCAACCTCCAGAAATACATAGTCGGGCGCGAGATCGCGCTGGAGCCGAAGCTGCTTCTCGTCTCGCAGCCGACCTGGGGTGTCGACGTGGGTGCGGCTGCCTTCATCAGGCAGACACTGGTTGATCTCAGCCGCGCCGGCGCGGCGGTTCTGATCGTCTCGGAAGAGCTCGACGAGCTGTTCGAAATCTGCGACCGGCTGCTGGTGATCTGCCGCGGCCGGGTTTCCGGACCGCTCGTCAGAAGAGAGACGGATCGCGAAGAGGTGGGGCTCCTCATGACGAGGGCGGGGAACGGCGCAGCGAATGGGCAGGATGAAACTAAGCTTCAGGGTTGAGCAAAGGCCCGAGCCATCCGCGCTGATGCGGATCGCTGCGCCTGTCATCGCAACGGTCCTGACGCTTGTCGTCGGATCGGTACTCTTTGCCGTGCTTGGCTACAATCCGCTGACGACGCTTGCGGCCTTCTTCGTCGCGCCGCTCGATTCCGTGAACGGCTTGTCGGAATGGCTGCTCAAAGCCTCGCCGCTGGTCCTCATCGCCTGCGGGCTGGCCGTCGGCTTCCGCGCCAATGTCTGGAACATCGGCGCCGAGGGGCAGTTCACGATGGGCGCGATCGCCGCTTGCGGCGTCGGCCTCTTCTATCCCAATCCCGACAGCCTCTTGCTGCTGCCGTTGATGTTCCTGGCCGGCGCCGGGGCGGGCATGGCATGGGCGGCGATCCCGGCCTTCCTCAGGGCGCGGATGAACACCAACGAGATCCTCGTCACGCTGATGCTCACCTATGTCGCGACGCTGTTCCTGTCTTGGCTGGTGCACGGGCCGTGGCGCGACCCGCAAGGCTTCAACTATCCGCAGACGGCGCTGCTGCCGCCGACCGCAATGTTCGAGCCGTTCGACTATTCCTATCGCCTCAATCCGTCGATCTTCATCACCGTCATCGCCGTTCTCGGGATGTGGATTTTCACCGACCGCAGCTTTCTCGGCTACAAGATGTCGGTCAGCGGCGCGGCGCCGCTCGCCGCGCGCTATGCCGGCTTTAGGCAATCGGCCGCAGTCTGGACCGGGCTGCTGGCAGGGGGCGCGGCAGCCGGCATCGCGGGCATGGCCGAGCTGGCCGGTCCGCTCGGCCAGCTCTCGCCGCAAGTCTCGCCGGGCTACGGCTTTGCCGCGATCATCGTCGCCTTCATCGGCCGGCTCAACGCGTTCGGCATCGTGCTCGGCGGCTTGCTGATGTCCCTGCTGTTTCTCGGCGGCGAGGCCGTGCAGATGAATCTGGGCCTTCCCGCGGCGCTGACGCGCATCTTCCAAGGCATATTGCTCTTCTTCCTGCTTGCCGCCGATTTCTTCATCTTCTACCGGCTTCGCCGGCTGCCGGAGCATGGCTGATGGAGCTGTTCGTTGCGATCTTTACCGGCACGATCGTCGCGGCGACGCCGCTGATCTTGGCGGCACTGGGCGAGCTCGTTGTCGAGAAAGCCGGTGTGCTCAATCTCGGCATCGAGGGCATGATGCTGATCGGCGCAGCCTTCGCCTTCTGGGCCGTCTTCTCCGGCCTGCCGATGCCGGTTGCGATCCTCATCGGGGCGCTTGCCGGTGCGGCCGCTTCGCTGCTGTTCGGCGTGCTCGCGCTCAGCTTCCTCACCAACCAATACGCTGCGGGCCTGGCGCTGGCGATCTTCGGCTCCGGCGTCTCCGCCTTCATCGGCCGCGGTTTCGGCAGCACGCCGATCGAGGCGCTGAGGCGCGTCCATATCCCGGTGCTCTCGGATGTCCCGGTGCTCGGACCGCTCTTTTTCCGCTATGACCCGCTCGTCTATCTCGCGCTGCTGATGTTCGTGCTGATCACCTTGTTCCTCTATAGGACCAAGGGCGGCCTGATCCTGCGCACTATCGGGGAGTCGCCGGAAACCTCGCATGCGATCGGCTATCCCGTGGTGCGGATCAGATATCTGGCGGTGCTGTTCGGCGGCCTCATGGCAGGCCTTGCCGGCGCCTACCTCTCGGTCGCCTATACGCCGCTCTGGGTCGAGAACATGACCGCGGGCAAGGGCTGGATCTCGCTTGCGCTCGTCGTCTTCGCGACCTGGCGGCCACTGCGTGTGCTCATCGGCGCCTGGCTGTTCGGCGGCATGACGATCCTGCAGCTCCAGGGCCAGGCCCTCGGGCTGGCAGTGCCATCCGAGCTGCTGTCCGCCCTGCCCTATCTCGCGACCATCGTCGTTCTCGTCATCATCTCGCAGAACAGGCAGATGCTCGCGCTGCACTTTCCGGCCTCTCTGGCCAAGCCGTTCCGGCCGCCGAGCTAGCACCCGTGCAGAAATGACGGGAGATGGCCCGCAGCGGACATGAAGGGCCGCTGTGACTTGAAGACCGCAACAGCGCGCAACCTGATGCTCGCATGTGTCGGAACTATCGCCGATGTCTGCTTGACGCTGAACCCGCTTGCGACATAGACCGCCCTTGCTTTGGCGCGTCGGCGATGGTTTAGCGGCGGCAGGTTTCGTTTACGTCGGCGGAACCTCGCAACTCATCGGAAAATCATGATCCGCCTCGAAAATATCAGCAAGCAAAACGGCAAGCAGATCGTCTTCATCGAAGCCTCGGCAGCGCTCCAGCGCGGCGAGAAGGTTGGGCTCGTGGGACCGAACGGTGCGGGCAAGACCACGCTCTTCCGCATGATCACCGGCCAAGAACTGCCGGACGAGGGACAGGTGTCCGTCGATCGCGGCGTCACTATCGGGTATTTCAGCCAGGACGTCGGCGACATGTCCGGCAGGAGCGCCGTGCACGAAGTGATCGACGGCGTCGGACCGGTAAGCGCGCTCGCCGCCGAGATGGCCGAGCTGGAAGCAGCCATGGGCGACCCCGACCGCGGCGACGAAATGGACGATCTGATCGCGCGCTATGGCGACGTGCAGGGCCGTTTCGACGAGCTCGACGGCTACGCGATCGACGGCCGCGCGCGGGAGGTGCTCGCCGGCCTGGGGTTCAGCCAGGAAATGATGGACTACGACGTCGAAAAGCTTTCCGGCGGGTGGAAGATGCGCGTTGCGCTGGCCAGAATCCTGCTGATGCGACCTGATGTCTTGCTGCTCGACGAGCCGAGCAACCATCTCGATATCGAGAGCCTGATCTGGCTCGAGAATTTCCTCGAGGGGTTCGACGGCGCGCTCCTGATGACGTCGCACGATCGTGAGTTCATGAACCGCATCGTCAGCAAGATCGTCGAGATCGATGGCGGGTCGCTAACATCCTATTCCGGCGACTACGAATTCTACCGCCAGCAACGCGCCGTTGCGGAGGCGCATCAGCAGGCGCAGTTCGAGCGCCAACAGGCCATGCTCGCCAAGGAGATTGCATTCATCGAGCGCTTCAAGGCACGTGCATCGCATGCGGCACAGGTCCAGAGCCGGGTCAAGAAACTGGAAAAGATCGACAAGGTCGAGCCACCGAAGCGCCAGCAGACGGTCCGCTTCGAGTTTCAGCCTGCGCCGCGGTCGGGCGAGGACGTGGCAACGTTGAAGAACATCCACAAGAGCTACGGCACTCGAAAGATCTATGAAGGCCTCGACTTCCAGATACGCAGGCGCGAGCGCTGGTGCGTGATGGGTGTGAACGGTGCCGGCAAGTCGACGCTGCTGAAGCTCGTTGCGGGCGAGTCGGAGCCGGACCAGGGATCCGTTGCACGCGGCCCGAGCGTGCGGATGGGCTATTTCGCGCAGCATGCGATGGAACTGCTCGATGGCGATCGCACGGTGCTGCAATCCCTGGAGGATTCATTCCCGCAGGCAGGTCAGGCACCGCTGCGCGCATTGGCCGGATGTTTCGGTTTCTCAGGTGACGAGATCGAGAAGAAGTGCCGCGTGTTGTCAGGTGGGGAGAAGGCGCGGCTGGTGATGGCCAAGATGCTCTTCGATCCACCGAACTTCCTCGTTCTCGACGAGCCCACCAACCATCTGGATATTGCTACGAAGCAGATGTTAATCGAGGCTCTGTCGCGCTTCGAGGGCGCGATGCTTTTTGTCAGCCATGATCGACACTTCCTTGCCGCCCTATCCAACCGCGTGCTGGAACTGACACCGGACGGCCTGCAAACGTATGGCGGCGGCTACACGGAATATGTCGAGAGCACGGGTCGGGAGGCGCCGGGCCTGCGGAGCTGACCGGCGTCAGGCGCGGCCCTTCGGCTTTCTGACCTTGGGCTTGCCTGTTGGGCGCCGCTCCGCCGTTGCGGCCTTGCCTCCGTGCGCCGGCTTGTGAAACGGCTTGCCGTCCCGCTTGAATTTCGGCTTCGCCTGCCGAGGTTTTTCGCGCATCTCGCCAGCCGGCGCGATGACGATCCCCCTTTCCACGCCGCCAGGGCGCTTGATCTGTTGCGCAAAATCCGCAGCACTTTCGGCGGAGATCTCGAAGCGGGTCTCGGTGTCATCGATCCTGATCGAGCCGACGTCGCGCTTCGTCACACCGCCCGCCTTGCAGATCATCGGCAGCAGCCACTTCGGATCGGCGCGCTGCTTGCGGCCGAGCGAAATGGTGAACCAGACGCCGCCTTCCATATCCGGACCACGCGGCTCGCGAGCCGGCGACGGGCCGCGTTCTTCCTCAAACCGCCTCTCGCGCTTCGGCTTCCTGGCTGACATGTCGCCGACCGGCAGCGGAGAAAGGTCCTCCGGCACGGGCCGGGCGGCGAGCTGCTGGCGCAGGAAGGCGGCCGCGATCCGCTCCGGAGCGACCTGGGCAAGCAGTTCGTTGACGAAGGCCGCCTCTGCCTCATCGGGCTCTCCAGCGGAAACCGCGGTGTCCAGGATCTGCCTGCGGTAGCGTGCCTCGATCTCGGCAATCGCCGGCGCCGCACGCACGGTGGCCGTCAGCTTGGCCAGCGCGAGCACACGTTGCGCAGCGCCGCGCCTGTTCTCGGGCACGATGAGCACGCAGATGCCCTTGCGGCCGGCGCGGCCCGTCCGGCCGGAGCGATGAAGCAGCGTCGCGGGGTTGCTCGGCACGTCGGCATGGATCACCAGATCGAGGTTCGGCAGGTCGATGCCGCGCGCGGCGACGTCGGTAGCCACACAGACATGCGACCGGCCGTCGCGCATCGACTGCAGCGCGTTCGACCGCTCGGACTGCGCCATCTCGCCTGAGAGCGAGACGACCGAAAAACCCCGGTTGGCGAGGCGCGCTGTGAGGTGACGAACCGCCTCGCGCGTATGACAGAACACCAATGCGCTGGTGGCGTCAGAATCGAGCAGCGTGTTGATCACGGCGTGCTCGCGCTCGTCGCGCCGCACCAGCATCAGCTGGTACTCGATGTCGGCATGCTGCTCTGTCGATGCGGTCGCTGCGATCCGCACCGCATCCCTCTGGAAAATTTTTGCCAGCTCGGCGATGCCGCGCGGCACCGTCGCCGAGAACAGCAGCGTCCGGCGCTCCGACGGGGCTGCGCTGAGGATGAATTCCAGGTCTTCACGGAAACCGAGGTCCAGCATCTCGTCGGCCTCGTCGAGCACCACGGCGCGTACCGCGCCAAGGTCCAGCGCGCCCTTGGTGATATGGTCGCGCAAGCGCCCCGGCGTACCAACGACAAGATGCGATCCTCGCTCCAGCGCACGGCGCTCCTTGCGCATGTCCATGCCGCCGACGCAGGTCGCAGTCATCATGCCCGTCGCCGCGTAGAGCCAGTCGAGTTCCCGCTGCACCTGCATCGCGAGTTCGCGCGTCGGCGCGATGATGAGGCCGAGTGGCCGGCCGGCTGCGTCGAAATGTTCGGCGCTTCCAAGCAGGGTCGAGGCGATTGCGATGCCGAAGGCGACCGTCTTTCCAGAGCCGGTCTGAGCCGAGACCAGCAGGTCAGCCTCTCGGTGGTCTCCAGTCGCCATCTCCACCTGGACGGGCGTCAGCTGGCTGTAGCCCTTCGCCGCGAGGGCGGCAGCGAGTGCGGGGTGTATCGCAGCCGGCAAGGATGCGCGGGCTGCGTCGTCGGTCATCGTCATGGTCGGGGTCTCTGTGAGCGTGCCGCATAGCATAGCCCTTGCGCGGGGCCAATGACTGCTTATGGCGCAATCACGTCTTGAATTCGAAGAACTGCAGAAACAGTTCCCGCTCGGTGGTGATGTCGAGCTTCTCGTAGATCCGCCGGCGATGGTTCTTGACCGTTCCAACCGCAATTCCGAGGCGTTCGGCAATCGTCGCTGTCGGATGGCCAGCCAGGATCAATTGGACCAGTTGCCGCTCGCGCGCGCTCAGTTCCGGCCAGAGTCCAGCGGGAATGCTGGGCTCCTTGCGCGGCGTCGCACCTGGTCCATCTGGCGCAGATGTCCGCGAAAAATCCGATCCGCGGGCACGGATATCGAGTGCATGCAGGGCGGCGAAGACCGGGTAGCGGTCGTTGAGTTCGTTGATCTCGGCATCCCGGAAAGGCTTCGTCGACCGGTCCAGGAAGATGCCGAGGCACCAGTCTCCGCCGTCCTCCAGCAGGATTCCGACCTCATCGACGATCTCGGACTGCGCCAGGAATCCGGCGATGTACTGTCCGCGCTTCACCTCATCGTCGGCCAGTGCCCGCAGCGGCATGATGCCCAGGCGCCGCTGGCGCCGCCAGGAGGCATAGAACGGGTCGAAGACGTAGTAGTTCTCCAGGTAGCTCCGCACCATTTCGTCGGAGAAGCGCCGGTGCTTCACAAATTCCGGCTTCCTGGTCGCCGAATAGCGCGTCACGGTTACGAGATCGTGGTGGATGTCGGCGCCGATCAGGTCGATGAGACGGTCAACGTGCTCGTCGGTACCTGTCGCGGCGATGGCCCTGGCCATCGGCTCCCATATCTTCCCCGCGCGCATGACGTCTTGTTGGATATTCATTGCCGGCTGTCATTGTGTCTTTAGGCATATGGCGCCCGCGCGCTGCCGGAATCTAGGCTGGTCTCAAACTGGAAAGATCCGGAAAGGCGACCGTGACCCAGCCCATCGTTATCGGCATCGACGCCGGCGGCACCATGACCGACACGATCCTCGTGGATGCCGACGGCCATTTCAAGATCGGCAAGTCGGCGACCACGCCGAGGAACGAGGCAGAAGGCTTCATTGCCTCGGCCGAGGACGCGGCAGATGCCTGGGGCATCTCGCTCGAGGAGCTGTTCTCGGGCGTCAACGTGGTGCTCTATTCGGGCACGGGAATGCTCAACACCCTGCTCTCCCGGACCGGCCGCAAGCTCGGGCTGATCACGACCAGGGGTATGGAGGACATGGTGTTGATGGGCCGCGGCCTGCAGGCCTGGGCGGACTATTCCTACGCCGACCGGCTGCATGCGGTCACCCATCATCATCCCGATCCGCTCGTGCCGCGCCGGCGCACGCATGGCGTCACCGAGCGCATCGACCAGTTCGGCGACATCGTGCTGCCGCTCTACGAGCACGAGGTGCATGCCGCCGCCAAGAAGCTGATCGCCGACAAGGTGGACGCCATCTGCATCATGACGATCTTCTCGCACGTCAATCCCGTGCATGAGAAGCGCATTGCCGAGATCTGCCGCCGGGAGGTCGAAGCGGCGGGCGCGGAGATCGGCATTTACACAAGCCATGAGGTGCGCCCCGTTATCCGCGAGCAGTCACGGCTGAACTCTGTGCTGATCGAGGCCTACGCCACGGCACGGGGCCGTAAGCAGCTTAGGGGTATCGAGGACATCTCGAAGAAATACGGCTTCAGATACGGCGTGCAGACGCTGCTCTCCTTTGGCGGGCTGACCTCGATCAATCATCCGCGCCTGCACGAGACCATGATTTCCGGCCCGATCGGCGGCATTCTGGGCGCGGCCTATGTCGGCCGGCTGATCGGTAACGACTCGCTGATCTGCTCGGACATGGGCGGCACGTCCTTCGATATGGGCGTCATCACGCGTGGCCAGACGCGGATCGAGAACGAGCCCCTGATGGACCGCTTCAAGCTCAACGTGCCGACACTGCATCTCGACACGATTGGCGCCGGCGCGGGCATGATCCTCAAGGTCGACCCGCTGACCAGGAAGGTTTCGCTCGGGCCGGAAAGCGCCGGTTCCGACCCCGGTCCGATCTGCTTCGCCAAGGGCGGCACGGAGCCGACGATCGCCGACTGCGACGCCATCCTCGGCCGGCTCAACCCCGATTATTTCCTTGGCGGCAAGGTCAAGCTGCAGGTCGAAAAGGCGCGCGCCGCCTTCAAGGAGAAATGCGCGGACGTGCTGGGCGTCGGCGTGGAGGAGGCCGCCGAAGGCATGATCGACATGCTGGAGGCGGACGCCAGCAACGCTCTGCGGCGCGTGATTTCCGGCCAGGGCATCCACCCTTCCGAGTTCACGCTACTTTCCTACGGCGGCTCGGGGCCGCTGCATCTCGCCGGCTGCTCGAAAGGCATCGGCTTCAAGGACATCATCACCTTCCAGTTCGCGGCTGCTTTCTCGGCCTTCGGCTGCACGACTGCCGACTTCATGCGCCGGCACTCCGTCTCGACCCAGATCGACATTCCGACACGGGCCGGCGAGACGGCGTTGGCGGAGTTCGGCGAGCGGGTCACCGCCGTATGGGACGATCTCACGAAGGCGGCGGTCGCCGAGATGATCGCCGACGGCCATGCGCGCGAGAAGATCAGGACCGTGCCCTTCCTGATGATGCGCTATACGGGCCAGCTCGAAGACGTCGAGGTGATGGCGCCGCTATCGGCAGTTCAATCGGCCGACGACATGCGCAAGATCATCGCCGAGTTCGAGACTGTCTACGCAAAGGTCAACCACCGGGTTTCCCGCTATGGCGAGGCCGGCTTCTCGATCACCGAACTCGGCCTGATCGCCACCGCGGACAAGGTGAAGCCGGTGCTGGTGAAGCGGCCGCTTGGGAAATCCGATCCCGCCTCCGCGCACAAGGGCCGGCGGGAGGCCTATATCGGCGGCCGCTGGCATAAGGCTGACCTCTTCGAGATGGACCTGCTGCAGCCCGGCCATGAGGTCGTCGGCCCTGCCATCATCGAGCATCCCGCCACCACGCTCGTCGTCCATCCGCAGGATCGCGTGTCGGTCGACGAGTGGACGCTGCTCCACTACGCGCATGCTTGAAAGGTCTGTTGCCATGCTGGACAAACCCTCCACCGCGTTCCGCCTCTGCGAAAGGCTGCTCGAATCCGAGCGGCTGATGGAAGAGACCGGCTGCTATGACGGCATCACCGATCTCAAGCTGCGCAAGCAAGACCCGCTCAAATTCGAGACGCTGCACACCAAGCTGCGCGCCTATTGCGTATCCGCGCGCGAAATGGCGCGACGCATCTCGGCTTCGCCAGGCGTGCGCGAGGTGGGCGAGATGGTTGTGGCGATCTACACGCCGGAAGGCGACGCAATCGCGCTTTCCAACGGCATCATGGTGCATGTCCACACTATGAGCCGCTTCATTAAATGGATGATCCGCAACGGCTACGAGGAAAACCCGCGCATACGCGACGGCGACATCTTCGCCAACAACGACGCCTTCATCGGCACTGTGCAGGTGCCGGACGTGATGGACGTGGTGCCGATCTTCCACAGCGGCAAGCTTGTCGGCTGGGCCGGTGCCGTGTGCCACGAGCTCGAAGCCGGCGGCATCACGCCCGGCGGCGACGTGGCGCTGGCGCAGGAGCGCTTTACCGAAGGGCTGTTCGTCTGCGCCGAGAAGGTCGGCGAGAATGACGAGCTCAGGCGCGACTACGTCATCCGCTGCGAGCGCAATTTGCGCATGCCGATCTACTGGGTGCTCGACGAGAAGGCCAAGGTCGCCTCCTGCATCGACATGCGCGAGAGCGTGAAGGCGCTGATCGACGAGATCGGCCTTGACTACTGGATGCAGGTCTCGAAGGAGTTCATCGAGGAGGGCCGCCGCGCCCAGCTCGCGCGCTCGCGCCAGCTCACCGTGCCCGGCAAGTATCGCGGGCACACCTTCTACGGCCATGTCACGGCCGGCAAGCCCGGCTACCAGCCGCTCGGCGACCCCGACTGGCTCTACAACATCCCGATCGAGATGGAGATCGGGACCGACGGCAAGATCACGATCGACTTCGAGGGCACGCAGCCCTGGGGCTATCATTCCATGAACTGCACGCCGGCCGGTATGGATGGCGGCATGTTCGTGACGCTGACCCAGCACATGAATTTCGAGGGGTTGGTGAATGACGGCGCCTGGATGGCGACCGAGCTGAAACTGCCCGCAGGCACCTGGACCAACCCGGACAACGAGATGGTGGCGACGGCGACGTCCTGGGCGCTGCTCCTGCCTGCCTACGGAGTTTTCCAGCGGCTCTTGTCCCGCGCCTTCATCGCCCGCGGCTTCGTGGAGGAGGCGTTCGTCGGCCAGGTGAACAGTCCGATGATCGAGATGGGCGGCACCAGCCAATACGGCACGCCGTTCGGCATGGCGCATTTCGAGTGCGCCGCGGCGGGCTCGGGAGCGCTTGCCATCAAGGACGGGCTCGACACGGCCTATGTCGGCTGGAACCCGGAATCCGACATGGGCAATATCGAGATCTGGGAACAGAACATGCCGATGGTCTATATCGGCCGTTCGATCGTCCCCAACTCCGGCGGCGCCGGCAAGTATCGCGGCGGCGCTGCGTTCATCTCGACCTGGCTCGTAAACAAGACCGACCATTTGCGCCTGGTCACGTCGGAACATTCCTCGCGGGTTTTCGACAATGCCGGGATGTGCGGTGGTTATCCCGCGCCGACCTGCCAGAAGCACCGTGCCGTGCGCGACAGCAACATCCACGAGCTCGCCCGAAAGGGTGCACCGCTTGCGCATGCGCCCGGCACCAACCCCTATCATTCCGATTTCGAGATGCGCTTCCACGGCGGGCACGAAACAGTCGAGGGCCCCTACATCACCGCGCCCCATAAGGCCGGCGACATCTTCAGCCACTCCTACAACGGCGGCGGCGGCTATGGCGACGTGCTGGAGCGCGACCCGGCGAAAACGGCCTGGGACGTCGAGAACGGGTTCCTCACCAAGGAAGCGGCCGAAGGCGTCTTCGGAATCGTGATCGAAGAAGATGCCGATGGCTTCCCCGTCGCCAATCTCGAAACCACCAAACGGCGCCGCGCCGAGATGCGCGCCGAGCGGCTGGCAAGAGCAAAGCCGGTGTCGGATTGGATGGCTGAGCAGCGCGCCCGGATCGAGAAGGCCGATTTCGCGCCCGAGGTGAAGAAGATGTATGCGAGCGCGATCCGCCTTTCGCCGCGCTTCGCCAAGGACTTCAGCGATTTCTGGGACGTCGATGCGAACACCGTGTTCGCGGCGGAGGCAACGCCATGACCAACTACAGCAAGGAAGTGATCCGGGATCTGGTTTCGGGCCAGCTTCCATGGCCGCAGACGCGGCGCATCATGAGCGCCTACAAGGATGACGACCGCTTCTTCAAATATGTGGCCGTGCTTCAGGAGCGTGTCGGCTGGCAGGATCCGATCCTGTTGCCGATCAGCGATCACCTGTTCATCTGCCAGAGCGGCGACTGCAGGGTGACCAGGTGCGAATGCGGCCACTCCTTCGGCGACTACCGCAGGAACTGGAAGCTGAAGGCAGCTATCATCGTCCGCGACACGGAGGAGGCGCTCAGGGAGGTCTATCCCAACAGCGATCTCCCCGATCCGGAGTGGATGGAGATCCGCGAATTCATCTGCCCGGAATGCGGCACGCTGCACGAGGTCGAGGCCGCAGCTCCGGGCTACCCGATCGTGCACGACTTCGAGCCCGACCTCGAAGGCTTCTATCGCGATTGGCTGAAACGGCCCCTGCCGAAGCCGGGAGCAGGACAATCATAGATGGCATGGCAGACCCCCGCTCCGCCTCGCTTCGCTCGGCACCTCTCCCCCCAAAAGGGGAGAGGAAGGGCGCCTGGCATCGCGGCCGGCGCTTCCTCTCCCCCGGTGACCGGGGGAGAGGTGGTTCGCGAAGCGAACCGGAGTGGGGGTCGACCCCAGATGCAGGAGGCTGACCCATGCCTGATCTCACCGGCCGATCCGCAGTCGTGACTGGAGGCCTCACCGGCCAAGGCCTCGCCATCGCGCATGAGCTGGCGAGGATCGGCGCCAATGTCGCCGTCGGCTCCTATGTGAGCGAGGCCGCCGGACGGCGCGGCGACGCCGCTGCCTATCCCGACCCCGCGGAGATCGTGGCGATCCGCGGCGCCCTGGAAGCGCATGGCGGACAAGTGTTCGCCGGACATCTCGACGTTCGCGACACGGACGCGATCACGCAGTTCCTCGCCGATGCGCAAGCCGCCTGCGGCCCGGCCGACATCCTCGTCAATGCGGCCGGGACCACGGCCGAGCAGCCCGTCGTCGGCCATTCCGACGAGCTCTGGCTCAAGATTATCGACACCAATCTCAACGGGGCCTTTCGCATGATCCGGGAGCTGCTGCCCGGCATGATCGCCCGCAAGTGGGGCCGCATCGTCAATATCGGCTCGACGGCAGCCAGCGTCGGCTGGAAGGACAACCCTGCCTATTGCGCTTCCAAGTCCGGCCTGCTCGGACTGACGCGCTGCGTGGCGCTCGAAGGGGCGCCGCATGGCGTCACCTGCATCATGGTGAGCCCCACCTGGGTCGAGACGGAGCTGATGCGGCGCAATGTCGAGCAAGTCGTCGAGCGCGAAGGCAAGGGCCGCAGTGTGGCCGCTGCGATGGCAGAGATCGCTGAGCAGAACCCTCAACGGCGCATCATCCAGCCGGACGAAGTCGCCGCGCTCGTCGCCTTCTTGTGCGGCGAGCAGGCCAAGGGCATCACGATGGAGAACATTCAGATTACTGGCGGGGCGCTCTGGTAGCGCCCCGCTCGCATTTTGAAGCCAAGAAAGGGGAACGGGAGCAGACCAATGCGCAAAACAATTTTCGTAGCCGCAGCCATCAGCCTCGCCGGCCTTGGTGCCGTCCAGGCCGCGGAGCCCGAAAGCTGCAGGAAGGTACGATTTTCCGATGTCGGCTGGACCGACATCACGGCCACGACCGCGACGGCGTCGCTCATCCTGGAAGCGCTCGGCTATCAGCCCGAGACGCAGATACTGTCCATCCCGGTCACCTATTCCAGCATGAAGAGCAAGGACATCGACGTCTATCTCGGCGACTGGCAACCGAGCATGGAGGCCGACCGCAAGCCCTATCTCGTCGCCAAATCGATCGAGGTGGTCGGCACCAATCTGACCGGTGCCAAATACACCTTTGCCGTGCCGAAATACGTGGCTGACGCCGGCGTCAAGGATTTCGCCGACCTGCAGAAATTCGCCGACAGGTTCGGCAATAAGATCTACGGCATCGAGCCGGGCAATAACGGCAACCGCATGATCCAGGACATGATCGACAAGGGCGATTTCGGCCTGAAGGATTGGGAGCTGGTCGAGTCCTCCGAGCAGGGCATGCTCGCCGAAGTGGACAAGAAGACGCGCAACAACGAATGGATCCTGTTCCTTGGCTGGGCGCCGCATCCGATGAACACGCGCTTCAAGATCGAATACCTCTCGGGCGGTGACGCCTGGTTCGGGCCGAACTACGGCGGTGCCGAAGTGCTGACCAACATCCGCGCAGGCTACGGCAGCGAATGCCCCAACGTGACGAAGTTCGTCAGTAATCTCAGGTTCACGCTCGACATGGAAAACGAAATGATGGGCGCCATCCTCGATCAGGGTCAGGAGCCCAAGGTCGCCGTCGCCGCCTGGCTGAAGGCCCATCCGGAGACGGTCGTGCCATGGCTCGAGGGCGTCACCACTATCGATGGCGCGAACGCCGCCGAGGCCGTGAAGAAAGTGCTGTCGAACTGATCGGCAGGATGCCGGAAGGAGCCGGCCCCGGTCAGTCAGGCCCTGCGCGCTGTCGAGCGGGAACTCGGCTGGCTGCTAAAGACGCCCACTTGACTAAGACTAGTGTCGGGTTTCCAGCTCCTCCCGGGCTGGCGCCGAGTGCGGGGTCAAGGCAAACCAGCCGAGCGTTGTTGACGGGGACGCCTCAGCTGCCTTGATGACAGTGCGCCCCTTGAGCGACGGCGGCCTCAATAGCGTATGCGCGATGGTCAGCACCCCGATGATCAGGGTGACCGTTACGCCGATCTTCGTAAGCACGTTCCGTCTCGCTTCTCGAGCCTTCCCACTCGAAGCCGACTCCGAACGCGTATCCCGAAGACGGCGTTTGCGGTAGAGTAACGTAGTCCGCAGCGGTCACCGCCGATGATCCCTTTCGACGATCGGGAATGCTTCCATGAGCACGTTCATCGTTGTCACCTTTCCAGACGAGGCAAGCGCGCTGCAGGGAATACAAACCCTGAAAGATCTCAACGCCGACCGCAGCCTCGTGTTGTATGGCGCGGGCCTTGTCTCAAAAGGGGAGAAGGGCAGACTGTCGATGCGCGTTGTGTCCGAGGAGGAATTGGGTGTCGTCGCCGCAGGCGCGCTGATCGGCGGGTTGGCAGGCCTGGGTGTGGGATTGCTGGCAGCTGCTGTCATGGCGGCGGGTGGTGCAGTGTTTGGTGCATCAGCGGCACTCACCGACAGGGGCACCGGCAAAGCGATTCTGGGAGAGGTGTCGCGTCACCTGCGCAGGGAGACGGTGGCGCTCGTTGCCGATGTCAATGTCGACGACAGGGCCGTTTTTGAAAGCCGGATGAAGGCGCTCGGCGGAACCGTTCACAACCGAAAGCAACCGCTTGATTGACGGTGCTCTTGGTGGCGTTCAAAGGTCGGGTCGACGGCACGTTTGCGTGCGTGTCGTCGACCTGGGTCAGTCCACCGGCGAGCCGGAACTTGGCGGATGCAGCCATTTCGCGCCGGGCCGGGTTAGTGGCGCTGTATCAAATCGGGTCAGCTAAATGAGACCCTGACGCTACCAGCAAGCGTTGTTTGCCGCCTCTGCAATGGTCAGAAAGGAAATGGTAGCCGGTGCGAAAAACAAGATACCGGCAGCCGTCGCATTGCCTACCATGGCCGGAAGTTCGTCGTTGGCACCGAGCGCGAGAATTTGGCCGTTCAGCCTGACGCTCCTGTCTTGCAGATCTGCAGCATCAAGCGTGTAACGTTCGGATGCCTGTGGCAACGACAGCTTGCGCTCATTTTGACGGTCGTTGTTGATGACCAGCAAGGCAACGCTGCCGGGCGCCCCGCGCTGGCAATGTGCGTAGACATGGAGGCCCTCCTGGATCGGAACCCCAGCATCGAGCACAGTGGTTCCCATCAGTTTTCGCCACAGCAGTGCAGCCCAGTAGTTGGGCTTTGGCACCAGACTGTCCTCGTCGAGCAGTCCATAGTCGCTGGCGGCCAGCGTATTATGCGCAACGACCTGAACGCCGGACTTGGCCAGCCTGCCCAATTGGTCAAGATAACGGAAGCTGTCCAGAAACGTTGCAGCCCAGGGGTTGCCGCCGCAGGCCGCGTCGGCGACCTCCGTCAGCCACATCGGCTTGCCCGGATCATAGGTGTCGCGCAGGCCGCTGTAGAAGGCCAGGGTCTGGCTGGTTCGGCCGAGCCAATCCTCCGAGAGCGCCGCATCGGCGGTGGTCTGCGGCATTCCGGTTGTGGCGCAACGCTTCGAGGCGGCGCCATAGTGATGATACGAAAAAGCATCGACCCCAGGTCCAGAGGCCGCCAGCATGTCTTGCGTCCTGATCACCGGCAGGTTGCCATATGTCATCGACCAGGGTCCCGGCGTCTCTCCGACAGAACCCGGCCCCAGAACCATCATGGCGGGTGCCGCTTGACCGGCAAAGGCTTTGAACAGCTTGAAGTCGCGCCCGTAGTCGGCCGCGTCGTATCCCTTGGGGGCGCCGCCCATCGCGGCCAGCGA
Source organism: Mesorhizobium sp. BAC0120 (assembly GCF_033542235.1). Classification (NCBI taxonomy): domain Bacteria; kingdom Pseudomonadati; phylum Pseudomonadota; class Alphaproteobacteria; order Hyphomicrobiales; family Phyllobacteriaceae; genus Mesorhizobium; species Mesorhizobium sp. BAC0120. The sequence goes on along the minus strand of NZ_JAWRCU010000012.1, from coordinate 197,094 downwards.
CGGCTCGTTCATGAACTCCGCCGCCGCAATTTCGCCATCGATCGACTTTGTGTATTCCATCCAACGGCGTGCTTGGTGCGTCGTCCAGGCGCCGCTGGCGTCACGCGTACCCGGACTGTTGGCGAAAGAAGTCACGATTTTTGCATCGACGGCCTTTGCGAAGTCGACGACACCGCGCCATTGCTGCTGGCTCAGCACGCCGTTGAAGCCCGCAGGCGCATTCACAGGGGGCGTTTCGGAATCCGCGAAATAGGTCGTATTCGCCCAGGTTCCGCTGACGCGCACATAGGCCGGTCCGAGTGCCGCAGCCAATTTCCTCAGACGCGGATTGTTCAGGGCAATAGGCGGGCGATACTGGTAGATGGTGGGGTCCATGCCCGACGGCACGTTCGCTGCGAGCGTGGATTTTGCGTTGGCGTCACCTGCATCCGCGGTGCTCTTGTAGGGCTTCCAAAAGGCGCCGCCCGTCACCTCGAGCATCTCGACATTATATGATTGGAAGCGTTCGTCGACGGCGCCGACTCTCGGCATGTTCGTCGGCGCAAGAGAAAGCTCGTCGGACCGGGCCACCGAGCCTGCGGATGCGAACAGGACAGAAGTTATACCGGCGCCCAGCCCGGCCACAATGCCACGGAGACCGTACATTCGGACTGTCCTCGTCTTGCAAGCGCGCGGTGCGGATCCGGACCTACAAAGCCATGGACGCTACCAGTTGGACTGGCTTGATCCGACGGGAGTCGGTACCGCGTTCCGTGTCCTTCCTCACAGGCCATGCCCCTGAAGCGTGGACAGGCCTGGGCCACAAACCGCATCACCAAGCGTGAGGCCGCATTGAGTTCAGATTGTGTTCACTCTCGCCTCGAGTACGTCGATTTTGCCTAGCCACAACTTACGCACAGCCTCGTGGGAAATCTTGCAGGCGCGGGCAAAGCCGTGGATTTTACCGCATTCGGCCCCTGGGCCTGCAAAGCATGGATCTCGCCGTTTACTTCCATCTGGTTGCAGATCTTAGGACAGGAGTTTTTTGAGCATCCCATCCTCTTGGGCGAGCGCGTCATAAGTGCCGTCCTGAACGACACGACCGTGATCGAATACGATAACCCGATCGAAATCGCTGGCGAGAGAAAAATTGCTCAAGACCCATATTATCGCTGGCGCATGGCCATCTTTATGACGGTTCTTCATAATATTTCGAGCGATCTGAATTTGCCTGCGCTCGTCCAGCGCAGTCAAAGGCCGGTTGCAGATCAAATAGTCTGGGTGTTTGAGCAAAGTCCGCGCGACATTGATCTTCTGCCGCTGGGCGCTGGTCAGCCTTTTGCCCCCTGAGCCGACATCGAAATCGAGGCCGATCGACAGAATTGACCGTTGCTGGCCCAGATTCTCGAACAGGCGGATGAGGGTCGCTCGAATTTGCTCGGCCGCATCCACGTGGCCGCGGTTAACTTTGCCGAAAAGAAGATTGTCGAGCAAGGACGCGCGCGCAATGAACCTGTCCGGCTCGTAAGGCTCGATCACCGTCCGCAAGTCGTCCGGCATATCCTTCGCGAAGCGCTTTCTCGCCTTGACGATCTTTGCCTTCAACGCATCCGTCAGCAAACCGAATCTGTGGCGCGGCTCGATATAGGCGAAGCTCAGGCGGATGACATTCGCCCGGTCCTCGTCCGAGGCCGTTTCGATGCCGGAATCCTTCAGCTTCTGCAAGAGCACCTCATAGGCTGGGATATCCTCCGGGCGCATGAAGGCGAGTTGCGAAAAGAACGGATGGTCCGGCGGCAAATCCCGGAAAAGCTCGACAGCGTTCCGGGCTATTGCGAGACCCATGCGGAAAAGATCGGTGGAGAGCTCGTTCTCGATGATCACCTCGCGGAAAAAAGGATGCGCGGCCAGCTGGCGGATCGTCATCGAGGAACGGTCGAGCACGCCGAAGAGGATATTTTCGCCCACCGTTGCCTGCAGGTTGTAAACATCGGGTTGGAAGGGAATGACGAGTCCAGCCAGACCGCTTTCGTCCAGCCGATGCCGCAGGGCCCGCCGGAGCTCCACAATACGCGTGATCAGGCCGGGATACGCTGCTGTATCGATCTGCGAGCGCAACGCCAGATCGATGATATCCTGAGTCATCAGGACGGCGTCCAGAATGGGCCGCACGGCGTGGTAGAGTCCATCAGGCCCCGATATTCCCATGGACCCGTAATCGATCCAGTCGCTGTTCAGGTCGAAATCGGGATTCCTGGCCCGCCTCGCCTCCATGACCTGCCAGCGGCGCTCCGCAGCTTCGGCTCCCTCGTAGCGAACATCGGTCAAAGGCGCGTGCTTGAGGTCGTAAAGCAGATTGTTGCGCAGCGTTCCACTGAAGAAATAGGTGTCCGCGGCCACATAGGCGATGCGCCGCCCGGTCACGGATTCGGGCAGTTCGAGAATATCGTGCCCGTCAATGGCGAGCCGCCCGGAATCGGGCCAGACGAGCCGGCCCAGCAACCCGGCGAAAACTTCGCTGCCGCTGCCCGCCGGACCGATCAGCGCCACCGTTTGCGCAGGCTCGATTTCGATATTGACGTGCTGCAAAAGGGGTGCGCCGCTGTCGTCGAGAACCGTCACGTTGGTAGCGACGAGCGGATGGCGCAAAGGGGGGACCGTCTTGTATTCGACGGCCTGGATTTTCGGGTCGATCAGATTGTCGACGCTGAACTGCTCGACCACCTGCGCATATTTGACCTGCACGTCCTGGCGCGTCTGGTCCCAGTCGATCAGCTCCTTCAATGGCCCCGGAAGATCTTTGTAGGCATTGATAATGGCGACGAGCTGGCCGATATCGAGACGGCCTTGCAGCGCGAGAATGCCGCCGATCATATAGAAGAGAAACGGCGTAACCTGCGCCAGAAAATTGTTGATGAATTTGACGAGAAACTTCCACTCGTAAAGCTTGTAGCGGATGGCGAAAATGCGGCCAAGCCGGTTCGCGATGTCGGCGCGCTCGAAATTGGATGTATCGTTGCCGTGAATGGTGTTGATGCCGTCAACGATCTCGCCCACCCGTCCCGAAAGCTGGCGTGCCGTGAGCTGGCGTTGGCGCCCCAATTCGAGCAGGCGCTTGCGCATTCTGGGAATGATGATCCCCTGCACGGCCACGATGACCGCCGCGATCATGCCAAGCCATAAATTCTGCATGAGAATGAAGATCAGCGCCGTTGCCGCCTGACCGCCCAGAAGGGCCGGCTGCACGAAGGCGTCGCCGGTGAAGCCGCCCAACGGCTCGACTTCGTCCTTGATCATCGTCGCTATTTCCGCCGAGCGCACCCGTTTGAAACAGGACGGAGGGAAACGCAGAACCCGATCGAGCAGCTCGAAGCGGATCTGCCGCAGCATGCGTTCGCCCAGGCGGCCCTTGTAGGTGTTGATATAGAACTTGAAGAGGCCGTTGATGACGACGAGCAGGAGAAACACCATGCTGAGGCCGATCAGCATCTGAACGCGACTGAGCTGCAAACCTCCGAAAAGCACCACCTCGCCCAGATAGGGGAAAGTATAGGCAATGCGCATGAAGGTTTGCGTGGCGTCAGGCGTCTCGAAGCCGTTTCCTTGAATCGGCCCGTTGATGATCTGCTTGGGCAGGTCAAACGACAGGAAATAGGGAATCATCGAGATCGCGACGACCAGAAGAATCCAGGCTTGCTGGAGGCGCGTCGTGGCCCAGATATAGCGAGCGAGGCTCTTTTCCATGAATAAGCGTCTTAGATGACTAGCGGATTCCTGCCGCTCAGACTGGCGCCTCCTTGAGAGAAAACGGGCCTACCCTAAATCCGGGTCCCGAATACGCACCGAAATAATTCGCTGCCGTCGGCCTTACCGCTACAAGCGGTCTCCGCACGGTCCGCCTGACTGGAGCGCCGCGCACGGCCTCCTCGTCAATACAGCGCTGACGATGCATGCGCACGACCGTCCGGGATTCGGCATCGATGCCGGCGGGCAGCAACTCCGGGCTGGCCGCGCGAAGCAGTGCACCCAACGTAGCTGAAATTTCTTAGGGCGCCTTGCTCGCCAAAGGTTGCGTGGATTGTCAGGGAACTTTCGCTGGCGGCAGCGATTGGGACCGACCGCATTATCGACCAGGATGAATCCTGGAGGAGCAGCTGATGCGCGCTTCCACATCATTGATCAGCCTTGTTCCTCTGGCACTGGTTTCGATGGCGTCGGCCCATGCCGAGGAAGTGCGCACCGGCGCCAATGCTTTCGGAACTTGGGAGGGCGACGCGCCCGGTGTGAGCCGCCACATCAGACCCGCCGATCTGCCAGCGCCGACTCTGACTGAGAACGACCCGGAAGCTCCGGATTTTGAAAACGCGCCAAAGGTCGTCGAGGCGCCGCAAGGCAAGCTGCCCGATGTGCCGCCTGGCTTTGCAGTGCAGGTGTTCGCTACCGGGCTGGACAAACCTCGCGTTATCCGGATCGCTCCGAACGGAGACATCTTCCTGGCTGAAAGCGGAAGTGGACGTGTGCTGGTCTTCGCGGCGGATTCGGCTGGAAACCTGCCGACATCGCCCGGAGTGTTCGCAGAGGGCCTGGAGAAGCCCTTCGGGATCGCGTTCTATCCGCCCGCCGAACCGCGATACGTCTATGTGGCGGCGGCCAACCAGGTCGTTCGCTTCCCGTATAAAGCTGGCGACCGCAAGGCGAGCGGGCCCGCCGAGGTCATCATCCCGGATATCCCTACAAAGCGGCACTGGACCCGCGATCTGGCAGCCTCGCCGGACGGCCAACGCCTGTTCGTTTCGATCGGCTCGTCTTCAAACGTCGCCGCGGGGATGCCGCAGAAGTCGCCAGAGGAGATCAAGGCTTTCGAGAAAACTCACGGAGTAGGCGCGGCTTGGGGTGATGAAGAGGGCCGGGCTGTGGTGCGCGTGTTCGACCCCGAAGGGGAGACGGTCCGCAATTTTGCGACCGGCCTGCGCAATTGCTCGGGCATGGCTATCCAGCCTGGCACCAACACACTCTGGTGCACAGGCAATGAACGCGATCATCTTGGCCCCAACCTGGTGCCCGATTTCCTGACTTCGGTGCAGGAGCACGGGTTCTACGGATGGCCCTGGTACTACACCGGCGGCCACGAGGACCCGGCCCACGCCGGCGGGCGTCCCGATCTGAAGGACAAGGTGATTGTGCCCGATGTGCTGATCCAGGCGCATTCATCCACGCTGCAACTTGTCTTCTACGACAAGGACGCGTTCCCCGCCGAGTACCGCGGCGACGCATTCGCGACCTTGCACGGGTCATGGAACAGGGAAGAAAGAACCGGCTACAAGGTCATCCGCGCGCGCCTGAAAGACGGGAAGCCGACCGGCGTATATGAAGACTTCATGACCGGGTTCGTGCTGGACAAGGAAAGGGTCTGGGGTCGGCCGGCGGGCATCGCGGTCACGCACCATGGCGCTCTGCTGGTGAGTGACGACGTCAACGGCACCATTTTCCGTGTGTCACGGCATGAACGTTAAGTTTGGAGAAAGCTCGGAGGGAACTCGAACGGGAGGACAGGCAGATGGCAGAGGGCAATCGACTTGTCATTGTATGTCCGACATGCATGACGCTAAATCGCGCGCCAGCTGCGAGGCTGGCAGACCCGGCGCGTTGCGGAAAATGCGGGCAGTCACTTTTCCAAGGACAACCGCTCGAACTCAACGCGACGAATTTTGAACAACATGCCAAGCAGAGTGACATTCCGCTTCTGATCGAATTTTGGGCCGGATGGTGCGGGGCATGCCGCCAGATGGAGCCCGTTTTTGCCGCCGCCGCCGCGAAGACCGAGCCACAAGCGCGTCTGGGCAGGGTCGACACGGACGCCGAGCCATCATTGGCCGCGCGCTTTGGCGTACAAAGCATACCCAGCTTCATTCTTGTCGAGAAAGGGCACACGATCGCATGGACCGCAGGCGCAAGGCCCGAAAGTTCGCTTCTTCAATGGATTGAAGATGCAATCGCATTGCATGACCGGCATTTCCCAGGCCATTCGATCTGAGCAGGATCTTAAGGTGACGTTCCGCGCCGATGTGCGCATTGCAGGGTGCTGGTCCACCCTCTCTGCCCGCGCGGACGGGCTAGAATTCGGTGCGTTCTTCAGGATGTTCGTGGAAATAGACAACCATAAGCATCGACATGCTTATGCCGGCGATCGTCCCCGAGATCAGCCCGTAAAGAGCGCCTGAGGTAACTCCGAAAAGCTGCCCTATGTCATGACCCGCCAAACCACCAACAACCGATGAAAAGGTCACACCCAGCCAAACGGCAAGAGGAATAGATTTGCCGCGCGGCTTCACGAAGGCGGCAGGATAGGCTTTTCCGAGGAAGTGTCGAACCAACCAGATTATCAACACAGCAAAAAACGCGGCGAGGATCGAAAGAACCCGTCTCTCAGCTATTCTACCATCAAGAGCCTGGCCGAAAGTCGCACCGAAGATGGCGCCTGCCAGCAGGGCTATGAAGATGAATGTCGAGGCGAAGCCGCCGGTTCTTGGTGTCCCAGTACCTCCTGCCATTGCCATTTCGTGCTCCTTTCGCGGTCTAGCATCGCAGACCTCTACAAAATCGAATGAAGCTGGCGTCTTTTCAGGATTTCTGACGTATCGACTGGGCTGGCCGTCGAGCTTCCACCAAGCTTTTTGAGGCGATAAAAGGGGTGGGGTTCGTTCCTCGTTCTCACCGCGGTCGTTATCAACGCAACACAGCAATCGTCGTTCCCAGATCGATGCCGACAGGCCTTCTGACACTTCGCCTTCAGGAAAAGACGAGCCAAACGCACGCGGACCCAACCATGCTCTTTCAGCTGTCGGTCAACCCAGGTTTATGGCGTCAGCGCCGGATCGGGGACGACCGAGGCTGACCCGGAATTATCGGCCGCTCCTCCGCTTCCGCCTAGTCCGAGGTTGGGTCCTCGTCAGGATCGAGATCTGTGCCGGATACTGTTCTTCCAATATCGGGCTTGGGGCGAGCCCCTGCGTGTGACTTCGGCTTTCGTGTGATCGACTTCGAGCTTGCATTTTTCTGGCCTCGGCTGCGCCGGACGTGGGATCTCGCGGCTATGAAGTGAGTGATCTGCGGCCCATCACCTTTCTGGAACCGGCGCACCGCTGCCTCCTGTGCCTGGTCTGCCTTCGTTACGCGCTCGTGAAGCCGCAGATGATCCGCCCAGGAATCCGAGAGAAAGGTTTCGATGAAACGGCTGTTGTCCCCGGGGTCCTCGAACACTTGCCAGCCATAGGCTCCGTCGCGGTAACGCTCGCGCCCGGCTAGTTCGATAGCCTCGAGGAAAGCCTCGCGATTCCTGGGATCGATCCGATAGGCGATGGTCACCAGAACCGGCCCGCGCGCCGGGTTGATGTCGCTCGCCATCGCCGGTGACGGCCAACTCATGGCAGGCGTCAGGTCGATGCCCCTCGCGGTTTGCAGCCGCCATCGCCTCAGCAACGGGACCGAGAGGCCGCCGCCGACCGCCGCCACCAACAGCGCCGGCGCGATACCGATGCGCGATGCCCCTTCGCCCCAAATGGCGCTCCCCAAGCTGAGGGCGCCCGCCATTACCGTGATATAGACCGCCAATCCACGCCCTCGCACCCATTCGGGAAGCGCGGTCTGGGCCGAAACGTTCAAGCTGGATACTGTGGTGATCCAGGTGGAGCCGGCGACCACGCTCGCCGCGATGGCGAGCACCGGTTCATGTGCGACCCCGAACAGGGCTGTCGCAACCGCGCTGCCCAGCGCGCCGGCATTGCCGAGCCCATCGGCCCCGAGCCATTCCTTGAGCCGAGGCAGCAAAGCGGCGGTGGCCACGGCCGAGATCCCGATCACACCCAACAGCGATCCGTAAAGGGACGGCCCTCCCCCAACCTGCTGGCGCGCAACGAGTGGCAGCAACGCCCAATAGGCGCTGGCGAACACGAAGAAGCCGGCAGCGCGGATCAGCGTTGCCATCAGGTGGGGGTTGTAGCGCGCATGGCGCAGGCCGGTGATCATCGCGCTGGCGAAGTGTTCGGGCGGAAGCCGTGAACTCGCCCGTGCCGGCTCGGGCCACCAGGCAAGCGCGCCAATGACGCCGAGATTGCTGACGGCGTTCAGCAAAAACGGAGCCGGAACGCCCAGAGTACCCAGAAGCGCGCCGCCTAGCGCAGGCCCTACCGCACGGCTGACGTTCACGCTCACGCTGTTGGCGGCAACGGCCATCGGAAGGTCTGGCTTCGGAACGAGAAGTGAAACGACAGCCTCCCAGGCCGGAGCGGTGACAGCCTCCCCGGCCGCCACCAAGAAGGCAAAGACAAGCAGATTCCAGGAGGTGACCAGATGAAACCAGATGACGACAGCAAACACCGAGGCGGCAAGCGTGATCAGCATCTCGCCTGCGATGAGGAACTTACGCTTGTCGACGATGTCGACGAGAGCGCCTCCCGCGATCGCGAGTAGAAACACAGGCAAAGTCGCCGCGACCTGAACCAGCGAGACCATCAAAGGCGCAGTGGTGAGGCTCGTCATCAGCCAGCCGCACGCTGCCGAATACATCCAGCTACCGATATTCGCGACGAGCGTCGCGAGCCATATCACCGTGAACGGCTTGTGTCGGAACGGTGCCCAAAATGAGAGAGACTGCGTAGCTGCCCTACCCCCGGGTCGTCTTCGCTCACCTGCTGGCATGGCGGATTCTCCGCAGCGACAGGCCGATGCGCCCGTACTGACTGCGTCCCTCGATCTTAATAGAGGCGCGACACGGTCTCGTCTTCAATGCCGCCGTGCGGTTGCGTCGAGGACGACAGAATACCTCTTGCGATCGGCCATTGACGGTATTCGGAACAGCGCAAGCTGAGCAAGGCGTTCACAGCATTCTGAACGGGACGATATCGCAGAACGGGAGTCACAGGTTGAGAGAACAGACTGGCCGCAACTACTTGGCCGCCGTCAATCGCCCCAATTGCCTAAGCCTAGGCAAGTATCCCTAGATACTAAGCACGAACGTATATTGCATGCGATATGCATTTCTTCTAGAAATTGGCATGCGACGGAACGACCGGGTTTCAGGCTCGCGACGGTTCGCACCAGGGAGGAACCAATGAAACTGTTCTGCGATTCAATTCGCGGCCTCGCCGCGTCGTCGATATTTGCCGGCCTAACGGCAGCACTGGCCTTCGCCGGGCCTGCACAGGCATCCGATAACAAGATTGCGCTGATCCCGGGCGGACCTCATCCGTATTTCGCGCCTTGGGAGCAAGCCGCCGCCGATGCGAAAAAGGACTTCGGCATTGCCGCCGTCGACTTCAAGGTACCGACCGAATGGAAGCTGAACCTGCAGACGGAGCTGATCGAAAGCCTTAGCGCGCAGGGCTACACCGCCTTCCGCATATTCCCCGGCGATGCCGTGGGCATCAATTCGACGGTCACCGAGTTGAAGGATTCCGGTGTGCCGTCCGCCGCGCTCGCCGGCTGCGCGCAGGACCCCACGGATGTCGCCTTCTGTCTCGGCACGGACGTCTATAACTCCGCCTATCTCGGCACCAAAGAACTGATCAAGGCGATGGGTGGCAAAGGGGCGATTGTCCACCTCGCCGGCCTGCTCGTCGATCCCAACACGACCTTGCGCGTCAAGGCTGTTGAAAAGGCTGTCGCCGAGACCAATGGCGCTGTGACCCTGCTGCAGACCGTCGCCGATACCGACGCCCAGGAGGCGGCGGACCAGAAGATCAACGCGCTGCTCGCCGCCCAGAAAGACCAGATCGGCGGCATGATCGCCACCGGCTACATTCCCTCGGTGGTGGCATCGAAGTCGCTGCGCACGCTCGGTGACAAGCGCATCAAGTTCGTCGGGATCGACGACGATCCGATCGTGCTCGAAGCCATCAAGGACGGCTTCGTCGCTGGCACCATGGCGCAGAACCCGTACGGACAGGCCTATATCGGTGCCTACGCGCTCGACCTTCTGGCGGGAGGCGGATGCACCGTGAAGGACGACGCGCCGTGGATCCAGACGCCGCAGACCAAGCGTTTCATCGATTCCGGCACGATGGTGATCAACGCGGAGAACCTTGCCTCCTACAAGGACGACCTGAAGAAGATCACTACAGAGATCCAGGGCTCCTTCAAGGACAAGTACCTGACTTGCAAGTAATTGCGCCGAAGCGAGCGGGCGCGCCCGCTCGCTTGCGAACCGACAGGCTGGAGCCGGCGCCGCGCCGGTTTCCAGTTGGTTGAGCTCATATGACCGACCGGACCGTCAGCACCACATCCCCCCGACGCCTGCTGCTGCCCGGCGCCTCGACGCAGGTCGGGCTGCTGGCGATCGTCGGTTTCCTATGGGTCGTCTTCACGGCCCTGGCGCCGGGTTTCACATCGCCGATGAACCTCTTCTCGGTCGGTCGCTCGCTGGCGATCGATATCGTCATCGGCTTTGCGCAGATGGTGGTGCTCGCCACCGGCGGGATGAACCTCGCCGTCGGGTCCATCGGTGTCTGCGCGGTCATGTCGACCGGATACCTGCTGCAGGACGTCGGCCTGCCGATCCCGATCGGCCTTGCCGGCGGCCTGGTACTGGGTGGCGTGCTCGGGGCCTTGAACGGCATCGCCATCGTCAGGACAGGCGTGAACGCCTTCATCATCACGCTGGCAAGTGCCAGCCTCTTCCTCGGCGCCATGCTGATCCTGACCAAGGCGGTGCCCTACAACGCTCTGCCGCCGGAGCTCGGCACGTTCGGCCGGCTGCGCATCGGGGGATACATCTCCCCCCTCCTCGTCATCGCGGCGGCGATCGGCGCCGCGCTCTACGTGCTCTATCGCCACACCGCGCTAGGCCGGCAAATCCTGGCCGCGGGCGCCAATCCGCGGGCTGCGGCCATGTCGGGCGTCCCTGTCGGCCGAGTCATCATCTTCAGCCATGTGCTTTCGGGCGTTCTTGCCGCTACTGCCGGCCTGATGCTCGTCGCCCGGCTCGGCGCGGCCATGCCGGCGGTAGGCGGCGAGGAGTGGCTGCTGCCCTCCTTCATCGGCCCGGTGCTGGGCGGCACGCTGCTGTCAGGTGGTTCGGTGGCGGTGCTCGGGACCATGTTCGGCGCGGCGCTCGTCACCACCATCCGCAGCGGATTGCTGGTCCTCCAGGTCGGCAATTTCTGGCTTCAGCTCTTCCTCGGCGTGATCCTCCTGCTCGCCGTCATGGCCGACCGCTACCGCAGTGTCTATGCCGAACGTCGCTCGTTGGGGCGCAGATGAACGCGATCCTGCGCCGCTTTCTCATGGTCGAATGGTCTGGCCTGCTCGGTGCGATCGTGCTTGGCGTCGTCGTGCTGTCATGGCTGTCGCCGGCCTTCCTCACCGAGTTCAACATCTATGTGATGCTGCGCAGCTTCTGCGTCGCGCTGCTTGTCGGCTTCGCGCAGATGGTGACGCTCGCGGTCGGGCAGATGAACATTGCAGTGGGTGCTCTGGGCGGCCTCGTCGCCATCACCGTCGGCGGCTTGATGGAAACCTTCGGCCTGCCGATCGCAGTCGCCGTGCCGGTCGCTGTGGGTATCGGCGCGCTCGGTGGTTTGCTGAACGGCGTGCTCACCGCCCGCACCGGCATCAACGGCTTCATCATCACGCTGGCGACGGCCTCGGCCTTTACGGGCATCAATCTCGGGATCACTCAGTCGATCCCCTATTACAAGCTTCCGCCGGCTTTCGTTGCTTTTGGCTCTGAGCGCATCTTCGGCTTCCCTTTCCTGCTGATCGCGCCGGTGATCGTAGCAGCCCTGCTGGCGCTCTTTCTGGCGAGGACCATCCCCGGCCGCCATCTTCTGGCGGTCGGCGGCAATCCTCAGGCGGCCGAGCTTTCAGGGATCTCGCGCGATCGGACGATCATGCTCGCCCATGTGCTGTCCGGCACGCTCGCCGGTGGCGCGGCGGTTCTGGCCGTCGCGCAGCTCGGCTCGGCCCAACCTTCGATCGGCACGGACTGGCTGCTCATCTCCTTTGCCGCCCCGATCATCGGCGGAGCAGCACTCACGGGGGGCAACGTATCGGTGTTCGGCACCTCGCTCGCCGTCATTCTGATCGCGCTGATCGAGAACGGAATGGTGCTCGCCAATGTCGATCCCTACTGGGTGCAGTTCCTGTTGGGCGCGCTCATATTGGCGGCCGTCTGGCTCAATCGCTGGCGCGCCGTCAGGACCGGTGGGGGCTGACCATGAGCCTCACCATCGAATCCGTCAGCAAGGCATTCCCGGGCGTCCAGGCGCTCGACCATGTCTCGCTGGAGCTGAGGCCCGGCGAGATCCATGCGCTGATGGGCGAGAACGGCGCCGGCAAATCGACGCTCATCAAGATCATCACCGGCCTCTATCCGGCCGATAGCGGCCGTATGCTGATCGACGGCAAGGAGGTCGCCTTCCAATCTTCGCGCGACGCCATCGCGGCCGGCATCAGCGCCGTGCACCAGGAACGCAACCTGATCCCACGTTTCTCGGTCGGCGAAAACATCCTGCTGGAGCGGCTGCCAGCCAGGCGCGGGCTGCTCGACCGCAGCGCCATCCATCGCGAAGCCCGTCGCTATCTCGACCTGCTCGACGGCAGCATCGACACACGCGCCGAAGTCCGTACCCTGTCGGTAGCGCAGATGCAGATCGTCGAGATCGCAAAGGCCCTTTCGCTGGAAGCGAAGTATCTGCTCATGGACGAGCCGACGGCATCGATCACCGAGCACGAGGCGAACACGCTGTTCGGCCTGCTCAAGCGGCTCCGCGACAACGGCGCAGCTATCGTCTTCGTCAGCCACAAGCTCGAGGAGATCTTCGCGATCGCCGATCGGGTCACCGTGCTTCGCGATGGAAAGAACGCCGGCGCAGGCGAGCCGATGAGCACGATGACCCGTCAGCGGCTGATCTCGCTCATGGTTGGCCGCGAGGAGCGGATTCTCGAGCGGCCGGCGCGCGAGCACGGAAACACGGAAGTGGTGCTCGAGGCACGCAGTCTCTCCACGTCGCTCGGCCACAAACACATCTCCTTCGCCCTGCATCGCGGCGAAATCCTTGGCCTCTATGGGCTGGTGGGTGCCGGGCGCAGCGAGCTTGCCCGCGCCATCGTGGGCGACGCGAAGGTGACCGGCGGCGAACTTCGGCTGAAGGACAAGCCGGTCGTCATACGCGACATGCACGAGGCGCTGAACCGCTATCGCATCGGCTACATCAGCGAGGACCGCAAGCAGGAAGGCCTCATACTGGCGCACTCCATTCGACAGAACATCGCAGTGACTATCTGGCACCGGCTGGCCGGTGCGCTGGGGCTGATCGCTCCAGCCGAGGAGGTGCGCGCCGTAAGGCCGTATGTCGAGCGGCTCGAAATCCGCACGCCCTCGATCGAGCAGATCGTGGGCAATCTCTCCGGAGGCAATCAGCAGAAGGTGAGTGTGGCGAAGTGGCTCGCTGCCAATGTCGAAATCCTGATCATCGACGAGCCGACGGTCGGCATCGACATCAAGACAAAAGCCTACCTCCATGAGCTGATCCACGAAATCGCGGCAGCCGGCACCTCGGTGCTGCTGATCTCCAGCGACATGCCCGAGATGGTGGCTCTCGCCGACCGCATCCTCGTGATGCACGGCATGCGCCTCGTAGGGGAGGTTCCCAACGACCATCGCTACGAAAGCGTGAGCAAGGCAATCATGAACGCGATCCATGCGGTCGAGGAAGACCAACCGGCGGCCGCGGCAGGTTAGGCGCGACTGACATGCCGTCGGCGACCTGACCCCGATGAAGATGCTGGAATCGAGCAGAAATAAACGGCTGAACGAACCAGGCGCCTTGCCGCTTTACGAGGCGATCTACAGCGTGCTGCGCGATCACATCGTCGATGCGGTCTTCCCGCCCGGGCTCGTGCTCGGCGAGACGGGCGTCGCCCGTGCCTTCAGCGCCAGTCGGGTGCCCGCCGCCGCCGCGCTGAAACGCCTGCATCGCGAGGGGCTGGTCAGGGCTTTCCAGGGCCGTGGCTACGTGATCGGAGGACATGCCGTCAAGCCTGTCCGGCTGGAGCTCTTCCGCGCCGGTCTCAGGCTTCCAGCCGGCCTTGCTCAAGAGTTTAGGTCGCGCAAGCGCCACGAGCTCATCTATCCGAAGGTCGAGCACGACGTCGCCGCCTGCCTCTCCTATGGCCGCTTTCTCCTGAACGAGAGCGCGCTTGCCGAGCACCACGGAGTAAGCCGCACCGTTGCCCATGAGGTACTGACGAAGCTCGAACGGACCGGCCTGGTCAGCCGCGACTCCAACCAGCGCTGGTATGCCGGCCCGCTCACGGAAGAGCTTCTGCGCGAGCATTTCGAGATGCGCTGGCTGCTGGAGCCGATTGCGCTCAGCCAGGTTGCACCTGAGATCGACAAAGCCGAGCTCGACGCAAAGTCCCGGCGAGCCGAGGAAGCGCGTGACGGCAAGCGTCTGCCAACGACCCTTGAGAGCCTCGAGCACGACCTCCACGTCGACCTCGTGTTGCGTTGCCCCAACCAGCAGCTCCGCGAGACGATCCGGCGCAGCCAGCTGCCAATCATCGCGACGCACTCCACCTTCGAGCAGCACCAGTCACGCGAGGAGATCTCGACCATGATCGCCGAGCACCTGGAAATCTTCCACTGTCTCAGCTCCGGACGGCACAAGAAGGCAATCGCAGCACTTGAGGGCCACCTGCGCCGTTCGCTCGGATCGAATATCGTCCTGCTGCAGCGCCTGCGAACTCCGCCGCCGGATTTCCTGCCGCCTTATCTCGTCCCGGTGCAGGCTTAGTCTGGCTAGTCCAGCGCTTGACGAACGTCTTCAGATTGCGAGCGCAATCAGGCGTTCTGAGCTATCGCGGACATGTCACGCCGCGATGTCGAAGGCTGCCTTGACGAGCCGCTGCGTATAGGCGGTCCGCGGATTGGAGAGGACTTCCGAGACCGGGCCCTCTTCGACAATCCTGCCGTGCTCCATCACCATCACGCGATGGCAGAGCGCCCGCACCACCTTCAGGCGCCTACGCGTTCATCCGCCACGGCATCGGCAGCTCGCCGATCGAGCAGCTGAAGTGCGTTCAAATCCCTGTGCTCCCTGACGTCCCGTGCTCGGGCCGCTCTTCTTCCGCTACGACCCGCTCGTTTACCTCGCGCCACTGATGTTCGTGCTGATCAACTACTTCCTCTATCGGACCAACGCCGCCTGATACTACGCACCATCGAGGAATCGCCGGAAACCTCGCATGCGATCGGCTATCCTGTTCGGGGGCCTAATGGCAGGCGTTGCGGGCGCCTATCTCTCGATCGCCTTTACGCAGTGGGGGCCGAGAATATGAACGCCAGCAACGGCTGGTTATCGCTGGGCTCGTCGTCTTCGCGACGTGGTGGCCGCTATGTGTACTTATCGGTGCCTGGCCGTTCGGTGTCATGTCGGTCCAGCAGCTCTAGGCCAAGGCGCTCGGGCTGGGCAGTGCCGTCCTATCTTCTAGCTATGCTACCCTACCCCGCGACGATCGTCGTTCTCGTCACCATCTCGCAGAAGAGGCAGACGCTTGGCGCAGCACTTTCCGGTATCGCTTGCCCCAAGCCGGCCTGCCGGCACGTTGAGTGGGGAATGTCACGGCTCGAATATTGATTCTCAAAGACTTCGATATATGAATATCGTGCTGTATGACTCTTTGGGGGGAGCCGTTGCTTATCGCATCCTATTTTTCAATGCCTCGCATATGGCATGCCTGAGTCCGGCTCACCCTTCTCGGCTGCAGAGCAGGGGCTCGGTTACATTTTCCAACCCAGATTTGCTCTGCTACGGGTCTTAGAACTTCCCGAGGACTGCGTCGTTTATATTGAACGAAACGACGACGTCGAGTTCGTGGCTGGAGACGGTGGAATCTCGCTCGCCTCCCTCAAACACAAAGCGCCCGGCGACCGTCTTTCCGATTTGTCGACCGACTTCTGGAAGTCCGTGCGCATCTGGTTGACTCACTACAAGGCCACAGGCAGAGCCACATCTAAGGCACAATTCTTGCTGTTCACCACTGCAGCCATTTCTACGGGCTCTTTTCTAGAGCAGTTCGCCGGCACAGACGCCGATGGTGGCGCAAGGGCGAAAGATGCTTCGGCCGCATTGGCAATGACTGAGTCGAGAGAGATTGCCAAGGTGAAGAGCGACCTTGCGGACCTGAGTGCCGAAGAGGCGATCGACTTCTATGCTCGCATTACGATATTCCCAAACACGCCGCGGATAGGCGACATTCCTGGCCTTATCAACCGCCGCCTAGTAACCGTGAGGCGCGAGTCACGACAGGATCTTTTCGAAAGACTTGAGGGATGGTGGCTCGACCTAGTTATCCAGCTATTAACCGGCGAGCGTAAGGAGCCGATCAAGGTTCAAGAGGTGACTGACAAGCTGGCGGTCCTCGCCGACGACTACAAGGTCGACAATCTACCGATCACATTCGGTGACCGGCTCCCGGAAGGCGGTGTCGACGCCTACAACGATCCGCGTCGCTTCGTGGAGCAGTTGCGTGTGCTGAACTTGTCGGCCGAGCGAATCCGGTTCGCCATCATCGACTACTACCGGGCGTTCGAGCAACGCTCCAGCTGGGCACGTGCCAACCTTCTGGTGTCGGATGAAATTGAGAAATATGAGGACAAGCTGGTGGATGAGTGGTCCCGCTACCGGGAATTCGTCTGTGAGAACATCACGGACGAAAGCAAGGAGGACGCATGCATCCAGGCTGGCAGAGAGCTCTACAAGTGGGCGGAGCAATCGACCGGCCAATTGAGAATCCGCGAACGTGTTGCCGAACCCTACATCGTTCGCGGCACATTCCACATCCTCGCCAACGGCACCCCGACGCCTAGGGTTCATTGGCATCCTCGCTTCCTGCAGCGCTTGGCTGAGATCCTCGAGGTTGCGGCATGAGGCAGTGGGTCGACCGCCCGATAGAGATACGGAACCTCTTCAACCCGGCCTTCTGCGGGCTTGTCCTCTTCCGCGCGTTGGCGGGGTTTCACTCCCGCGACGCAAAGGGGATGCCGTTCTCGCTTTCGCTCCTAGTTCTGCCGCTGTGCTTACAGCAAAGCTCGAGGGAAATTCTGCAACGCGGAAACAGAAGCTACTTCCTGAAGGTGGTGGCCGATCATCCAGAGCTGCTGGTGGGCTTCTGCAAGCGCTGCACGGATGTTCTACCATTCACCTTCGAAGCTCTAGGGCTGCTGATGCACCTCGATACACTCGTGGTAAGCCCAGACGGGCGATTGCTTCCTGGGCGGGCGGGGGTTCGCAAGACCATCAGCGGCAGCGACGAATCAAAGGCGTGCCAACGGGTGGCGGCCTTTCTGGGTAAGGAGTTCGCGCAGATCGCAGACAGAGGCACAATCTACACGACGTTGGGCATCCGGCCATGAAGATCAAATCGGTCCACATCTACAGCAATGACGGCCGTCGCCGCGACGTGGCATTCCACGATGGGCTGAATATTATCACCGGCCGCTCTTCAACCGGAAAGTCGGCGCTATCCGACATCATCGAGTACTGCATGGGTCGTTCGACCTTCAATGTTCCAGAAGGCGTCATCCTCGACCGCGTGATCTGGTTCGCGGTGATCTACCGTTTCGATGGCGAAGAAGTGCTCGTAGCGAAGCCCGCACCGGCCCCGGGTGCCCAGAGCTTGAGCATGGCGATGGTGCGACGCGGAGCAGTGGTCGAGGCGCCTGCCTTCTCGGAGCTTAGTATTAACGATAGCGATGAGGGCGTTGTTGCGCTTCTCACCCAATTACTTGGCATTCCGGAGAACACCACTGATGTCCCAATCGACAGCAGCCGGGTGAGCTTCGACGCCAATGTGAAGCATACCTTCTACTACCTGTTCCAGAAACAAGGGCTCGTCACGAACAAGGACCAGTTATTCTATCGTCAGAACGAGACCGGGCAGCCCCAAGCAATCAAGGATACATTGCCTATCCTGCTAGGCGTCTCTGGAAAGGACAAGTTCACTCTTGAATCGCAGCTGCGTTACGTCCAACGAGAGCTCCGTCTCAATGCCAAGCTGCTCCAGCAAGCTAGAGAGGGGATCGACAACTCCGAGGAACGGGCCATCGGGCTTCTTTCGGAGGCGCGTGCGGTGGAGATTTCGCTCGGCGACAGCGATGTGCCAGTCATTGCGCTTCTTCGCAGGGCATTGGACTGGAGACCAACACCGGTGCCGGAGGACGATGGATCGCGAGTTTCGCGTATCGAGGACGAATTGCTCGAACTCAGAGAACGGCGTCGTGAGATTCAACGCCTTATTGAAGGTGCTCAGCAATTCGCCAAACGCGCAGAAGGCTTTGAGACGGAGGCAAGCGCGCAGCGCGAACGCCTGAACTCGATAAAGGCGCTGCCATTCGATGAGGCCACGGGCGAGTGGCAATGGCCTTTCGCCCAGGCCAACCTTGGGATGGATGGGACGATCGCGCAAGCGCTTCTAGGTGAGTTGGAGGCCCTCGACACCGAGCTGACGGCGGTCACCGGCGAACGGCCGGCATTGGCTGCCTACTTGACTGATCAGCAGAAGGTCTTGACCGACATCGGGGACCAGATACGGAGCAAGGAAGTCGAACTGTCCTCAGCCATTGCCGCCAGCGAGGTGGCCACGCAGTTGGGCAACAGGAACAACGCAGCATCACGCGTCGTGGGACGTATCAGTCTGTTCCTGGAGAATCTGGTGCCGAACACCGAGCTACTAAGGCTTCAGGCCGAAGAGCGACGACTGAAGGCCCGGGTTGCAGATCTCGAAGAACGGTTAGGCACTGACGATTCAGATACGCGCCTCGTCTCTACGCTGAGCAACATCGCGATGCATATGTCGGGCTATATCCATGACCTTGGTGGCGAATTCGCCGAGTATCCCGCTCGGCTCGATCTTCACAATCTGACCGTCGTCATCGATCGACCCGGGCGGCCAGTTTATATGAATCGAACCGGCGGCGGCGAGAACCATTTGGCCTATCACTTGGCTGCGTTGCTTGCCCTTCATCGATTCGCGGCGACGTACCATCATCCCATTCCACGATTCATCCTGATCGACCAGCCGACCCAGGTCTACTTTCCCTCCGAGAGTGCCTATGCTGCCGCCGGTGGCTCCATCGAGCAAACAGAAAGCCAGGAGGACGCGGATCTCGAAGCAGTCCGGCGGCTATTCGAGACGCTGCGGCGCTTCACTACTGAGGATGCCCCGGGTTTCCAGCTCATCGTGACGGAGCACGCCAATCTGAGAGAGGACTGGTTTCAGGCGGCGCTGGTCGAGGAGCCGTGGACGAAGCCGCCTGCATTGGTGCCCGAGGAATGGCCTGACATACCGCTTGCCTAGAACGCGCGAATTGTGCGTCGGAGCGGTTATTCAGCAAGGAGTGAAAGCACCGGTTTTCAGAGATTTAAGGCAGCCGAAGCCTAGGCGCTTTGTCCGCGAACACCTGCTCCGGCGCCGGCTCGCGGCCTTCAATTGACTAGACCCGGGCAATCCGCTCATCAAGCCACTGCAGGGCCCGCCGATGCATTGCAATGTCGCTCGGCTCGAGCTGCCTAGCGTGTGCATCGGGTCGATCGTTCACAATCTCTGCATTTCGGTTAAAGAGGCTTTTGTCGCCGAAAACACGTTCGAAGAGAATCCAATGTTTGTTGATGATTGCGACCAGTTCAAGCCAGTATAACTTTTCAGCAATCAGATCCAGATTGAACGGCTCGAGCTCAGCGCGCCGCTTCTCATTGACTGCGGCGAGTAATGTCGCTTTGGCAGTTGCGCCGTCCTTCGAAGAGAGGGCGGAAACACGAAGGAAGTTGATCACAATGGACCGTAGAGAGCGCTCCATCATGTTTCTTCGATAAGATATTGCCGCAAGCTCCTCAGCCCACTCACTGATAAGAGACCGCGCTTCGCCCCCCCGCTGAGCGGGCGATTCGTCGATTACTGGCTGCTCTTCCGCGATCATCATGAGCGCCATACGCATCATAGTGCCCGAGATTGCGCCATTGGCGGCGGCGATGCCGTAGCGTGTCAACGTTCGTCGCAGGTTGGGTGCTAGAGCACGTCCATCCTCCAGGAGGGACAGAGCGGGCCCCCTGAGCTCCGGATAAACCCGGAACAAATGCTGGAGTGCTACCTTTGCCAGGGCGGCGCCTTCGTCCCTGCCGAAGTCTTCCAACATCGTTGAGACTGTGCCAACTGACAGCGTGATTGGCCGCGCAGCGATCTCGATCTTTCCGTGCAACGAGGAACACGTCTTGCGGATCCAGAAGGGCATGTCCGAGCAGAAAGATGAGATTGCCTCTAAGGCATCCTCCTCGAACCGCAGCCCAGCCATCGCTCCAATGTTCTTGATCATCGCATTCGCTGCGCCACGAGGAAGAGGACTCAGGTACTCTTCCGGAATAAAGGCGAGTGCGGCATTCTCGACGCCATCGATGGATTCAACTGAAAACCAGCGGCTTGAGACCCCACTGACCAGCAACGATACTTTTCGCTCCGTACGGGCGGCCGCGTGGTATGCCGCGCGGACATTACGCCAGAACTCCACAAATCCGTGGCGCCATTGCAGGGCACTCCCGTTGCTAGGAGTGATGTAGTCGATCTCATCAAACGCCAAAATGACGGGGATATCGAACTGCTCCAGCACCGCCTGGAAACGGTTAGTCGCCTCCGCTGTTGTGCCCGCAAAAGGCGTGGCATTCACCTCGGCGTAGCTTTGTCCACTCTCCCGAAGGCCGCGTAGGGACTGCTCAATCGAATAGAGCAGCCCCGCAGCATCCAGATTAAAAACATCATCGCGCTGGCAGTCGATAAACAGCGTGGCAGCGTCGTAGCCGTTCTTTATCTCCGCGAGCACTCTATGAAGTATAGACGTCTTACCGATCTTACGGATGCCGAAACAAGAGCGGATGTGCCCGAGTTGCAGCTTCCGGGCCAGTTCTTGGGCTTCCGTACGCCGACCAAAAAATTGTGCGTCGCTAGCCACCGGTCCGGTGACGTCGAACGGGTCGTGCGTGAAGAACTCATAGGAGAGAAGCCGCTCCAGTTCTTGGCCGCGCGGCAAAATGCCGGTGGACGTGTAAATTGGAATGATGCCGAGCCCGTTTTCGCGTCCCCAGCGCTTCAGCTTGGCATTTCCGCGTCCATCTTGGTGGATGATTACACATAGCGTTGACTCAAGTCTTCCGTCCGACTCATTGATAATGCGACGGGCAAATCGGACCGATCTAGCCTGCTGATCGGCATAGGTATTCCCCAAGATCAAGATCTCCCGCTCGATTCCGAGGATATTTTGAACGCGTTTCGATCCGCGCCCAAAGAGAACAAAGTATTCGCCTGTTTCGAACTGGCGTATGGCCTCATAGGTAATGACAAAGAGCTGCGACAGCGCAGATCCGGTCTCAGCTGACATTTTCTCTAGTTCATATTTTGCCAAGTCAGTCCCCCCAAGCTCAGACCCAAGCGTGCTAACGTAGACGAGGGATGGGGAAAAAAACAAGAACCAGCGGTACCTCTTCGAAGTCGCATACGTGAGCGGATATTTGCGCGGACTAGCCATTGAAGGTCACTGAGTGAACGGTAGAGAAGAGTCGGATCACGACCTTCTCTCAACGGTTAGACTAACCCGACGTTCGGGCTTAAGCCGAAGCCGCAAATCCCACTTCTAAAGATATTGTCAGCCGACGAGCACCTGGCAACGGCACTCCGTCAATGCCGTGAGTTTATCGCGTAGCGCGGGCGCCCGCCTCGCGCTTAAGTTCGCATAGACGCGGGGATCGCGGACCCAGCCATTCAGCGCAGCCAGCGCCGGGTCATCGAACGTCCCGCCTAAAAGAAAACGCGCCGCGAGCATTCGCTTTTCCAGATCGCGCAGTATTATGTAGGAAGGAGCGCCGACGGGTGGCGCTGGCGCCGCGAGCACCTCTTCGGCCGACACGATACGCAAGTTTGCAGGGAAATGATCCCTGGGCAAACCTGCGAGCGCGGCGCGCACCTTCTGCCGGACGACGCCGATGGTGCCCGTGTGGTCACCGCGGTAGAGAGACTTCAGAAAGCGCAACTGCCGCAGGTCCGCGACGCCACGGGCGTCGAGCATTCCCTCTTCGTATAGGGCTTCCAGGATCCGATCATACGCAAACACGTACTTTCCACGTCCAGCAAGCCAGAGGACGCCGAAATTACGGACGGTCACATAGAGGACGTCGGCGGCCCAGAGCTCGAAGAGAGACCCAGCCGGAACGGTTGCAATCAGCGACGCGAGCCGCGCATTGTCCTTTAGTTCTGGCTCGTATCCATCCTTCGGGCAGAAGGTGGCGAGCAAAGCAGCGAGGCGTCCGTCCCGATCCGCTGAGATAGACGCCTCCAGTCGCAAGTGCTGGATGAACAGCGCTCCCCGGCCAGCCAGATTCTCAAGCTTGCGAAAAGTGTAGGATGCGACCGACAGACCGTCGGCCTTGAGCGCGGCCGCACGGGCACGTAGCACCTCAAGGTCGTCGTCGACAATCAGGAAGTCACGATCACTGAGTCCATCCGTGTCCCCACGCGCGCATGACCCGAAGGCGGCCTCAGAGGCCGCATGGAGAGCGGTCTCCTTCGCCGACATCATCGTAGGAACCTCTTCACCAGCACAGAGGTGAAGATTGAGAGCCAACCTATCGCTGCCAATGCCTCAAAGACGGTCAGCAGCTTTGCAAACGCTCCATCGGGCACGACCGATGAGAAGCCCAAAACCGTGAGGACCGAGAATGAATAGTAAATGCTGTCTACGAGCGAAGTGTGGACCGGGCGTTCCCCATTGACCAACAGGTCACCACCGATAACAAGGTGGTTGACGACCGAGATGGCCAGAAAGCCTATGATCGTCACGACAGATAGACGGACCGGCTTGTAGCCATAGCCCGCAAGCAAATCGTAGATCAGGCTCTTGAGCCGGCCCCACTCACCTGGAAGCCGGTCTACGTGCTTTTTCCTGATGTCCCAGCTAAGCTGGTAGCGCTTCCAGCGTCGAAATTCGATATCCGCGTCTGCATAGAACGCGTCTTGTCGCTCGTTGGCGTAGTTGGACAGTAACGCTTGATAAACCGAGACGCCTACGTTGGCGGCGTCAACTCGGTAGCGCCGATCAAGCCGGATGGTCCGAGGATCGAGATAGCACTGCTCGAATTTGGCCTTCCACATGTTGCAGTTGATGAAGTTGCACTTGTGGAACTCGACTTCTCGAAACCGGCTGGCGATAAAAATACAATCTTCGAAGGTGCACTGGGTGAACGTGAGTTGGACTAGTTCCATGTTCGATATTGAGCAGTTCCTGAATATTACTCCCTTGATCTGTTTGCGTGGCTCGTACCAACTGTCGCCACGAAATAGGACATTGGAAACCTCGTCACCAGGCGACATCGGGGGCATCTGTGCCCC
The DNA here is from genome assembly GCF_033542235.1 of Mesorhizobium sp. BAC0120. Lineage (NCBI taxonomy): Bacteria > Pseudomonadati > Pseudomonadota > Alphaproteobacteria > Hyphomicrobiales > Phyllobacteriaceae > Mesorhizobium > Mesorhizobium sp. BAC0120. The sequence goes on along the minus strand of NZ_JAWRCU010000012.1, from coordinate 173,688 downwards.
CTTCTCATGGAGAGTCGGCGTTCCATCCAGCTTGAAGAAGTTCGTAAGCATCGAGCGCAGAAAGCCTCAACTCAGGAGCGCTGTCTAGGGGTAGGACTTCGCGCTGTACTAGAAGATTCATCGCCGATGGACGTAGCGCAAGTCTTGCGAAAAGCAGCTATCCGGCTCGCCTGGAACCTACCGCTCCGCTCTCGGCCCCCTTTGTGACATTCGGAGACCAGTATGGGGAGGACAGCATCTGTGGCGCGACCAAGTCGTTGCGTCAGCCACACGCGGCAGCAGTTCGCCCGTCTGCTCACAATTCGCCTTGAGGTAACCGCTTCCCAGGGAGGATCCAAGGCCGCGGCTGGCCGCGCGTTGATCCTCCCCGTTTACGGGGAAGGGGGACCACGCGAAGCGTTGTGGAGAGGGCGATTCCACCTATCCTCAACTACCACGAGGCGGCATAATCCGGTCGTAACCCCACCGCTCACGCAGCTATATCAAACGCTGCCTTGACGAGCCGCTGCGTATAGGCGGTCCGCGGATTGGAGAGGACTTCCGAGACCGGGCCCTCTTCGACAATCCTGCCGTGCTCCATCACCATCACGCGATGGCAGAGCGCCCGCACCACCTTCAGGTCGTGGGAAATGAAGAGGTAGCTCAGCCCGCGCTCGTCCTGCAGCTTGCGCAGGAGATCGATGATTTGCGCCTGGACCGACAGGTCGAGCGCGGAGGTGGGTTCGTCGAGCAGAATGAATTCCGGCTCGAGCGCGATCGCTCTTGCGATTGCGATGCGCTGGCGCTGCCCGCCGGAGAACTCGTGAGGAAAGCGCGACAGGATATTTGTGGGGAGGCCGGCGTCGATCAGGGCCTGGCGTACGCGATCGACGCGTTCCCGTGCGGTCGCGCCGATATTGTTGACGATCAGGCCCTCTTCGATGATCTGGCGGACCGACATGCGCGGGTTCAGCGAGGCGAAGGGGTCCTGGAACACGACCTGCATGCGCGAGCGCAGCGGTTGCATAGCCTTGCGGTCCTTGCCATGAATTGCTTCGCCGTTGAAGAAAATCTCGCCACCCTGATTGTCGATGAGCCTGAGCAGCGCCTGGCCGAAGGTGGTCTTTCCGGAGCCGCTCTCGCCGACAAGGCCAAGCGTCTCATGCCGCTTGACGTTGAGATCGAGATTGTCGACGGCCGTCAGCTCGAAATAGTCCGGATTGAAGAAGCCGCCGCGCTTGAGGGTGTAGGCCACCTTCACCTTACGGCCCTCGACCATGATCGGGCTGTTGTCGGCAATGGGCTTCGCAGAGCCCTTCGGCTCCGAAGCGAGGAGGCGCCTGGTGTAGGGGTGCTGCGGGTTGGCGAACAGCGCCTCCGTCGCGTTGTGCTCCTGCACCACCCCGTCCTGCATCACATAGACGTATTCGGAGAACTGGCGAACGATCGTCAGGTCATGGGTGATCAGGATCACCGCCATGCCGTATTTGTCCTTCAGGTCCTTGATGAGGTTGAGGATCTGCGCCTGCACGGTGACATCGAGCGCGGTGGTCGGCTCGTCGGCGATCAGGATGTCCGGCCGATTGGCGAGTGCCATCGCGATCATCACGCGCTGGCGCTGGCCGCCCGAAAGCTGATGCGGATATTGCCGGAGCCGTGCCGCCGGCTCGGGAATCTGCACTTCCTCGAGGAGCTGCCGCGCGCGTTCCGTCGCCGCGCGGCGAGAGATGCGGCTGTGCAGATGCAGCGCCTCGCAAATCTGCTGGCCGATCGTATAGACCGGGTTGAGCGACGACATCGGCTCCTGGAAGATCATGGACACCTTGGCTCCGCGCAGATTGCGCATTGCCCCCTCGCTCATCGAGACGATCTCCTTGCCGTCGAGCTTGATGCTGGTGCCGGGCTTGATCGTGGCCCGCCTCGACAGGAGCCGCATCACGGTGCGCGCGGTGACGGATTTGCCTGAGCCGCTCTCGCCCACCAGCGCAATGGTCTCGCCCTTGTGGAGCTGGAAAGAAACGTCGCGCACAGCGTTCACGATCCCGCCCTCGACCTTGAAGTCGACCGCGATGTTGCGCGCGTCGAGGATGAGCTTGCGACCGTGCTTGCCGAGATCGTGCCGCTCGGGCGGAGCGAAGCCGTTGGTGCGGTCGAGCATCGCTTCCCTCAATACGGATCGACGGCGTCGCGCAGGCCGTCGCCAAGCGCATTGAATGCGAAGACGGTCACGAGCACGAAAACCACTGGCGACAGGATCCAGGGGTAGGAGCCGATCACCGAGAAGTTCGACGTGTCCTGCAGCATCAGGCCCCATGAGATGAGGGGCGGCTTCACGGCAAAGCCCAGGAATCCTAGAAAGCTTTCCAGCAGCACCACCGTCGGGATGGCGAGCGTGACGGCGACGATTACGTGGCTCAGCACATTTGGCAGGATGTGGCGCAGGATGATGCGACGGTCGCTCGCCCCGACGGCCATCGCAGCCCGGACATAGTCGACACGCGCAAGCGCCAGCGTCTTGCCGCGCACCTCGCGCGAAAGCTGTGCCCAGCCCAGCGCGGCGAGCACGATGACCACGAAGGCAAGGAACACGTTCGACGACGTGGTCGCGGGTATGAGCGAAGCGAGCGCCAGGTAGAGCGGCAGCTGCGGAAACGCCAGCACCAGTTCCACGAAGCGCTGCAGCCATGTGTCCGTTCGTCCGCCGAGATAGCCTGAGGTGATGCCGACCAGCGTGCCGACCATTGTCGTGATGGTGACCACGACGAGGGCGATGGCCAGCGAGATGCGCGAGCCGACGATGCCGCGCGAGAGGATGTCGCGGCCGAACTTGTCGGTGCCGAGGAAGTGGACCGGCTTGCCCTCGAGCGAGCCGAAGAAGCGCAAGCCGGTGGGTATGAGCCCGAACAGCCGGTAGGGCTTGCCCTCAGCAAAGAAGCCGAGCCGGATCGGATTGTTCAGGTCTGGCCCGGTGATCGGCTGGAACGTGACCGGATCAAATTCGCCGGTCTCCCCGATCGGATAAGCATAGGGGATGAGCGAGAAGCTGCCGTCGGGCGCGAAGAAGCTGACGTGGTCCGGCGGTGCAAAGGCAAGTCCCGCCTCCTTCGGGTCAAGGGGCGCAAAAAAATCGGCGAACACCGCCACGATCACCAGCAACGCCACCAGTACGAGCCCGACCATGCCGCTGATCGAGCGGCGGAAACGGCGCCAGACCAGGCGCGAATAGCTCTCCTCGCCATGGCCCAAGCGGGTGACCTTTGGCGCTTCCGGCGCGGTCTGCTCGGTTGGGATGGGAAGGGTCTCGCTCATCGGCTCGCCCCTCCGAGCCGGATGCGCGGGTCAAGCAGCGCAAGCAGCACGTCGGCGATGATATTGCCTATGATGAGAGTGGCGGCCAGCACCAGCATGAAGGTGGCAGTAACATAGACATCCCCGCGGTTCATCGAACCGACGATGGCCGGGCCGACCGTGGCGAGCGAGAAGACGATAGCCACCTCGATCTCGCCGGTCAGCATATAGGGCAGCACCACACCCTGGTAGGCGACCAGCGGGTGCAGCGCATTGGGCACCGCATGCTTCAGCACGACCGCGCCCGCCGACAGGCCCTTCGCCCGTGCCGTCTCGACATACTGGGCGTTCAGCGTGTCGAGGAGGTTCGCGCGCATGACGCGCATGTTGTAGGCGAGCCCGCCGAAGGTGGCGATCGCCACGACCGGCCAGACATGTTTGACGAGATCTACGAACTTGTCCCACGACCACGGCGCACCGCCGTAGCGCGGCGAGAAGAAGGCGCCGAGCTCCTGCACGTTCAGCCTGAAGGCGAGGATGTAGAGGATGATCAACGCCAGCAGAAATCGCGGGATCGTCATGCCCAAGAAGGATACGAACGAAAGCGCCGTATCCACCCAGCTATACTGACGCGTGGCGGCTATGATGCCGAGCGAAATTCCGAAGACCGATGCCAGTATGTGGCAGGTGAGCGCCAGCAGGATCGTGCGCGGCAGGCGCTCGGCGACGACGTCGGCGACAGGCTTGTTGTAATAAAAGCTGTGCCCGAAATCGCCACGTGTCAGAATGCCGGTGATCCAGCGGAAATATTGCACCGGGATAGGCGCATCGAAGCCCTGCTGCTTGCGCCAGGCCTCTGCCTGGGCCTCGGCCACCTCAATATTGGCTCCGCCCTGGTTGATGAGCTGGGATTTGATGTAGTCGCCATAATCGCCCGGCGGCGCCTGGATGATCGCGAACGTCACCACGCTCAGCACGAATAGAATTGGCACCGCCGAGAGAATGCGTGTGATCAGGAAGCGCAGCATGTTTTCTCCTCGCCCGTGATTTGCGGCTGAGTCGAATTATGCTGCCCGGCAGGTCGGCTTCCCTGCGCACCTCCCTCAAGAGGAAGGGCAATTGCATATAGAAATTCTGACAGCGGCGCCGCGCGTCGCACCCCCACCCCTAACCCCTCCCCACAAGGGGGAGGGGGACTTTGCGTCATTGCCGTCTCGCGCCAAGCCTCCGAGGTTGTGGTTAAAGGCGCAACGCTGGTGACCCCCTCCCCCTTGTGGGGAGGGATACAGGGTGGGGGTGAGATGCCGGCCGCACCCGATGCAGATTTCATACGCTATAGCCCTGTCTCAAAGGGGAGATCGGCTGTCGCGAGGGAGCCGAAGCCCCCTCGCCCCTATCATACTTTTACTTCATCGGACCTTTGTCGCCAGGCTTGCCAGGCAAGGTCTCGGCGAAGAGCTCGTAATCCTTCTGCTTGTCCTTCGGCACATAGACCCGCTCCCGGATGATCGAGTCCTCGGCCCAGTTGAACAGGAAGATCGGAGTGCCGAGAGGGATGTTGGCGAAACGCTTGTTTACGATGAGGGCGCCAGGATACTGCGTCAGGCCGATCCCCCACAGGTTCTCGGTGTAGAGCTTCTGGTACTTCTTCATCAGCTCCTTGCGCTCGTTGCTGTCCCTGCTCGCGGTGAAGGCATTGACGGTCTTCACCATGTCTTCCTCGAAGGGAAGCAGGTCGAGCGTGCCGTCGGTGCCTGCGCGGCGTGTCCAGGTCGATTGCGGACCAATAGGCGCCAGCCGCTCGGTGAACTTGAGCGCAGTCGCAAGTTCCTCCGAGTTACGCCATACGGCCCAATCGAACTTGCCACCCTGCAGGAGAGCCTGATCCGTGTTGGAATTCTGCACGTCCAGCACCACGCGCAGGCCGATACGCTCCATCATGGCAATGATGCCCTCGGCAAGGCTCTTGTCCGTCTGGTAATCGCCATTGATCAGGAGGACGATCTGCACATCCTGGCCACCCACGCCGGGCGTGTCGGCGGGAAAGTTGACGATGCCGTTGCCGTCCGTGTCTTTAAGGCCGGCTTTCTCCAACTCGGCCTTCGCCGTCTCCACCGAGTATGGATAATACACTGTGGAAGCCTTGTCGTAGTAAGCCGAGCCCGCGTAGAGCCCGCCCGGATAGATCGCCGTGAACGGCCCCTTCACCAAGGCCTCGCCCAGCCGCTGACGGTCGAGCGCGTAAGTAATTGCCTTGCGGAAGTCGAGGTTGCGGTTGAGCTGCCGTATCGCCTCGGCGCGCTTATCCGGGCTACCCCAGCCATTGGCCGAAAGGTTCGGATAGAGCGTGTAGCCGATCGTGCGCGCGCCGAAGGCAAGCCTCGCCGGCGCATTCGGGTCGGCCGCTTTCTTCAACGACTCGACATAGTTTTCCGGCTGCTCGAGGTTGGAAAAGTCGCCTGTGCCGGCGACGGCCTGCACGTCCCGGTCGGCCCAGGTCGACAGCTTGTAGTGAACCTCATTGAGATAAGGGAGCTGGTTACCCTTGTCGTCGACCTTCCAATAATAGGGATTGCGGCGCAGCACGATGATGTCGTCGGGCCGGTATTCGACCGGCACCCAGGCGCCCATAACCGGCCAGTTCATATATTCCGGCGGGAACGCGTTCTTGAACTGGTCGTACGTCATATCTTTGTTGTACTTGGGATGCTTGGGCTTCAGCATATGCGCCGGCCCCGGGCAGAAGGTCCCATATGCCATCTGGTAAAGGAACTGCTCTGGGAAGGCGTCCTTGAAGGTCCAGCGGATCGTGTACTTGTCGAGCGCCTCGAGCTTCGTGTCCTTGCCGCCGAACGTGTCAGGCGTGGCGCCGTTGAGAGGCGAGACATTCGGATCGACCACGGCGTCGTCCCAATAGAACATCACGTCCTCGGACGTGAACGGCACGCCGTCCGACCACTTCGCACCCTCGACCAAGTGCATTATGAGCTGGTGGCCATCCTTGGACCACTCCCAGCTCTTGGCAAGGTTCGGCATCGGCTTGAGCTCGTCGGCCTTGACCTCGAAAAGCGGGCCGAGGCGGGTCAGGCACTCCATCATTCCGATGTCGATGCCGCCCCAGCCCTGGCTCTGGCCGGCAATGTAGTTCCAACCTTCCGGCCGCCCGCCGATCACATGGCGCATGACATCGCCATAGACGCCGACGCCATCGGGCATATTCCCCGACTTGAAGACCAGAGGCTCCTTGGGCAAACGCTCTGACAGGGGCGGCAGCTTGCCCGCCTTGACGAACTTCTCGGTCACCCAGTCGGGCTCCTGATATTGCGGCAGCGCCCGGTATTCCATGATATCTGAAATGCCCACGAAGACAGGCTGACTCTGCGCCGGAAACTTCGGCGGATCCGGCGGCGTGGTCGGCTCCTGCGCAAAGGCTTGTGCAGCAAGCGCCGAAATGCCGACAAGCAGAGCAGCGGCTCTGAGGCCGTGACTGGTCATCTTTCCGTTCTCCCTTTCGTTCGGCCACCCCCATCAGAGGTGACGCTCCTCCTCTATTGCCATGCGTCGCATGGGATCGATGGCGTAAGCATGCGCCCTCCCGGCGCCAGCTTAGCCGGCCAAACGCTTCTTTGCCTCCTTTTCCGCGCGCAGTTCTTCGATTGAGCGCACCTCGCGGCGTGCCACGCCTTTCCAGTCGCGTGTCTTGACCTTGGGATCGGCTAGCCTTTCCTTCGCGCCTGCGACCGCATGTGCATATTGCGGCAGCCATTCAGCCTGGGCGACGATCATCTCGTCGACCATCTGCCAGACTTCCTCAGGCGTGCAGACCGCGCCGACCAGTGGGTCATGCAGGACCGCGAGCTTCAGGAGATCCAGATCGCCTGCGATCGCGGCGTGGACTGACATGCGCTGGACATTGATCGAAGAAATACAGGTCGCCGCGCAGGCTTCCGGCAGCGTGATGCCCGCCACCATGTTGATGCCGAAGCGATCGACGAAGCCCGGCGACTCGATGATCGCGTCCTCAGGCAGGTTGGTGATGACGCCCTTGTTCTTGACATTGAAGTGGCCGCGATAGACGCGGCCGGTCTCGAGCGCCTCGAGGATATGGCTCGCATGCTCGCTGGAACGGCGAGCCGGATCGATTGGCTTACCGGCATCCGCCAGGAACTGAGGGAACTCGGTCTCGAACCAGTTCCGCGTCTCGGTCGAGTAGCGCAGGTACCCGCCAGTCTCGCCGTGGATCCAGTCCGACATGTCGATCCATCTGGTAATCTCGTCCGGCCGCTTGCGATACCAGGGAAGGTATTCGGACAGATGCCCGTTGCTTTCGGTCGAGTAGACGCCAAAGCGCTTGAGGACGTCGATGCGGAGCTTCTCCTGCTTCGAATAGACCGGGTGGGCCTCGAAAGCCGCGACCAGCTCGTCCTTGCCGATCTTGCGCCCCTTTACGCGAACATCGATGAACCATGTCTGGTGGTTGATGCCGGAGCAGACATAGTCGAGCTCGCCAGGCCCCGCGTCAAGGATTTCGGCGATCTGCTCCGCCCCGTGTTGTACGCCGTGGCAGAGGCCGACGGTGTCGACCCTACCGTATTCGATCGCCGCCCAGGTGTTCATGGCCATCGGATTGGCGTAGTTCAGGAACTTCGCGCCAGTCTCCGCGACCTCGCGAATATCCCTGCAGAAATCGAGGATGACCGGAATGTTGCGCTGTCCATAAAGGATGCCGCCTGCGCAGATCGTATCGCCGACGCACTGGTCGACGCCGTATTTCAGCGGGATGCGGATGTCGTCGGCGTAGGCGCCCAAGCCTCCGACACGCACGCAGCTGATCACGTATCGGGCGCCTTCCAGGGCCTTGCGGCGGTCCGTCGTGGCGGTCACCCTGGTCGGCAGCCCGTTCGCCTCGACGATCCGATCGAGGATCGTCTTGATCATGCCGAGATTGTGTTCGCTCGTATCCGTCAGCGCGAATTCCGTTTCAGCGAATTCAGGCACGCAGAGAATGTCGGTAAAGAGCTTCTTGGTGAAGCCGACACTGCCGGCGCCAATGATCGCGATTTTGAAGCTGCCCATACGCTCCTCTCGATGAATACCTGCCGACTTCCAGCGTTCGGGTAAAATCAGGTCACGTGCCGGCTGAGCTGCTCGGCATGGCGCTTGATCCAATCTCCCGGTCCATGGCCCTAATCTTCGGCCTCTTGCTACCTTGCGGAGGGGCATTATGCGTGGAATGTTCCGCCCGACTAGAGAGGTATTATGCTTTGACGGGTAATTCTGTGCTCAAGCGGTTGATCGCAGGCGGCCAAGTGATGAAGACCGTCTCGCTGCCCCGCGGGCGGCAGCGACTGCACACCATGCCGACCAGCACCGGCCATGAGATCCGCACCGACCCCAGCTACGACTGGGACGGGCGCAAGCGCGGGCAGACGCCCTTCACGGTGCTCCAGCACACCATCTCGGGCGCCGGCAATCTGCGCTACGAGAACCGCACCTTTCGGCTGCAAGAGGGCGACACCATGCTGGTGCTGGTGCCGCACAATCATCGCTATTGGGTCGAGCCGGGCGGACGATGGGAATTCTTCTGGATCTCGATGAATGGCGAGGAGGCGCTACGCATCCATCGAGCGATCCTGGCGGTCGCCGGGCCTGTTCTGAGGCTACAGCCGCACACGATCGAGCACCTCGCCGATTGCAGCCTGCGCCTGATGGCAGGCGGCGCCGAAACGCCCGGCCGCGCCTCGGCCATCGCCTATGAAGCGGCGATGGCGCTCTATGACGACGTGTTCGGCTCGCATCCGGTGCTCAGCCAGGAATATCGGACGATGCAGCACGTGATCGATCACATCGTGGGCAATCTGGAGCGTCCATTGCCGGTCGAAGAACTGGCCAAGGTCGCCGGCCTCAGCCGCGCGCATTTCTCGCGGATGTTCGCGGCCAGCGAAGGCATGTCGCCGGCCGCATTCGTTCTACAGAAGCGGCTACAGCGCGCCGTCAGCCTGCTCACCAGAGCCGTCGGCCTGCCGGTCAAGGAAGTTGCGATCATGTCGGGCTTCGAGGACCCGAACTATTTCGCCAAGGTTTTCCGCCGCGTTTTCGGTGCGAGCCCGACCGAGTTTCGCACGACGGGCATGTACGCGAGTGTGGACAGGGGGCAGCAGGGGGAGAGGTAAGATGGCATCTCCCGGCAGTGCAAGATATTGACCGTCGGCGCCGCCCCTCATCGCCCTGCCGGGCACTTCTCCCCGTAGAACGGGGAGAAGGACGCCGGCCGCATTGAAGGCGCTCATTCTGCAACGTCGGCTATTGGCGAAATCAAAATGGCAGTCGTGCCTCTCCCCGTTTACGGGGAGAGGATGGCGGCAGCCAGGTGAGGGGCAGCGCCAACGGTCAACCTTACAGCCCTTGGATATCCCCTCCCCGGCCGCCGATCTCCAACTTCTGCGATTTGCGTTGCCACGCCCAGTCCCTCATATATGCACCGCATGCCCCAGCGCCCGCATGGCAGCCTCGTGGAAAGCCTCGCTCTGCGTCGGGTGTGCGTGGATCGTGCCGGCGATGTCCTCCAGCCGGGCGCCCATCTCGATGGCAAGCGAGAATGCGGCCGAGAATTCGGATACCCCCTGCCCTACCGCCTGGATGCCGAGCACGAGGTGATTGTCGGCGCGCGCCGTGACGCGGATGAACCCCTCTTCGGCGAGCATGGTCATTGCCCGGCCATTGGCCTGGAAGGGAAACAGCGCCGTCAGCACCTCACGGCCGAGAGCCCGCGCTTGCTCCGGCGACAGTCCGGCAGAGACGACTTCCGGATCGGTGAAGCAGACGGCCGGGATCGAGCGCTTGTCCCAGCTGCGCTGATGGCCGGCCACGATCTCGGCAACCATTTCCCCTTGCGCCATCGCGCGATGGGCGAGCATCGGCTCACCGGTCACGTCGCCGATCGCAAAGACGCCGCGCATCGAGGTCCGGCACTGCTCGTCGATGCGGATGAATTTGCCGGACATGTCGAGCACCAGTTCCTCGATACCCCAGCCTTCGGTAAGCGGCTTGCGACCGACCGTCACCAGCACCTTGTCCGCCGGCAGGGCCACCTCCTTGCCATCGGCGGTCTCGACGCGAACCACCTCCATCTTCGGGCCGAGCCCGACAGCTTTTGCTCCGGTCAGCACCTCGACGCCGAGCCCTGCGAGGCGCTTGGCGACCGGGCGCGTCAGCTCGGCATCGTAGAGCGGCAGAATGCGCGGCAATGCCTCGACGACCGTCACCTTGGCGCCAAGCTTGGCGAAAGCGGTACCAAGCTCAAGGCCGATATAGCCCGCGCCGATCACCACCAGTCTTCCCGGCACATCTTGCAGCGCCAGCGCATCGGTGGACGAGATCACCGGTCCGCCGAAGGGCAGCGACGGCAGCTCGACAGGGGCCGAGCCCGTGGCAATCACGACCGTCTCGGCCCGGATGACCTGCAGGCCGGTTTCAGTCGCGACCTCGATCGTCTTGCCGTCGCGAAATGTTGCCCAACCATAGACCGTCTTCACGCCAGCCTTCTTGAACAGGCTCGTTACGCCATTGGTCAGTCGTCCGACGATGTTGTCTTTCCAGGCGACAGTGCGCTTCAGGTCGATCTTCGGGTCGGCAAGAGAGATCCCGAGCGGCGTCTTGCCGGCCGACATGCGAACCACTTTGCCGAATTCGTCCGCAGCATGGATCAGCGCCTTGGATGGGATGCAGCCGACCGTCAGGCAGGTGCCGCCCGGCCTGTCTCTCTCGACGATCACGGTGTCGATGCCGAGCTGACCGGCGCGAATGGCGCAGACATAGCCCCCGGGGCCGGCGCCGACCACGAGCAGCTTGCAGGAAATCTCTTTCATCCGCTCAGCCCTCGACGAAGATCAGCGCCGGCGTCTCGAGCAGGGCCTTTATGCGCTGGATGAAGACCGCTGCGTCCCAGCCGTCGATCACACGATGATCGAAGCTCGATGAAAGATTCATCATCTTGCGCGGGATGAACTGCGTGCCGTCCCAGACCGGCCGCACCATCATCTTGTTCACGCCGATGATCGCGACCTCGGGATGGTTGATGACCGGCGTCGTCGCGACCCCGCCCATTGCGCCGAGCGAGGTGATGGTGATGGTCGAACCGGATAGCTCCTCCCGTTTCGCCGTGCCGTCCCTTGCGGCTTCGCTGAGCCGCGCGACCTCGGCGGCGCAGTCCCAGATGTCGCGGGCCTCGGCATGGTGCACGACCGTCACCAGCAGGCCCGACTGCGTCTGCGTCGCGATCCCGATATGCACGCCTCCATGACGATGGATGACCCCTGCCTCGTCGTCATAGATCGCATTCAGGGCCGGCTGCTCGGAAATCGCCCTGACCATTGCCCGCATCAGGAATGGCAGCAGAGTGAGCTTCGGCCGGCCGGCTGCCTTTTCCTTGTTGAGCGCGGCCCTAAGATCCTCGAGCGCCGTGACATCCACCTCCTCGACATAGGTAATGTGCGGGATGCGCGATTTCGCCAGCGCCATCTTCTCCGCGATTTTGCGGCGCAACCCAACGACCTTGACGTCCTCGACGGCGGTGTTGGGCGCGAGGCCAGTGGGCCTGGCAACCTGCCGGCCGCGGGCGAGGAAGGCGTCGATATCGTCATGCGTGATGCGCCCGGCGGGACCCGTGCCCGGGACCTGGCGCAGATCGACGCCGGCTTCCTTCGCGCGGAGCCGCACCGCGGGCGCCGCCAGCGGCCGCTCGCCGGCATCGCGTGCCGGCCCGGAGACGGGCAGGCGCGGCACAGGCCTCTCGAGAGGTGCCGGTTCAGGCTCAACTTCAACCAGGGAAGCGGTCTTCCCGGCGGATTCGGCTCGCAAGTCGGGGACATTTTGCCTGGACATTTCACCCTTGGCGGGCTTGGCCTCGGCAGGTGCCTCCTTCACGGCAGTATTGCCTTCACCAGCCACCTTCAGCCGCACGATCGGCGAGCCAACCGCAACTGTCTCGCCGATTTCGGCGCCGAGCCACAGCACCTCGCCGTCAGTCGGCGACGGGATTTCGACCGTCGCCTTATCGGTCATCACTGCGGCAAGGACGGCATCCTCGCGCACAAGGTCGCCGACCTTCACGTGCCATTCGACAAGCTCGGCCTCGGCGACGCCTTCGCCGACATCCGGAAGCTTGATGACGTGCTCCCCCATCTCAACCCTCCATTATCTCGGCCAATGCCCTTCCGACGCGCGCCGGCCCTGGAAAATACTCCCACTCCTGCGCATGCGGGTAAGGTGTATCCCAGCCGGTCACCCGGGTCACCGGCGCTTCCAGATGGTAGAAGCAATGCTCCTGGACGAGCGCCGCGAGCTCGGCGCCGAATCCGGACGACAGCGTCGCCTCGTGCACGACCACGCAACGGCCCGTCTTCTTCACCGAGGCCACGATCGTCTCGAGGTCGAGCGGCAGCAGCGTCCTGAGGTCGATGATCTCCGCATCGATGCCTTTATCCTCCGCCGCTGCCTGCGCGACGTAGACCATGGTTCCGTAGGCGAGCACTGTCACCGCGGCACCGGGCCTGCGGACCACCGCCTTACCGAGGGGGATCGAAAAGTGGCCGTCCTCGACCTCGCCTAATTCATGCTTGGACCAGGGCGTCACCGGCTGGTCGGCGTGGCCGTCGAAAGGTCCGTTATAGAGCCGCTTCGGCTCCAGGAAGATGACCGGATCGGGATCCTCGATCGCCGCGATCAGCAGGCCCTTGGCGTCGTGCGGATTGGACGGAACTACGGTCTTCAGACCGGAAACGTGCGTGAACAGGGCTTCCGGGCTCTGGCTATGGGTCTGGCCTCCGAAAATGCCTCCGCCTGTCGGCATCCGGATTACGATCGGACAGGTGAAATCGCCGGCCGAGCGGTATCTGATGCGCGCTGCTTCCGAAACGATCTGGTCATAGGCCGGGTAGACATAGTCGGCGAACTGCACCTCCACGCAAGGGCGCAGCCCGTAGGCGGCCATGCCGATCGCCGCGCCGACGATGCCGGATTCGGAAATCGGAGCATCGAAGCAGCGGCTCTTGCCGTATTTCGCCTGCAAGCCCTGTGTGCAGCGGAAAACGCCGCCGAAGAAGCCGACATCCTCGCCGAACACGACGACCCGCTCGTCACGCCCCATCATCACGTCCATGGCGTCGCGGATCGCCTCTATCATGGTCTTGCGCGGCATGGGTCAGACTCCTGCCTGCTGGCGCTGGCGCCGAAGATGCGGCGGCATCTCGGCGTAAACGCCCTCGAACATGTCGCGCGCCGACGGCTTGCCACCGGCATGCAGCGTGCCATGGCTTTCGGCTTCTTTCTGCGCGGCGATGACCGCGTCGAGGATCTCGGCCTCGGCCTGCTTGTGCCGTTCCTCCGACCAGACGCCGCGCACGATCAAGTGGTTTTTCAGCCTTATTACCGGGTCGCCGAGCGGCCAGGCATCGGATTCGGCCTTGGGCCTGTAGGCGGAAGGATCGTCTGAAGTTGAATGCGCGCCGACGCGATAGGTCACGTGCTCGATCAGTGTCGGGCCGAGATTGCGGCGCGCGCGCTCCACCGCCCATTTCGCAACAGCATGCACGGCAAGATAGTCGTTGCCGTCGACCCGCAGCGATGGAATGCCGAAGCCTAGCCCACGCGCCGCGAAAGTGCCCGCACCACCGCGTGCAATGCCTTGAAATGTCGAGATCGCCCACTGGTTGTTGACGACGTTCAGAACAACGGGCGCCTTGTAGGTAGAGGCGAAGACGAGCGCCGCATGAAAGTCGGATTCGGCCGTCGAGCCGTCACCGATCCAGCCGACCGCAATGCGCGTGTCGTTGCAGATCGCCGACGCCATGGCCCAGCCGACCGCCTGGATATATTGCGTCGCCAGATTGCCGGAGATCGAGAAGAAGCCGTGCTCCTTCGAGGAATACATGATCGGCAGTTGGCGGCCCTTCAGCGGGTCTGCCTCGTTGGAATAGATCTGGTTCATCATCGTGACCATGGGATAGCCGCCGGCGATCAGCAGGCCGGCTTGCCGATAGGTCGGAAAATTCATGTCGCCGGGCGCCAGCGCCTTGCGGAATGCGCAGCTCACCGCCTCTTCGCCGAGATGCTGCATGTAGAAGGAGGTCTTGCCCTGGCGCTGCGCCATCAGCATGCGCGCGTCGAAAGTCCTCAGCGTCATCATGTGACGCAGCCCTTCGAGCAGCTCCTCGTCCGAAAGCAGGCCGGCCCACGGCCCGACCGCGTCGCCCTCGCGGTTCAGCACGCGAATGATGGAGAAGGCGAGGTCGCGAATCTCGCGTGGATCCACATCGACTTCCGGCCGCGGCACGGAGCCGGCCTTGGCGATCGGCACGTTCGAGAAATCAGGCTTGTCTCCCGGCCGTACCGCCGGCTCCGGCACGTAGAGACTCAACCGCTGATCGTCCAACATGATCCGCCTCCCTGTTGTGCGCCGGATGCCCATGGCTTCTAAGAGCCAAGTTCCAGCATTCGAAAAAGCTGCCGATGTCGACAGTATCCTAGCAGTCAATTTGGTCGCGAGACAAAGCATCGCGATGTGTGGGGGTGGCCGGAGTTGGGGCTTACCGCAGAAAAGTCGGCGGGACAGCGCCCCCCTCTGTCCTGCCGGACATCTCCCCCACAAGGGGGGAGATTGGCCTTCACAATTGGTTTCGCCAATCGCCGATGTTGCAGGTTGGCGAAATCAAAGCGGCCGTCCGATCTCCCCCCTTGTGGGGGAGATGTCCGGCAGGACAGAGGGGGGCAACGTTGGGCGCTCAGGTTCTGCGAGCTCCGATGCGCGGCGTTAGGCGTATTGCCCACAACGCAGTTCGACGTTGCCGCGCAATGCGACTAAGCTGCTGCTCGCCGAAGCTCTTGCAGAGCCGCCCACTCACTCGATGGTCAGTTCTGCCGGAATGCCGTCTTTCGAGCTCCCGGCGATCCAGACCTTCAGCTTGCCGGGCTCGACGACGTCCTGCATATCGATGTTCCAGAACGCCAGCTCGTCGCGTCCGAGAGCGAATTCGACTGCCTTGGTCTCACCCGGCTGAAGCGCGACCCGTCGAAAACCCTTGAGCTCGCGGACCGGACGGGCAACGCTGGTGCCGCGCTGGCTGATATAAAGCTGGACGACCTCCTGGCCCGGACGAAGGCCGCTGTTGGTCACTTCTGCGGAGATCTTCACCTCAGCCTTGCCCATATCCAATTCAGCTGCGGAGTAGGAAAGAGCTTCGAGCTTCACGGGTCCATAGGAGAATGTCGTGTAGGAGAGCCCGAAGCCGAACGGGAAGAGCGGTGAATTGGCCTGGTCGATGTAGCGCGACGTGTATTTCGAGGCCGAGCCGATCGAATTGGGATCGAACTCGCCGGGCAGCGGCCGTCCGGTGGAGAGGTGATTGTAATAGACTGGCAGCTGCCCGACCGAGCGCGGGAAGCTCGCCGTCAGTTTCCCGCTGGGGTTGCTGTCACCGTAGAGGGTGCGCACGAGCGCTGGCCCCGCCTCCACGCCCGGGAACCAAGCCTCCAGCACCGCTGCGGCCCGCTCGACTGCTCGGGTCAAAACCAGCGGTCGGCCGCTGAAAAGCAGAAGCACCACCGGCTTGCCCACGGCCGCCACCGCCTCCAGGAGCTGCTCCTGGTTGCCGGGCAGGTCGAGTTCGGTCCGCGAGGCCGCTTCGCCCGTCATGGTCGGCGCATCTTCGCCAAGGGCCAGGATCACGACATCGGCGCTGCGAGCTGCCTCAATGGCTTCCGCAAATCCGCCGTCGGCCCCTCCTGATATTTCAGTTCCTTTTGCGTAGGTGACGTCAGCGCCAAGTTCTTTCGCCAGCACGCTACGCAAGGTCACCACGTCGGCTTCCTCGCCTTTGGCGCTCCAGCCGCCAAGCATGTTTCCGGCGCTGTCGGCCAGCGGGCCGATCAAGGCGACGCGGGCGCCGCGTTTGAGCGGGAGAATGCCGTCGTTCTTCAACAGCACGAACGACTTCTCCGCGGCTTCGCGCGCCGATTGCCGGTGGTCGGGCGTCAGCATCTTTTCGGGCGCAATCCTCGCATAGGGATCCTCGAACAGGCCCATCGCGAACTTGACGCGCACGACGCGCCGCACAGCTTCATCCACTATGGAGACCGGCACCTTGCCGGCTGTGATCTCATCGGCCAAAGCCGTGCGATAAAGATCACTTTGCATGTCCATATCGACGCCGGCCACGATCGATCGACGTGCGGCGTCCGCGCCGTCGATCGCCGTGCCGTGGGCGACCGTCTCGGCGATCGCCGTCCAGTCGCTGACCACGAAACCCCTGAACTGCCATTCCTTGCGCAGGATCTGGCCGAGCGTGAACGGGTTGGCCGATGCCGGAACGCCGTTCAGCGCATTGAAGGCGCTCATCACCGTCGCCGCGCCTTGCTCCACGCCTGCCTGGAACGGCGGCAGGTAGACATCGCGGAGCAGGCGCTCTGGTATCTCGGTCGTGTTGTAGTCGCGCCCGCCTTCAGCTGCGCCGTAGCCGACATAGTGTTTCAGGCAGGCAAGCAATGAGGTCGGGTCGCTCAGCGATTCGCCCTGATAACCGCGCACATAGGCGCGAGCCATAGCCGATCCGAGATAGGGGTCCTCGCCGGCTCCTTCGCTGATGCGGCCCCAGCGTGGATCGCGGGCGATGTCGACCATGGGAGAGAAAGTCCATCTTACGCCGTCCGCGCTGGCTTCCATCGCCGCAATCCGCGCCGCCCTTTCGACAAGCTCGGTATCCCAGGTCGACGAC
This sequence comes from Mesorhizobium sp. BAC0120, assembly GCF_033542235.1. Lineage (NCBI taxonomy): Bacteria > Pseudomonadati > Pseudomonadota > Alphaproteobacteria > Hyphomicrobiales > Phyllobacteriaceae > Mesorhizobium > Mesorhizobium sp. BAC0120. The sequence continues at coordinate 156,652 of NZ_JAWRCU010000012.1, read as the reverse complement.
AGGGCAAGCGGAATTGGAAACGTGGTGCGGTAACCGTGGATGACGTCGAGCCCGAAGATCAGCGGGATTTGCAGCCTCGATCGCTCGACAGCGATCTTCTGATAGCGATTGGCCTGCTCGCCTGTCACATTTAGAAAGGAGCCAATCTCTCCGGCTGCGACCATTTCCTTGTAGTCACGGCGGCCGGTATCCGGGCCTGTCTGCATATTGCCGGAGTATTGGCTGAGTTGGCCGAGCTTCTCTTCCAGCGTCATCTGCTTCAAAAGCCGCTCGACCCTGGCCTCGATCGCCGGATCGTCGGACCAGCCGCCCGCCCATACGGCCGGCATGAACAAAAGCCAGGCAAGGAGAACGATCGGGACCCGAGCAAACCGCATCAGCGTGTGCACAGACCGTCGACGAAAATGTCGACCAGGCGTAGAGCGCTTTTCTGCCAATCAGGCTGCTCGTGAATGTAGCACATGCCGATCAGCGCCCGCAGCAGCTCCTCGGGCGTAATATCGGCGCGGATGTCGCCGGCCGCAATCGCGCGGGCAAGCAGCAGGCCGACGGCCTTCGTCAGCCGATCAAAAGAATAGGCGTAGAGTTCCGACGTGCCGTGAGCGGCAAGCGCCAGCGCCGCCAACATTCCTCGCTTCGTCGCAATCAGCCGGACATTGGCATGGAGCCAGCGGCGCAACGCTTCGACGGGCCCGGCTTCGCCCGCCAATTGCTCCGCAAGATCGCTGAGCTGATCCACCTCGTGACGATAGACGGCCTCGAACAGCGCCTCACGAGTGGGGAAATGACGATAGAGCGTCCCGATGCCGACACCAGCTTGCCTGGCCACCGCTTCCAGACTGGCGTCCGGGCCGCCTGCAGCAAAGACAGCGGCGGCCGCCTCGAGAAGGCGCTCCCGGTTGCGCACCGCATCGGAGCGCGGCCGCCGCTCTGTTTTTTCTGAATGATCTCCCATCGGATTTAGATCAGCCAATCCCTTTCAGCCACAAAAACGGAGGCCGCCTCCGTTACCACTTGAAAAACGGAGGATACCTCCGTATAGTTATCTCTGCCATCCCACCGCTGCGGATGCCTTTGATCAAAGCGATCGGCCTGCCTGGACCCGATCCCGCCGCAGCTCCAATTTCTACATCAGCAACACTGATCGGAGTCTCCCATGAACTTCTCCATCAGCCTTATCGTAAACGGTGAACGACGAAACGTCGAACTCGATGATCCACGGGTGACGCTGCTCGACCTGTTGCGCGAGCGGCTTCACCTGACGGGAACCAAGAAGGGCTGCGATCGCGGCCAATGCGGCGCCTGCACGGTGCTGGTCAACGGCCGCCGCATCAACTCCTGCCTGGCGCTCGCGCTCAGCCATGACGGCGCCGAAATCCTGACGATCGAAGGTCTCGCCAAGGGCGGTGAGCTTCATCCGGTGCAGGCTGCCTTCATCGAGCATGACGGCTTCCAATGCGGGTTCTGCACGCCCGGTCAAATCATGAGCGCGATCGGCCTGATCCAGGAGGGACAGGCTGGTGACGACTCGGAACGCGTTCGCGAAGGCATGAGCGGAAATCTCTGCCGATGCAGCGCCTATCGCGGGATCACCGAGGCCGTGCTCGACGCACAGACCCGGCTCGCCAAGGCACACCGGAGGGATGCGGCATGAAGACGTTCGACTATGTCAGGCCGGCCACTATCTCCGAGGCGATCGCGGCGGCGGCCGTGCCGGGCTCTGCTTATCTGGCGGCGGGCACCAACCTTCTCGACCTGATGAAGGGCGGGATCACCCGTCCCGACCGCCTGGTCGACGTCACGCGGCTTCCTGGCCTCGACCGGATCGAGCGCCTGCCCGATGGCGGCGTCCGCATCGGCGCCCTCGTCCGCAACGCCGATCTTGCAAATGACGCCAATTTCGCCCGGTCCTATCCAGCCGTCGCAGAGGCGCTCCTGTCCGGCGCGTCGGCGCAATTGCGCAATGCGGCGACCGTAGGCGGAAACCTGCTGCAGCGGACGAGATGCGGCTACTTCTATGACCCGGCCAGCGCTTGCAACAAACGCGCACCGGGTTCCGGCTGCGATGCCCGCGATGGCGAGAACCGACTGCATGCCGTGCTCGGCTGGAGTGAGTCGTGCATTGCCACTCACCCGTCGGACTTCTGCGTGCCCCTGGTCGCGCTCGACGCCGTTGTCGAGATCGAAGGCAGGTCCGGAAGGCGCGAGATCGCGCTCGAGGATCTCCATCGTTTGCCCGGTAGCACGCCCGAGTTGGAGACCAGACTCGCGCCAGGCGATCTCATCGCCGCTGTTCGCCTGCCAGCAGAGGCCGCTTTTGCCGGCCATGCACGCTATTTGAAGCTGCGCGAACGGACCTCCTACGCCTTCGCGGTCGTGTCGGCCGCCGCTGCGCTCGACATCGAAGGCGGCAGGATACGGCAGGCCCGGATGGCTCTCGGCGGCGTAGCGCCCAAGCCCTGGCGGGCTCGTGCGGCCGAAGAGGTGCTGGCTGACTCGGCGCCGGATGAGACGGCATTTCGCCGTGCCGCCGAGGCCGCGCTCGCTGACGCGAGGCCCAGCGGCGACAACGCCTTCAAGATCGAGCTTGCGAAACGTATCGTCGCGCGGACGCTGACACTTGCCGCGGCAGGAACGCCCGAGCGGCTCCCTGCCCTCCCGGCTTCTCCCTTCTCTTCCATTCCCGTCACTTCCATTCCTGGGGCGCACCATGACGCTTGAAATCACCCCAATCCATGCCTCTCCCCACATCCGACATGGCTCGAATGCCGGTCAGCCACTCACGCGCCGTGACGGCATCCTCAAGGTCACCGGCGCCGCACGCTACGCCGCAGACAACAACCCTGCCGGGATGCTCTACGCCGTTCTGGCCGTCAGCAGCATCGCACGGGGCCGAGTCACATACCTCGACCTCGATGCCGCGAAGGCGCATCCGGGCGTAGTGGAGGTGATGACCCGCGCGAACAGGCCGCCGCTCGCCCTGGATCCCGACGCGAAGACGACGCCCTTCAGTTTCCGCTTCGAAGCGCTGCAGAACGATCTGGTGCGTTATGCCAATCAGCCGATCGCGGTCGTGATCGGCTCCACGCTCGAGGCTGCGACAGAAGGTGCTGCGCTGCTTGCGCCGCGCTATGAAGCCGAGCCCGCCCGAACCGGACTCGACAGCACCGAGAGCTTCGTTCCGGCGGCCGTCAGGCTGATCAGCCCGCCCGAGGAACGCGTCGGCGACGTGGAAAAGGGTCTTGCCGCAGCAATCACGCAGGTCGATGCAACCTACGAGACGCCGGCCCAATATCACAACGCCATGGAGCCCCACGCGATCGTGGCCACATGGGAAGGCGACGCGCTGTCGATCGACATGCCGACCCAGGGGCTTGCCCTTTCGCAAGCCCGCATTGCCGAAATCTTCGGCCTTGCGATCGAAAATGTTCACATCCGCAGCCCTTTCCTCGGAGGAGGCTTCGGCTCCAAGGGGGTCATGTCCGGACCGATGGTGCTCGGCATCCTGGCGGCGCGCCTGGTCGGCAAGCCCGTGAAGCTCGTGCTTCGCCGCGACCAGATGTACGGCCCAGTCGGACATCGACCGCCAACGCGCCAGAGGCTGCGCCTCGGTATGGATGGCGAAGGCCGGCTGACGGCGCTCCACCATCACGCCAAGACGGTGACAAGCACGTTCGACGACTTCGTGGAGCCTGCCGCAGAGGCTTCGCATGTGCTCTATGCGAGCCCAGCAATCGCGACCACGCATGAAGCTTCGCGGATCGACATAGGCACGCCGCTCTTCATGCGCGCTCCGGGCGAGGCTTCCGGATCAGCTGCGCTCGAGGGCGCGATCGACGAGGCGGCGTGGGCTTGCCGCATGGACCCGCTCGAATTTCGCCTCAGGAACTATGCCGAGGTCGAGCCGATCTCCGGCAAGCCGTTCTCTTCGAAAGCGCTGCGCGAATGCTATGCCGAAGGCGCCAGGCATTTCGGCTGGTCCGCGCGGCCGCTCGAGCCACGGCAGATGCGCGACGATGCTGGTTTCCTGGTGGGGTGGGGCGTCGGCACGGCGACATTCCCGGCCCTTGTGTTCCAGGCAAAGGCGCGGGCAGTGCTCAAGCGCGACGGGACGGGCCTGGTCGAGACAAGCGCGGCGGATATGGGCCAGGGCGCCTGGACCGCGCTTGCGCAGCTTGCGGCCGACAGCCTCGGGCTAGATATCGACGAGGTCGAGTTCAGGGCGGGCAGTTCCGACCTTCCCGATGCCGGCATCGCTGGCGGCTCGGCGCATACCGCGACGGCCGGCACGGCAATCCACGCTGCCGGTGGCGACGTCATCTCGCGGCTCGCTGAGCTGGCGACGCGCGATGAGCGCTCTCCCCTGTTCGGCGCCGGCAATGCCGGCGTGCTTGCCCGCGGCGGCCGACTTTTCCGCCGCGATGACGAAAGCCGCAGCGAGAGCTATGCCGACATCCTCGCTCGCGCCGGGCTCGCCGATATCGAAGGCCGCGGCGAAGGCGCCAGAGACCCGAACGCGGCGGAAGCGTATGCCATGCACTCGCATGGCGCCGTCTTCGCCGAGGTCAAGGTCGATCCCGACCTCGGCCAGGTCCGGGTGACGCGCCTTGTCGGTGCATTCGCGGCCGGGCGCGTCATCAATCCACGGCTCGTCCGCAGCCAGTATTACGGCGGCATGATCTGGGGCGTGTCCTTCGCCCTCCACGAACGCGCCATCGTCGACCACCGCTCCGGTCGTGTCCTCAACGCCGATCTCGCCGAGTACCATATTCCGGTGAATGCCGACGTGCCGTCGGTGGAAGCTCTGCTGATCGAGGAAGACGACCCCTATGTGAACCCGCTCGGCATCAAGGGTGTCGGCGAAATCGGTATCACCGGAACTGTCGGAGCCGTCGCCAACGCGGTCTGGCACGCGACCGGAGTGCGGGTTCGCAGCATTCCGATCAGGATCGAGGATCTCGCGATGGGTGCGGAGTTCGCGGGGTAGGTTCGGGCGCAGGCGCGCAAGGGGTTCGCCCAACCGCTGGTGCGATGAATGTGCTTGACCAGATGGGGCGCGTCGCAGCGATCGAGGCAACCTATAAGCATGCGGGCATGCTCCGGCAACGTCGCGCCCTTCGAGTACCCCTCATCCGTCTCGGCGCTGCGCGCCGAGCCACCTTCTCCCACAAGGGGAGAAGGAGGAGCAAGGCATTTGCGTCTCCGCCAGTCTCCGACGTCAGCGATTTGCGGCGAGCTGAATGCCGAACTCCCCCTTCTCCCCCTGTGGGAGAAGGTGTCGCCGAAGGCGACGGATGAGGGGTACTCGAAGGGCGCAACGTTGCAGAAGGCAGCTCGTGCTCGCCCCACTACCCGGCACGGCGCGTGAACGTCAACACGCCGTCATCAATCGAGCCGAAGCGCAGCGACAGCACGTCTTTGGCGTAGTTCTGGTACAGTTTCCAAGGCCGCCTTGAGCCCTGCTTCGGCAGCATGTCCTTGGCGCGCTGCATGTAGCCGGATGAGAGCGGCAGCGTCGCCTCCGGAATGATCGACGGATCATTGCGTGGAGTGCAGAACGCGTAGCCGTCGCGATCCATCTTGTTGAGAATCCGGCAGAGATATTCGGCAACGAGGTCGGCCTTGAGCGTCCACGATGCATTGGCGTAGCCGAAGGTCAATGCGAGATTCGGCACATCCGACAGCATGACGCCCCTATAGATCATGGTCGCGCCCGGGTTGACGTTTCTGCCGTCCACCAGAAGCTCGATCCCTCCCATCAGCCTCATCACAAGTCCCGTCGCGCAGACGATGATGTCGGCGGGGAGTTCCTCCCCGGAACGCAGCTTCAGGCCTGTTTCGCTGAAGGTCTCGATCTCGTCGGTGACGACCGAAGCCTTGCCTTCGCGAATCGCCTTGAAGAGATCGCCGTCGGGCACGAGGCAGAGCCGCTGATCCCAGGGATTGTAGCGCGGCGTGAAATGCTTCTCGACGTCGAACCCGGGGCCAAGCTCCTCCTCGGCAAGCTCGATGATGTACTCCTTCGCAGCTTCCGGCTTCCTACGTGCCGCATTGTAGAAATACATCTGCAGGAAGATGTTCTTCCAGCGCGCGAGCGCGTACGCCAGTCTCTCGGGCAGCCTCGAATAGAGCCAACTGGCGACGGAGTCTTTTGCCGGCCGCGCCACGATGTAGGTCGGCGAGCGCTGCAGCATCGTGACATGGGCGGCCTTATCCGTCAGCGCCGGCACCATCGTGACCGCGGTCGCGCCGCTGCCGATCACGACCACGCGCTTGCCGGCGTAATCGAGACCGTCCGGCCATTTCTGCGGATGCACGATTTCGCCGGCGAAGCGGTCCATGCCCGGCCAGCCCGGCATGTAGCCCGCGTCGTAATCGTAGTAGCCGCTGCATAGCTGGAGGAAACTGCAGGTGAAGGCCAGCGCCTTCCCGTCCGGGCCTGAAACCTCGAGTTGCCAGCGCGCTTCGCTCGACGACCACGACGCCCGCATTACCTTGTGCCGATAGCGAATCTTGCGATCGATGCCGTATTCCCGAGCGGTATCGCGGAGGTATTCGAGGATCGATGCGCCGTCGGCGAACGAACTCTCGCCGTGCCAAGGTCGAAACCGGTAGCCGAGCGTGTACATGTCGGAATCGGAACGGATACCCGGGTAGCGGAACAGGTCCCATGTGCCGCCGATCGCGCCGCGCGCTTCCAGGATGGCGAAGGATTTGCGGGGGCAGTCTCGCTGCAAATGGTAGCCGACGCCGATACCGGACAGGCCCGCGCCTACGACGATGACATCGAAATCGGTCTGATCGGCCTCAGGCTCGGCCACTGCCAGGTCCGGTCCCGTTCCGGCGAAGCCTGAAGCAAGCGCGCCAGACAATTCCAACGCGGGTGAGAAGACTCGCTCTCGTGCCTGCTCAGGCATTCCATGATCTCCCTTCGGGTCTATGAGTCACCGCAAAAGGATCTGCTTGCTTCGTCCTACCTCGCCTTGCCACCAGCAACAAAGGCTTGGCGACACACTACATGAGGCAGCCGAAAATCGGAAAGATCATGGCGATGGCATGGGTGCGCCAATAGACATTTTGGACTCGGCGCAACTGAAAGCTAGACCCGGAACTCATCAACTCATAACAAGAACAGCCTCGGGGGCACTCACGAAATCGGGCGAAATCCTGCTAATGGAGGCCGAAATGGTGTCTGCTGGCATGGCGGCAGGGTTCGAGATACATTAGCTGCTGGTCTCGCCCTGAGGGCGAGCACCTCCATGCATGGTCCGGCGCTTTTACCGCTTCGCTTGAACGGTCGTGAGGTCGACGGTGAGCGCGGGTCTATGGATGCTTCCAGATGGACAGCCACCCTACGAGCCCGAACGGCGGAAGTACTGAGCGTACCCTCCTCCAAGGCAGGCCAGGTAGTCATAAATGACGAGATGATGGAGGCCGTTTGGGCCCACATCGCCGTCACCGACGACAGTCTGGTCCGGTGCACCATCGAGATCAGGAAGGCGCTCGCGGACGAAGGGCACGAGATCGTCCGCACTCTGGACAAGCGCGGGCATGTGCTGGAGGTTGAAACAATCCAAGATCCTGAGAAAGCCACCGCCATTCGATCGGTGCTGCTTCACTGGGAAAGCTCGGGCTCTCGGCCGGCCTTGTGATCCTGTTTGCAGCAGCGGCTGCCTATCTCCTTCGGTTGACGAAATCCCAAGCCGAACCGCCGGCCATCACCGTGCCGCCGTTCGAGAAAATCAACGGCGACGAGAAATGGGCGCGCTTCGCGATTGCCTTGACCGACGACATCGTCACGGACGTTGCGGGCTTCCGCGACTTCCCGGTGATCGCATGATCGGCGAGGAATTGAACGGCAAGTACGTGCCGGAAGGCAGATTGTAGGTCGACTGCGACCGCATCCGAATGACGACCTAGTGTGTCCTGATTTCGAAGGTCGCCTCATTTTGATATCTGGCTCGGAGTGAACCTCGAAATCAAAACGACACTAGGCCTCAACAAGTTGCTAGTGTCCCTGTGATTTCTGATATTCGCTCTGAGCCCTATATCCAAATCGTGGGAATCTCAAAATCGGGACACAGAATAGCTCGTCAATACAGAGACGGACGCTCATGTCTGGTGCCAAAGCTTTGATCGGCAAGAGAAACCCTATCAAGAAAGGCTAAGAGCAGCCGTAGGCGGGACGCAAACGAGCACAAAGACGTCCTCGCTATTGCTTCTGAGCCTTCTTTTGGATCATCGAAGCAACCTAATCCAAATTAGGTTGTTGAAGCGATCAGCAGCGATCCCGACGCCAGTGCGTTCACGATCTGAGCTACATATTGATGCTCGACTGCCGGGCAACCGTGGCTTCGACCGAGGTAACCATGATCGCGAATCCATCGCTCCGAGACATACTTGGCGCCATGAACGACAATTGCCCTGCTGCGCGCGTTCGAATTCGAGTCCTCCACCCCATCGAGCCGCAGTGAATAGCCGTTCTCGCCATAGTAGGTCTCGCTGCACAGATAAATACCGAGAGATGATGCGTTGGACCCAGAACGATTTGAAAAGACTGTGGCGAGGCCATCATTGGCGGATCCTTCCGATCCCCGTCCATGCGCGCAATAATACCTATCTACACCACGTTCGAGCGTATCAAAGACGAACAGCCGCTTCTCCCTAGAGTTCAGGCTAAAGTCCAGTACAGCCCAATAACGGGGACGACTGCTTGGCTTATACAGGTCACGGTATCGTACCATTTCCTCAACCGGTGCTGGTCTTACTCCATGCTCCACCGCCAATCGTGTGAGAATATCGGCATCATCAGCGAGATCGGTGTTCCAACATTCTTCTTCTCTTCCGCTGACCGAAGTGGGCAGTGATCCCGCCCGCTCTGCTTCAATTGCATACATTATCTGATTGTCTCGTACGGGGGATATTTGTCCCGCTTCATGAGCAAACATCGCCTTGGCAAGTATCAACATCTCCCCGGTATCATTCAGGTGCACGACCGTGTCTCTGTCCAGCTGATTGCCTGACCAGTTGCGCCAAGCTTGGATATAGACTTGAGTTGCTCCTTCATTTCCGCCTGAGTACCGGTTTGCGAGCTGATATACGGTAAAATTGCCGGCGGCTGAGAAACCGTACACCTCCGCCAAAAGATGGTACCAAGCGCCAATCCCGTGTTCCGGTGTTCTATAGATAGTGGTGCGATTTCCGCCACTATCCGGCGGAGTAACGTCTACGAATCCTGGCCTAGTACGTTGCCACGCGGATATATTAAGAGCACCTGGATTGTTTGTACGTATTGCCCGGTTGACATTTAAGTCTGTTGGCGACGCACTGAACCACCCAGAGGGCTCCAAGCTATCGAAGAGTACCTTATATGACTTATTCGCTACTCCGTGATACACGCGTCCGGAGACAATCTCCACGGAGTCCTGTTCGGACCCGTAGTGAGCCGAGCGCTTTCGACCAGTATCTATTCGATTCCCACGCGGCGCCATTTTTCTCTCCTTTGGAGCAAGTGGACAACACCCTCACGCATCTTGGCCGTTGATAAGACGAGGTCACCGCTGTTTAGTGTATCGTTACCCACCACGAAATGCACATCTAACGCGATTTCGCAGTAATGCCTGCCACTGTGCAAGCCTGCAAGCTAAATAGGCGCTGGCCGGGTGTTGTAGCGGAACAGGCGCGGTCCACTTATAAGCGTTTTAGTAGTTAATCTCCCGAATAAGTTGACCGGTTGAGACCTCCCAAAGCCGTATAGTTCGGCCACCAATCATTGCCAAGACATTTCCATCGGGCGAGAATTGTGAACTACGCGTCCATCTAGACACGCCCGAAAAGATCCTGGTCTGCATTGCGCTGTCTTCCTCAATAGAAAATATTGAGCCATTTCCATTCATTGAATAGCCTGTTCCTGCTGTCCGCCCATCAGGTGATAGCGTCGCGGCCAAGGCACTTCCGGTCTCATCGGCTATCCTAGGCGGCTCAACAAACCGCATCCGCTTTCCATCAGATGACGACAGGATCGCGCCGCGATACCATCCGATATACATTACCACGTGGACGACAAAGAGTGCCTTGTCGTCGGTCAGAAAGCCTGCCGGTGCCCCATATATGAATGCTTTTCGGGCCCCAGTCTTGGCGTCAAAGAAGTGTCCCGTAGACCCAAGGGCGGCCGCGATAAGGCTGCCATCATGCGAGACGACGAGCGCCCCGACAGTAGCATTCATGGCCCCTTTATTGGCCCACAGCATGGCCCCTGACGACAGATCCCATACGCTAAGACGCCCAGTGGATGAGAGCGCAGCTATACGGGCGTTGCCGTCGAAATAAGCTATTCGGACAATGGAACCGTCGCCTTGTTTGAAGGAGTATTCAAGACTACCGGTTCGGGCGTCCCAGATCGATATCTCGCCGTTCTGGCTACCAACGGCGATATGATCTCCATTGTCAGTCAATTGCACTGCACTTGGCCCATCAGGCACGTCTATTCCAAGCGACGTACTAAGTCCAGCACTCCGCCATACAAGCACCCGTTTTGTACTGCGATCGGCCGCGGCAATCACCTCGTTGTTTGCAATTGACAAGTCCTGCACGAAGGCTATCGCGCTCCCGGCAGCCACTAAACACAAAAGTACGCTGGTCATAACCAGGGAGAAAAGTCCCTTCATCGAGGCCACTCATTCGCGACTGATTGAACCGACTGCAACGACACGCTCCTTGTGAGCAGATGCAAGATGCGGTCGTCGCTACACAGATCGACGGCTTTCACCAATAGAAGTGGCCATATCGGTCTATCTGCCCAAGGCGGTACCGGATTGGCACTTGCAGCGCGAACTGCCCACAGCAGCCCGTCCTGCTGGTCACAATCCGTTGGCGCCTGACTACGACTCCAACGGCTCCCACAGTGGCCCAGAGCGGACTTACCCGCACCAGATGCATCTATCTCTTTCGGCAAGTCGCCCACAACCCAAGGCCACCCTCATTATAGTAACCGGTGAAGGACTCTATTGGTGATGTTGCTGTGGCCAGCCCGCCGGCAATAGCTTGACCAGCTGAGACCACCAGCTTTGTAGCGCGTTTCGGATCAGATCCCTTCTGAGGACGTTCCGCGAACAGCGCACCAGGCGTAACAAGTGCGCAAAGGCCGATGTCTTCAGTCGTGCCAATAACGTCCCCACCAAACACAACACATACCCCCTCCAGTTTGCTGTAAGGCGACATAAGCTGCCTGCATTCGGAATCTCCGGCGCCGGTGTCAATATTGCATGGTGCGCCAATCTGCAGCATAATTAGATTCCGCGCGAGAATGCTCACGCAAAATAGTCGGCTGAACAAAATTACTCAAGTCGCCAAGTTAGATAGTGCATTAGTTCGTTAGTCTTATCAGCGGGATACCCATAATCGATCTTCTTATCTACGCTACAAGCTCGGATCGCGCTCTGTTCGCCCTTGTATCTCGATGATAATGGGTCTCAAGGTGCGGCGCGGAAGTCGGACATTTTAAGCTAGACCCGATCGACAAATGTCGGCACCTCTATCGAAACGTTCGTCTCGGCAGGGTGCGAATGAACAGCCTCTGTAGGTCAATCAACATCGGACACGGTCAGTTTTCCTGTTGCCTTTCCTAGATATATTTTCTATCGGTGGAAAAGCTGCATTGCGACTTCTAGGAGATTCACGCAATCGATCGAGGGTTTGAGATCGGGTGCGGTTGGGGTTGTGATCTTTCTCCCCCCTCATTCGTAACACTTTCTTGGCGAAGTACTTTGAAAGCACTGAAGGCATGCAGGACGTTTAATGCTGAGCGGATAGATACTGGAGGGGAGTGATGGGACTTGGAATAGTCTTCTCGCTGGGACTTGCGACTATGCTGACGGTGGCAGGCTGTCAGGCAGTTGATCTCACCGCGCTCAATCCGGAATTTATGCCTAGGAACGCCGGACGTAAGTGCACACCGGCACCGAACAACACGGAACTTGCAGCCATTCAGCTGTCTGCTTTTGGCGGTCCAGATTTAGCGACATCGCTCAATTTCGCGGATTTTTCGGAGTCGTTCCAACTGCAGGCAGTCGAAGCTCGGATAGCACGCGCCCGCGCAGCTTTGCCCGGGAGCTTGCGAAATGATCCGGTGGTCGACGCGCTTCTGAATAATAGTTTGGTGGCTATAGAGCGGTCGCTGACGCGAACGGTAAGACAAAGGCAACTGTCGCCAATGTTGCTCAGTGGCCATCACGCCTCTCATCAAACCGTGACGCTCGATACACAATCGTTTAGATTGTTCGCAGAAAAGATCCAGCAGTTCATGGCTACGCCGGTATCGATTTCCGATCAGAGCCAAATGGTAGCGGCAGTGGGATTGGGCGAAGCGGATGAAATGCCGCGGTTTGAAACGGCATTTCGCGAGTACTACGAGGCGTATTTTGACGGGGGTTTTCGAGATCGCCTAGGTGGAAAGTTCCCTAAGCCGGGCTTTTCGACCAGGATCGGCAACGAACAGTTGGCCTCTACGGTGGCCGTATTTGTTGAATTGGTCCTTGACTACGCTCTCTATACGCCGGTCTGGCGGGACAAAATGAGTGGCAACTACTACCCTGGGGCGTCAAACGAGCCGCCGACGGTGTTGGCTGCCGGCGTCATAAAGGCACCCGAGCCACTCGTGGCGCCAGGGTATTGCGGCATTAGCAAGCTTAAGGCTGCTGTTGTAGGCTATGTGTCGCAACTCGTCGGGCATGGCGCCACGCTGAGTGGATCACTATTCGCGGGCACGTTTGGAGGTTGGAGTGTAGGCTTGGGCATCGTCGGGAATATCTCCGTTGGAGATAACCAAACGCTCCAGGCGATGGTGCAAGCTGTTCTGGAGCAGTCGTTCGCGAGGGTCGGCGAACAGACTGCATACCAAATGCTATACTTCATAAATGATTCAGACGCTAACCTAGCACCTAGCGGGAGCTTGCCGCGCCTTGGGATCGCACGGCTGGTGGAGTCGTACTTAGTTTCTGCACGCGTAAACTAGCCCGTTGTCAGCGTGAACAGCGTCGACGCTGCACCCTTGATTTGGGGCGTCAGGGAGACTCGGCTTCGAACGTCCTGAGTCGGTGGATAGCAACGGCTTCACGCGCTTGAATGGCGCGCCCGGCCAGGATTATCCGATCATCGCGAGGGCATTACTTCGAGACTCCTAGGAGTCGCAGTTCGGCCCCGGGTTTCGCGGGCGCCAATTGGTATACTGCCGCTTAAAGCTGCATTACCTTGTGGCAATAGCGAATCTTGCGATCGATGCCATATTCCCGAGCGGTATCGCGGAGGTATTCGAGGATCGATGCGCCGTCAGCAAACGAACTCTCGCCGTGCCAGGGTCGAAACCGATAGCCGAGCGTGTACATGTCGGAATCGGACCGGATGCCCGGGTAGCGGAACAAGTCCCACGTGCCGCCGATCGCGCCGCGCGCTTCCAGGATGACGAAGGATTTGCGGGGACAGTCTCGCTGCAGATGGTAGGCGACGCCGATACCGGACAGGCCGGCGCCTACCACGATGACATCGAAGTCGGTCTGATCGGTCCCAGGCTCGAACGCTGCCATGTTCGGTCCCGTGCCGGGGGCACCTGAGGCACGCGCCCCAGACAATTCGAACGCGGGTGAGAAGGTTCGCTCCCTTGTCTGCTCAGGCATTCCACAATCCCCCTTTGTCGGGGTTTACGAGTCGCCGCAAAAGGATCTGCTTGCTTCGTCCTACCTCGCCTTGCCACCAGCAACAAAGGCTTGGCGACACACTACATGAGGCAGCCGAAAATCGGAAAGATCATGGCGATGGCATGCAAGCCGATAAGCCTTGGAAGGCCCATGTCGCAGCTTCGACCTTTTTCCAAATATGAAAAAGTTGTTTGACATAAGATACAGCGTTATCGATGCTGTGAATAGTGAAACGGCCTCTCGGCCGAGCATAATGCCGAACCGAAGGTCAGCGCAGCAAAATGAGGTACAGATCTCTCGGATAAGCTGCAGAACAAAGAGCTATAGCAGATGAATGATTTCACTCGAATTCAATCCGCTGCGCGCGGTCGGAGCGGGACAGGCTGAACATGGCGAAGCGTCAAACAGTGCCGGATCGGATCGATGAAATCGTCACCTATCGAGCGCCCGCGCTCGAGAAAGGTTTGGATGTTCTGGAGCTTCTGGCCGGCCAGCAGGGCGGACTTATTCTTTCGCAGATCGCGCACAGCCTCGATCGCTCGGTTCAGGAAGTCTATCGCGTTGTCGTCTCACTCGAGCGGCGCGGCTACGTGACGAGGCGGCCGCCATCGGACGAGTTCTTCCTGTCCATGAAGCTTTTCGACCTTGCTTGCAACTATCCGCCTACCCGCATCCTGCTCGATGCAGCCCAACCGGTGCTGCAGATGCTTGCCACGCGCATAAACGAGTCCGTCATCCTCTCGGTGCTCGACGGGCTCAGGGTCAGGGTGGTTGCCGTCGCCGATAACCCGGCGCCAATCGGCTTCCGTGTGCGCCTTGGTACTCAAAGCCGACTGCTGACCACCGCTTCCGGCCGGACGTTGCTTGCTTTCCAAAACGAACGCCAGCGTGCGAGCATGCTCGAAACTCTGGTACAGGAGCATCGAACCGAGGGTAGCGATCCCGCGCCGCTGCTGAAGCGTATCAAGCGCATCGCCGAGCGCGGTTATGAGGTCGTGGCCGACGAGACCCTTCGGGGCATTACCGACGTAAGTTTCCCCATCCTGGACAGAAACGGCATAGCGCAGGCGGCGCTCACCATGCCTTTCGTGCTCTGGGTCACCAATCAGGTCCGTCTCGCCGACGCTTCGCAGCACCTCTACGAGGCAGCCAGTTCACTGAACGAGCAGATCGGCGGCCGGCTTCCGGTCACCGATTTCAGCTTGGACGAACAGTGAGCATCCGATGCTCTAGATCAACGTTCGCACATGCGGGTCGCGTCCATAGAAGGAGACCAGTGCGACGATGACCGCACCGAGCACGGCCTGGACCACCGATGGCTGCAGACCGAGCCCTATCAGCAGCGTGTTGATTTCCGTGAGCACCAGCGCTCCGGCGACGGTGCCGATATAGGACCCACGACCGCCAACAAGAGCGGTGCCGCCGATCACGACAGCGGCGATCGTCTGGAAAAGATAGGGTTGCCCCACCTCGCCATAGGCCGAGCCGGTGAAGCCGAGCAGCAAAATGCCAGTCACTGCCGCGAATGCTGCACTGATGGCAAAGGTGACAATCCACATCGCTACCGGATTGATGAGGGCCAATGGCGCGGCTCGCGGATTGCTGCCAAGCGCGAAGAGTCGCCGACCGTAAGGCATGCGGGCCATAACGACAACCAGAACTGCCGCGAGTGCCACGAAGCAGGGAACGAGCCATGGAACCGGCAGTATGCCTGACGATCCGCCGATGGACACGAACTCGGATAGCTTGGGCGGTGCGGAGCCGGACGGAAAGCCGCCGGTCCACAAAAGTACACTGCCCTGCACGATCGTGCCGACGCCGAGGGTGACGATGAGCGGATGGAGCTTCAGCGTGGAGGAGATCATTCCATTTAGGGCGCCGACCAAGCAGGCAAGCCCGATCACGATCACGCATACCAGTCCGAAATTCATGCCCTGCCCGTAAAGCTGCGCCGTCACCACGTTGGCAAAGCCGATCAGGAACGGTATCGACAGATCGATTCCGCCGATGATGACGACCAGCGTCTGTCCGATCGATGCGATAGCCAGCAATGATGCCAGCACCAGCATTGCTCGAACCGAGAATTCCGAACTGTAGCCGGGGATAAGGATGGTCCCGGCCGAATGCAGCCCTACGGCCACGGCGAGCGAACCGACGACGCGCCATTGGTCACCCGTCAAGCGCAGCATCAGCCGAACTCCTTGGCGCGGCCGAGCAGCCGCTCGTGCAGCGCGGTCAACACGATGGCCAGAACGAGAACCGCCCCATATGCGATCTGCAGCACGAAGGTGGACAGATTGAAGTAGGTCAAGGCGCTCTGCAGGAGGAAAATGTCGATCGCCCCGATTGCCGCGCCGAGCAGGCCGCCCCGCCCGCCTGCAAGACTGACGCCGCCCAGGGCCACCGCCGAGATGGCGATCAGCGTGTAGGTGGGGCCGATCGAGGGGTCGGCGGATCCGATCAGCGCAGTCATCATGAGCGCCGCCAGACCGGCAAAGGCGCCGGTGATTACATAGGAAAGGAAGCGGACAAGGGTAACCGGTATTCCGGCCGTATAAGCCGCTCGGTCGTCACTTCCCACGGCCATCAGGTGATCGTAGTAGGGCAACCGGCGAAGGCCGGTCCAGACCAGGCAGACGGCAGCAAGCGGCAGGATCGAGAGCGGTCCGGCCAAGGCCCGCAACCAAGGCGGAACCGTGCCCGTGGGGGCAGGCAAGATCGTCAGGGTGGTCCCAATCAGGATCAGATAGGTGCCTAGCGTGGCGACGATCGGCTGGATGCGCAGCACCGTCGCGAGGACGCCGTTCACTGCGCCCACCAGCATGCCGAGAACGACCGCGACCGGCACGATGATCCAAGGCGTCTGGATACCGAGATGCCGGACAAGCACGAGCACCACCACTGCATTGACGAATCCCATCAGCGGGCCGACCGAGATGTCGATCCCGCCGCGCCCCCCGAGGATGGCGGGGGTCGAGGCGAGTGCCGCACCGATCAGCGGTGCCGCAAGCCCGATCAGGGTTCCCCAGGCTGCGGGCGAGAAACGGGCCGGGTTGATGAAAATATTTACGGCCAGCAACAGCACGAACAGGACAGGTCCGAAGCCGACCTGCTGCCACAATGCTCGCGCCAAGACGGCACCGCCTTTGCGTTCGGATTCCATGGCCACATTCATTGCCGTCGTCCAAACATGACGGAGATGATGTGCTCCGGCGAACGATCATCTCCAGCAACGGTCGAGGCGACCTGCTGCTCTCGAAAAACCAGTATGCGGCTGCACAGCAAAAGCACTTCCTCGATTTCGGTGGACAGGATAATGAGCCCGACCCCTTCGGCAGCCAGTTCCCTGAACACGGCATAAAGTGTCTGACGCGTCGCGATGTCGACGCCGCGCGTAGGGTCGTTGAGCAGCAGGACGTCGGGCCTGTGTGCCAGCGCCCGGGCGAGCAAGACCTTTTGCTGGTTCCCGCCCGACAGGGTGATGATGGCGTTGCCGGGCTGCTGCGCCACGATCGACAGGCGCTTGCGGTAGTATTCGTAGCGGCGGCGCCGATCGCGCTTGCTGATCAACCCGAAACGACGGTCGAGATCGACTGTTGCCATCGCGAAGTTGTCGAGGATCGACATGGTTGGAAAGATGCCGGTGGCGCGTCGATCGCGCGGCAGATAGGCGACCCCGCCGGAGATTGCCTTGCGCAGGCTCGTGATGGGATGTTCGGCATCTCCGCGTACAGCCACCACGCTCCCGCGCGCAGGAGCACGCAGGCCGGCCAGCATCTCGATGAACTGCTCCTGGCCATGGCCGTCGAGACCCGCCAGGCCGACGATCTCGCCCGCTCGGATATCGAGGTCGAAAGGTTCTGCATCTGTTTTCAAAGCGACGCCTCGCGCCGACAGTCGGACGCCTGCGTCAGCCATGGCGAAGCTCCCGAGCCGTGTCAGGAGCCATCAGAGCGAGCAATTCATCCGGCTTCAGCTGCTCTCGCCGAAGTGTGCGGACGACATGACCGCTGCGCAGCACCGTAACCTGATCCGACAATGAGAGCACCTCGTCCATCCGGTGCGTGATGAAGATGACCAGCCGCCCTTCAGAGGCACAGCTTCGCATAAGCGCGAATACAGCCTCGCGGTCGGCGAAATCCAGGGCCGCCGTGACCTCGTCAAGTATCAGCACACGCGGGTCGCGCAGCAACGCCCGGGCCAGTACGACGAGCTGCTGCGCTGCGAGCGGGAGGTCGGCAGCCAGAACATCGAGCGGTACGGCCGTAACGGAAAAACGGCTCAGCACATGCGCAGCCGTCTGCCTTCTCTGGCTTCTCGGTACGCGTCGCTGGATCAGACCGTCATAGCCAAGCAGGATGTTGTCCACCACCGTCCGGTCTGGTGCGATCAAGACCTCCTGAAACACTGTGGCGAAACCCGCAGCTCTGAAACCGCGTGGATCGCGCGCGACGACCTCGCGGCCATCCAGCCGAATGCTGCCGCGGTCCGGCAGAACGATACCGCTCAGCAACTTGACCAGCGTGCTCTTTCCCGAACCGTTCTCGCCAAGGATAGTATGGATCGTGCCCGGCTGGAACGAGATCGTCGCGCCTTCAAGGGCGACCGTCTCGCCGTAGCGCTTGGAGAGATCGACGACGTCCAGCATTGACACCCCGCGGCAGGACCGCTCTCCACGAGCCTCAATCGACTCGCAGCGTCACGTCATTGCCATATCTCATGAAAACGACAAACCCGACCGGCATCTGCCGGTCGGGTGATCCGAGCCGCGCCTGCTATTTGGCGGCGCAAGGATCCGGCGTCTGGCTGTAGTCGAACAGCGCGACCGGCGCGGGCTTTACGAAATAGGCGTCCATCATGGAGTCGGGCAACGGGTCCTGCGGCGCCACCGGGAACACGGATACTGAATCCTTGGTCATGCAGGAGGCATACCATTTGTCGAGCTCGGCCTGCTTCACCTCAGGCACTGGCACCATGATGATGTTCAGCTTCGGCTGCTGCCCCTCCAGGACACGCACGCCGACTCGGAAGAGCGTCTGCGCGGTCCAGGACGGCATCAACGCGCCGCCCGTGAACTTGAACTTGTCCGGATTTTCCCTCCAATAGCCTAGCGCGTCGCCGGAGATGCTGCCCGAAACCAGTGGAACCGGCCGGCCCGCCTGCTCGAAAGCCTCGTCGACGATGCGTGCCTCGCTGCCCGACGTCCAGACCGCGTCGATCGGCTGCGGATTGGTTGCGAGCACCTGCAGGACCACTGTCTTGGTGACGTTCGGGGACCAGTTTCCGTTGACGTCGCGGACGACCTTGATACCCGGAGCCTCGGCGAAGGCCTTGTCGGCGCCGGCGCGCTGCTGGGCCACCAGCGGGCTCCCGGCGATGCCCTCGACACGAAGCACATTGCCCTTGCCGCCGAGCCCGTCAACAATACCCTTGGCGAGGTCGTAACCGAACTTCACATAGTTGGAGTCGACGTTGACGGCATAGGGGCTGGTGACGGCGCCCGCACCGGTTACGAACGGAATGCCCGCCTTGTGCGCTGCCTCGATCACTTCGTTCAATGCCGTCGACGATCCGGCAAAGGAAGTGATGATGCTGCATTTCTTGTCGATGAAGGCGCGGATCTGGGCAATCTGCTGGCTGGTGTCGCCATTCGAATCCGACATCTCGAAGCCGGAGACCCAGCCCTTCTCCTGATAAAGCCCGACGAGACGCTTCAACTCATTGGTCACGGACACCCGCCAGGGATTGCCCTGATACGATTCCGAATGACACCATTTCCAAGGCTTCGGCGGCATCGCGAAATTGTCGAAGGCGGTCGGTTGGATCGTGTCTTCGACGCCGACGTAAAGTGCCTTGATTTCCGGCGGCAGCGTATTGAAAGCCGCCGGCGTTTCAGCCGCGCTCGCGCTCCCTGCTGCTGTCAGGAACCCGCCAGCCAATACCAGCGCGGCCGCTCTCGCGACCAACTCCACCTTCCTCCTCATCCCATTTGTCTCCTCTGGCCGGGAAAAGAATTCTGCCCACAAGGACAGCTCCACCTCGGGTATTCCCTTTTTTTGTATTTGAGAAACCCTGTTCATATGAGATAGATTGAGCTTCCGAGTGTCAACTGGAATCTTGCCCGGCAAGCGGTGCATTCGGACACCGTCAGCTTGCCTTCGGGACCTCTCTTTTTGGTGCGCTGAGCCTCATTGGCTCCAAGGCTCGGCGTGCTGTATGGGCAGCTGACGCTCGACGGCCCCGAGATGCCCGACGCCGATGTCGTTTGGCGCCAATTTGCCAGTCGGTCGCCAGGCTTGCGCAACGGCCTCGCAATCTCGCGGCCCGTGCGGATGAAGCCCGGCGCTCGACAGCTAGATGGCGAGCGCCACCTTGCGCCCGTCGTGGATGGCAAATGCCGCCTGGCGCGCGGCGGTGCAATCGCCGATCGCCGTGAAAGGTATCCCTCGTCTGTCGAGTTCGAGGGAAAGACCATCCTCCGCGACGTTGGTCCCAGCAAAGACGAGCGCATCGGCCTCGACATGCCGCTCGCTTCCGTCGAGAAGCGAAGCAACCCGGGCCAGCTTGCCGTCCCAATGAGTAATTGCGCTTTCAGTGATGAAGCGAACGCCTAGGCGGGCCAGCGCGCGGCGCAAGGGGCCGTCGGCGGCCATGCGCTGAAGCTCCTTCCCAACGAGAGGATCGGGCGTGACAAGCGTCACGTCATGACCATCTTCCGCGAGCCTCCAGGCCGTGCCACATCCTTTCCAGTTGCCGCCGTCGTCGAGCACCACGACCCGGTTCCCCGGCCTTGCTTCGCGTCCCATCACTGCTTCGGCCGACAGCACTGCACCGCCTCCCGGAATATCGTCGAATTCAGGCAGCGCTCTCTGGAACGCGCCTTCCGGCGGCAGGGAACCTGTTGCGAGGATGACGTGATCGGCGCCTTCGCGCTCCACATCATCAGCCTCGACGAACTGCCCGTAACGGACCTCCACCTGAAGCTGGCCGAGCTGGCGTTCATACCAGCCGATCAGGTCGAGGATCTGGGCGCGGCGCGGCTGCAGCCCGGCGAGACGGAACTGCCCGCCGAGACGGTCCGATGCCTCGGCGAGAACCACGCGGTGCCCGCGCTCGGCCGCCACGCGCGCCGCTTCGAGACCTGCGGGCCCGCCACCCACGACCAGCACGCGTTTCGGCCTTTCGGCAGGCGAGAAGCGATCGCCGCCCCATTCCCATTCCCGGCCGGCGGAAGGGTTGATGACACAGCTTATCCAATAGTCCCGTGAGCGCCGGCCCCAGCACATCTGATTGCATGACAGGCATCCGCGAATTTCCTGGGGTCGGCCGGCGGCTGCCTTGGCGGCCAGATGCGGGTCGGCAATCTGTCCGCGAACGATTGAAACCAGATCGGCCCTGCCTTCGCTAAGCACGCTCTCGGCATTCTCCGGCGTCCGGATATGGCTTTCGGCGGTGACCAGCGCATGCCGCACAGTTGATTTGAGCACAGTCGCTAGATCGGCGCCAAGCTTCTCCGAATAGAGAAAGGTGGGCATGATCGCATAGAAGTCGAAATAGCTGCCCGACCCACAAGTCACGTAGTCCGCCAGGGCATCGCGGTCGTGCAGTTCGACGATCTCCGCAAGCGCTTCACGTTTCAACGCAACGTTCGCCTCCGGCTCATCACTGACCGCAAGACCCACGATGAAGCCATCGCCGCATTCCCTGCGGATGCGTGTCATGATATCGCGACTGAGCCGAGTACGGTTCTCGAGGCTTCCGCCCCAGCGGTCGTCACGCCTGTTCGACCAGGGTGTCCAGAACTGGTCCAGCATCGAGTGGTAGGCTGCCCATACCTCCACGCCGTCAAAACCGGCTTCACGGCAACGGCGCGCCGCCTGGACGAAGCCGTCGATCGTTTCCTCGATTTCGGCCTCGGTCATACGGTGTGAGCCGTCGGAATCGTGATAGCTCGGCCGGCCGGACGGCGACCAGCCGGCGTGGAACGAGTTGTCCGCATCGGCGTGCTGTCCGACGTGGTACAATTGCTGGATCGCGACGGCGCCGTTGCTGCGGATCGCATCCGTTACCTTGCGGAAATGCGGGATGACGCCGTCGTCGGAATGGCGGAAGTTGCCTCGCGTCAGAACCGCGGCCTGGTGGACCGGCATCGGCTCCACCACGATCATCCCCGCCCCGCCGATGGCGCGCTCCGCATAATAGGCGACATGCCGTTCGGTCGGCAGCCCTTCGACGGCCATGTTCGCGGTATGCGCTCCGAAGACGATCCTGTTGCGGAGCGTCTTGCCTCGCAGCGCCACCGGCGTGAACAGACGCTTGAATATCCGCTCGGCCATTGCCTCCTCCCTCGGAGTAACCGTGTCGATGCGTCCGCATTTGACTGACAGGCCGGGCGCTGGTCAACTCGTACCGGTTTTTGACTGATCGCTATCCTGGGGAGGATGAAATGGTTGCAGGCGGATGTCTGTGCGGGGCCGTCCGCTACCGGACGGACGCCGAGCCGATCATCACGCGGCTGTGCTGGTGCCGGCTCTGCCAATACATCGCGGCCGGGAACGCTGCGGTCAGCGTCTGTTTTCCGTCGGCCGGAATGTCGATCACTGGTACGACCTCAGATTTCCAGAGCACAGCAGACAGCGGCAACAGGATGCACCGGCGCTTCTGCCCCACATGTGGAACGCATCTGTTCAGCGAGGCCGAAGTACGGCCGCATCTGATCTTTGTGCGCGCCGGAACGCTGGACGACCCGGAGGTCGCCAGGCCAGCGGCGACGATCTGGACAGCCAGTGCGCCGTCATGGGCCTGCGTGAATGAAAGCCTGCCGAGTTTCGAGGGGCAGCCGCCTCCGCCTGCCTCGCACCCTGCATGAGCGTGAAATCATATGGTCCGCAGGTACTATGATCTCCCGTCGCTCAACGCACTCGCAGCCTTCGAGGCCGCCGCCCGTCATCTCTCCCTGACCAGAGCCGCCGAGGAGCTCAACGTCACACCAGGCGCGATATCCAAGCAGGTAAGATTGCTCGAAGAGGAGCTCGGCCATGCACTGTTTGTCCGACGCCATCGCGCGCTCGATCTGACCAGGGAGGGCGAGACGATTGCGGCGGCTCTGCGCGAGGCATTCGAACGCGTCTCCGGCACGTTTCGCCAGATCAGAACATCCGGGGGCCAGTCGAGCGTCACCATTGGAAGCACCATGGCGCTCGCCCAGCTCTGGCTGATGCCACGTCTGGGTTCTTTCTGGAACAGCCACCAGAACATCATCATCGATCACGTGATATCGGACCATGCGCGCGGCCTCGACCGCCCAGACATTGATCTCCGCTTCCGATACGGAGACGGCGAATGGCCGGACGAGGTGTCGGCAAAGCTCTATGATGACCGCATATTTGCGGTAGCGAGCCCTGCGTTTGCCCGGGAGCACACCGTGCAGTCGCTGGACGAGCTAGCGAAGCTGCAGCTTCTCTCTGTCGAGGGAATCGATTGGACCTGGACGACCTGGGCGGATTTCCTGCGCGAGCTCGGAGCGCCGCCGCGGCGGTTGAACGTGCGTCGCTTCAACAGCTACGTCGTCGCATTGCAGGCCGCCCGCAGCGGTCAGGGAGTCGCGCTCGGTTGGGCCAGTCTGGTGCAGCCACTGATCGAGTCCGGCGACTTGCAGCAGCTGACCGACGCGGAAATCACCGCGCCTCAATCCTATTTCATCACATGGAGCGCGAAAAGGCCGCTCAGTCGCCAGGCGGAGATCTTCAAGGAGTGGCTTCTGGCGCTCGACGATTGAGTTCTACTCAACCGAGAGACGTCGCTTATTCGCTTGAACCGGATGAAGCTACGGCGTTCCTTTGGCGATCGTTTGCCGGAGCATCAGCATGGAAGTCGAGCAAGCCATCGGTCAGGTCACTCCCAACCGGCGCGGCGGTGGACGCATCGGGCGCAAGGCCCTGCGCAGCACGCCAATGGCGTCTTTTCCCACTCTGGTGCGCAAGATTCCCGTCTACCAGATGGTCCCCGACGAGGCGGTGGAACTGATCCATCAGGAGTCGCTCGGCATCCTCGAAGAGGTGGGATGCGAGTTCCGCGACGACGAAGCCATCGAGATCTGGAAGGCTGCCGGAGCCGACGTGTCGGGAACGAGAGTACTGATCGACCGCAACCTGCTGATGGAACTCGTTTCGAAGGTCCCCTCCGAGTTCACGCTTTTCGCGCGAAACCCGGAACGCACCGTCCGGGTGGGGGGAGCCAATTCCGTCTTTGTTCCCATGTATGGCGCGCCCTATGTGCGCGATCTCGACAATAACAGGCGGTACGGGACGCTCGCCGACCTCCACAACTTCCATAAGCTCGCCTACATGGCCCCGGCGCTGCACTCCTCCAGCTCGATCATTTGCGAGCCGATGGATATTCCCGTGCCGAAGCGGCATCTCCACATCATTCATTCGGCGCTGAAGCATTCCGACAAGCCGTTCATGGGCATCGTCACGTCCAGCGATCGCGCCGAAGACACGATGGAGATGGCAGGCATCGTCTTCGGCAGGGATTTCGTCAGGGATAATCCCGTCCTTGTCTCCATCACCAACTGCAATTCGCCGCTGGTATGGGATGCCACAATGCTGGACGCGATGAAGGTCTATGCGCGCAACAACCAGCCGCTGATCCTGGCGCCCTTCGCGCTCTGCGGAGCATCGACTTCGGCGTCGGCGGTGGGGGCGGTGGCGCAGGTCAATGCGGAAGCTCTGGCGGGGGTTGCGTTCACCCAGCTCGTTCGTCCGGGTTCGCCCCAGATCTACGGGCAGTTCATGGTCACGGTCGACATGAAGACCGGAGCTCCCATGGGCGGCACGCCGGAAGCCGCGCAGATGATGTATGTGATGGGCGCACTTGCGCGTAAGTACCGGCTTCCATGGCGCACGTCGGGTTTCCACGTCGGATCGAAGCTGAACGACGCCCAGGCGGGTTACGAGGCGAACATGCTGATGCATGCCGCCATCCTGTCGGGCGCCAACTATATCTGGCACGTGGCCGGATGGCTCGAGGCCGGCCTGACCTGCGGCTACTCGAAATTCGTCACCGACTGCGAACAGCTCGTCGGATGGTACAAATATGCGGGCGGGCTGTCCTTCGACGACTTCAAAGACGCAATGGCGGCCATTCGCGAGGTCGGGCCGGCCGGCCATTTCCTCGGTACCCAGCACACGCTCGAACATTTTGAATCGGCCTTCTTCATGCCGAGCCTGATGGACTTCAATTCCTTCGAACAGTGGAGCGCCGACGGCGCAAAGGACCACGACACGCGCGGTCGCGAGAAGGCGCGAGCGATGCTTTTGGACTACGAGGAACCGAAGCTGGACGAAGGCATCGCCGATGGCCTGCAAGACTTCATCGCGCGGCGCGAGGAGCAACTGCCGAACAGCATCACCTAAATGCCACGACAAAATGTAATCGACAAAGCGCTTCGGGACGCGATGCCACTCAGAACTCAGAAATGGCCGACTCCTGACAGAGAAGGCATCGGCTCATGAACATTTCGCTTCGCAACGACCCGCTCCTCCAGCCCTACCAGCTCAAGCACCTGACGCTGAAGAACCGCGTCATGTCGACCAGTCATGAGCCGGCCTATTCGGAGGACGGCATGCCGAAGGAGCGCTACCGGCTCTACCATGCCGAGAAGGCCAAAGGCGGGATGGCGCTCACCATGACGGCCGGCTCGGCGCTCGTCGCACGCGACAGCCCGGCCGCCTTCGGCAATCTCCAGGCGTATCGTGACGAGATCGTGCCGTGGCTGAGGGAGCTCGCCGACGCCAGCCACGAATATGACTGCAAGGTGATGATCCAGCTCACGCATCTCGGCCGCCGCACCGGCTGGAACAGGGCCGACTGGCTGCCGGTGCTGGCGGCCTCGCCGGTGCGCGAACCCGCGCATCGCTCCTTTCCAAAGGAAGCCGAGGACTGGGACATCGAGCGCATCGTCGCCGATTATGCGAGCGCGGCTGAGCGGATGCAGGCGGCCGGCCTCGACGGCATCGAGTTCGAAGCCTACGGCCATTTGATGGATGGCTTCTGGTCGCCGGCCACCAACCGGCGCGAGGACGAATATGGCGGCTCGCTCGACAACCGGCTGCGCTTTTCGTTCCGCGTGCTCGATGCGGTGCGCGCGGCCGTCGGCCCGGATTTCATCGTCGGCATTCGCATGGTCGCCGATGAGGATCTCGAACAAGGCATCGGCAAGGAGGAAGGTGTCGAAATCGCCAAACGGCTTGCCGGCTCGGGCAAGGTTGATTTCCTCAACATCATCCGTGGCACGATCGAGACCGACGCGGCGCTCACCAAGGTGATCCCGATCACCGGCATGCGCTCCGCCCCCCATCTCGACTTCGCGGGCGAGGTGCGGGCGGCGACGAAGTTCCCCGTCTTTCATGCCGCGCGCATCTCCGATGTCGCCACCGCCAGACATGCGATAGCGACAGGCAAGCTCGACATGGTCGGGCTGACGAGGCCGCATATCGCCGACCCCTACATCATCGCCAAAGTGATGGCAGGCGAGGAGCACCGTATACGCCCCTGCGTCGGCGCCACCTATTGCCTCGACCGGATCTATGAGGGTGGCGAGGCGCTCTGCATCCACAACGCCGCGACGGGCCGCGAGGCCACCATCCCGCATGTGATTTCGCGCAGCGACGGTCCGCTGAAGAAGGTCGTGGTGGTCGGCGCGGGTGCAGCCGGGCTGGAGGCCGCGCGTGTCGCCGCCGAGCGCGGCCATTCCGTCACCGTGCTCGAAGCGGCTCCGCAGGCCGGCGGACAGGTGCGGCTCGCCGCACAGAATCCGCGCCGCAAGGAGCTGATCGGTATCGTCGACTGGCGGCTGTCGGAGCTCGAAAGGCTTGGCGTCGAGATGCGGTACGACGTCTGGGCCGAGACGGACGATGTCATTTCGCTCGGGCCGGAGGTCGTGGTGATCGCGACCGGCGGCCTGCCGCAGAATCCGCCGCTCGAAGCCGGCGGCGACCTTGTGACCTCGAGCTGGGACATCATCTCGGGCGCCGTCAAGCCGGCCGAGAATGTGCTGCTCTACGACGACAATGGCGGCCATCAGGGCATGACCGCTGCCGAGCTGATCGCCAATGCCGGCGCAAAGCTGGAGCTTGTCTCGCCGGAGCGCTTCTTCGCACCGGAAATGGGCGGCATGAACCACGTTCCCTATATGCGCGCCTTCCATGAGAAGGGCGTGCGGATCACCATCAACACACGGCTCAAATCGGTGCGCCGCGACGGCAACCAGCTCGTCGCCACGCTAGGCTCGGATTTCGCGAGCGGCTGGAGCGAGGAGCGCCGGGTCGACCAGGTGGTGGCCGAGCATGGGACGCTACCACTCGACGAGCTCTATTTCGCGCTGAAGCCCCTGTCGAAGAACGGCGGCGCGGTCGACTACGAACGCCTCGTCGAAGGCGGCGAGATCTTTCCAACGATCCGGTCGGAGGCCGCCTTCACACTATTCCGCATCGGCGACGCGGTTGCCGCCCGCAACATCCACGCCGCCGTCTATGACGGGATCAGGTTCGGCCTGAGGCTATGAAGTTGGTCGCCGAAGAAAACAAAAAAGGCGGCCATCGTCGGGAACATGAAAGGGAGAAGAGAAATGCGCTTTTATAGAAACAACGGCAATCGTGTGCCGGAGGCCATCGAGCATATGGCCAGGGATGCTCGTGAAGGCAGGATAGATCGGCGCGAGTTTCTGGCGCTGGCAAGCGCGTTCGGAGCGTCGACGGCGTTTGCCTATGGCATGCTCGGCCTGGCCGCGCCGAAGCCAGCGCTCGCGGAGGAGCCGAAGAAGGGCGGCACGCTGCGCGTAGCAATGCCGGTCAAGGCTCAGAAGGATCCGCGCACCTACGACTGGGTCGAACTTGCGAATATTTCACGCAGCTGGCTCGAGCCGCTCGTCCGTTACACGCATCAGTTCACATTCGAACCGGTGCTGCTGGAAAGCTGGGAGGTGAGTGACGACGCCACCCAATATGTGTTGCATCTGCGCAAGGGTGTAACCTGGAACAATGGCGATGCCTTCAATGCCGACGATGTCGTCCACAATCTGAATCGCTGGTGCGAGAAGGCAGTCCCCGGGAATTCCATGGCAGCGCGCGTCGGCGCACTAATTGATGACAAAACCGGCAAGGCCAAGGACGGAGCGATTACCAAGGTCGACGACCATACGGTCAAGCTGACGCTCAACGCACCGGACATATCCCTTATTGCCAACTTCACCGATTACCCTGCACTCGTGGTTCATCGCAACTTCGATGCCGACGGTGCCGACCCCATAGCCAAACCGATCGGCACCGGCGCATTCGAGCTGGTGTCCTATGCCGTCGGCGGGAAGGCCGTCGTGAAGCGGCGGGAGAATGGCAAATGGTGGGGAGGTGAAGCGCCTCTCGATGGGGTCGAGTTCATCGACTACGGCACTGACTTCTCCGCGACCGTGAGCGCGTTCGATTCGGGGGAGATCGACATGAATCTCGAAACGCCGGCCGATTTCATCGACGTTCTGGACAAGATGGACCTGGTGAAATCGGAGGTCGACACCGCGACGACTCTGGTCGCGCGCACCAATGTCACGCACAAGCCTTATGGCGACCAAAGGGTGCGCAACGCGCTGCAGATGGCCGTCGACAACAACGCCGTGCTGCAGTTGGGGTATAGTGGTCGCGGGACGGTCGGAGAAAACCATCACGTGAGCCCCATCCATCCCGAATACTACCCGTTGCCGAAGAAGACCCGCGATGTTGCGGGGGCCAAGAAACTGATGGCCGAAGCCGGCCAAGCAGATTTCGAGCACGAACTGATCACGGTCGACGACGAGTGGCAGAAGAACACGGGCGACGCAGTCGCCGCCCAGCTTCGCGACGCCGGCATCAAGGTGAAGCGCACCGTATTGCCGGGCGCAACTTTCTGGAACGACTGGACGAAATTCCCCTACTCCATGACCATCTGGTACATGCGTCCTCTTGGCGTCCAGGTGCTCGCATTGGGCTATCGCACGGGTGAGGCCTGGAATGAGACGGGCTACTCGAACCCCGAGTTCGATGCCAAGCTGAAACAGGCCCTCTCGATCGTCGATGTGGCGAAGCGGCGCGAAGTCATGAAGGACGTCGAGCAGATCCTGCAGGATTCAGGCGTCATCATTCAGCCGTTCTGGCAGAAGCTGTATAGCCACATGAACCAGAAGGTGAAGAATTATAGCGTGCACCAAACCTTCGAGATGGACTTGCAGGGAGTCTGGCTGGAATCCTGAGCCTTTTTCCGATAGGCTGGCAAGCAAGGCATGGATCGTCCATGAGCGCGGCAGGGCGCTCCAACGCGTTCTGCAAATCACCAGACGCCGGCGCTGCCCCTCACCCTTACCCTCTCCCCGTAAGGACGGGGAGAGGGGGGCGGCAACGTCTCAGAACCCCCTCTCCCCGTTTTTCACGGGGAGAGGGTAAGGGTGAGGGGCGGCGCCAACCTAAAGGCAGAAGGCTCTAACGCTCAACCGCGACGAGATGCCCGTCGCCGACGTCGCTTAGCGCGAATTTGGAGGGCGGATCTCCAACCTTCCGCACCGGGCTCGGTATCTCGCGGTCGAGACGGGCGAAGCGTGCGCGGCGCCGGGCCGGGTCCGGCACCGGCACGGCGTCGATCAGGCGTTTCGTGTAGGGGTGGCGCGGATTGGAGAAGACCTGGTCACGCGTGCCCATCTCGACGATCTGGCCGAGATACATGACAGCGACACGGTCGGAGATGTTCTCGACCACGGCCATGTCGTGTGAGATGAAGAGGTAGGCAACGCCGAACTCACGCTGCAGCACCCTCAGGAGCTCGAGCACCCGCGCCCGCACAGATACGTCGAGCGCGGATACGCTTTCGTCGGCGATGATGAGCTTCGGCCTCAGCGCCAGGGCACGAGCGATGCAGATGCGTTGACGCTGGCCGCCCGAGAACTCGTGGGGATAACGCCCCATCTGGTCAGCGGAAAGGCCAACGCGCTCGAACAGCTCGGCGACGCGTTCGCTACGCTCGCGCTTCGATCCGATGCCATGAACAAGCAAGGGCTCGGCGACGAGGTCGCCGACGCGCATGCGCGGATCGAGCGAGGCGTATGGGTCCTGGAAGACCATCTGAATGTCGCGACGAACCGCCCTGCGTTCCTCGCGCCCAAGCCCAGCAAGATTGCGCCCGCCTACCAGGATATCGCCGCTGTAGGGCAGCAGCCCGGCGATCGCCTTGGCCGTAGTGGACTTGCCGCAGCCGGACTCGCCGACCAGCGAAAGTGTCTCGTTCGGCGCAATCGAAAAGCTGACGCCTTCGACGGCGTGCACGCGCCTGTCCACCCTGCCGAGGAAGCCGCCGTGGATATCGAAGCGCACATGCAGGTCGCGCACGACGGCGACATGGGTCGATGTCTCCGCTTCGGTAGCAGCCCTCGATCCCTGCCGCCCAGCGCCGCTACCGATGCGGGGCACGGCAGCAAGAAGCTCGCGCGTGTATTCGGCTTGCGGCGAAACGAAGATGTCGGCGGCCCTCCCCTCCTCGACCATGCGGCCGTTGCGCATGACGATGACCCGGTCGGCCATCTCCGCCACAACGCCCATGTCATGGGTGATCAGGATGACGGCAGTGCCCTGCTCGCGCTGCAGGTCGCGTAAGAGCTCCAGCACTTCCCCCTGCACGGTGACGTCGAGCGCCGTCGTGGGTTCGTCGGCGATCAGCACGTCAGGCTTTAAGGCGAGCGCCATGGCGATCATCACGCGCTGGCGCATGCCGCCGGAAAGTTCATGCGGGTATTGCTCCATCCGGCTTGCCGCATCCGGGATCCGCACCGCCTTCAGCGCCTCGATCGCCCTTTTGCGCGCCTCGGCGCGGCCGAGGCTCGTATGCGCCTCGATCGCCTCGATCACCTGGCGGCCGATCGAAAGCACCGGATTGAGCGATGTCATCGGCTCCTGGAAGATCATGGCGACACGGTCGCCGCGAATGCTCTGCATTTCGCTTTCGCCGAGCGCCGCGAGATCGACATCGCCAAGGCGGATCGAACCCGCCGAGATCCGCGCGGCAGGCTGCGGCAGCAGCCCCATGATCGCCAGCGAGGTCATGGATTTGCCGGAGCCAGACTCGCCGGCGATGCATAGTGTTTCGCCGCGCGCGAGAGAGAAGGAAAGGTCTGAGACGACCGGCCGCTCGCCTTCTTCGCCGCGGACGGTGACGGTGAGGTTGGAGACGGTGAGGATCGGCGCGTCAGTCGTGGCGAGAGTTGGGGCGCTGTTTAGCGCATTTGTTGAGGCCGCGTTCATGGCAACCGCCCCTGATGGCGGCCGCTGGAGTACGTCGCGCCCCCCTCTGTCCTGCCGGACATCTCCCCCACAAGGGGGGAGATTGCGCCTTCATTTATGATTTCGCCAATCTTCGACGTTGGCGATTGGCGAACCCAAAGCGGCCGTCCAATCTCCCCCCTTGTGGGGGAGATGTCCGGCAGGACAGAGGGGGGCGCCATAGGGCGCCGTCGTGTCAGGCGTCCCAAAGAGATCAACCCTCGAAAATACCCAAAGCCGTCATTCGAACACGCAGCGCGGAAAATAGAACGACACCACCCAGTTCGGCATGTCGACGATCTCGCTGATCCTGAGATCGCCGCAGACCGAGACGAGCATATAGGCTTCGACCGGGTCCATCTGGTAGCGGGCGGCGAGCAGGTCGATCATCTGCGACACCGCGCTCTTGGCCCCTTCCATCAAGTCCGGTCCGATGCCGGTCGTCACCTCGTAGCCTTTCGCGTCCAGGTGGCGCGACACCGGGCCCGGTGTCGTGAAGCGCGGGGTTTTAAGCCGCGCATCCTTGACGAGGTCGAGGGTGAGCACGACGTCCATCGGGCTCTCGATCGCCGTTCCGCAGACCTCGCCGTCGCCCTGGGCCGCATGCGTGTCGCCGACGGAGAACAGCGCGCCGGCCACCTCCACCGGCAAATAGAGCACCGTACCGGCTGACAGATCGCGGATGTCGAGGTTGCCGCCGACGCGCCGCGGCGGCACCACCGAATGGAGACCCGGTTCGGCCAACGCATTGCCGATCGTGCCGGCGAACGGCTTCAGCGGCACGCGGGCATTCCTGCCGTATAGGGCCGGCTCCATCGATGTGGCGTCGTATTTCCAGATGTTCAGGGCCGGCTCCTTGAAGCTGTCGGAGAGCAGGCCGAATCCTGGAATGTTTGCCGTCCAGCCGAAACCGGACGGCTTGAACGCCTCGATCGTTATCTTCAGCGCATCGCCGGGCTCTGCGCCTTCGACGAAGATGGGCCCGGTTACCGGGTTAACCTTGCCGAAGTCGAGCCGGGCGACGTCCGCAAGCGTGCTCTCCGTGCCGAGCTGGCCGCCAGACGCATCGATACATTGAAATTCGATGGTCGAGCCGGGCGCCACCCGCTCGGCTGGGGCAAGGCTATTGTCCCAGCCGAAGTGATGGTGGCGTCCGTGGATCGAGTAGTCGCACTTACTGCACA
Organism: Mesorhizobium sp. BAC0120; assembly: GCF_033542235.1. Taxonomy (NCBI): domain Bacteria; kingdom Pseudomonadati; phylum Pseudomonadota; class Alphaproteobacteria; order Hyphomicrobiales; family Phyllobacteriaceae; genus Mesorhizobium; species Mesorhizobium sp. BAC0120. The sequence continues at coordinate 124,444 of NZ_JAWRCU010000012.1, read as the reverse complement.
TCGGTCACGTACACATTGTCGTAATTGATCGGGATGTGGACCGGGTCGACATAGAGGTTGTCGGCGCCGCCCATGCGCGCGGACTTCAGCGTGTAGCGGTTCTCGTTGAAGACAGGCGCCCAGGGCGCGTCCTCCATGATCTTGTCGAAGATCGCGCTCCACGCCTTGTTACGATCCTCGGTCTTGGCCGGATCGGTCATGGCGTTGGCTTCAGCAGCCTTCGTTTCCAGGTCCTTGTTGCAGTACCAGGCCCAGTTCCAGCCGCCCGGCACCGCGCTGGCGCACGCAAGGATCGGGCCGTAGAAGTTCGACGCATCCGGGAAGTCGGCAATCCACGCCATGCCGCCCGACCAGACCATCGGCGCGCCATCCTTCTGCCCGCCGGCCGCGATTACGCTTGCCTGGTCGAGCGCCTTGAGGCTGGCCTTGATGCCGATTGCCGCGAGGTCCTGCTGGATCGCCTGCGCGATGCGCGGATTGGGATCGGTGTTCATGGCGTAGAGCTCGGTCTCGAAGCCGTTGGCGAAGCCGGCTTCGGCGAGCAGCGCCTTGGCCTTCTCCACGTCATAGGCATAGCCCTTGAAGTCCTTGTCGTAGCCCGGCATCGACGGCGGCAGCGGCTGATTGGCCGGCTCCGCTCGCTTGTTGATCAGTTGCACGATGCGATCCTTGTTGATCGCCATGTTCACTGCTTGCCTGACCTTCACATTGTCGAAGGGCGGCATCTGCGTGTTCATGGTGACGTAGCCTGTATGCAGCTGGCCGCCGACGACAACGCGGGCCTTCTGCTCAGGATCGTTCATCACCTCCTGGAACTTCGCCGGCGGGATGCCGTCGCCCGGAATGTCGATCTCGCCCTTCTGGAGGCGCAGCAGAGCGACGATCGGCTCCTGGCCGATCTCGAAGGTTATCTTGTCGAGATGCGGAATCCCCTTACGCCAATAATCGGGGTTGCGCTCGAAGACGATATGCTGGCCGAGCGTCCAGTCGGTCATCTTGAAGGCGCCGGTGCCAACGGGATGCTTGCCGAAGTCGGCGCCGTACTTCTCCACCTCCTCCTTGGGCACGACATGCGCGAAGTTGAGCGCGAGCACATGCAGGAAGGTCGCGTCGGCTTGCGTGAGCTCGAACTTGATGGTCTGCGGGTCGACGACCGTCACACCCGAGAGGCTCTCGGCCTTGCCGGCGGCCATGTCCTCGTATCCCTTGATCGAACTGAAGAAGCCGGCGCCCGGGCTCTGGGTTTTCGGATTGGTGACGCGGTCGAGCGAGTATTTCACGTCATCGGCCGTCATCTCGCGGCCGTTGTGGAATTTCACCCCCGAACGGAGGTGGAAGGTGAAGTTCTTGCCATCTGGCGAGATCTCGAAGCTCTCGGCGAGCTCGGGCCGCAGCTTGGTCGTGCCCGGCTCATAGTCCATCAGCCCGTCAAACAGGCTCTTGATCATGGACCAGTTCTGCCAGTCGTAGCCGATCGCCGGATCGAGGGTCGCGACGTCATCCTTGTAGGTGATGGTGATCGCCCCGCCCTGCTTGGCATTCGGGTCGATCGTGTCGTCGGCCGCGGCCGGCATCATCGAGAGCATCAGCGCCAGTGCCGACGCGGCAACGGTGGAGGCTAGAAGTCGTTTCACTGCGGGTTCCCTTTCTCTGAAGTTATTGTCCGGTCTGGTTCATCTGAGCTTGATGCGGGGGTCGATGAAGGGGGCGACGATGTCGGCGACGAGGTTACCTATGACGATCGCGCAGGCCGAGACCAGCGTGACGCCCATGATGATCGGAATGTCGACGCGCTGGATCGCCTGCCAGGTGAGCTGGCCGATGCCCGGCCAGCCGAACACGCTCTCGACCACCACGATGCCGCCCATGAAGATGCCGACGTCGATGCCGATCATGGCGATCACCGGCAGGATTGCGTTGGGGAGCGCATGGCTGAAAAGGATGGCGCGGCGGGCAAGCCCTTTGGCACGCGCGGTGCGGATATAGTCCTGGCGCAGCACGTCGATCATCGACGATCGCATCATGCGCGAATACCAGCCGGCCCCCAGCACACCGAGCGTGAGGGACGGCAGCACGAGGTGGCGCCATGTGCCATAGCCGCCGATCGGCAGCCAGCCGAGCTTCACGGAAAACAGATAGAGAAGCAGAAGACCGACGACGAATTGCGGTGCCGACACGCCGACAAAGGAGCTCACCATTAGCGTCTGATCGACCGCCGTGCCGCGCTTGACGGCGGCGACAATCCCCATCGTGAGGCCGATCGCCACCTCGCAGAAGATGGCGCCGACCATCAGGAGAAGGCTCGCCGGCAGCCGCGAGGCGATGAGCTCCGTAACCTGCGAGCGCTGGATATAGGAGCGGCCGAGATCGCCGCTGAGGAGATTGATGAGGTACCGCCAGTACTGGATGACGAAGGGCTGATCGAGTCCGAGCTGACGCCGGATGTTCTCGACGGTTTCGGGCGTGGCGCTGCGGCCGGCGATCTGCCGCACGGGATCGGCCGGCAGCAGATAGAGCAGCGCAAAGGTGATCAGCGACACGCCGAACAGGATGAGCAGCGACTGGATCACCCGGCGGCCGAGATAGGCGATCATGCCCGCCCCCGCTGCGTCGGGTCGAGGATGTCGCGGAGCGCGTCGCCGACCAGGTTGAAGGCAAGCGCCAGCGCAAGGATCGCAGCGCCCGGGAAGAAGACGAGCCAGGGCGCCGCCTGGAAATAGGTCTGGTTCTCGAAGATGATGTTGCCCCAAGATGGCGTTGGCGGCTGCACGCCGATGCCGAGATAGCTCAGCGTCGCTTCGAGAAGCACGGTGGTCGAAATGCCGAGCGTGCCCCACACTATGATGAGCGGCAGAAGATGCGGCAAGATGTGGCGCAGGAGGATGCGCGGCGTGCCCGCACCGATCGTCCGCTCCGCCGCGATGAACTCGCGCTCGGCGAGCGAGCTCGTCTCGGTGTAGACGACGCGCGCGGTCTGCACCCAGTTCACCAGCGCGATCACCAGGGCAACGATCCAGAGGCTCGGCCTGAAAACGGCCGCCAGGCAGATGGCAAGCAGCAGCGCAGGAAAGGCCATCATCAGGTCTGTGAAGCGCATCAGCGTGCTGCCGATCCAGCCGCGGAAATAGCCGGCCGTGACACCGACCAGCGATCCGATGAGGAGCGCTACGCCATTGGCGACGATGCCGATGATGAGCGAGGTTCGCGCCCCGAACAGAATGCGGGTCAGCAGGTCTCGGCCGAGCAGATCGGTGCCCAACCAGAAGCTGCCGTTCGGCGGCAGCGGCGCGCCCTCGAGCGTCAATCCATCGAAAAGCTGCTCGTTCGGGTCGTAGGCCGTGAGCCACGGCGCCAGGATGGCGCCTGCGACCGTCACGGCTATGATCAACAAACCCGTTACGGCCAGAGGCCGCTTCATCAGCCGCCGCAGGATGCCGGCCTGTGGCTTGACAGGAATTTCCGGCGAGACGGGCAAGTCAGGCGCGATGGGACTGGTCACCGCCATCCTCCTCCCTCATCGCCACGATGCGCCGTGCGGCCTCTTCGAGACTGACCTGCCAGCTCATCGCAAAAGAGCGCAGTTGCGCATAGGCGCGTTCGTCATCGACGCCCCGCGCCGACAGCGCAGCGACTGCCCGCACGATCGTCTGGCGCTCGGCCACGCGCTCGCGCAGCGACTCGATCTCGTCGGCAAGGCGCCGGCGAGCCTCGAAGTTTTGCCGGGCGATCAGCAGCGCGCTGTAGACGCCGGCATTGCCGACAGGCTTCAGCAGCTGCGCATCGGCATGGGTGAGCGCCCATTCGATCCGTCCCGGTGCTTCCGAGCCGATCAGGGCGATCATCGGCATAGGCGCCCTACCGGGCGCCCACGGAAACTGCTGATCGAAACCGAGATCCGCGTCGAAGAAGACAAAATCCGCCGCAAGCACCTCGGCCGGCAATTCCGGCCAGCAGTCGGTCGCGGCGAGGCCGATTGCCGAGAGCTGCCGGATGATGCTGCTGACGGTCCCGTGAGGCCGGTGCAGGACGAACGCCTTGGCGCCGCCGAGATTGGGGATACGCGCGGTCCGGCTCATGAAACGACCCTCAGGCGGGCCCGGCCGAATGTCTCGGCGCGGTCGTAGCGCGACAGATAGGGATCGGGAGCAACGTCCTTCGTCAAGCTCACCGTCCTGAATCCCGTTCCATCGATCTGCCCGATCTCGACGGGGAGCGTGGCGTGCTGGGTCCGCGGGTCGATCCTTATGTCGCCGAACGGGGTTTGAAATGTCGCGCCCGAAAATGCGTTCGGCAGGTCCGTCCAGCGAGCATCGGGATTGCGCGCCAGGATCTCGGCCAACACGCGGACCGACGCATAGGCGGCGGCCTCGAGCGAAGAGCCAGGCGTGGTGCTGTCCCGAGCTACGTCAGAGGCACGGCGCCCGGCCGGCAAGTGATCGTGGAAATAGGGCCCGACCGACAGGTGCCCGTTGCCGGCCTCGCCGATCGCCGGCAGCTCGCATTCGGTCAGGTTACAGGACAGGATCGGGCAGCGCTCCGGCCGAAAATGCGGATCGCGCCGCCCGAGCTCGGCATAGGCTGCGATGAAGGAATGGGATGACGGGCCGATCAGATTGCTGAGGACAAAATCCGGCCTGCTCGCCTCTATCTCCGCCACCAGACGCGACACATCGGTCTCGCCGAGCGGAAGGTAACGCTCGCCCAGAACCTGCCCTCCAGCATCGGCGAGCAAATCGCGGGCCACGCGATTGGTCTCCCAGCCCCAGATGTAGTTGGATCCCAGGAGGAAACCGTTGGCGCCGAAGCGCGGAACGACATAGGCGAGCAGCGGCACCAGGTGCTGGTTGGGACAGGCATGCATGTAGACGACATGCTCGTTCGCCTCGAAACCCTCATAGGGACATGCATACCACAAGGTGCCGCCGGCCTTCTCCAGGACTGGGATCACCTCCTTACGGCTCCATGAGGTGACGCAGCCGACCACGTGTCGGGCCGTGCTGTGCCTGAGAATGTCCTCACAGCCTGGGGCGTAGCGATCGATATTGCCTTCCGGATCACGCTCGACCGGAACAAGCTCGATCTTGCTTGCGGGATCGGCATTGATCTCGGCAATGGCGCGAATTGCGCCGGAACGGCAGGTCTCGGACACCAGATCATACCCGCCCGAGCGGGAATAGAGGATACCGACCTCGATACGCCGTTTCAAAACACGCCACCCCAAAATGACAAAGCCCCGCAGCCGCCGCCGAAGCGGGGCATGCGAGGCGTTTTTGCCGTCCGGCGCACAATGCCGGTATTTTGTTGCCAACCTAGCCTGCGGCCAAAGCCAGTCAAGCGGGAAAATCTCGCCTGTTCGTAGTGTGGCAAAGCTCACAGCGAGCGCGGGCTCCGGGGAATATCCTTCAATCCATACAAATAAAAATGGAGGAGAAGATGCTCACGGCCTTGATATTGGTATGCTCGCTTGCCAGCACACCCGATCTGCAGGGGTGCACGTCGGATAATGCGAGGGCGGTGATCCGCGTACCCGCCGAATTCGCAAGTCCAGTCGCTTGCTTCATACATGGACAGGCTTACCTCGCCCAAACCTCGATTGGGCAGCAGCTCGACGCTGGTGACCAGGTCAAGATTGTTTGCAAGCCCAACGTGACGATCGCAGCGGCGTCGCACCGCTAGCGACAGCTGGTCTTGGCCACGTGAGGCGGGGGGAATTGCATTGGGTGCGGCGCCGGTGCCCCCCCTCTCCCTTGTGGGGGGGATTCAGGGTGGGGGTGCCTCGCGATTAACCTGCAAGGCTAGCTGAAGCACGGCACCTCCGGCTTGGATGGGGCGCGTCGCACCCCCACCCTCTCCCCACGCGGGAGTCACCAGCGCCGCGCCTTTCATGTTCTCCGTGAGGGTTTTTGCCACGAGACCAGCTTCAGCCAGGGCGCCAGGTGGAAAGCGCTCATCAGCAGATACATCGGCACCATTCCGCTGAGCGGCGACGCATCCTGAGCGGTCATGCAGGGCATCTCGGCGCCACCCGAAGCCGCTGTCAGAAGCGCCATCGTCGCAAAGGTCGGCGCCGCGGCGAGGCCGAGCCAGTCGGCCACCCTTCGTGTTCCTGCAGTGACACTAGCCGTTCTGGCGAATCCGCCGTCGGCGGGCGGTGTCCCATCGGGGCCGTTCGACTGAAGCGACATCATCAGCCCTGACTATACTGGTCGTGGTGGCGCCACCAGGCGCCTGTCTCGTTGCGTCCTTTGGGGGCGCGGTCGAGCCACTGGTACATCCCCCAGAGGCCGTCCAGCCCACGCGCATAGGTAGAGTAGGTGTGATAGACGATGCCGTCATCGAGCACGAACGCGCTCATGCCCGGTCTCTCGCGTATGAAGGTGGCCACATCGGTTCCGGCCATTGCCGCGAAGGGTGCAGCTCCCGAATTGGCACCTCCCGCCGGCTCGCCCCACGCCGACTCGCGGCGATAGTTGTATTCAGCACCTCCCTCTCGCTGCTGCTGCTCGGTTAGACCGACGCTGAAATCGTAATTGAAGTCGCTGCCGAAGGAGGACGCCCAGGGAAACGTCCAGCCCATGCGCTGTTTGAACGATTGCAGTTTTGCGAGCGGCGCCCGTGACACCGCGGTGAACGCAACGTCATGGTTCTCCAGGTGGACGACGACGCCGTTGAAGCCATCCGCTATCGCCGAGCAAGACGGACAGCCCGCCTTGTAGTCGGGCCCGAACATGAAATGATAGACGAGTAGCTGCGAACGTCCCCGGAAGAGATCCGCAAGCGAGGCGCTGCCTTCATCGGTCTCGAAGCGGTATTCCTTGTCGATCCGGACCCAGGGCAGTTCCTGCCGCTGTCGCGCCAATTCGTCGCTGCGCCGCGTCAGCTCTTTCTCCGCCTCGAGCAGATCGAGCCGCGCCGCCAGCCACTCTTTACGTGTCCCGGTGCTGTGTTCCGTCATGGTCTTGCTCCCTTTGCGCTGCCGCGTATTGCTTGTTCACGTGGACAGATAGGCCAGGAGATCACGGGGTGAGAGTTACAACTGTGTCGGGATTCCGATGGACTCCATAATTACGGCCGCGGCGCGGGCGCTCGCCGCAGGCGATCCGCTCGGCGCGCTAAAGCGGGTCGCCCTGCGCGACGATGCCCCTGCCCTTGCACTCAGAGGCATCGCGATGGCCCAGCTCGGCGATTTCGTTCGCGCGAAGGCTCTTCTGAAGAGCGCGGCGCGCGCCTTCGGCCCGAAGGAGGCGGTGGCGCGCGCACGATGCGTCGTCGCCGAGGCTGAAATCGCGCTCGTCTCGCGCGATCTTACCTGGCCGCAAAAGGCGCTCGAGGCAGCGCGGACCACGCTCGAAGCGCGCGGCGACAAATTGAACGCTGCGCATGCGAAAAACCTCGAGATCCGGCGCCTTCTCCTGGTCGGCCGGCTCGATGAAGCCGAGCGCAAGCTTGACGGGCTCGACCCCCTGCCGCTTCCGCCTTCGCTCATGGCTGCCCATGAGCTGGCGGCCGCCGGGATCGCAATCCGGCGCGTGGACACGAAGGCGGCACGCGCCGCGCTCGCACGGGCGAAGGACGCCGCGCGCGCGGCAGGGATCCGAGCGCTGGCGGCGGAGGTCGAAAGCGCATTGCTTGCAATGAACACGCCGGCGGCCCGACTTATCGCGCGGGGTGAGGAGCGCCCCCTCCTGCTCGATGAAGTCGAAGCCCTGTTCACGTCGGGCGCGCTGGTCGTGGACGCATGCCGCAACGTCGTGCGGGAGGGCGGCACGGTGATTTCGCTCGCGACGCGCCCGGTCTTGTTCGCGCTGGCACGCGCGCTTGGCGAGGCCTGGCCAAAAGACGTGCCACGAAGCACTCTCCTTGCGCGGGCCTTCCGGGCCAAGCACGCCGATGAATCGCATCGCGCACGCCTCAGGGTGGAAGCCGGACGGCTTCGCGCCGAGCTTGGAACCCTGGCAGAGGTGCGTGCAACGGAGCGCGGCTTCGCCCTCAAGCCGCGCCACGCGCGCGACGTCGTCGTCCTGGCGCCTCCTGTCGAAGAGCAGCATGCGGCGGTGCTCGCGCTACTGGCGGACGGCGAGTCCTGGTCGAGCTCGGCACTCGCGATCGCGCTTGGCGCGAGCTCGCGCACCGTGCAGCGGGCACTCGATACGCTTGCTGCGGCCGGCAAGGTGCAGTCTTTCGGCCGCGGGCCATCGCGTCGTTGGATGACCCCGCCCGTACCGGGATTCCCGACAGCATTGTTACTCCCCGGGCCGCTGCCGAGCGACTAGAAAGGCGCTCACGGGTGTCGTGGGACGATCCGCCCTGGACTTCTCTGCTGCGGGATTGATCGCGAACGCCGGGACACTTCCGCGCAAACCGTTTAGGATGAAAGCATGAAACGAGCTCAAGCCGAAATCCTCCGTGAATATGGACCCTTCCCCGGTGTCGACCAGGTGGGTGGTGTCACGTTTGACGGTCAGAACGTCTGGTTTGCATCCGGAGACAGGCTGAACGCCTTCGACCCTGAGAGCGGGAAGATGGCGCAGTCGATCGATGTTGCCGCGCATGCCGGGACGGCCTTCGACGGACAGCATCTCTATCAGATCGCTGAGGACAGCATCCGGAAGATCGACCCGAACACCGGCAGCGTGCTCGCCACGATCCCGGCGCCCGGCGGAGGCGGCGACTCCGGCCTCGCCTGGGCCGAGGGGGCGCTCTGGGTGGGCCAGTATAGGGATCGGAAAATCTACCAGATCGATCCCGAAACAGGCGTCATTCTTCGCACCATCGAGTCGAACCGCTTCGTCACCGGCGTCAGTTGGGTCGACGGCGAACTCTGGCATGCGACCTGGGAAGGGGACGAGAGCGATTTGAGGCGCGTCGATCCGAAAACCGGAAAGGTCCTCGAACGGCTCGAGATGCCGCCCGGCGTGCATGTGTCAGGGCTCGAATCCGACGGCGGCGATCGGTTTTTTTGTGGGGGCGGAAACATCGGAACGGTACGAGCCGTCCGCCGGCCGAGGTGAGGTTCGAGGACCAGAGTTAGTTCGAGATCAGCCGGTGCAGCCCCGTTTCCTGCAGGAGCGAGCGCGTCACCCCGCCGAAAGCCCATTGGCGCAGACGGCTATGCCCGTAGCCGCCGGACACGATCAGGTTGGCGCCCAGATCAGCTGCAACCGTGGTCATCGCATCCACCGCTTGCGAGACGTCGACGTCGATAACCTCGGAACGTGCCTTCACCCCATGCTTGGCGAGAAAGTGAACGACTTCAGCCACGCTCTCACGCGCCTCCTTTGGCTCGGCCTCCTCAACGGTAACCACCAGAACATCCTTGGCCCGAGTGAGGAAAGGCAAGGCGTCAACCATCGCGCGGCGCGCCTCCCGCGCGTCCTTCCACGCGACCACGATGCTCTCGAACCGGACCGGCTCTGGCTTTTCCGAGGCCACCAAGATAGGCCGCCCGGCCGAAAGGATCAGCGACCCGGCGTCGATGGTGCGTTGATAGTCGTTTGCAATTCCCGGCGCCGGCGCGCCGGTCACGATCAGGTCGGCAGCGCGCGAATGAAGTGCGAGTAGGCGGGTGGGATCGCCTACAAAGCCGCGCCAGGAGGCGCCGGCAGCGCCCTTAGTCAGCGCCTCGAACTCCTGCTCCAGGGATTTGAGGCGCTGCTCGATGTCGTCGACACTTCGCCGTATGAGTTCGGAAGCGATCATGCCGCCCTCGGCCGACACGACGAAATAAGGCTCGGCTGCGGCGAAGCCGATGAGATCCGCCTCGAACCGGTCAGCGAGCGCCCGAGCTAGGTTCAAGCGCGGCGCGGGGGCCGAATCGATATCCAGCTGCACCATTATCGTGTTCGAGGTCATTGCTTTCGCTCCATGGTGACGCGGGAGCATATCACCGCAATTTCCGCGTGTGAGCCTTGATGTGCATCAAATCGATCCCACCGCGCCTATTGTCGGCTCACAGCGAGACTACATCGGGCGACGACAAGCTCCTCGTCGGTTGGGATCACGAGCACTGTAACAGCACTGTCGGGCGCGCTGATCAATTCGGCATGAGCCTGGTTGGCGGCGGCGTCGATCCGGACGCCCAGCCATTCGAGCTTCGCGCAGATCGCCGAGCGGATGGGCGCGGAGTTTTCGCCTATGCCGGCGGTGAAGACCAGGCAATCGAGCCCGTCGAGCGTGTTGGCGAGCGCCGCTGTCTCGCGCGCGGCCCGGAACACGAACAGCTCGAGCGCCTCGATTGCCCGCGGATCATCGCTGGCGGCCAGCGTCCGCATGTCGGCCGAGATGCCGGAGACGCCAAGCAGGCCGGATTCCTCATAGAGCAGGTGTTCGAGGTTATCCGGCGAAATGCCCTTCTCCTGAAGCAGATAAAGCAGCACGCCCGGGTCGATCGAGCCGCAGCGCGTGCCCATCACCAGCCCGTCCAGCGCTGAGAAGCCCATCGTGGTGTCAACGCTTTTCCCGTCGCGCATGGCGCACAGGCTGGCGCCGTTGCCGAGATGGGCGACCACAGTGCGGCCTGCAGCAAGTCGTGGCGAGATCTCACGCAGCCGTCCTGCGATATATTCATAGGACAGCCCATGGAAGCCATAACGGCGAACACCTTCCGCCTCGTATTTCCGCGGCAGCGCGACGCGGGCGACCGTCCTGGAAATCGTCTGGTGAAAGGCGGTATCGAAGCAGCCCACCTGCAGCAGCTCGGGCCTGAGCGCGGCGAGCGCGCGGATCGGCGCAAGGCTTCGCGGCTGGTGCAATGGGGCAAGCGGGGTGAGCTTTTCGATTGCCTCGATCACGTCAGGCGTCAGCCGGACCGGGCGGATGAAGTCGCGGCCGCCGTGGACGATGCGATGGCCGGCGGCGATCAGGCTTCCGCCGCCGATATGACCCTCTATCAGATCCAGCAGGCCGCCGAAGTGTGCCCCCTCGTCGGCGGCCAGCTTTCGATCGTGCAGCAGCGCGCCATTCGCCGCCTTGGCCGTGAGGCGCGGCGCATCGCCCAGGTCCAGCACTCCGCGCAGGATCAGGCCTGGACGCCCGGATGCATCGACCTCATAGAGGCCGAACTTGACGCTGGATGAGCCGGCGTTGAGGGCAATGACGGCTCCCGGCATCAGTCACCGGCCTCTGCGGCGGTCTTGTAAGGCCAGCTCCATTTCTGGATCTCCGGCATGTCCTCGCCATGCTCGCGAACATACATGGTGTGTTCTGTAAGCTTCTTATCGAGCGCGGCGGCAAGCTCGTCCACCCTTCCGGCAAGCCTTTTCACGCGGCTGATCGCATTCAGCACCAGGTGATAGCGATCGAGCATGTTCAGCACCACCATGTCGAACGGCGTGGTGGTCGTGCCCTCCTCACGGAAGCCGTGCACATGCATGTTTCCGTGGTTGGCCCGCTTATAGGTCAGGCGATGGATGAGATAGGGATAGCCGTGATAGGCGAAGATCACCGGCTTGTTCGTCGTAAATAGCGTGTCGAAGGCTTCTTCAGTGAAGCCGTGCGGATGTTCCTCATTGGACTGCAGCGTCATCAGGTCGACGACGTTGACGACGCGGATCTTCAGGTCGGGCAGCGACGAACGCAGTATGTCCACGGCCGCGAGCGTCTCCAGGGTCGGCACATCACCGGCGCAGGCCATGACAAGGTCCGGTTCCTCATCCTTGGTGGCGGTTCCGGCCCATTCCCAGATTCCTGCCCCGGCCTTGCAGTGCGCCTCTGCCTCAGCAGCACTCAGCCATTGCGGCGCCGGCTGCTTGCCGGCGGTGATGACGTTGACGCGATTGTAGGTCTGCAGGCAATGATCCGTCACCCACAGCAAAGTGTTGGCGTCGGGCGGAAAATAGAGGCGGATCGTATCGGCCTTCTTGTTGGCGACGAGATCGGCAAAGCCGGGATCCTGATGACTGAAGCCGTTGTGGTCCTGCCGCCAGACATGCGAGGTCAGGAGATAGTTGAGCGAGGCGATCGGCTTGCGCCAGGGCAGCTCGCGCGAGGTCTTGATCCACTTGGCATGCTGGTTGAACATGGAATCGACGATATGGATGAAGGCCTCGTAGCATGAGAACAGGCCGTGTCGCCCGGTGAGCAGGTATCCTTCGAGCCAGCCCTGGCAAAGATGCTCGGAAAGCACCTCCATGACGCGGCCGTTCTGCGCGAGATGCACGTCATAGGGTTCGATCCGCTCCATCCAGACCCGGTCGGTCGCCTCGAATACCGCATCTAGACGATTGGACGCGGTCTCGTCCGGCCCCATCACGCGGAAATTCCTGGTTTCAGCGTTGAGGCGCATGACGTCGCGGAGATAGCCGCCCATGACACGAGTCGCCTCGGCCGTCACGCCGCCCGGCTCCGGAATTTCGAGCGCGTATTCCTTCCGATCGGGCAACACCAGTTCGCGCTTCAGAAGGCCGCCATTGGCGTAAGGCGTGGCGCCCATGCGCTTGGTGCCGGACGGGGCCAGCGCCTTCAGCTCGGGTTTCAGCCGCCCCTCGGCATCGAACAGGTCATTCGGCCTGTAACTCTGCATCCATTCTTCGAGAATGCGGCGGTGCGCCTCGTCCCCACGCGCATTCGAGACCAGCACCTGGTGCGCGCGCCAGAAGCCCTCGACCTTCAGCCCGTCCACTTCCTTCGGCCCCGTCCAGCCTTTGGGGCTGCGCAAAACGATCATCGGCCAGCGTTGCGGCTCGCCCGACGAGAGCGGCGCGCGCGCCTGCTCCTGGATTGCATGGATACGATCGAGAACCGTGTCCATCGTCGCGGCCATTGCCTGGTGCATTCGGTGCGGTTCGCTGCCCTCGACGAACAAGGGCTCGTAGCCATAGCCGGTGAACAGGTCCCGCAAATCCTCGTCCTTCATCCTTCCGAGGATCGTCGGATTGGCGATCTTGTAGCCGTTGAGGTGCAGGATCGGCAGAACGGCACCGTCGCGCGCCGGATTGAGGAATTTGTTGGAATGCCAGGCTGCCGCCAGCGGGCCGGTCTCGGCCTCGCCGTCGCCCACCACACAGGCCACCAGCAGATCCGGATTGTCGAACACCGCGCCGAAGGCATGGGCAAGCGCATAGCCGAGCTCGCCGCCTTCGTGGATCGAGCCGGGCGTCTCGGGAGCCGCGTGGCTCGGCACTCCTCCCGGGAATGAGAATTGGCGGAACAGTCTGCGCAAGCCGTCGACGTTCTGCCCGACCTTCGGATAAATTTCGCTATAGGTGCCCTCGAGGTAGGTATTGGCGACCATCGCCGGCCCGCCATGGCCGGGGCCGCAGATGTAGAGCACGTCGAGGTCACGCGCACGGATGACCCGGTTGAGGTGCGCATAAATGAAGTTCAGCCCGGGCGTCGTGCCCCAATGCCCGAGCAGCCGCGGCTTGACGTGCTCGGCCTTGAGCGGCTCCGTGAGGAGCGGATTGTCGAGAAGGTATATCTGCCCGACGGAGACGTAATTCGCCGCGCGCCAGTAGCGGTCGATAAGCTCGACCTCCGTGGAGTCGAGTGGATTGCCCGTAGCAATCTTGGCATTGTTCATTGGAAGCTCCTTGGGCCGTTGTGCGAACATTTGGAGCAGCGGCACTGATAGGAAATAGATTTTCACCACTGCGGCGCATGAAATCCGAGCAGTCAATATCTATTGCGGGTCGGGCAAGCATTGATCGCTGTCAATGAAAGGTCGATCACGGCGCTGCAGAGAACAAGACCAAGCCCCTCTGGCAGGCCGCCTCACGCCACGCGCGGCGGAGCTCGGCTCGACGAGCGCGACGGGTCCAAAACTCTGGAAAGGAATGAGAAAACCGCGCGGTGATTTGGCCTAGGTCAAAGAGCCGAGACCTGGCCGCAGCTAGTACCCCTGGCAGTGCCGCATCAGGGGATATTCCATTGCAACGCTCAATTCTCGCCAAATACGGTGAAGCGCGCCTGCCCCGCTACACCAGCTATCCGACTGCACCGCAGTTCTCAGCCGCCGTTGGCCCCGAAACCTATGAAGGCTGGCTGAGGGACCTCCCGCCGGCTCAGCCCGTATCGCTCTACCTCCACATCCCGTTCTGCCGGTCGATGTGCTGGTATTGCGGCTGCCACACCACGATCACGCGCCAGGACGAGCCTATCCTCGACTATCTCGACGCGCTGCGCCGCGAAATCGGGATGGTTGCCGCCGCGACATCACAGAAGCTGCCCGTCAGCGATGTGCATTTCGGCGGAGGCACGCCCACCATCATTCAGCCGGCGGAATTCGAGGCGCTCACGGACCTGTTGCGCCACAGCTTCCGCTTCACCGACAATGCCGTGGTCGCAGTCGAGATAGACCCGCGCACACTGACGGCGGAAATGGCGGCCACCTTGGGGTCGGCCGGCGTCGGTCGGGCGAGCCTTGGCGTCCAGAGTTTCGACCCGATCGTCCAGCAGGCCATCAACAGGATCCAGAGCACGGAACAGACCGCCGAAGCCGTCGAGAAGCTTCGTCGCCACCGCGTCAACCGCATCAATTTCGATCTGATCTACGGTTTGCCGCATCAGACGGTGCGCTCCTGCGTCGACACTGCGGCGGCTGCGATCACCATGCGACCGGACCGTCTGGCCGTATTCGGCTACGCCCACGTCCCCGCCTTCAAAAAGCATCAGCGCATGATCGACGACAATGCGCTGCCGGACAGCGCGGCGCGAAACGAACAGGCGGCGGCGATCGCCGAAACGCTGATAGCCGCCGGCTACCGGCAGATCGGTCTCGATCATTTCGCCTTGCCCGACGACGAGCTGGCCCTTGCGCAAGAAGGCGGGACTCTGAGGCGGAACTTTCAGGGCTACACCACCGACACCTGCGAGACGCTGATCGGCTTCGGCGCTTCGGCCATCGGCAAGGTCGGCGGCGGCTATGTGCAAAACGAGGTTGCGCCCGGCTCATATGCGCGCCGCATCGGCGCCGGCTGCCTCGCCACATCCAAGGGCTACCAGCTCACGGCTGAGGACAAAGTGCGCGCCGCAATCATCGAACGGCTGATGTGCGATTTCGAGGCGGACATCCCGGCAATCTGCTCGGCGCACGGCTTCGATCCCGCGCAGATGCTGGATGACAACGTCCGGCTGGAGGAGCTGCGGAAGGACGGCGTGCTCGACATCGCGGAGGGGTTCGTCCGCGTTCGGCAGGATCAGCGCTTCGTCATCCGGGCCGTCGCTGCGGCATTCGACGCCTATCTCGGCCAGTCGGGCCGTACGCATAGCAAGGCGGCTTAGCGGGTTGCGCATTCAGGTTGGCGCTGCCCCTCACTGCCCTGCCAGGGCTCATCTGGAAGGTGAGGGTCATCGAAGAGGACGCGCTCGGCCGCGCCGTCCAGGTCCTCGTACTGTCCGCTGCGCAATGCCCAAAGGAATGCGCCGAGCCCGAGGCCTCCTAGGAAAAGCGCGACCGGAATGAGGAAGACCAGATTGGTCATGAGGCGACCGCCGGCAGCGGGAACGATGCATCGGCGCGCCGGTCTGTCTCGACCTTCTTCCCGCGCGAACTGAGAAGGCGCATCGCGTTGCCGATCACGATCAGTGAGGATGTGGACATTGCGATTGCCGCGATCAGCGGCGTGACATGGCCAAGAATGGCGATGGGGACCGCAATCGCGTTGTAGCCGACAGCCAGTACCAGGTTTTCACGGATCAACCGGCCTGAACGGCGCGACACCTCCAGGGCGATCGGCACCGCGGAAAGGCTGTCGTGCAGGAAGACGAAATCCGCAGCATTGCGGCCGATATCCGCCGCCGTCGCAGGCGCTATCGAGACATGGGCGGCGATAAGTGCCGGAGCATCGTTCAGCCCGTCGCCGACCATGAGCACCTTGCGTCCCCTGCTCGAAAGCTCGGCGAGCCTCTCGACCTTGCTGCCTGGCGGCACTTGAGCATAGGCCAGATCGACCGACAGCGCCTCGGCCACCGACGCCACCGCAGCCGATGCATCGCCCGAAATGATCTCGACCGTCAGTCCCGCCGCCTTGAGTTGCGCAACGGCCGATGCGGCATCGGGACGCAAACGATCCTCGAACTCGAACGTCGCCAGCAGAACCCCGTTGAGTGACAACACCGTCGATCCTACCAGAGCTTCCTTGGCAACCGCAGCAAACGCCCAATCGGGGCGGCCGAGGCGGTAGACGTCCCCCGCACGGATCGCCTCCAGCCCCCGCCCAGGGATCTCAGCAATCGACTCGAATGGAACGGTATCAACCGTTCGTCCGGCCGACAGAATGGCGCGGGAAAGAGGATGGCGCGAATGGGCGGCGATCGCGGCGGCGGTAGCCAGCGCGGATGGCGCGATCTCTGCAAGATTGGTGACGCGGGGAGTCCCGATCGTCAGCGTCCCGGTCTTGTCGAAGACGACCGTATCGATTTCGGCGAGGCGTTCCATGGCCGATCCGTCCTTGACCATGATGCCTTTCTCGAAGAGCCGCCGCGCCGCGACGACCTGCACGATCGGAACCGCCAGGCCGAGGGCGCAGGGGCAAGTGATGATGAGGACGGCGATTGCGATCGTGAGGGCCCGATGCCAGTCGCCGGAAATGGTCAACCAGGCGAGGAAGGTGCAGAATGCCGTCAGATGCACGACCGGAGAGTAGAGGGCCGACGCGCGGTCGGCGATGCGCCGGTATCGGGCGCGACCGCCTTCGGCCGATTCCATCAGCCGTACTATTTCGGCCAGAAAGGAATCCTTGGACGCGGCCGTGGCCTCGATCATGAGCGGCTGCAGCAGATTGAGCGTGCCGGCCTGGACCGCCTCTCCAGGAGCAGCGGGTCGAGGCGTGCTCTCGCCGGTGACGATCGCGCAGTCCAGTTCGGATGTTCCGCTTCTCACGATGCCGTCCACCGGAATCCGTTCGCCGGCGGAAACGATGATTTCCATGCCAGGCTGCAGCTCGGCTACCGGCAGATAGTCGCGCGAACCGTCGGCTTGAACGACCATCGCGCCCCGCGGCGCAAGCCGCGCAAGGCCGGTGACTGCTGCCCGCGCGCGGTCGCGCATGACGTGATCGAGGGTGCGGCCGATCAAAAGGAAGAAGAGCAACGAAACGGCGGCGTCGAAATAGGCATGCTCGCCATGGGTGATGGTCTCGTAGAGACTCATGCCGTAGGCGAGCGAGATGCCGAGCGCGATCGGCACGTCCATGTTCATGCGGCCGTTGCTGAGGGCCTCCCAAGCCGAACGGAAGTAGATCCGTCCTGCGAAGGCAAAGGCGGGTACTGCGATCAGCGCCGACACCCAATGGAACAGGTCGCGCGTTGCTCCCTCGGCTCCCGACCACACCGAAACGGACAAGAGCATGATGTTTGCGGCTGCGAAGCCGGAAATTGCGAGTGCACGGATGAGCTCCGTGAGCGTGCTGTCCTTGCCCGCAGAAGTGTCGTCGAACAGGTGCGCCGCATATCCCAGTCGGCCGAGCGTCGCCACAACCGGCGGCTGGCTTTCCTCCCGCCAGCACACGGAGACGCGCTTTGTCGACAGGTTGACGCGGGCGCTTTCAACGCCGTCCAGTTTCGCGAGCGCCGACTCGATCGTGCGGATGCAGGCGCCGCAATGGACCCCTGGCACCGAGAGATCCGTCTGCCGCAAGCCGTTGCCCAGCGATCGGCTCGACAGCTTCACCTCTTCCTCGGAAAGCCGAGCGCCGGCTGTCCGCTCCCGCTCCACGGCAAGTTCGGCGCTTACACCGCAGCAGGTCATCGGGCGACTCCATCGGCAACGACGACACGGTGAACCTCACGGTAGGGCGGCGCGCCCTCGGCACTCGCGTCCGTCTCCACAATCCAGATGCCGTCCCGTACCTCCCGCCTGATCGCAAAACCTCCGCCGGCAGACGGGTTGAGCGCGAAGACCTGATCCTCTGCCTCGTAGGCAGGCCGGCGCAGCTTGACCGTCATGCCGCGCACGGCGATCGGAGCCCCGGAAGCATCGGTCAGTCGATAACGGATTTCGCCGCCCGCGATGACAAGGCTGCTTTTCCAGCCGAGCGCAGCCTGCGCCCTGCCCTCGGCGGCACGCTCGTTGAACTCCTGGCTCGCGACATAGGCGTTCTCGACGACGAGGCCCGTCCAGCTCGTGCGCGCGAACACTGCGAGCGAAACGTTGACGGCAATGACGGTTCCAAAGAAGGCGAGCATCAGGCCGAGCATGTGCCGACCGGTAAACTCGACAGGCTTCCTGGCATGCGGCCTCATTTCTCGTGCTCCTTGCGCAACCTGTTCTCCGGTGCGTTGAACGTGGCTTCGTATTCGGCGGCCTCGTAGCTCGCCTTGTCCTGAACGACGAACTTGAACGTCTCATGCTCGTCGCCAATGGCATCCGCCGGAAGACGCACGAAGACTTGCAGCTTCTTCAGCCGATCCGGTTCGACGCGCACGTCGAAGGAGCGGCCCTCCGGCTGGTCGATGCCAACCGCGCTCATATTGGCCCCGCGCAGCCCCTGAAGGGTCACGATGATCGTGCGGGGCTCGGGGATCATGTTGAGGATCTTGACCGTGTAGCCGTTGCGGATCGAGCCGTCAGACAGTGTAACGAATTGCGGGTTGCGGTCGTGAAGAACGTTCAGCTCGAGCCTCTCGCGCGTAAGCAGGGCATAGAGGAGGACCGCGCCGACCAAGGTCCAGGCACCGAGATAGATGTAGGTGCGCAACCTGAAGATATGGCCGATGTGGAAATGCGTGACCTTGCCGGACAGCCTGCCGTCCTCGCCCCGTACAAGCGTCGGATCGACCGCATATGCGCCGCCTGCGGTCGCGAGCGCCATGTTGGCGTTGTAGTCGCTTAGTGTGGCGTAGGAGATCAGGCCACGCTCCTTGCCGAGCTTGTCCATCACCGCGTCGCAGGCATCGATGCAGAGCGCGCAGGTGATGCACTCGAACTGCTGGCCGTCGCGGATGTCGATACCCATCGGGCAGACCGCGACGCAGGCGTTGCAATCGACGCAGTCGCCGACGCTCTGGCCGGCGGCCAATGCCTTCTTGGCGTGGCGAGAGCGCGGCTCGCCGCGCCAGTCATTGTAGGTGACTGTCAGCGAGTTCTCGTCGAGCATCGCTCCCTGGATGCGCGGCCATGGGCACATGTAGGTGCAGACCTGCTCGCGCAGCAGGCCGCCGAAAACGTAGGTCGTCGCCGTCAGGACGGCGACCGTCGAGTAGGCGACCGGCGCCGCACGGCCTTCGAAGAGATCCACGAACAGTGTCGGCGCATCCGCGAAGTAGAAGATCCAGGCGCCCCCGGTCGCAACCGCGATCAGCAGCCAGATGCAATGCTTGGCCGCTCGCTTCAGCAGCTTGTCGAGCGTCCATGGAGCGGCATCGAGCTTTATGCGCGCGTTGCGGTCGCCCTCCACCCAGCGCTCGATGACGAGGAACAGATCGACCCACACGGTCTGAGGACAGGTGTAGCCGCACCAGGCGCGCCCGACAGTCGAAGTGACCAGGAACAGGCCGATGCCGGCCATCATCAGAAGTCCGGCGACAAAGAAGAATTCCTGCGGCCAGATTTCGATGAAGAACAGGTAGAAACGCCGATGCGCGAGATCGATGAGCACCGCCTGGTCAGGCGCATAGGGGCCGCGGTCCCATCTGAGCCACGGCGTGACGTAATAGATGCCGAGGGTGATGGCCATCACCAGCCATTTGAACCGCCGGAAATTGCCGGACGCGCGCTTAGGGAAGATCTTCTTGCGCGGCGCATAGAGCGGCTGCCGAAGCCTGGCGGAATTAACCGGCTCGGCTTCCAGCCTTTCAACTTCGGTGCGGCTCAACATGCAAGCTCCGATTCTACGCTCGACCCGGGAATCGCGGCCGATGATGCCCGCGAAATGTGCCCGTCCCGCCCCGCGCATGCCCGAGCGACGACTCGTTCGCCTTGATGCAGATCAACCAGAAGGCCCGGCTTTTGAGCCGGGCCTCCGCGCCGGGAGGGGGGGCCGGGAATAGCTGCCCCCGCGAGCTATTCCCCTCCGCCCAGCGAATGGACGAAAACGGCGAGCTCCTTGACAGTGGTATCGCCGAGCCGTGCACCCCAGGCCGGCATGATGCCGTGCTTCGGCGCACGGACCTGTGCTGCAATTGCCGCTTCGCCCTTGCCATAGAGCCATATGGCATCGGTCAGGTTCGGGGCGCCGAGCTCGCGATTGCCCTTGGCGTCATTGCCGTGACAGCTCGCGCAGTTTTCCGCAAAGACCGTGGCCCCCGCTGCGGCCAAGCCCTTGTCGTTTGCCGGACCTGACAGGCTGGCCACAAAGGCGCTGACCTGAGCGATCTGATCGGCATCGAGAATGTCGCCGAACGCCGGCATTTCCGAAACGCGTGTTTCGTCGTCCGCGGCAAAGCGGATGCCGTGCGCAATCGTCAGATAGATTGCGTCCAGCGAACCTCCCCACAGCCAGTCGTCGTCGTTGAGATTGGGATAGCCGCTCCCGCCGGCCGCACCCGAGCCGTGACATGGAATACAGTTCACCTTGAAAGCGGCAGCACCGGCCGCCGTCGCAAACTCCCGCAGTTGATCGTCGGCTGCGATCTCGTCGACAGTCTTGGCCCGGATCGCCTCCACATAGACCGCCTGCGCGGCGCTGGCGGCCGCCAGCTCGCCCTTGATCTCCGCGCGGCTGGAATAGCCGAGGAGGCCGGGCGTGGCCGAGCGAAGAAGCGGCCAGGCGGGATAGGCGATCGTATAGGCGAGCGCCCACACGATCGTGCCGTAGAAGGTCCAGACCCACCAGCGCGGCAGCGGGTTGTTGAGCTCCTTGATGCCGTCCCACTCGTGACCGGTGGTGGAAACGCCGGAAAGCTCGTCAATTTGCTTGTCGCTCATGTCAGTCGTCCTTGAGAGGGATCCGGGCGGCTTCGTCGGCGCCCTTCCGGCCGCCGGGCCGGAACACGAAGGCGATTGCACCGACGAAGAACAGGGTCATGAAGAGCAAGCCCCAGCTGTCGGCGAAGTGGCGCATGGCCGTGTAGGTCTCCATCGCCCCTCCTCAGCGGTAGCCGGCTGCATCGTCATAGGTGGAGAAATCGACCAGCGTGCCGAGCATCTGCAGGTAGGCGACCAGCGCATCCATCTCGGTCACTGCCTGCGGGTTGCCGTCGAAATCGCCAACCTTTGCCTTAGGGTAGCGCGCTTGCAGTCCGCTCGTATCGGCATTGGGATCGGCTTGCGCCATCAGATCGGCCTCGGCGTTGGCGACCATCTCCTTCGTGTAAGGCACGCCGACATCGATATTGGCGACGAGCTGAGTGGAGAAGTTCTTCACGTCGAGCGCGTTGTCCTTCAGAAATCCGTAGCGGGGCATGATGGACTCGGGCACGACCGAACGCGGGTCCGTAAGGTGCTGGACATGCCACTCGTTGGAGTAGCGGTCGCCGACTCTGGCGAGATCAGGACCGGTCCGCTTCGACCCCCACTGGAAGGGGTGATCGTACATGGATTCGGCCGCGAGGCTGTAATGGCCATACCGCTCGACCTCGTCCCGGAACGGGCGGATCATCTGGCTATGGCAGACATAGCAACCTTCGCGGATGTAGATGTTGCGGCCGGCAAGCTCGAGCGGCGAGTAGGGCCGCATGCCTTCCACCTTCTCAATGGTGTTCTGCAGGTAGAACAACGGTGCGATTTCGACGATGCCGCCGATCGTCACGACCAGCAGGGAGCCCACGAACAACAGCGTGGCGTTCTTTTCGAGGATCGAGTGCTTATCGAGAAGTGACATCGGCGACTCCTATTCGGCAGCCTGAGGTGCGGAAACGCCACCAGGCACCGAGTCGGTCTCCTGCTGGCGGCCGAGGATCGTCATGCCGACGTTCCAGGCCATGATCAGCGCGCCGGCGAGGTAGAGCCCACCGCCGAGGGCACGCAGCACATAGTAGGGATGCATGGCGGCGACGCTCTCGGCGAAGGAGTAGACGAGGAAGCCCTGCTCGTCGTATTCGCGCCACATCAGCCCCTGCTGAATACCGGCAACCCACATGACGGCCGCATAGATGACGATGCCGAGGGTCGCGAGCCAGAAGTGCCAGGTGACCAGCCGTAGCGAGTAGAGCCGCTCCCGATTCCAGAGTTGCGGGACCATGTAGTAGATCGCGCCGAAGCTGATCATGCCGACCCAGCCAAGCGCGCCGGAATGCACGTGGCCGATCGTCCAGTCGGTGTAGTGGCTGAGCGAATTGACCGCCTTGATCGACATCATCGGGCCTTCGAAGGTCGACATTCCGTAGAAGGCGATGGCGATCACCATCATGCGGATGATGGGATCGGTGCGGATTTTGTCCCAGGCGCCCGAGAGCGTCATCAGGCCGTTGATCATGCCGCCCCAGGAAGGCATCCACAGCATGATCGAGAACACCATGCCGAGCGTCTGCGCCCAATCGGGCAGCGCCGTGTAGTGGAGATGGTGGGGACCAGCCCAGATATAGAGGAAGATCAGCGCCCAGAAATGGATGATCGACAGGCGGTATGAATAGACCGGCCGATTGGCCTGCTTCGGCACGAAATAATACATCATGCCGAGGAAGCCGGCGGTCAGGAAAAAGCCGACCGCATTATGGCCGTACCACCACTGTGTCAGCGCGTCCTGCACGCCGGAGAACAGCGAATAGCTCTTCGAGCCGAGGAAAGAGACGGGCACGGCGAGATTGTTCACCACGTGCAGCATCGCGATGGTGACGATGAAGGCGAGATAGAACCAGTTCGCGACGTAGATGTGCGGCTCTTTGCGCTTCAGGATCGTGCCGAGGAACACGACGAGATAGGCGACCCAGACCACGGTGAGCCAGAGGTCCACATACCATTCCGGCTCGGCATATTCACGGCTCTGGGTGATGCCGAGCAGATAGCCTGAGGCGGCCATGACAATGAAAAGCTGGTAGCCCCAGAACACGAACCAGGCGAGGTTGCCGCCGAACAGCCTCGCGCGCGTCGTCCGCTGCACCACGTAGAAGGAGGTCGCCATCAGCGCGTTGCCGCCGAAGGCGAAGATGACCGCCGAGGTGTGCAGCGGCCGCATGCGCCCGAAATTGAACCAGGGCTCGATGTTGAGATTCGGATAGGCGAGTTGCAGGGCGATGACCACGCCGACCAGAAGCCCTACCACCGCCCAGAACACCGTCGCGATCGAGCCGTAGCGGATCGGCCCGTCCATATAGGCCGAATTGCCGCCGGCAATCTGCTTTTCCGGCCCGAAGCTCGTGGCCCGCAAAAGCAGGACTGTGCCGCACACCAGCACGAAGAACAGGACCCACATGTGGGCCCGGAATGGCTCGTCCGCGGCAAATGCCGCGCCGAGCAGTGCAAAAAATGCCGCCAGTCCGACAAGGACGATTTCGGCTCCGTATTTCATCGATGATCCCCAACCGTGCTTAGAGCGGGCGCCGCTTTTCCGCGGTGCGCGCGCAGCAATTCCCGGTTGGCGCCGACCGCGCCTTGATCCAGGTCAAGGCCGAAAATTTCCCGCGTCGACACTGTCAGCTGAAACGGAACGACCTGGAGAGATCGTTGTCTGCGAAAGACGTCTCAGGGACTTCGCTATTGGATGGCTGCGCCACCCCTCACGAGGAGCCAGATGGCCAACAGATGGAAACCCTGCCCGCGGCAGTCATGAAACGCGCCCACTTCGAAAAGCTTCGTCTTTGCGAAGGGCTCGAGGAGATCGCGGACTCGCTTCCCGACCATGTCGACCGGCTCAAATGCCTC
Source organism: Mesorhizobium sp. BAC0120 (assembly GCF_033542235.1). NCBI lineage: Bacteria > Pseudomonadati > Pseudomonadota > Alphaproteobacteria > Hyphomicrobiales > Phyllobacteriaceae > Mesorhizobium > Mesorhizobium sp. BAC0120. The sequence goes on along the minus strand of NZ_JAWRCU010000012.1, from coordinate 100,767 downwards.
GGGATCGCCAATCTGTTGGTCCCCCTCCTGCGCAACGTTCACAGGTATGAGGAGGATATGATCTTTCCAGCCTATGAGACGGCGGTCGGCCGGGGGAACGAAGGATCGACAATACCGAGACTGCTGGTGGAGCACGTCGAGGACGAGTGCTTCGCAAACGAAGTTACCGAGGTCCTGTTGGCGATCGGCCACGGAGAACCGATCACGAATGCCGATGCGATAGGCTTCATGTTACGCGGCATGTTCGAAACGCTGCGCAGGCACATCGCTTTCGAACGCGAACACGTGCTGCCGCTGATCAGTGCGGCTTAAGTCGAACAATGGGCGCCGCTCTACTGGCCGGCACGGCGTTCCAATCGCGCAATGTCGTGGATCACCACGTGGCGATTGTTCTCGATGCGGATTAAGCCTTGGGTGCGCAGCTTCGTAAGCTGGCGGCTTACCGTCTCAATCGTCAGGCCCAGAAAATCGGCGATATCCGAACGGGTCAGCGGCAGATCGAACGCCTTCGAGCGCGTATCCGAGCCGCCCGTCGGGTCGATGTTGCGGGCAATGAGCAATAGGAAGCTCGCGACCTTCTCGGCAGCCGTCTTGCGACCGAGCGTCACCAGCCAGTCCCGCGCCTCGTCCAGTTGTTTCAGCGTCTGATTGAGCAGGCGGCGCTCCAACTCGGGCGATTCCTTCATCATCCGCTCGACGGTCGCCTTCGGAAAGGAGCACAGGGAGACCGTCGTCACGGCTTCAGCGTTCATGGCGCTTTCGGCCTTGAAGGGTCTGCCCAGGAAATCCGGTGCAAACTGCAGCCCGACGATCTGCTGACGTCCATCCTTCAGCGTCTTGGTGAGCTTCACCACGCCCGACAGCACGTTCGAATAGCGTTCGACCAGCTCCGCCTCCCCGATCAATTCCGCCCCGGTCGGTACCTCGCGCCTCGAGGATGTCTTGGATAGCGCTATCAGCTGCTGCGGATCGAGCGCCCCGCAGAGGCCGCGATGCCGTGCCTCACATGCATGGCAGAGCGCAGGAATATCGGAATTATGAACATCTCGCCGCTGAAGCATCGTGAGAAACCACCCTTCAGCGCAGACCCTAGCATCGTGTGCACGGGCACGGCTTGCGGCAAATTGGCCGCGAACCCGGCTCAACGATCTAAGTTGTTGATGTCCGTCAAGGAAACGAACGGCCGCTCCCGCTATGCAAGCACGCATGATCGAGGATTCAGCCTCCACGGCGTGGCACGGTCCGAGCGGGCCCTATTGGTCGCAGCCGGTCGAGGCGGTGCTGCAGTTTTGCGGCTCGAAGCCCAATGGCCTGACGTCGGCCGACGCGCGCGACAGGCTTTCGCGGCACGGACCAAACACGCTCACCAACGATCGGCACGAACAGGCGATGGTGGTTCTGCTGAGGCAATTCCGCAGTCCGCTGGTGATGATCCTGATCTTCGCGGCGATCGTTTCCGGTGTGGTTGGCGAGGGCCGCGAAGCAGTCATCATCGGAGCGATCATCCTGGCAAGCTGCGGGCTCGGCTTCACTCAGGAGTATGGCGCATCCCGCGCGGTCGAGGCGCTGAAAAAACAGCTCTCCCGCAAGTCACTCGTGCTGCGGGACGGCGTGGGAGCGAACATCTCCGTCGAGGAAATCGTTCCGGGCGATGTGCTGAAGCTCTCCGCAGGCGACCTTGTCCCGGCTGACGGAATTCTGCTTGAGGCACGCGATCTCAACGTCAGCGAATCCATCCTTACCGGCGAGTCTTTTCCCGCAGTGAAGGCGCCCGGCATATGTCCGGCGAACACCACGATCGGCCTAAGAACAAATTGCGTCTTCGCCGGCACTTCGGTGCGTAGCGGCACTGGTGCCGCGCTTGTCGTATCGACCGGCGGCAATACGGAATTCGCCCACATCGCCCATGCGATCGAGCGGAGAGTTCCAGAAACCGGATTTGCCAAAGGCATACGCCGCTTCGGTTATCTGATGACCGAGGTGATGATGGTGATCGTCATCATCGTCTTCGCGGCGAACCTGCTGCTGCACCGCCCACTTGTCGAATCCTTGTTGTTTTCGCTGGCTCTTGCCGTAGGCCTCACCCCCGAGCTTCTGCCGGCCATCATCAGCGTCACGCTGGCTCGCGGCGCTGCCGCAATGGCGAAAAGCGGCGTCATCGTGCGACGTCTCGAGGCGATCGAGAACCTCGGCAGCATGGATATCCTCTGCACCGACAAGACAGGCACACTGACCGAAGGAGCGATCAGGCTGGATCGTTCCGTTGATATTGAGGGACAGCCATCAGACGACATTCTCCGGTGGGCGCGTTTCAACGCAATGCTGCAGACCGGGATTAGAAACCCGCTGGACGACGCAATCATCGCGGCGGCATCTGCGGGCGAGCGACCGGTGGCGGTCCCTTCCAAGGTGGAAGAGCTTCCCTATGACTTCGTCCGCAAGCGGCTCTCAGTCGTCGTGCGCGAAAACTCGGTGACCGATCTGATGATCTGCAAGGGCGCCGTCCGCGAGGTGCTGTCGGTCTCGACGGAGGTGCTCATGGACGGCCGCGCTGAAGCTCTGAGCGACCGTCACAGGCGTGAAATCGACGCCCGGGTGATGCAGTGGAGCGAGCAAGGCTTTCGCACGCTGGCGCTCGCCGTCCGCTGCTTCGGCCCAAAGCCGAGATATGAGCGCGCCGACGAGGCAGGGCTGCAACTCGCCGGCTTCCTGCTGTTTTTGGATCCACCCAAGAAGGATATCGCGCGAACGCTCAAGGCGCTCGCGGAGCGTGGCGTGCGGGTGAAGATGATTACGGGCGACAACCGTTACGTCGCGCGTCACCTGGCGGAAACCGTCGGCCTTGCAAACCGGAGCATGATGACGGGGGAAGAACTCTCCAGCCTGACCAGGAATGCACTGTTCGGCCGCGTCCAGACGGTCGATCTTTTCGTTGAGATCGACCCCAATCAGAAGGAACGCATCGTCGAGGCTCTGCGCCGGCGCGGCCACGTTGTCGGTTATCTCGGCGACGGCATCAACGATGCGCCGGCCCTGCACGACGCCGATGTCGGCATTTCGGTCGACGGCGCAGTGGATGTGGCACGCGAGGCAGCGGACATGGTCCTGCTGCAGCGAGACCTCGGCGTGCTCATGCGTGGTATCGACGACGGCCGCAAGACCTTCGCCAACACGATGAAATACATCTCCATAACCACCAGCGCCAATTTCGGGAACATGATCAGCATGGCGTTTGCCTCGCCGCTCCTGCCGTTCCTGCCGATGCTTGCGCCGCAGATTCTGCTCAACAACCTGCTTTCCAGCTTCCCAGGATTGGCGATCGCCACCGACAATGTCGACGAGGAGGAAGTACATGCGCCGCGCGTCTGGGATATCGGCTTCGTGCGCCGCTTCATGGTTCGCTTCGGCCTGATCAGCTCGTTCTTCGACGCCGCGACCTTTGCCTTCCTGCTCATTGTCGCGCGGGCCGGCGCCGCAACATTCCAAACCGGCTGGTTCGTGGAATCGCTCCTGACGCAGCTTGCGATCCTGTTGATTATCCGCACACGCAGGCCCGCATGGCGAAGCCAGCCCAGTCGACTGATCGCCTGGCTTACGGTTGCGGTCGCTGTCCTTGCGGTCGCGATTCCGTATCTGCCTGGCTCCTCCTGGATCGGCTTCGTTCCGCTGCCCTGGCCGATTCTGGCGGGCATTGTCGGCATAACGTTCGCATATGCCGTTGTTTCGGAATGGACCAAGCGCCGCTTCTTCGGGCACGACCGGACTCGTTCGGAACGGCAACGTCGCGCGAAGACAGAGCGAGCAACCGACCGTGCCGCGATCGAGGATCACCGTTCTACGGCCTATCGGCGCCGACCTCTATCTCCATCCGGGATCGGCTCGGCAACCGAGACCACCGGAGCGCGCCGAAGGTGAGCGGATTTCTCGCAAGAATAACACATCGTTTTGTGCCCTATGCCGCAGCAGCCGACGTGATGCGCCCGAACCAGAAGTTCCGCAGCTTCGTCTGGCGCGCGAGCGGGATGCATCAGGTCTATGTCAGCGCGATCGCGATTTCCGTCGCGCTGGCCAATTTTGTGCCGATCGACCTGCAGAGGCGGGTCGTCGATATCGCGATCACCGACAGGGATGTCCGGGCGCTCCTTGTGCTCGGCGGGCTCTATCTCGCGGCAATACTGGTGTATTCAGGGCTGAAATATGCGCTGATCATCTATCAGGGCTGGGTCGGAGAGAGCGTGGTGAAGGCGGCACGCGACCAGCTCGCGCTCGTCGCAACCGAACGATCCGCGCTGGAACACGCGAGGATCGGGCAGACCGCCAGCATCATCGGCAGCGAGATCGACGATGTCGGCGTATTCGTCGGTACCAGCATATCCGGATGTGTCGTGGACGTGACGATGATGGTCTCCGTCGCCTTGTACATGATCTACATGCAGCCGATTATCGCGCTGGTCAGCGGGATATCGCTGCTGCCGCAGGTCCTGCTCGCCCTCTACATGCAGAGGCCCCTGAACACACTGGTGGAGAGGCAGGTCGCGCTGGTGCGAAAGCTCGGCAACCAGGCGGTCAATTCCTTCGGCAGCCACTCGACGAAACGCCGGACAACCTTCCGCACCATCCGCACGATTTTCAGCAACCGTATCGAACTTTACTTGTTGAAATTCGGGCTGAAGACGCTGCTCAACATAGCCAGCGCCGTGGGGTCACTCCTCGTCCTGATTATCGGTGGATATCTGGTAATCCGCGGGCAGACGACGATCGGCGCTGTCGTCGCCTTCATTTCGGGCTTCCAGCGTTTGTCCGACCCTTTGGGCGACCTTCTCGAGTTCTACCGCAATTATTCGCAGACGAAGGTGCAGTTTCGGATGATTGTCCAATGGGTGGACGGCACGGTCCCGGCCGGACACTCCACGAATGCGCGGGCTTGATCGTCGGGTTGGACCACGCAGGAAGAATAGTTCGTCCGACCAGGCAGATCCTCCGCCTACTCGTTCATATCTCTCAGCGCACGCCAATTGGAGATCACAACACTGCGGTTGCCGGACAGCTGGATGATCCGCTGCTGCCTCAGCTTGGAAAAGACGCGTGATACCGTCTCGATCGTCAGCCCCAGATAATCGGCAATATCGCTGCGGGACATCGGCAGCTCAAACTGGTCGAGGCTACCTTGCCGCTCCGCCATATCCAGAAGAAATGCCGCAACCCGTTCCGTGGCATTCTGGCGCCCAAGCACCAGGAGGTGCTCCTGGGCACGCACCAGGCCTTGCAGCGCCAGCGGCAGGATCTTGTGCGCCGTCTCGGTGCCCGATGAAAGGCGTGCCGTGCGAATACCGGTAGCGCCGACAGCCTCCGCAAAAAAATGATGCGTGCCGCCGGCTTCGAACCCGAAAACCTCGCCGCTCATGTGGAAAGCAGAAATCTGCCTGCGGCCATCGGCAAGCAGCCGGTAGATCCGCACGCAACCGAAGCCCACCTGGTACAGGTTCTGTGCCTCCTCGCCTTGCGCATAAATCTCGGAGCCTGCCGAGTAGAACGAAATCGGCTGCGCCGAGATCGGAAACAGACCCTGCAAGGCGTCTGGTCCGCCTTCGGTTCTTGTCGATACCGTCGAAAATCCCTTGATCGTGTGGATGGTCATGATCCGCTCCCGGTGAATGCTGTGGAGAGATCAATCGCGCAAATCGCAATCGCGAAAAATTCGGTTAGGTCCGTACGGGAAACTACGTAGCCTGCCGCAGAGCGCCGGCTGCCAAACTGTTCGCGACCGCATCGACGAGGGACGACCCGAGCAACGGCTTCATGACCGCCGTATGCGCAAATTCCGGAGGTATCTCTCGAAGCGTGTCGATCAGGAGAATGGCCGGTCGGCCCAGGCTGCCAAGCCGCTCCCATCCTCCGCTGCGAACATCGATCGCATTCTCGTCGACGACGATACAGTCGACGGCCGACACCTGCGGACAGTCGGAGAGAGCCGGCAGCTGTGAGGTAACCGACAAACCAAAGCCTTCCGACTCCAATGCGAAGATGATCGAGCGCCGCAGGTCGTCGTCCGGTACCACGACCAAAATGGTGTGATGTGGACTCACAAGTGATCTTTCTCTGGCAACGGACGGTCACCCGACCATCCTTGCGGCATCCTAGGCAGGCCGGAAGCGGGACGCATTGCGGTAAATCAAAGCGCGCTTCGAGCTTGACGGAATCACTTGAGATCGAAGTGGGCGGCGAGGGCCATGCGGACGAGTTCGGGAAGGCTCCTTGCTTCCATCTTGGCCATCACATTCGCTCGATGGACCTCGACCGTGCGTGGGCTGATGTCGAGATCGTACGCGATCGTCTTGTTCGGCAGGCCAGCAACGACGCCGGACAATACTTCGCGCTCCCGATCGCTCAAAAGTCCGAGCCGGGCTCTTATTGCGGACACGTCCTGCTCGGCGTTGTCTTTGGACAGTTCCTCGGCTGCGCGCTTGATAGCATCGATGAGCACCTCATCCTCAAACGGCTTTTCGATGAAATCGAGCGCGCCCGCCTTCATGGCTTCGACGGCCATCGGAACGTCGCCGTGGCCCGTGATGACAATGGAAGGGATTCTCGTCGGCAAATTACGCAACTTCTGAAGAAGCTCGACTCCGCTCATGTCCGGCATTCTGAGGTCAGTCACCAGGCAGCCGTTCTTGATCGACGGCGCCGTTGCCGCGAAGGCGGTGGCGGAGTCGTGCAGGCGGACGGTAAAGCCTGCCACCGTCAGCAGAAATGCCAGGGATTTCCTGACTGGCTCCTCGTCATCGACGATGTGGACGATGTAGTCACCGATCTCCATGCGGCTCGTCATCCTTGTAGGCCGGCAAGGTGAAGCGGAAGGTGGCTCCGCCTTGCGCGTTTCGGCAGACCTCTATCATACCGCCATGCGCTTCGACGATACGCTTGGAAATCGATAGCCCAATCCCCATGCCGCTCGCCTTGGTGGTGACGAATGGCCGGAAGAGCTGAGAGGCGATTTCTTCCGGAATTCCCGGACCGGTATCCGAGACCTCGACCATCACCTTGTTTGGCCCGGATGGCGTCGTGCGTATTGTAAGCAGGCGCGTTTCGCTGTCGCGCATCGCCTCCATGGCATTGCGCATCAGGTTGATCAAAACCTGCTGGATCTGTACCCTGTCGGCCAAGACGAGCTCCGCGCCCGGCGCGAAGGCGAAAACCGATCGGACGCCTAGCTCTCTCGAGCCAACCAGCGCCAGAGCGCCGGCCTCCTCTACGAGCTTGCGAATATCCTCCGGCGCCCTCTCGGTGTCGCCGCGCATCACGAACTCCCGCAGATGGCGAATGATCTGGCCAGCCCGAAGCGATTGCCTGGATATTTCCTCCAACGCTTCGCGCAACCTCGTCGAGAGCGCATCCGGCATGTCGCGCAATACGCGCGCGCTGCCCTGCGCGTAGTTTGCAATGGCAGAGAGTGGCTGGTTCAACTCATGGGCAAGCGTCGACGCCATTTCGCCGAGTTCGTTCAGGCGAGCAAGTCGGGCGAGTTCGCCCTGAATCTCTTGCAGGCGCGCCGCGGTCTCTTCTCTTTCCGTCAAATCCCGAACGAACCCGGTGAAATATGTCTGGTCGCCGGACTTCATCTCACCGACGGCAAGCTTCATCGGGAAGGTGGAGCCGTCCTTGCGCCGTCCGACCACCACGCGATCGATCCCGATGATGCGTCTCTCGCCCGTCTCGATATATCTGTTGATGTAGGCGTCATGGGCGCTTTGATAGGGCTCCGGCATAAGAATTTTGACATTCTGGCCGATGGCTTCATTCTCCTCATAGCCAAACTGGCGGATGGCAGACGCGTTGAAGGACATGATCTTGCCGGCCTTGTCGATGACGATCGTCGCATCTGGCACGGTGTCGAGGATGGAGCTCAGATGAGCCTCTCGTTCGTCGAGAATTCGCTTCGTCTGACTGATCGATCGCCAGGCCCGGTGCAGCAGTTCTCCCGCCGCGACAATGGCAAGCCCGACGAGGATGACTATGACTAGTTCTACGGCACCACGAGCGTCGCCGATCTGAAAGGCACGGATGCTGAGCATGGCCAGCAGCGTCAGAACAAGCGATGTGAGTCCCGGGCCCATGCCACCGGCAATCGAGGCAAGGAGGATTGCCGGAACGAAGAGCGCGAAGAGCACACGGTCCCCGAGTACTCCCTGAAGCGAAAGGCGGAGCACAAAAGCGGCCGCGACCGCCCCGACAGCAACCGCGTATCCGATTACTCTTTGACGTGGGCTGGAAGAGACGGAATACAGTACGCGGCTGAAATGATCGGTCATGGCTCGCCGGCACATTGTTCCTTGGGACGAACGGTCGCCTCCCCGGTGGCGGCCCATCCCCAGTCGGCCATCCTAATGGCGGAATTGGCGCAAATCCACCCGAGCCTGATTGATCCGAGTCAACGCGCCAGCGCTCGAGTTGCCCGATGGTTCAGATCATCGAGCGGATTGCCCACGCTCAATCGTGAGGTGAAGATTCGATCTCACCCCGGCGATGCCCAAACGGCCGTGCATTGGAGTTGTCATGAGGGCGATGATCCTGGAGAAAGTCGGGCAGCCGCTGCGACCGATCGAACGGCCTGACCCGGAACCCGGCCACGGCGAAATTCGCTTGAAGATCGAGGCATGCGCCGTCTGCCGGACCGACCTGCACGTGATCGACGGCGATTTGCCTGATCCGAAACTGCCGGTAATTCCCGGTCATGAGATCGTCGGTATCGTGGAATCGGTCGGCAAAGGGGTCGATTCAACCAGGCTTGGCCGACGAGTCGGCGTCCCCTGGCTCGGACACACTTGCGGCGCGTGCTCCTACTGCAAACAGGGCATGGAAAACCTCTGCGACCGGCCGCAATTTACCGGCTATACGCGCGACGGCGGCTTTGCCAGCCACGCGATAGCGGATGCGGCTTACGCCTTCGATCTAGACGCTGACGTCGATCCGGCATCGCAGGCGCCGCTGCTCTGCGCCGGACTGATCGGCTGGCGATCGCTGAAGAAGGCCTGCGACGGAAAAAGGCTCGGCCTCTACGGCTTCGGCGCCGCCGCCCACATCATCGCCCAGGTCGCCATTTGGCAAGGCCGGCAGATCTTTGCCTTCACGCGCCACGGCGATACCGACGCGCAGGCCTTTGCGCGCTCGCTCGGCGCGACATGGGCAGGCGGCTCCGACGAGAACCCGGCCGATCCTCTCGACGCTGCGATCATCTTCGCCCCTGTCGGAGACTTGGTTCCGGCCGCGCTGCACGCGGTTCGCAAGGGCGGCAGGGTGGTTTGCGGCGGCATCCACATGAGCGACATTCCGAGCATGCCCTACCGGCTGCTGTGGGAGGAGCGCGAGCTCGTGTCGGTTGCCAACCTGACCCGCCGCGATGCCGAGGAGTTCTTTCCGATAGCCGCGCGCGCAGGCGTGCGCACCCATACCAGGCCCTACCCACTGGAATCAGCCAACCAGGCGCTCGATGACCTGCGCTCGGGAAAGCTGAGCGGCGCGGCGGTGCTGATCCCGTAAAGAGGGTTCGGATGGAGTGGCGCGCGTCGCACGCCGCTTTAACCACTTTGTCTGCGCATCGGATTTGTCCGAAAACCGCCAAGCCTTTTTCGGTCCGACGCCCTACCCTGCCCGCTCGCCGAGCCTACGCATCTGCTCGAGCCACTTGCCGTGCTTCTTGTCGCCGCCCGAACCGACCATGCCGAACAGAGTCTCGTGCACGGGCTTGATGCCGACAAAATTCAGGATGTTGCGGCGCATGCCGGCGATGCCGTGGCCCAGGAACCAGAAGCGATAGAAGAGCCCCGGCATGCCCATGGTAACGACGACACGAGCCGAGCGGCCGGCAAGAAGGGTCTTGGGAAATCCTCCGCCTTTCTCAGGGTAGGCGAAGGCGACTCCCGGTCGCATCACCTGCTCGAGAAAGGCCTTCAGCAGGGCCGGCATCGTGCCCAGCCAAAGCGGAAAGACGAATACCAGGTGCTCTGCCCAGACGACAGCCTCTGCCGCCGACTTCAGGCTTTCGGGAACCGCGCCATGTTCGAAATCCTCCGCCCTGCGGAGAACAGGGAAGTCGATAGCGGCGATATCGATCAGGCGCAGGATGTGCCCGCCTCGCTCGACACCCTCGGCATAGGACTTGGCGAGCGCCCGGCAGAGACGCTGCGGCCCCGGATCCGGGTGGCCGATGACGAGCAGAATACGGCGAGGCATCTTCTATTGCTCTGCTCTAACCTGGTTCGAGGCGCTACGAGTCACGAGGGACCAACCCTCCCGCCCTCGAGGTACCGGTCGCATCGGTTCCGCAGTTATGCATCAACAGGTCGGAAGGCTTTTCCTTGACATCCAGATAGCTGCCGTCTTCGCCCTCATAGGGCCAGCAAATGCGTGAGCCCCAAGGATGCTCGATGATGTGAGTGGCCAGCTCCAGATTGACATGAATTGTCAGATCCTTGGATTTGTGATGGCACTTGACCCAGTTGGTCATGGCAAGCTCCGAACTTTCTTGCGCAGCGGCAACGGGAAGCCGCGCTTAGCGTCAGGGCTTCTCCACTCTCGCGACTTGATAGGTGTGCATCGCGCCGTTGCTCTTGATCGAGACGTATTCCCCGGTCACGAAACGCTCCTCGCCGAGGCGGAAGCCGACCTCGTCGTCGCGGTCGCCTGCCACATAGTCGAAATACCACTGGCCGCCGGGCTTGCGCCGTAAACGTCCGACACGTGCGTCGCCGGCGTCAGTGAAATGCCGTACACGACAAAATTCCTGATGCGTTTTCCACTCACGGCCATCGAGATGGCCGTTCTGATCCAGCGGCACGAGAAGGTCATAGCCTTCGTGGCGCCCGCCTTCCGGACGGCCTTTCTCGCGCGCGAGCAGCAATCTCACATTGCGAAAATTCGCGGTCAGGTCCTTCGCGTCGATCATGACTGATCTCCTTGTGAGCCGACAATAGCCGGGCTGGCCGTCGGCTCCCTTGATCGACGTCAAAGCGCATCGCGGGCCAAGCCCAGATTGCCTGCTGCCGGAGTCCCGCGGAACATGGCCGCTCGCCAGTGGAACTGGGCCATCTCAGATTGACGATTCATAACTAACTTTCTGACCTTTGAAGTTCGCTCCTGCGCGTCGTACATTACAGATTTTTAATCACAACATTCATATTGCGTTCATCCGCCATCACATAACTTCTACTCATTCAAAATAACAAACGTTACTTTTGACTGTTCTGAACTATGCCTGAACCAGGAGAGTCTCGTGAAAATATTAAGCGCAGTTATTCTTTCCGGTGCCGCCGCGATTTTGGCCACAAGCGCTTTTGCCCAAGCCCCTGCCGCAGCGCAAGCGCCCGCCGCCGCGGTCGAAAAGACGGGGAAGCACGAGCATCATGCCTGGCATCATAAAGGCCCGGGCTTTGCGAGGCTCGATGCGAACAAGGACGGCGCGGTCGACCTCGCTGAATTTACCAACATGGATCGTCTGAAGAAGGCGGACGCAAACGGAGACGGGATCCTCAGCCAGGATGAGATCACCGCAATGATCGAGAAGGCCATCCTCGAACGCAAGGTGGAGCGTGCGACACGCCGGCTCGATATAAACGGAGATGGCACGGTCACGCTGGCGGAAATCGAAAAGCAGAAGGCGAAACGATTTGCGGTCATGGATCGCAACGACGATGGCAAGATCGAGAAGTCCGAACTTCGTCCCTGGAAGCGTCGCATGGAGCACAAGGCCGACTGAGGCAGCGCGTAGATCGGACATATTGTAAGAGCGGGCGACTGCGCCCGCTCTCGTCTCAATTTAGAGCGGCGTGAGTTCATGTTGGGTCGCCCACGCCGATTGCTTCGAATCGATCTGATTAGAAGCGAGGCAGGAACAGGAACGCCGTGACGGCGAAGCCGGTGGCACATGCGGTTGCAGCGAGTAGCGGAATCCAGAAGCGCGCCGGGGCGATTGCCACCGCCATCGCCAGCCGCACCAGCGAGTTCACTGCGATCGCGGCGAGCACAGCCTCGCCGACCGCTGCTGCGCTCGCAGACGTTCCAACCAGGCGCAGAGTACTGAGCACGGCCACGTCAACATCGAGCGCGCCGGAAATCGCGGAGGTCGTCACGAGCCCGCCCTCGCCGACATGGCTTGCCAGGGCCGCGTTAACAGTCGACACGCTGCCGAACAGGAGAGCGAACGCAAGCAAGGGTCCCAGTTCGAACGGGCTGCGTGCTGCCTGGTCGACAACAGGGCCATCGCTGATCCTGACCAACAGCAGCATCCCGCTTAGGCCGAAGCCGAGTGCGGCCGCCAGGGCCGTCAGGCCGATCGTGCCCAGGACTTGAGGCTGCACGATCGCAGCAATCACACATACGCGCGTGATCGAGACCATTGCTGCGAGCGAAGCCGCGCCTGCTTTGGGCATTGCGTCGCCGTCGGTCTTGGCGGCACGGCCGAGAGTAAGAGTGACAGCTGTCGAGGAAATCACTGCGCCGGCCAACGCGCTGACCACGAGGCCCCGGGTCGTTCCGAGGACACGCACCGCAACATAGCCGAGAAAGGAAATGGCGGCGGTCAGAACCGTGAAGAACCAGACCTCCCAGGGGTTGAGTCCGCCCCAGGGGTCGATTGTCCGGTTTGGCAGCAGCGGCAGCACGATCGCCGTCATAACCGCCAGGATCAGCGCGGATCGAAGCTCCAGCCATGTCAGCCTTCTAAGCAGCCCATGAAGAATTTCCCGGCTGGCGAGCACTCCGGCCAATCCGGCACCGGCGGCGGCAGCCGCTCGGTGGTCGCCGGCCACAGCAAGCGCGCCGAGCGCGAAGACCGCAAGCCCGGCGATGACGCCGGTGACGCTGAAGTCCTCATCATGCTCGGCCTCACGCCATTTGAACGATGCAAAGACAGCCGCGAATCCGATGAAGCCAGCGATGAGCACCGATGCCGAGCCGAGCGCATTGGCCAGGGCTGCCGCGATACCGCCGAGCAGTCCCGAAATACCGTAGGTGCGGATGCCGGCCGTACGGCTGCGGTCCGGCGCGTCGCGCTCGCGCCAGCCGCGCTCCAACCCCACGAGGAGGCCGATCGCCAAAGCAAGTCCGAGCCTCGGAATCAGTTCTTCCATCGGCAGAATGTCTTTTAAGCAGAGGCCGAAGGCAATTGGTTGCGGACCCAGTCGATGATCTGGGTGGCGCTCTTCGCCCCTGAACTGCGCGCGATCTCCCGACCTCCTTGAAACAGGATCATCGTCGGAATGCCTCGTATGCCGAGCCTTGACGCGACTTCAGGCTGACTATCCGAATTGAGCTTGATGAGCTGCAAATTGGGTTCGAGCGCGCGGGCGGCAGCTTCATAAGCAGGTGCCATCATTCGACACGGACCACACCACGGCGCCCATATGTCGACGAGCACAGGTAAGGTGCTGCGGCTGATATGTCGATCGAACGTCTTCGCGTCGACGTCCTCAGGGCGACCAGCAAACAGTTTGCTGCCGCAGGCGCCGCATTTTGCGGTTTCAGCCGAGCGCGACGGGGGCAGCCGATTCACGGCCGCGCACTTGCCACAAACAACCAGGTTCCCATTCATCGACTCAGCACCCGCTGTCGGGGCTCTCCTTTTGACCTCGTGGTCACAGATTTCTGACCATGTCCTCAAGCAGGCTGCGGACTTCGCCGGCGACATGCGCAAGGTCTGGATTCTCGATAGCGGCCATTGACGCAACAGGATCCACCGCAGCGACCTCGACTTTGCCGGGGTCCGTCTCCTGTACGATCACGTTGCACGGCAGCATGGTGCCGATCTTGTCCTCGGCCTGCAAGGCACGCCACGCGAAGTGCGGATTGCAGGCACCGAGGATGGTGTAGGGCTTGAACTCGACACCGACCTTATTCTTCATCGTGGCACGCACATCGATCGCCGATACGACGCCGAACCCTTTTGCCGCAAGCGCTTGGGTGACGTGGGACACCGCATCGTCGAACTTCATGTCGAGCGTTCTGCTGAAATAGTAGGTCACAAGTTCCTCGCCATTATCCGAAGGACGTTGACTTGAGTTACGTAAGCCCGCATCTGCCAAAAATATTCGCTGCCCCGGACGATCGCCTTGATTCAAAGCAATCACGCTTCAGGCCTCGTTTCGCGCCTCGGCTCCGGACGGGATAATCGTTCCCGAGCCCACTATTGCGTCGCGGGAAGGCGAACTTCGCTCAATAATCCAGGACATGCGCGAGGTCCGGATTTTGACAATGGCCATCGAAACGATGGAATCGGCCCCGGCGAGCCCAATTTTCGCTGCTGACATAGTCGGCCATCCAGCCCTACTTAATTGTCCAAAGCGGAGCCTCGTCTCGGGTCGTGGCACGCACTACCGCTTTGATCCAGAGCAACGACGGTTCGGGCTTCGTTTTGGACCATGCAGAAAGACAGGAGATCGAGCATTGACGATCCGAAACCTTGAGCACGTCGTCCATCCGAAATCAGTCGCTGTAATAGGCGGATCGGTACGAACGGGATCCGTCGGCCACGTGGTCGCGAGAAACATCGTCGAAGCCGGATTCGAAGGCGAGATTTGGCCTGTAAATCCCAAATACGGCGAAGTGGCGGGACGTCGTTGCTATCGCAATGTCAGTGATTTGCCCGGCGTACCCGATCTCGGGGTAATTGTAACGCCACCCCGCACTGTTCCCAAGATCATCCACGAGCTCGGCGAAAAGGGCACCCGCGCTGCTGTCGTCATCACCGCCGGGCTGACCCGCGAGAACGGATTGAGGCAGGCGATGCTCGACGCCGCCAAGCCAAACCTTTTCCGTATCGTCGGTCCGAACACGGTGGGGCTGATGATCCCATCGGCGAAGCTCAACGCAAGCTTCGCCCATGTCGCGGCAAAGCCGGGAAACATCGCGCTTCTCTCGCAGTCCGGAGCCATCACGACGGGCCTGATAGACTGGGCGGCCGACAACGACATCGGTTTTTCACACATCGTCTCGCTGGGCGACATGGCCGACGTGGACGTCGGGGACTGGCTCGACATGCTTGCGGGAGATTCCAGGGCTCGCGCAATCGTGATGTATCTCGAGACGATACCCAACGCGCGCAAGTTCATGTCGGCCGCGCGTGCGGCTTCCCGCATAAAGCCCGTGATCGCCATCAAATCGGGGCGGCATGCAGCGGCTGCCAAAGCAGCGGCAACCCATACCGGCGCGCTTTCGGGTGCGGACAAGGTCGCCGACGCGGCCCTGCGGCGAGCCGGCATCCTGCGTGTCGACGGCCTCAGCGAGCTGTTCCACGCGGTCGAAGCGACGGCCCGTTTCGCGCCGCTCCAGCGAAGCCGCGTAGCCATCGTGACCAATGGCGGTGGCGCCGGCGTATTGGCGGTCGACCAGCTGATCGAGGGCAAAGGCGAACTGGCGGAGCTCTCGCCGGAGACGCTCGCCAGGCTGGGCAAGTTGCTGCCGCCGACATGGTCGCACGGCAATCCTGTCGACATCATCGGCGATGCACCCCCGGATCGATATCGCGTAGGCGTCGAGGCAGTGGCCGCGGAAGCTGGTGTCGATGCGCTCCTGGTGCTGAACTGCCCGACGGCGCTTGCCTCGTCGAGCGACGCAGCGAAGGCAGTCGCCGGGCTCGCCGACCACGGACGCATCAATGGCAAGCCGATCCTCACCTGCTGGCTCGGCGAGCGAACCGCGCGAGACGGGCGCCGCATCCTTCGCGAGGCAGGTGTTGCGAGCTATGAGACACCGGCCGACGCTGCCACCGCGCTGTCATATCTCAGCAATTGGTCACGGGCGCAGAAGGCGCTGATGCGGGTGCCGTCGAGCCGCAGCGAAGATATCGCCGGCAATTACGAAGCGGCTCGCCTGGTGTTCCGGCAAGCGGCAAAGGAGGGGCGCCACGTGCTGACCGAGCCGGAAGCGAAAGCAGCCCTCTCCGCATATGGCATCCCCATCGCAGAGACTGTGATCGCCAAAACGCCACAAGGCGCCGGCAGCGCAGCAAAGCGATTGCTCGCACGCTCGGAAGCCGTCGTCGTGAAGCTTCTGTCGACGTCGATCACGCACAAGTCCGATGTCGGCGGCGTGGCGCTGAACATCGCCACTCCCGAGGCTGCAGTGGAGGCTGCAGCCGCTATCGCGGAGCGGGTGGGGAAACAAGCGCCAAACGCAACGATCGACGGCTTTGCCGTCCAGCCGATGGTGGTTCGCAAAGACGCGCAGGAGCTCATCCTGGGCATGACCCGCGATCCCATTTTCGGCCCAGTGATCCTGTTCGGCGCAGGCGGCGTCGCGGTCGAGCTCCTGGACGACACTCAAGTCGCGTTGCCCCCCCTCGACGATGTTCTGGCGGAAGATCTCATCGCAGGCACGCGTGTGGGGCGGCTCTTAGCCGGTTTTCGCGACCACAGACCTGCAGATCGAACGGCGATCGCGAAAGCACTCAACAGCCTGTCGCAGATGACTGTCGATTTCCCCTGCGTCGTCTCGGCCGACGTCAATCCTCTGCTTGCCAACGCCGACGGCGTGATCGCACTCGATGCTCGAATAGAGATCGATCCGAAGGCCGTCGAAGAGCTCGGTCCCAATCCCGCGCTTGCCATCCGGCCCTACCCGTCGGCGTGGGCAGCCGATTTTTCGTCGGGCAGCTCGCGCTATCATATCCGTCCGATCAAACCGGCCGACATCGACCTCTATCCCGATTTCTTTGCGAAGGTCTCGCCCGATGACATCCGGCTGCGCTTCCTGGCATCGCGCAAGAGTTTTGACGAGGCTATGCTGAAGCGCCTCACGCAACTCGATTACGATCGCGACATCGCCTTCGTAGTGCTGGAGTCGGAGAGCGGGTCGCTGGCCGGAGTCGGCCGGCTGTCATGCGATCCCGACCGTTCGAAGGGCGAGTACGCATTGCTCGTGCGGACCGATCAGCAGGGTCATGGACTTGGCTGGAGGCTGCTCAAGCAGATCGTCGACTATGCCAAGGCGGAAGGAATAGGGTCGATCGAAGGATTTGTGCTCAGCGAGAACGAGAAGATGCTTCAGATGTGCAGAGAATTCGGATTTTCCGTAATGCATCACCCGGAACAGCCGGGCCTCTCGATCGTCACCCTCGAACTCGGCTGAGCGAGCCCTGGACGGGCGTGCGTTCGCCACGGCGCTCTTTTCTATCGGTCACCCATCGCATTTGCCCCAACAGCAGCTGCGCGCTTTTCGCTGACGCGGTCGTTCGGTTCCGTCCGAAGCGCTGCTCGTCTACCGCCCTTCCTTCGCCTCGCGCCCCGAAACTCGATCGATAAGGATCCGGTAAAAGATATGCTCGGAGTGGTTCGACAAAGGCGGCGTCACAGGCTTCAGCGCGCCGGGCTCCCACCAGTTGGCATGCTTGCTGAGCAACGCCCAGCATCGGTCACGCTCGACCTTGTGACCAACGCTGTCCGGCAATTCTTCGTATCGGCCTTCGATGACCACGCTCTTCCATTCCCTCCCGCGCTCCTTCTCCTCGACCAATAGCGAGACTATTGCATTGGCCCGCATCCATTCAATCTTCCTGCCGGGCATGGAGAATGCGTAAAGGGCGTGATCCCAGTAGGCATAGTAGATCGGGACGACATAGGGACGTTCCTCTTTCGCACAGGCAAGATATGCGATGCGGTGATCAGACAGCACCTGGGTGCATTCGGCCGGACTGAGAACACGTATCCACATAGCTCCATTCCTTCATGCAGCGATGCAGCGAAGTACGGTGCCTCCACAAGCGGAGGCCGGCGTTGATCCGCATCAATCTGCTGGTCAATCGATGTAGAAGCGATTTCAATCGCGACAACATTCGACAGCGTCGGCTCAAAGAAAGGGCGGCGGCTGATCGGAGAGGGGTAGGACCTGCCGCCGCCGGTCTGTCGGGGCGGGGGACGGGGCCCTGACGGACGAGAATTGACATATGATGCTCCGGCAGAATGCGGATGGCGTTGATCCATATCAACCCAAGGTGACTAGACTCCCTGCCCTGCCCTGACCTATCGTTTGTTAAAGATCGGGGATGGCCTTCGAGGGAGCGCCATGGTGGACCGCCACAACAAGTTCGTCCACGCCGAGAACATGAAGGATTTCCAGCGAAGGCTGGAAACCGAGGCAGATCCGGACAAGCGCCGACTGTTGGAGCAGCTCTTAGCCGAGGAGGCAGCCAACAAGCTGCCTCACCCGAAGCCTAACGATCCAGACGAATAGTCCGGCGCTTCTGTAAAGTCTGCAAGGTCGGCATACTGCTCCTTGCAAGCGTCATATGATCATTGAGCTGTCGGCATCGCCGCGTTTCGATGGCTGAAACGGTTCCTGCGCAGCCTCTTGCAGCACGCCGGCCACCTCTTCATCCGTCAACTGAGGGAAGCGCAGATAGTGATAACCGAGCGCCCTGAAACGTGCCGGCTGGCTGATGCAGGCGACCCGATCCACTTCCTGGGCGAGTTCCGCCAGCGTGTCTCGCGGAGCCACGGGAAGAGCAACGACGATTTGTCGAGGTGAGCGACGCTTCAGCGCGCGAATTGCAACCTTCATTGTCGTTCCGGTCGCGGCACCGTCATCGACAAGAATCGCGGTTTTCCCGGCGATGGACAGTGGGTGCCGCGAGCCGCGATAGGCGACCCGGCGTCGATCCAGTTCCGGCCGCTCGCGCTTGATCATCTCCGCCAGTTCGGTATCGCTGAGGGAATAGGCCTCGATGACCTCGCGATTGAGGACGACATCCGGCGGATCGCCGTCGACGATTGCGGCAGCCGCAAGCTCCGGATTACCCGGCGCCCCCACCTTCCGTACGATGAGGACGTCAAGCGGAGCGTGCAGCGTCCTTGCCACCTCAGTGCCCACCGGAACCCCGCCGCGGGGAAGCGCGAGGACCACCGGCTGGCCCAGGCGGAGCCTTGCCAGCTCTTCCGCCAATACCCTGCCAGCGTGCCGCCTGTCTTCGAACATCGGTCAATGCGCCGGCCACAGTTCGCGTAGCGACTTCTTCATCGAATTCCTGACCTCGACGATCTCACCATGCGAGATGTGCCGGTCGAGCAGCTTGAAGACCGCATTGATAGCCGTGTCGAAGTCTATATTGGTCTCGAACCCGAAGCTCTTCTCAACGCGGATGACGAAATCCCGCTTCTTGCGCTCCGTCGCCGGCGAGAGAGATGGATCCCACCCCTCGAAGTAGATGCCACGGATGAGGAGCGGAAGCTGGGCCGACAGATCGGCCGCCTCTTCCGGCGAGAGCCAGTCCCGCAAAGCCGTAAGGACGGCCTTGAGAAGGTGGTATGCGCGATGCACATTCCAGTCGAGATCCTCGGCCAGCTCGTTCACCCATTGCTGCGCTTGCTGAGCCGCGTAGGAGAAACTCGAGATTGAGGTCTGGGTCATGATCGTCATTCCTCGTTCGGTCGAGGCCAGTTTCAGAAAGCATCCGTCACGCGCACCACGCCTGCCTGATGGCGCCGGAGATCCGGACGGTGTCGGCTCGCCGTTCACATCGCGCGCCGACACTCCCATGACGTAGCCGTCAGGCGGCCTTCACCGAGATCTTCTTCTCGGCCTTTTGTGCTTCGGCGGTCTTGGGGAGCTTGACGGTAAGCACGCCCTTGGCGAAACTTGCCTCGATCTTGTCGATGTCGATGCCTTGCGGCAAAGTGAAAGAGCGCTGGAAGGCGCCGTAACGGCGCTCGGACAAGTAATAGTCCTTCTGCTTGTCTTCCTTCTCTTCCTTCTTCTCGCCCTTGATCGTCATCGTATGGTTGGCGACCTTGATCTCGACATTGTTCTCGTCGATGCCGGGCAGCTCGGCAGAGATCTCGTATTCCTTCTCCTTTTCGACCAGATCCATCGCGGGGGCGACAGTCCAGTCATCCCGGAACCTCGGTGTCTCGAAGCGGAAGACGGAACGGCCCGATGGCAGGCGCCAATCAAATGGGTGCAACTCGTCGAACAGCCGGTCGATTTCACGCCGCAGGCTGTCGAAGGGCGCCCATTCCGCGGTCTTCGGAGTGGTCTTCTCGGTCTTCACGGGCATTCTGGTGGCTTCGGTCATGATTCAACTCCATCGAAAGACGTTCTGGTGCAGGCCGTGCAGGATTTCGGTGTTTCGCGAGCGACGAAGCTGGAAATCTGCAATCCGCCTGCTGGGTGCGATGTCATCAGGCCACCCTGCAGCTCGCTCACAGAACGGCAGTTCGACCCTGGCATCATTGATGCGGATCAAAGTGCGACCTAAAGAAATCAACTGGCCGGCATGCATCAGTCGAACCGATCCTCGGCATGACTGGAATTCGCGAACTCTCCGCGAAGTTGATCGAGATCAACACGAACGGAGATCTTCAAGCTAGACTTCATGCATGCTTACAGCCCTCACCCGATTTGAATCGTGCAAGCGAGCGGGAGCCTTCGCGTGCGCGGCCTTGCTCTCTTTGGCCGCGATGCCAGGGCGGGCGGACTCCGTCGTTGCGCGGGGCAGAACGCTGGTCGAAGCAAATTGCGCGCGCTGTCATGCCGTCGGCTCGAACGACAAGAGCCCTCACCCGGATGCGCCGGCGTTCAGAACTCTGTCCAGCCGATATCCGGTCGAGGATCTGGCAGAATCGCTGGCGGAGGGTATTTCGACAGGTCACCCGGATATGCCTGAATTCGTCGCGTCCCCCGATCAGATCGACGCCATCATCGCCTATCTCAGGAGCTTGCAACCCCGATGAAAAGCGCTTTTCGGGACAATGCCGATCGGACGACCAGCGGACCGCGCTGCATGCTTGTCGGGCTTTCGTCGCAGTCAACGTTCCGGGAAACGGCGGCGCTGCGATATGCGACCAGGCTTGCCGCCGACAACCGGTCAGTGCTGTCGCTCTGCGTGTTCCCTTCCGCTTTCGACTCGCGGGCTGCCGGCGCCCGTGCCGAGGAAGAGGGACAGCCGCTCGCATCCGTAACCTTGCATGGTGCGGGCAAATTCATAGCGCATTCAGGCGTGGAACTGATCTGCGAGCACACCGCTTCCGAACCGAGCACCCGGTTCGCACAGCTCGCAAGGGTTCACGACGTGTCCGTTCTCGATGCGGCGGAGGCAGGCGAGGCGGGCCGCGAAGCTATCGAAGATGCGCTCTTCGATAGCGGCCGGCCCGTTCTCGTCATCCCGAAACATGGCGGCAGGCCAGAGCCGCGGCGCATAGCCGTTGCCTGGGACGGCAGCGCTCGCGCGGCGCGGGCTGTCGGTGACGCACTGATGTTTCTGCGTTCAGCCGAAATGGTAGTTGCCGTAACGGTCACCGGAGAGAAGGACCTCTCCAGAATGGCGCCGGGCGCCGATCTCGCGTCCTATCTCTCCATGCACGAAATCGACTGCAAGCTCGCGACCCTGGCGGCAAGGCAGGCAGATGTGGCGGAACGCATGCGCCTGTTCGTCGCCGAAGAAGACATCGACATGATCGTGATGGGGGCATTCGTGCACTCGCGCTTTCGGGAGGCAATCTTGGGCGGCGTCACGCGGTCGCTGCTCGACCATGGGCCAGTGCCTCTGTTCATGTCGCATTAGCCTTGGACTAGAGCCTAACCGACTGAAGCTGTCGGCGGCGGTGAGTGGCGTGGAAGTCGGCCTGCGCTCCAAATGGGGGTTGCCAGGTGAGGTCGAGGTCGCTTATCACCTTGTCGGCTGGCCCTCGCAGAAGCGACGCTTAAGTTCAGCGCCGACCGTCGCCGCTACAATCCAGAAACAAAAATCAACAAATCGGAAAAATTCGGGAAAAGCCGCGCGGCCATAAATGCTACGCGGTCGCCGGATGGCAGGCGCCGCCCCGCACCGGGGATGCCGATGCATCGTGCTCTCGACTGTGGGATTGCAATGCCGACGACTGCTTGGATCGCAGCCGGCAGCGCGCCGTCCCTCGCCAAGGTCACGGTCACCCGGCCTGAGCGTTGCAGCCGGCTCAGCCGGCAGGTCGACGACGCCATCAAGGCAAAACCCGCGGACAAGCAGGTCGCCGCGGTGAGCGTGC
The DNA here is from genome assembly GCF_033542235.1 of Mesorhizobium sp. BAC0120. Lineage (NCBI taxonomy): Bacteria > Pseudomonadati > Pseudomonadota > Alphaproteobacteria > Hyphomicrobiales > Phyllobacteriaceae > Mesorhizobium > Mesorhizobium sp. BAC0120. The sequence goes on along the minus strand of NZ_JAWRCU010000012.1, from coordinate 78,763 downwards.
TTCAGAAGAAAGGAGTCCGGCTGTGTGAGCAATACAAGCGGGCACAAGAATCCGGACCCTCGCGAAAGCTCTCAAGCTGCTCGGAGTGAAGCCGATCGACATCGATTGAACCAGCTCCATGGCCTGCGGAAACTCAGCATGACAGGAAATCGTCTATGAAAAAGTCGTTCCTCACTGCTCTGGGCCTCGCCCTCGGGCTTGCCTTCATGGCACCACTTCTCGCGACCACTAACGCGAATGCCCAAACCACACCGGCCACACCGCACACCCAAACGCAGCGTAGCGGGCAACATTCCGGTTCGGCCGCTCAGCACAGGCATGTCAAGAAGAAGAGGCACACCTCCTCCTCCGCCGCCCCCAGCACGACCAAGAAGACGACGCCCTGACAAAGGCGGCGGGGGCGCCACCGCCGCAGTCTAGCTGGCCGGTGCTCGCCGGCCAGTTCTTCGATCAATCCCGCCGCTTCACTCCGGTGAACATGGAGCGTACCAGATTCTCGCGGTGTTCGATGCTGGCCAGCACGACGCCGCCGACGTGAAGCGCGATGAGGCCGAGCGTCACATAGACCATGCTCTTGTGCAGTTCCTCGACCCATTCAACGCCCCAGTAGGCATCGGTCGTCATCATGTAGCCGGTTCCAGCGATGGTCGCGTTCGCCGCGAGCAATGCCAGGATCATCGCGCCGCCGGCCGGGTTGTGGCCAAGATGGCGCGGTGCACGGAAGGCCAGGGCATCCCTGAGGTAGCGGAGCGTCGCCATGGGGCCGCGGATGAAGCTTGCGAAGCGGGCGTATTTCGGGCCGGCTATGCCCCACAGGATGCGGAATGCAACAAGGCCGCCGACGATATAGCCCGCGACGATATGAGCGCCCTTCCACTCGTCGCCCGTGAAGAAGGCGAAAGCGAAAGATCCGACCAGCGACCAGTGGAAGAGCCGCACCAGCGGGTCCCAGACCTGGACCATGGCCGGCCGCGATATGCGGCCGACATCGATCACATTGGTTTCGGCGCTCATCCCTCTTCGTCCTCGCCGCCGACCACCTCGCCGGTCACGGGATTGACGAGCTTCTCAACCTTGGCGCCGTCCTTGGTGACGGCATAAACCTCATAGCAGCCGCCCTCGACCTTGACCTGTCGCACCTTTGTCCCATCTGCGCCGAACTTCGCCTTGATCGCATCCTTGCTCATCCACTGGCTCTCGGCCGCATTGCCGCACTTGTGCTTGTCCTCGGCAGAGGCACTGCCGATACCTGCAACAACGGCCAACAATGCGAGGGTGGAAATCAATGTGCGCATTCCGCTTCCTTTCTTTCGTCGAAATTATCGCTTGGTTGCGATGGCAGCGTTTTCGACGACGCGCGGTGACGGAGCGCTGAGCACGGTCGTCAGCGATTTGTCATTTCAACGATGCGAACGGATGCCGATGGGCGTGGCGACGAAGGTTGGAAGCATGTGCTGCGGAATTGCGCTGGTGCTTGCCACCGCCGCTTTCTGCTTTGCAGAGGATCAGCACCAGGACCGACACAGGAGTGCCGAGCGAGCGAGGCGGGGCGCCGAATCGGGCGAGTTCCTGCCGCTTGCTGAAATCGTCGCTGGGGTGCGCGAGCGATATCCGGGCGAGATTGTCGAAACCGAGCTCGAGTCGGAAGGCAGCCGGCCCTACTACGAATTCCACATCCTGCTGGAGGGCGGCCACCTGATCGAAGTCAAAGTCGACGCCCGCAATGGCCGCTACATGGCACTGAAGGCCGACGACGATTGATCATGCGCATTCTGCTGGTGGAAGACGATCCCCGCATACGAGCCGACCTTACGGCAGCGCTCGAGGCCCATCATTATGTGGTCGATTGCGTGCGAGACGGCGAGCAAGCGTGGTTCAAGGGCGACACGGAAGACTACGCCGCCGTCGTCCTGGATCTCGGCCTGCCGCAGATGGACGGGATGTCGGTACTCAAACGCTGGCGGGCGAGCGGCCGCGATTTTCCCGTGCTTGTACTGACCGCGCGCGGCACCTGGAGCGAGCGTGTCGAGGGGATCGACGCCGGTGCCGACGACTATCTGCCGAAACCATTCGCCATGGAAGAGCTGCTCGCGCGGCTGCGGGCAATTCTGCGCCGGCGCAGCGGCCTTGCAAATCCGCTCATTCGCACAGGAAACATTACGCTCGATACGCGCCTGATGCGCGTCTCCAGGAATGGCGTCCCGCTCGCCCTCTCCCCTCAGGAGTACCGACTGATTTCATACCTTATGCACCAGCGCGGTCGAATCGTCCCGCAACAGGAACTCGCCGAGCAACTTCAGGGCGAACTCTACGATCGCGAATCGAATGCGGTCGAAGTTCTGGTCGGCCGCGTCCGCCGCAAGCTGGGGGCCGACGTCATCGAGACCCACCGCGGCTTCGGCTATTCGATCTGCGAGCCATGAAGCTGCTGCAATCGATCCGGCTGCGGCTGCTGCTCTTTTCGCTGATCGGAACAGCAGTGGCAGTGGCAATCGCCGGAGCCGGCATCGTCACCCTGTTCGGACGGCATGTGGAACGCCGTATCGAGCAGGAGCTCGATACCTATATCGATACGCTTTCCGGCAATCTGCGCGTCGGCGCTGACGGCCGCTTGACCATCGCGCGCGAGCCCGCCGACGCCAGGTTCATGAGGCCGTTTGGCGGGCTCTACTGGCAGGTGCTGGACGAGAGCAACGGTGCCCTGCTCAGATCCGTCTCGCTGTGGGATGCGCAGCTTGCCTTGCCTGACGATGCGCTGCAGACAGGCGAGACCCACACCCACCGCTCCAAAGCACCGGACAAGCGCAACGTCATCCTGCACGAGCGGCTGATCCTGCTGGAGACGCCTTCAGGCGAACGTCCCGTCAGGATCAGCGTCGCGGTGAACGAGGCCGAGACAGAGGCTCTGGAGGCCGGGTTCGGGCGCGATCTCCTGCCCGGCCTTGCCCTGCTTGCCGGGGTCTTGCTCGTCGCCGGCTGGTTGCAAGTGGGGGCAGGACTGAAACCCCTTGCCAGAATCCGCTCCGCCATAGCAGCCGTGCGCGAGGGGCGTGCCGAGCGCCTGTCTCTCGCGGCACCGGCCGAGATTGCGCCGCTGGTGGCCGAGGTGAACAGTCTGCTCGAGGCGCAACAAAGTGCGCTGAGCCAGGCCAGGCACCATGCCGCCGACATCGCTCACGGCCTGAAGACGCCGCTCACTGCACTTGCCGGCGATGTGGTCAGGCTGAGGGCCGCACACCAGAACGACGTGGCCGACGATATCGAAGCCGTTGCCCGCCAGATGCAACGTATCGTCGACAGGGAGCTTGCGCGCTCGCGTCGCCGTTATTCCTCGACGACGCTGCGCACACCCGTTCGCCAGACTGTTGAAGCCATAGCGCGAACGCTGGCGCGCACGCCCGCCGGCGAGGCGATCGGCTGGGAAATCGAAATCGATGCAGCACTCGCAGCTGCCGTCGACTCCGACGATCTCAACGACGTCCTCGGCAATCTGATGGAGAATGCGGCGCGCGCGGCACGCGGCCGTGTGCGCATAGGCGCGCTTCTCGAGGACAAGAATATTCAATTCACCGTTGCCGACGACGGTCCGGCAGTCGATCCGGCGGCCATTTCCCGGCTCATCGCGCGCGGCGCGCGACTTGACGAAAGCGGCGGCGGCGCCGGGCTTGGCCTGGCCATCGTCGCCGAAATCCTTGCAGCGCACGACGCGGTACCAAGTTTTGCGCAATCGGATATAGGCGGTCTGGAAGTCTCCTTTCAGCTACGGGGCGCGACCGGCCAGAGGCAGATCATCCAGCAATCGGCAGGACGCGGTCTCCCTCCGTAATAGCCTCGACGCGCTGGTCACAACGCCGGCGCTACCATCCGATCGATGGGGCGTGGCTGGATTTCATGCAGCTACTCCTGCAGGAAGGCGTTCAACTCGTCCAACGTGATCCTGCCGTCGTGGTTCGTGTCGATCAGATCGAAAATGCGCTTTTGGATCGCAGAGATCTCGTCGAAAGAGATGGATCCGTCACCATTCGTATCGGCGATGGCGAAGAGGATCTTCAGCATGTGCTGGGATGGCATATGCGTCCGCATTCTGCCCATTCGGCCGGGAGGCATCATCCCGCCGCCCATCATCCCGCGACCCATCATCTCCATCCCCTGTTGAGGCAGCTGCTGATCCATCTCCTCTTGAGCAGGTGACTGGTCCCCCTGCGGCGCAGGTGACTGGATGCTTCCCCCCTGCGCGAGCACACTGGTTGGGCCCAGACCCAAGATTGCGGCCAGCACTGCGGCGACACGCGCCAAGCTTCCGATCGATGTCATGAATGGCTCCTTTGGGAACAGCTGTGGGCTGCCAGGCCGCGGCTGCAAGGCGGAGCATCGGCGGCGCCACATCCGCTCCTGGTCAGATGATACGTGCGATGCTCGCGGCCTTTCTCAATGAGTCTTCTCCAAGATGTGAAGCCGACGTCTCCGCTAGCGCGGGTGGACACCTTCTCCGCCAAGCATTCGGTCCGCGCCTTTGAAGAAGGCGCGCGCGTGAGCGACAATCTCGCCATCCGTAGGATGGTCGACGGGCTCGATGCCGATGATGCGGGTGGCGAGTCGCGGCTCCTGAGTGCGAACAAAGCTGGCCAGCTCGTCGCGCGCAGAGCTTGGTCCGGTGATCAACCATTCCGCTGCAGGCTCGAGTGCCGCGACGATCTCGCGATAGAAGGATTGGTCGGGTGTGGCGCGTTTTCCCTCGATCGTTCCCGCCTTGTTGTGGGTCTGATGGTGAGGCAGCTCCGTCGAGATCGTCGCCAGGTCGTAGCCATCGCGACTGAGGTAAAAGACCTTGGCCTCGCAGTGATCGAGCCAGATAGCTGCGTGCTGGATTTGCATCGTCATGCTCCCACTGCAAGCAAGTCCGGATGGTGCAGACTTCCACGGCTCGCCGTGATATCGTCGGCATTGACCGCAACGAGATCCGTGTGGCCGAAGCCTCGGCTATAATCCAGGATCGAGACCAGCGACGGCCGCACCCGGAACAGCTTGAGGGCGCTGGCGTCGGGCGGCTGCATCTCGGACAGCTGCGGAAAGCGCTTCAACATCAGCTCCCCGACTGCCGCCTCCTCATGCGCAGTCATCACCTCGCTCGCCTCGCCCGCCATCGAGAGGCCCTGAATCTCTGCCCAACTTTTGTAAGGGGCCGTCATGGTAATCGAGACGCGCCGGTCATGCGCGAGGTTCTTCGCTTTCTGCGCATCCGCAGCGCAGCCGAAATAGATCAGCAGCCCGTCATGGGCGAAGGAAACGACCGTAGCTTGCGGGGCGCCATCCGGACGCACCGTCGCGATGGTCATGTCCGTGCACCGAGAGAGGATTTCGACGATTCGTGCCTGAAAAGACTGTCTCATGGGTTAGCCCTCAATGCTCCACGAGACATGCACTGCCTTGAGCCGGCTTGCTTTGCGCCAGATCAAACGAATCTGCAGTTGCCACGGTTCGGCCGGCATGGAGAGCGACGAGTGAAAACGCTCTGGCTGCCCTCCGCCTACTGGCTGTGCACCGGGTGGAGCCCGGCGACCCGCCCCCTCAGCAGGTCGACAAGCATCGCTGCACAAAACATCACTAGACCTTGCCGCGAAGGCTGTCGGCGAGTGCAGAAAGCACATTGGCAAGTTGTCGAGCAGTTTCCGGCGGCGGCAGCGGCATTTTCAGGCTTTTCCTACCGGTAGATCGATCGCGCTCGATCCATGGATGCGCAGGCGCGTTGGGATCGTTGGCGGCCGCCAAGGCGGCAACAAACTGTAGACCGACCTCAGCCAAGGCTTGCCACGGGTCGGAACCCGTATCGCGCGGCAATAGCCCGGTTCCCTCAGTTTCAGCGATGGCTGTGTCGCCAGCGCCAAGGCTTGCATCCGCATCTACGTCTTCCACGGACCCGGCGTCATCGGCAGAGACGATGTTCTTCGCTTCCTCGGCCGGCGTGACGGCCTCGCCCTCACCCATGTTCCCGGTGACGTTTTCCACGTCCTTCATGAAGCGGTTGAGGCGCGATCCACCGAGCGAAATCTCGCCGCTGGCGCCGTCGAGAATTCCGGCCGACAAGGAGCGCTTGAATGCCAGTACCGAAAGCATGCCCTCTTCGATCGTGCCTTTTGCCACGAAATTGATGACCCGCACCGGCTGCGCCTGCCCCATGCGATGAATGCGCGCGATGCGCTGCTCGAGAATTGCCGGGTTCCACGGAAGATCCATGTTCACCAGCGTCGACGCATGCTGCAGATTGAGGCCTGTGCTGCCGGCATCGGTGGACAGGAACACGCGGCAGGCAGGGTCGTCACGGAACCGCTCGACCAGCGCCGGCCGCCTCTCAGATGGCACGCCGCCGTGGAAGCTGACATATCCCAACCCGCGCGCTTCGAGGCGCCGAATGATGATCTCGTGGGTTCGCGTCCATTGTGAAAACACCACTGCCTTGGCCTCAGGCTCGGCGAACAAATCGTCGAAAAGTGCCGCCAACTCGTCGGCCTTCACACCGTGGTCGGTTTCCTGGTCCAGCAGATAGGTGCTGTTGCACGACATCCGCATATTCTGCAGTGCGCTGGTGAGCCGTCGCTGATCCTTGTCCGAAAGAAACTTGGTCTTGCGCCAGCGCTGGACGATCCTCGCCACCACATCGGCGTTTTCCTGGTGGTAGAGCATCTGCATCTCGGTCATCGGCACCAGCAGGTTCTGGTCGGTCCGGCTTGGCAATTGCCGCAACACCTCGGATTTGTGCCGACGGATCATGATCGGCTCCAATGTCTGGCCGATCTTGTCCAAGCGGGTGTAGCCGGTGACGCGTCCGGCTTCATCCTTGACCTGGTGCTCGTGCAACAGCTTCCAGGTCGGTCCCAGCCGGTGCTGATCGACAAACTGCACGATGGAGATCAGTTCTTCCAGCTTGTTTTCCAGAGGCGTCCCGCTAAGCACGATCGCGTAAGAACTGTCGATGCGCTTCAGGGCACGCGCCGCAATGGTATTCCAGTTCTTGACCCGTTGCGCTTCATCGACAATCACCAATTCGGGCGCCCAGGCGGCGATCAGGTCGAGATCCGCCCAGAGCTTCTCGTAGTTCGTGATCTTGAAGAAGTCGTCCAGGGCGTAGTCCTTCTGCCGCTGCGCCCTGCCGCCGTTGATGACGCGTGCGGCATTCTCTCCGTGTCGTCCCGCGAAACGCGCAATCTCGCTTTGCCACTGGTATTTGAGCGAGGCAGGACAAACCACCAGCACTTTGGAGACACCGAAATGCCGCGCCAGTATTTCTGTCGCGGCGATGGCCTGTATGGTCTTGCCCAATCCCATATCGTCGCCGATCAGCGCCCGGCCGGCGCGCACCGCGAACAGCGCGCCCTCGGCCTGATAGGGATAGAGCGGCACCTTCAGAAGCCCCAGCAGCGCAGGGTCGGCAGGACCGCGTGGGAACAGTTCCTCAAGCTTCGCGGCTCGCCGTTCCGCGTCCCGCTTGCTTGCGATGAAATCGAGAGCATCATCGTAGGCCCGCAACTCATGGCCGGAGCCTGCCGCCAGGCTCATGAATTGCTCCAGCGCGCCAAAGCGCTCCTCCGGCAGCACGCCGTTGCGTTTGGCGTCGAACAGGCCGTCGGCGGCCGCCTTCATTGCCGGCGGACAATCCGATCCAGCCCGAAAGTGCACGCGGCGCTTGCCGTCGGTGCGCAAATAGAGCTCGGAAAACGCCGGCTGGTAGCCCCTCGCGAACGCGGTCTTCGCGCCGCGCTTCTTCTCCAGACGGCCAAGCGTGAACTCGATGTGCTTGCAAGTGCCGAGCTCGCTCGTGGAGTAGTCGGGGCAAGAACAAAAATTGCCACCGGGCCCGCGACCCCGAATCACCACGCGGTAGCTGGATTTCGATAGGGGATTGCTGACCCGGAACTCGGAGAAGAACGGCTCGCTGCCCAGATTCTCGATCCCGAACGCCTGCTCGCGGCCGAACTGGCGCCGAAGACCGCGCTGCCAATCCGCCGGCGACAGGTCTGTGGGCGCCTGGGTGCGTGAGAGCTTAGGTTCCGAGTTCGGCTTGATTGCAGGTTTTCGGCGGCTGGCTTTCATCTATGTACCGGTCCATTCGCAAAAATCTGCCGCCAGACATAACCCTAAAACCAGTCACCACAAGCGAGATCTAACAACGGCCTTCGTCTGGTCTGTGTCAGGGCATCGGATCCCTCATGCTCCCGAGGCTGCTGGTGCTTGTCGATCAATTCGGGTATCGATGTACATCGGCACCGTCCCCGTCGAGGACTAGTCTCATCGTTGGTCAAATGAGGCGTAGCCATGGCTTCCGACAACCGCAGCAAGCTTCACGACCGGGTCATAAAGGTGGCTGAGGAGGCGCTGGCGGAAAACGGTTATGTGGCACCCGTTGACGTGTTGACCGGCGTTCGCTGGCTGCCGCCGAGCATGCTGAGGGCCTGGCGGCAAGGACGCGTTCCGTGCCTGGAGCAAGTCATGAATGTCAAACCCTCGCGCATACTAGAGGCGCTGGAGATGCTTCGCGCCTGGGCGAACCAAAGGGGGCTACAGCCCAGCGTGGCCGTCTATGTCGCTCGCACGCCGGAGCGGCCTCACTTGCGCTTCGGCAAGAGCGGCAACGCCGACCTCGAAAAAGACTATTGCACCCATTTCATATCGCCTGCGCTCAGCGAAAAAAAACGTGCGGCACTCATCGAGAAGGCAAGCCATCCGCCCGAACTCGTGGTCGTGTCGCCGCTCAAGCACGACTGGAAGTGTCATCGCTGCGGCAAGACCGGGGACCTGCTGATGATGGAGGAAGGCGGACCTGCCTGCCTGAGCTGTGTCGGTCTCGACGACCTCGAGTACTTGCCACGAGGGGACGCCAATCTGACGCGCAAGGCGAAAGCAAAGAGCACACGGCACGCCGTCGTCGTGCGGTTCAGCCGCGCGCGCAAGCGGTACGAGCGCCAGGGTCTCCTGGTCGAGGCGCAAGCTCTCAAAGAGGCGCAAGAGGACGGCTGACGTGCGGGCAGGCCTGTCCGATGCTGCGCCCGCAGAAGAAATTCGCTATTCAACAAGGCCAACTTTCCAAGTTCGATTCTTTCCGTGCCGGCCGATCCGCTCTCCATCCTCAGGAATGTTTATGGTTATGACAGCTTTCGCGGTCGGCAACGCGAGGTCATCGAGCATGTGATCGCGGGGAACCATGCCTTCGTCCTGATGCCGACGGGCGGAGGCAAGTCGCTCTGCTACCAGATCCCGGCACTGGTCCGTCCGGGCATCGGCCTGGTCGTCTCGCCCCTCATTGCGCTGATGGAAGACCAGGTGGCGGGACTCAAACAGGCCGGCGTGAAGGCGGCAGCACTCAATTCCCGGCTCTGGGGCACTGAAAAGGATCTTCTCTGGCGCGATGTCGGACGCGGTGAGTTGGACCTCCTCTACATGGCCCCGGAAACGCTTTTGAAGCCCGACACCCTCGACCGGCTGAAATCCGCGCGCCTCTCCCTCATCGCCATCGATGAGGCCCATTGCCTTTCGCAGTGGGGCCATGATTTCCGGCCCGAATACCGTGCCCTCGATTGCCTTGCGGATATCTTCCCCGAGCTGCCGCGCATTGCCCTCACCGCCACGGCCGACACGCCGACGCGGGCCGAGATCGTCGATCATCTCAGGATCGGCGGTCAAAACAGCTTCGTCGCCGGGTTCGACCGACCCAATATCCGCTATGGCGCTGCCGGTAAGGCAGGTACGACGCAGCAGATGCTGCGCTTCCTCGAGCCCCGGAGGGGCGAGAGCGGCATCGTCTATTGTCTCTCCAAGCGAAAGACGGAGGAGGTCGCCGCTACCCTCAACAACCACGGCTTCACCGCGCTCTCCTATCATGCGGGCATGGAGATGAAGGCGCGGGAGGAAAACCAGCGCCGCTTCCAGCTCGAGCAGGGCCTGATCATGGTGGCCACGATCGCCTTCGGCATGGGCATCGACAAGCCCGACGTGCGCTTTGTCGTGCATGTGGATATGCCGGCCAGCATCGAAGCCTACTATCAGGAGACCGGCCGCGCCGGTCGCGACGGCCTGCCGGCCGAAGCGCTCATGATCTACGGCGCCGAGGACATTGCGCTGCGCCGCCGCTTCATCGAGGAGTCAGAGGCGCCCGACGCGCGCAAGCGGATGGAGCACCGCAAGCTCGACGCGCTGCTCGGTTTTGCGGAATCCTGCCAGTGCCGCCGGCAGGTGCTGCTGCGCTATTTCGGCGACGACTGTCAGCCTTGCGGCAATTGCGACGTCTGCCTCGACCCGCCGGAGACGTTCGACGGCTCCATTGCCGTCCAGAAGCTTCTCTCCTGCATCTACCGCACCGGCGAGCGTTTCGGCCAGGCGCACGTCATCTCTGTGCTCCTAGGCGAGAGCGACGAGCGCATCCGGCAGCTCGGCCATGACAAGCTCTCCACTTTCGACATCGGCAAGGAGCACAACCGAAACGCGTGGCGCTCGATTGTCCGCCAGCTCGTCGCGCTTGGACTGATCGAGGTCGATGTGGCGGGCCACGGGGGCATGTCCATCTCCGACAAAGGCCGGGAGTTCCTGCGTGAGAAGCCCGCCTTGAACTTGCGCATCCCGAAGAGGGCGAAGTCGGAACGGAGGTCCGCTGGTCGCGAGGCAAGAGGCGCTTTACCCTCCGCCGACCAGGCTCTTTTCGAGAAGCTGCGCGCCAGGCGCCTGGAACTGGCGAGGATGCAGGGCGTGCCGCCCTACGTGATTTTCCACGACAGGACGCTTGCCGAAATGGCCGCACGCTGTCCGCGTTCCCCGGCAGAACTTGCTGGCATCACAGGCGTCGGCGAGGCCAAGCTCGCGCGCTATGGGAAGGCGTTCCTCGAGGTCATCAACGGGCACTAGCAGGACGCCCTTGCCATTCGAAATTGTTCGGGTTAAACGTTTAGCAGTTAAACGTTTAACAGGGCGATCGATGGCGCCTCGGCGGCCGACAATCAGGGATGTTGCTACGCTCGCGGGCGTATCGATCGCGACCGTTTCGAACGTTTTCAGCGGCTCCAAACCGGTCAATGCCGAGCTCCGCGAGCGCGTCGAGCGCGCCGCGCGCGAGCTCTCGTACCAGGTCGACCGTGCCGCCTCGCAGCTTCGTTCCGGCCAGGCCAAGGTGGTCGGCATGCTGGTTCCGGATCTCGACGACGCATTCTTCACCTCGCTCGTGTCGAGGCTCGAGGTGATGGCGGGCAAGGACGGCTACGACGTGATCGTTGCAAGCTCGCGCGACGATGTGGAGGTGGAAAAGTCGCGGCTGGCCGCGCTTCTGGGCTGGCGACCGTCCGGTCTGGTTGCCGTTCCCTGCTCGGACACGGTGCCTCAGCTGCTCGCCGATGAGGCGCATCGCCTTCCCATGGTGCTGGCCGACCGCGTTGAAAGGGAGGGTTCGTTTGTCGATACGGTGGCGATCGACAATTTCGAGGCAGGTGAGATCGCCGCGCGCCACCTCGTGGCGCTCGGGCATCGCGACGTGGTCATCGCTGCCTCGCACCTGTCCTTCGCCCCGATCAGAGAGCGCGTGCGGGGAGCCGAAACCTTCATGCTGAGCTCGATCGGAGTGCCGCCGGTCGTCGTCGAACTGGGCTCGAACGGCGAGCGCGGAGCCGAGATTTTCCAGCAATGGCTGGCGCGGCACTCCAGGCCGACTGCGGTTCTGGCGCTCACCAACGTGACGACGCTCGGCGTGCTTTCCGCGCTGGCCGCGACACGCATCGACGTGCCTGAACAGGTCTCTATCATCGGTTTTGACGACTATGCCTGGATGAGCGCACGCAAGACTGCGCTGACGGCCATAAGGCAGCCTCTCGACGAGATGGCACGTGTGGTCTGGGATCGGCTCAGGGCCCGCATGTCCGGCGACCAGTCGCCACCGCATCAGATCGAACTCAACATCTCGCTGCAGGTAAGGGATTCGGTACGCAGCCTGGCGGGCCTGGAGAACCAGCCAGCTGCGGTCGTGCCCTCTCCATCGCAGGACGATTTGCCCGAGGCGGGACAGAAGGCGGTCCACTGACCGCAACCCGAATACGCAGAGATCGCGCAGGAAGGGTTCAGGGAGGACCGTTTGCGTACCAGAAGTGCCGTCCATCTGATGCCGCTGCTTGCTCCGGTTCACGTGCTGATCCTGAGCGTCATCGTCCTCCCCTCGATCTACGTCATCTGGCTCAGCCTCACACAGTCTACCTTCGGACAGGCGCCGACCTTCGTCGGACTGGAAAATTACGTCCATGTGCTGACCGACCCCGCCTTCCATTCGGCGCTGTGGAATACGGTCGTGCTCGTCGTCGTGGCGGTGCACGTCGAGCTCGCGCTGGCACTGCTGCTGGCGCTGCTCTTTGCGAGCGGCCTGCCGTTCCGCCGCCTGCTGCTGGTCGCGGTGATGGCGCCCTATGCGGTCAGCGAGGTGACAGCCGTCGTCATGTGGCGCTTCCTGTTCGATCCTGACGCGGGCCCCATTACGCTGATGCTGCAAGCGCTGGGCCTGCCGATCCTCGACTGGTCATTCGAGCCCAGCCACGCAATGATCCTGATCGCGCTGCTGACGATCTGGATGCACCTGCCCTTCACCTTCATCATCCTCTATGCGGCACGGCTGGCGATTCCCAACGAACTCTACGAGGCGGCACGCATCGACGGAGCGACGCCACTACAGGCCTTCCGCCGCGTGACACTGCCCCTGCTCGGCCCCGCGATCGCGGTGGCGCTGCTCTTCCGCTACATATTCGCATTTCGCATGTTCTCGGAGGTGTGGCTGCTGACGAATGGCGGGCCGGCCCGCATGACCGAGGTCGTGGCCGTCTACCTTTACCAGGAAGCCTTCAGCTACAACGCGTTCGGCACCGCCGCCGCGACGGCCTGGATCATGGTGATCGTCGCGCTGCTGCTCGCCGCCGGCTACGTATTCATTCTCCGCAAACAGGTGAGCGCCAATGCGCACTAGACGTTCCGCCAGACGTCTCGCCGTCGGGGCGGGTAAGACCGTTGCCGTCGCGGCGTTGCTCATCTGGTCTCTGTTTCCGATCGCCTTCATCGCAATGTCGTCGCTGAAGCCGGGACAAGAGATCTTCGCGGTTCCGCCGCACTACATCTTCACGCCGACCTTCGAGCACTACGTCGCGTTGTGGACCCGCTGGTCCGCCTTCTTCGACGGATTGGCAAACAGCACGATCATCACGGCGGGCGCCACGGCGCTGGCTGTGATCACCAGCACCTGTGCGGGCTATGTGTACTCGCGCAATTCCAGCCGCTTTCTAGACGCGAGCGTTCTGTTCCTCATCGTCGTCAGGCTCATTCCGCCGATCGTGGTCACGCTGCCGCTGTTCCCGCTGATCAACATGCTGAACCTCAACGACACACATGTCGTGCTGATGGTGCTCTACGCGACCTTCTTCGTGTCGCTCGGCACCATCCTGATGCGCACCTTCATCGACCAGATTCCACGAGAGCTCGACGAGGCGGCTGAGATCGACGGTGCCAGCCGGCTGACGACCCTGCGCAAGGTGGTGGTCCCGCTGGCCGCGCCCGGCATCCTCGCGGTCGCCATCTTCGTCGTCGTCTTCGCGTGGAACGAGTTCCTTTTCGCCTTCATCTTCACCGCCACGAGGGCGAAGACTGCCCCGCTGGTGATCTCGGAGATGATCGGTTCCATCGATGGCGTGGACTGGGGCATTCTCTTCGCCGCCTCGTCCGTGCAGCTCGCCCCCATCCTCATCTTCGTCAGCCTCATGAACCGCTATCTCGTCGCCGGACTGACGGCCGGCGCCACCAAGGGATAATCAATCACCGTCTGCAAGGGAGGGTACCCATGAAAGACAAGCTCACATTTGAACTCACGCGGCGAAGTTTCCTCGGCACGGCCATCGCCGGGGCTGCCGCCCTGGCCGCCAGTCCGGCCCTCGCTGCCGCCAAAACCCTCAACGTGCTCAGCCACAAGGTGCATCAGACGGTGCTGGGCAGCGGCGACGGCGACTTGCTGAAGGACTGGAAGGGCGCCAACGACGCCGATGTCTCCTTCACGACATTCGATTCCAATCCGCTCCAGGACAGGCTCTTCCGCGAGGCGGGGCTGACGGAGACTGACTACGGCGTCGGCTATATCGTCGACAACCGGCCGACCTCCGAGATCGCATCGCTTTTCGACCCGCTAAAGGACTACCTCGACAGGAATGCGATCGAGGATTTCGGTGACATCGCGCCGGGCCTCGTCGAGGGCATGACGGTCGACGGCAAGCTGATCGGCATTCCGGTGCGCCACGCCACCCAGGGCCTGTTCTATAACGAGGCGCTGCTGGAGGAGGCGGGAATCTCCGCTCCGCCGACCACCCTGGAGGAGTTGGTCGAGCAGGCCAAGAAACTCACCTTCACCTCGAAGTCGGGCACACCCGTGACCGGCATGATCCTGGCGAGCGATCTGGCCGTGTTTCCGGTGATGTTCGCGCGCGCCTTCGGCGGCGACTTCATCACCCGAGACTTCAAGCTCGTTCCCGATCCGGCCGCGCTGGAGCAGGGTGTCGAGGTTCTGCGCGGCATGTTCGAAGCCGGCGCGCTCCCGCGCAGCTACGCCACCACCAAGAACGACGATCAGGTGACCTGGATTCAGCAGGGCCGCGCTGCCTTCACCGTCCTGCCTTTCGCCCGCTCCGCGCAGCTCAACAATCCCGAGCAGAGCAAGTTCCCTGGCAAGATTAAGGGGATCGAGTTTCCCGGATCGTCGAGCATTGCCGGCAGCAAGCCGATGTCCTCGGTGGTGGAGGCATGGGGCATGGTCATCCCACGCAACGCCAAGGACAAGAATCTGGCGTGGTCGTTCATCAAGGAGGTCTCGAGCAAGCGCGTCACGCTCGGCATGGCCCTCAATGGGAATGGTTCGGTACGGGTCTCCAGCTATGCCGACCCGGCGCTGATCGAAAAGAACCCGCTGGCCAAGGTCGAGGCGAAGGTGCTCGCCAATGCGCGCGCTGCCTTCCCGCCCTTCCCGGAGGCTGCACGCGCCCAGGCGACCATGCTCGAAGAAGTGCAGCTTGCCGTGCTCGGTCGCAAGCCGGTCAAGGATGCGGTCGCCTCCATCATCGAGCGGGTCAAGCCAATGATGCCGGCCTGAAGCCGGCGGTCGATGATACGGCATGAAGCCACAGTCAATCCATCGTCCGGACCATGCCGGTCCGGGCGGTGCCACCAGAGCAGGATGAATTGCAGTCATTCACCCTGCTCTAGCCCTTCAATACTGCAGCATGATCTTGTCCGAAAAGTCTGCAACTTTTCGGGATCATGCTCGAAGCAAGGATAGGTCCGTGGCCAACAACCGCCGTGGACACAAACGAGGAACGATAAATGTCCAGAACCGCAATCCGCCATATCGAAGAACCGGCGCGAAGCATCCCGGTGGCCGCCGAATACGATGTCCTGGTCGTGGGCGGCGGCCCCTCCGGCCTGACGGCAGCGCTGGCCGCTTCGGAAGACGGCCTGCGCGTCGGCCTGATCGAAAGTCGCAGCTTCGTCGGCGGCAACATGACCATCGGCCTGCCGGTGCTCGGGTTCCTCGGCCAGAAGGGCAACCAGATCATCGACGGGCTGCCTCAGAAGTTCATCGATCGGCTGCGCAAGGAGCGTGACGGTGCCAGCGAGCACCGGCCGTGCCCACTTCACATGGGCATCACGCTGGTCGAGCCCGAGGCCGTGAAGACCGTTGCGCTCGAAATGCTGACGGAAGCCGGCGTCGACGTCCTCTTCTACACTTTCTTCGCCGGCGTCGTGATGGACGGCGACACGATCCGCGGCGTCATCACCGAGAGCAAGAGCGGCCGCACGGCTACCCTGGCCAAGGTGGTGATCGACTGCACCGGCGACGCCGACGTTGCTTACAGCGCGGGCGTTCCCTGCGAGAAAGGCAATGCCGATGGCGGCATGCAGCCGCCCACGCTGATGTTCTGCCTCGGCGGGGTCGATACCGACAAGTTGCGCATGAGCATCGCCAACGCCCCGCCCCAGGCGCGCACTTACCTGACCGACTTCATCCCGGCCGAATATTTCGGCCAGAACCACCAGTTCATCGTCGTCGGCCTGCGCGAGTTGATGGCAAAAGCCAAGCAGGAGCGCGGCCTCCAGATCCCGAACGAGCGTACGATCATCATCACAGGCCTGAAGAAGGGCGAGGTCTGGATCAACATGACCCGCGTGAAGGGCACCGACGGCACCGACGCCCGAAGCCTGACCAAAGGCGAGATCGAGGGCCGCGCACAGATCGACGACATCGTCACTTATCTCATCAACTACGTGCCGGGCTTCGAAAACGCCTACTTCACCAAGACGGCGCCGTTCCTCGGCATCCGCGAAACCAGGCGCATCATCGGCCGCTATGTCATGACGCAAGAGGATGTGCTCGCCTGCCGGCACTTCGAGGATGCGATCGCCGTTGCGAGCTATCCGATCGACATCCACCGGCCGGCCGATGACGGCTGCACGCTGATCTGGTGCGGCGACTGTTACGACATCCCCTATCGCTCGCTGGTTCCGAACAAGATCTCCAACCTGCTTGTCGCGGGCAGGAGCATCTCCGCCACCCACGAGGCCATGGGCGCGATCCGCGTGATGGCAACCTGCATGGCGATGGGCGAGGCAGCCGGACGGGCCGCCAAGATCTCGGTGCGGGGCAACCGTGCGCCAGCCGACATCGACACTCATGAACTGCGGCGGCAGCAGCTCGAGCGGGGCGTCTACCTGCGCAATCCGGACGGCGGCAGGGCGACTGTGGATGATCTTATGCCAGCAGCCTGAGTTCGGGTACACATTGTGAAAAGCGATTGGCTGCCGTCGATGGGGCGAGCATCGGCGGGGCCTTTCGGGGCTGGGCATCAAAGGGGGCCACGGGAGCCGCCGGAAATGGCGTCAGTCTTGAAGGCGTTCACGATTTAGAAGGTGTCGCAGCCCCGCTGTTATTGCCTCTAATGGCTTAACGGACTGCATCCGACACCCCATAGACGCACAGCGGGGGGACCGTAGTTCAACTATTACGAGACCGGGGAAGACAGAGAAACTCTAAGACGTTCACGGAATAGAAGGTATCCCCCTCCCCTGACGTATCTCACCTTTCCATTGCCTCCTAATACCCCAATGGATTGCACCAGACTCCCCGATAGAAGCATAGCGGCGGAATGATGTTAGACTGGTCGCCGCCGGATCTCGTCTCCGGATTGTCGTCGAAGCGTCTTACGTTTCGTGCATGCCGTCCGGAGTGGTTCGCATGCATCTCGCCGACATGCTGTCCGGAGAGGTTCGCATGCATCTCCCCGGTATGCATTCCGGAGTGGTTCCCACGCGTCTGCAGCTCGTGCTCTCCGTGCGAATGTCGTGCGAGAGCCGAGGGTGTGGAGATGAGAAGTGCGGCAAGCGCTGCATTGACGATGATCAGGCGCATTTTGCTTCTCCTAAATCCAGCAGGGCGACTGACGCCCCCGACAAGCTGTCCGTCTGGTTCCGTCGTGTCGCGATGGGAGGCCCGTCGCCGGCAGATCCCGGGCAATATGCAATAGGTAGCTCGCGCGGCTCTGAGAACTATCAAATATAAGCGATGTTTCGTAACAATTCCGCGAATAGTCAAACGCCACGCACGAAAACTTGATAAGTTTAGTACTGCATCTCTCAAAATTTTGATATAAATAAGAGATATTCGAATCCAGCTAAAAGGTGAGGAATCGCCCGGACCGCGGGCGTGCAACAAACGTTAGAGTTGCAGCTCGCCAAGCGAAGTCAGTCACCGACAACTGCCTCTCGTCAGAATCAACATCGAGGAGTGACTGAGATGTTGCGCAAAGCTCTTATCGCACTTGTGGCCTCCATCGCCTTTGGTAGCGGTGCCAGCCCGGGCATCGCGGCAATGCACGGTGGCGGCTTCGGTGGTGGTGGCCCTGGGATGCACGGCGGCGGCTTCGGCGGTGTCCCGTGGGTCCACGGCGGCGGCTTCCATAGCGGAGGTCCCTTTATGCACGGCGGCTTCCACGGCGAAGGCCCTTGGATGCACGACAGCTTCCACGGCGGAGGCCCTTGGATGCACGACGGCTTCCACGGCAGCTTTCACGGACCGGTCCACGGCGCATTTTTCCGCCCCGGCTTTCGGGGTCACTTCCATGATCACGGCTTCCATGATCACGGCTTCCATGGCCACGGCTTCCATAATGACGGCAACTTCGGGGACAGCTTCTTTTTCCTCGGCTTCGCCCCCTACGCGTTCCCTTACTACTATCCTTCCTACTACCCAGACTATTACCCCGACTACTCCTACTACTACGCGCCCTACGGTTCCTGCTGGCAGTCCCGTCAGGTGGCGACCCACCATGGCTGGCGTTGGAGAAGGGTCTGGGTATGTAGCTAGGAACTGGAGTGAAGTCGTAGCAGGCCAAATCGGGTGCGGACGAAACTGCCCGGGAACCCTTATCCAACCGGCACCTTGATGTTGTCGATCAGCCGCGTCTCGCCGAGCCAGGCGGCGGCCAGCAGGCGGGCAGGCCTGTCCAGCCTAGACATGCGGCTCAGATCCTCATCGCCGCGCAGCTCGAGATACTCGACTTGGGCGTAGCCGGCCGAAACAATCTCCGAGCGCGCCTTGGCGAGCGTCTCGTCAACAGGCGCTCCACCCGCGATGCGTGCAGCCGCGTCGAACAGGACTGAGGCAAGCTTCGGCGCGACCTGCCGCTCGGCGGGCGAGAGGCGGACGTTCCGCGAGGAGAGGGCCAGACCGTCGGGCTCGCGCACAGTAGGACAACCGATGACGCTGATCGGAATATCCAGGTCACGCGCCATGCGGCGCACCACGTGCAGCTGCTGGAAGTCCTTCTCGCCGAAGAAGGCGAGGTCAGCCGCGGTCTGCAGAAACAGCTTGGCAACCACTGTCGCCACTCCCTCGAAATGACCGGGGCGGTAAGCCCCGCATAGGCCCTCGCTGACGCCGCTCACCGTAACCGTGGTGGCGAAACCGTCCGGGTACATCTCCCCGATGTTCGGCGCGTAGAGGAGATGCGCCCCGAGCGGCGCGAGCTTTGCCGCGTCGGCTTCTTCCGTGCGTGGGTAAGCGGCAAGATCGGCAGCGCTGTTGAACTGCTTCGGATTGACGAACAGCGTGACGATCACACGCCCCGCCTGCTCCAGCGCGGCGCGCACCAGGCTGAGGTGCCCCTCGTGCAGGGCGCCCATTGTCGGCACCACGGCTATCTTCGCACCCTCGCGGCGCCAATCTGCGACGGTCGCCCGAAGCTCGCCGACGCTCCTGATGATCGGTACGCTCACGGCGCTTCTCCGGCATTGGCGCCGCCGCGATCGACGGCCCCGCGCGTTTCGGCAAAGACGTGCTCGGCGCCCGGGAAGCGCCGGTCGCGAACCTCCTGCGCATAGGCCGCAATGGCGGCCTCTGCCAGATCGCCGAGTTCGGCGTAACGTTTGACGAACTTCGGCTTGAACGATGTGAAGAGCCCGAGCATGTCATCGATCACCAGGATCTGGCCGTCGCAGGCAGGCGACGCACCGATGCCGATGCTCGGGATGGCGACGTCAGCCGTAATCCGCCGCGCGAGCTGAGCCGGCACTTTCTCCAGCACGACAGAGAAGGCGCCCGCCTCCGCGACCGCCGCTGCATCGCGCCTGATCCTGTCGGCGTCCTTTCCCCGCCCCTGCACGGGATAGCCGCCGAAGGTATTCACCGCCTGCGGCGTGAGGCCGATATGCGCCATGACCGGGATGCCGCGAAGGGCAAGGAAGCGAATCGTGGCGGCCATGGTCTGGCCGCCCTCAAGCTTCACGGCGGCGCAACCCGTCTCGGCCATCAGGCGCGCGGCATTGCGAAAGGCCTGCTCCGGATCCTCCTCGTACGAGCCGAACGGCATGTCGACAACCATCAGTGCCCGCTCGAGCCCGCGTCGCACCGCCTTGCCGTGCATGACCATCATGTCGAGAGTAACGCCAAGGGTGGAGGGCAGGCCGTGCAGCACCATGCCGACGCTGTCGCCGACCAGGACGATGTCGCAATGCCTGTCGACGAGCTTCGCCTGCGGCGTGGTATAGGCGGTAAGGCATACCAGCGGCGTGCCGCCCTTGCGGGCGACCACATCCGGCGGAGTAATCGTCCTTGTGTCACCAGTTGCGCTCAATGGCGCTTCCTTCCCTTGCGGTATCCGCCAACCCAGGCGGCGTTTGGCACAATTTTGTGCAGGTGCGAAGAGGCAAAAAGGCCGCATCGCCGCACGCCGTCTACAAGTAGCCGCTCAGTGCATCGGCGACCGCGGGCCGGCGCCCCCCGAGCGCATCAGAAAGACAAACGGGACGAGCGCCGCGAAGACCACGGCAAGCAGCAGAAAGTTGTCAAGGAAGGAGAGGACCAGTGCCTGCCGGGCGATCATGTTGGCGATTTCAGCCTGCGCCAGTTGCAGGGCATGAGGTCCGCTCGAACCCGCCGCCATGAAATGCTGCTGCAATCCGGCGATCATCTGCCGGTAGGCGGGATTGCCCGGTGTCACATGAGCGACAAGCGTCGTCTGATGCGCTTGCTGGCTGCGCTGCAGCATTGTCGTCAGAAAGGAAATCCCGACACTTCCTCCGATGTTGCGCGATACGTTGATGAGGGCGGAAGCACTATTGCTCTTCTCCGGCGGGAGATCGACATAGGCCAGGGTCGATATCGGAATGAAGAGGAAGCCTAGTCCAATCGACTGGATGAGCCGAGCGTCGGCAATCGACCAGTAATCGACGTCGAGATCGAAACTCGACATGCGATAAAGCGCCCAGGCTGCGACCACGAGGCCGAAGCCGATCATCAGACGCGCGTCAACCATGCCGCTCAGCCGTCCGACAAGCGGCATGATGAGAATGAGCGCGAAGCCACCCGGCGAGATGACGAGGCCGGCTTCCATCGCGGTGTAGCCTAAAAGCTCCTGCGTGAACTGCGGCAGAAGTGCCGTGCTGCCAAGCAGTACGAAGCCCAGCATGAACATGAGGGTGTTCGCCACCGCGAAGTTGCGATTGCCAAGCAGCCTGAGGTCTACGATCGGGTGGCCGATCCGCAGCTCCCAGACGACGAAGGAGACGAGACCGGCGACGGAAAACAGGGCCATGAAAGAGATGAGGTGCGAAGCGAACCAGTCGTCCTGCTGCCCTCGGTCGAGAACCACCTGAAGGCATCCGAAACCGAGTGCGAGCAGTGCAAAGCCGATATAGTCGACCCTCACGCCTCCGTTTCGCATCCGCAACCTCTCCGCGACGAGGTGCGGCGGATCTTCGATCAGCCGCCCGACAAGCAAGGACAGGGCAATGCTGATCGGCACGTTGATCAGGAACACCCAGCGCCAGTCGATATTGTCCGTGATCCAGCCGCCTATCGTCGGCCCGACGGCCGGTGCGACGACAACCGCCATGCCGTAGAACGCAAAGGCCATCCCGCGCTGCGCCGGCGGAAAGCTGTCGGCGAGAATAGCCTGGGAGACAGGCTGAAGCCCTCCGCCGATCAACCCCTGCAGGGCTCTGGAAGCCACGAGCATCGCAAGCGTCGGCGCGATGCCGCACAGGAGCGAACTCGCGCCGAAGCCGGCGATGCAGCCGATATAATAGCGCTTGCGGCCGAGCACGGTTGCCAGCCAGCCACTGATCGGCAACACGATGGCATTGGTGGCGAGATAAGAGGTGAGAATCCAAGTCGCCTCATCCGGGCTCGCCCCAAGCTCACCGGCGATGTGCTGCAAGGCGACATTGGCAATCGAGAGGTCGAGAACCTCCATGAAGGCAGCAAGCGCGACGATCGGCGCGAGGGTAAGCGACGCCGCGCGGGCGGCTGGTGAGCTGCCGGCGGTCGCGGACATGCTCATGGCTGCGCCTTCGTGTGGTCAATGCGGGGAGGATCAGCGACATACACGGTCGGCTCGACCGACAGTCCCCGCCCGAAAACCATCGTTGGATCGAGAGGGTCGTCGATGATGATCTTCACAGGCACGCGCTGCACGACCTTCACAAAGTTGCCGGTGGCGTTCTCCGGCGGCAGGAGGGAGAAGGAAGCACCGCTGCCGCGCTGGATGCTGTCGACATGGCCGTGGAACACCTTTCCGGGGTAGGCATCCACCCTTATGTCGACCCTCTGACCCGACCGCATGCGGGCGAGTTGCGTCTCCTTGAAGTTCGCCACCACCCAGGGGTGGCTCATCACAAATGAGGTAAGCGTCTGGCCGACTGTCACGACGTCGCCGGGATTGACCGACCGGTTTGTGATCCATCCATCGCTCGGGGCGTGGATCTTCGTATAGGATAGATTGATCTCAGCCGTATGCAGGTTCGCCTCGGCGGAGGCGGCGTTGGCTATGGTCGCGTCGAGCAGAGCCTGCTTTTCGGCAACCTGCTCGGAAGCCGTCTCGGCCGTAGCGAGTTGAGCTCTGGCTTGAAGGAGTTGCGCTTGGGCGACTTCGACAGCCTGTTGATCGGCTCTAAGGTTCGCCTCTGCGCTCTTCAGCGCCTCTGTTGCCTGATCGAGTTGTTCCTGCGTGGCGAAGGTGGCCGCGGCAAGCTTGCCATAGCGAGAAACTTCGACCTGCTGGTAGTCGGCCTGCGCTTGGTCTGCGCCAATCTTGCTTTGAGCCTGCTTGATAGTGGCATTGCTCAGGGCAATCGCCGCGTTTGCCTGATCAAGCTGGGCTGCCGTCGTCTTCCGGGTGAGCTCCAGGTCGCGGCGCGCGACCTCTTCATTCGCCTTGGCCGCGTTCAGCGCGCCTTGGGCTTGGCTGACGGCGGCTTGATAGTCGCGGGGATCGATCTCGATCAGGAGATCGCCAGAGGCGACCTTCTGGTTGTCATCGATGTGGATCGCGCTGACGGTCCCTGCAACACGTGGCGCGATCTGGACCACATTGGCCGCTACGAAGGCATCGTCCGTCGTCTCCTCGTTCCAGGTGAGGAGCCAGTAGGCTGTGCCCGCTGCGAGGATGCCAACCACCACTACGCCGGCCAAGACACGCTTTATCGGGCGGCCTGATGCCGGCTTGGCCTTGACGTCGACCTGCAGCTCGCTTGTGCTGTCGTTCACGACCGTTCTTCTTCCGCGGATGCAATCTACAGGAGCAAATCGCCCACCAGGGGGGAAATCTTCATGATTTCAAAGATATGTGATCCCTCAGCGCGAGTCGCCATGCCGCGTCGGCTGCGCGCCGAAACGGCTCACAGGCTGGCGAGCGCGCCGTAGGATACCGGCGCGTTGTTGGCGATTGCGGCAACCCGGATTGCATCGAGGTCCGGAATTCCAAGCGCGATCAGGATAGGCGCGACGAACGCCCATGGGAAACCGAAGCCGACAAGACCTTCCAGGAGCGCACCGAAGGCCCAGGCAAAGAGGATGGTCTGTACCCTGATATTCTGCGTTGCCTGGGCGATCGGCCATCGTCGCAGCTTTTCGAATGCGCCGGTGACAACCAGCGTATTGAAAAGCATCACGCCCCAGAATGTGATCCAGTTGACATTCCAGATACCCGTCGCTGATCCGTAGAGATAGGCGAGCGTGCCGTCGCCAAGCGGCATGCCCCAGACCCAAACTGCAAGCGCAAACGAGCCGATGAGGGTCGCAACCCAGGCCGACCAACGAAGCACGGCAAGCATGAAAAGCAACGCCGCAACCGGGACCAGGGCCACCAGCCAGGTGAAGAACATATTCCCGGTGGGATTGAGAATTTGGCTGAACATGCTTGCCACGTCGGCAGATCAATCCAGCCCTGAAGATTAGCAGATATTATGTGCGACGTTATCACGATCCGGTGCGCGAAGACTTTTCGCCGTCCCGTTGAGCGATCAGGTGTGGTTCAGACCGCCGCAGCAGCAAAAGACGTGATCGTGGTAGACGCTGATCTAATCGGCGACCGCATCGCTTGCGAGAGTGCGAGCCGCCTGAAGCTGAGGACGCGACAGCAAGTAGAAGGCGGCCACGTGCGTGATCATCAGTATGGGCACGTAGATGATCGGGATCGCATAGGTGGCGCCCAACTCTCCTGCCAGGTCGGGAAGGCCGACCTGGATACCGTGATAATAGTCAACCGTGATGTCGATTGTTCCTACCAGATTGAAGGCAACGACAAACGGCCAGAATAACGAACGCATCCTTACCGTCAGAAGCGCCGCCATCGCCAGCAGACTGGTTGCGAAGTCTCCATAGGCGGCGAAAGTAGCGAAACCGGCCGGCAGATTGAGGCCAACCACGCCCGGGACGATGAAGACCAGTCCGAAGAAGCGGAAGCTGTGGAGGGTGGCGATGGCGCGTTGCGCCTTGAGCGGGTCCATCGCCTTGAGCCTGGGCCAGAAATATGCCGCGAAGCAAAGCAGCCACGGGACGTAGCCTAGCACGAGATGCAGCTGGAAGACGCTTGCCGGTGACATTTTGGGCTCCTGTCAGCTGTCGACCGATATGGCCTCGAACACGGCGGTCAGAATGCCGAGCCGACCCTCCACCAGATTTCGCCGCAAATTCGCGGCAAGCTCGGCGAAGTCCTGCCCCATCACCACGCCGAGATTAGGCGAAGGCGGCGGGCCAGACGCGCGCAGCTGGGCAATCCAGGCCTTGGCGGCCTCGGTGTCGTCTTGCCATGCAAGGGTGCGGAAACCGGCGGGCTCGACCGCTTCGCGCGTCGCGACGGCTGTCAGGAGAAAGCTCGTTGCAGGCGTTCTCGCCCACGGGACGGGATAGTGCGGCTCACCGCCGTTCAATACAACATCGAAGGTCGCAAACTTGCCGCCCGACTTCAGCACGCGTCGGATCTCGCGATAGAGCCGCGCCCGGTCGGAAATGTTCATGGCCACATGCTGAAGCAACACGACGTCGAAATGGCCATCCTCGAATGGAAGCTCCAGCGCGCTGGCGATTTCAAACGAGACCTGCCCGCCCTGTCCCGTTCGACCGGTCAGATAGCGCGCCGCATCCACGAATGGCTCGCTCAGATCGACGCCAGCAACACGGCAGCCATAAGTCGCAGCCAGAAAGCGCGCCGGCCCGCCGACCCCCGATCCGACATCCAGAACCGACATGTCTGCGATGATGCCAGCCAGCTTGGCAAGCTCGGCGGTGGCGGAGAGCCCGCGGGTGTGAAACTGGTCGAGGGTACTCAGTTGCCGGGGAGTGAGCCGCTGATCCTCGGGTCCGAGGGCGGTGAGCACGGCCTTTAGCCGCTCGGTCAGGCCGGTCGCTCGATAGTGGTCGCGTACGCCATCAAATGCGTCGGACATTTCAAGGGTCCTCCAAGGCTTCAAGCAAATGCCGATTTGCAGGCAAGATGTACGACTGCTTCCGGCAAAGGACTATTAGCGATAATATCGACGGGCTATGAAGCAAAACTTCACAGTCAGGCTGGGCGCACTCGACGGCGTGGAGGCGTTCCTGAGCGTTGCTCAGCACCGAAGTTTTCGCAAGGCGGCGGCGGAACTCGGGGTCACTCCATCGGCGATCAGTCAGGCGGTTCGGGCACTCGAGGCGCGCGTCGGAGCAGCGCTGTTCATGCGCACGACGCGCAGTGTCGGCCTGACCGAAGCGGGCAAACGATTTCTTTCCCGCGCAAAGCCCGCCTTCGAGGAGCTCGTCGCAGCCAGCGAGGTCGCGCGTGAACTCGGACAGCGGCCGACGGGGCTGCTGCGCCTCTCCGTCCCGCCTGCGGTGGTGCCGATCCTGCTGGAGCCGTTGATCGCATCCTTCTGCCAAGCCTATCCCGAGATAGAGGTAGAGATCATCGCAAGCGGGCAGCTGGCCGACCTCCCGGCCGAAGGGTTTGATGCCGGCATCCGGCTCGGCGAGATCATCGCCGCCGACATGATCACGGTACGACTGGCCCCGCCGTTCCCGCTGGTGGTCGTTGGCAGCCCTGATTATTTGCGCGGACGGACAAAGCCGGAGCGCATCGATGATCTGCGTGGGCACGCCTGCCTGCGTTTGCGCCGGTCGAACGGTTCGATCGCGCCATGGCGCTTTGTCGAGGGCAACAGGGCGGTCGAGGCAATCGTGTCGGGACCGCTGATCGCACACGACTATCCCACCCTCCTCGGCGCCGCGATCCGCGGTGTCGGTTTTGCACAGGTGCCCGGTCCGATCGCCGAAGGGCCCATTGCCGATGGCCGATTGCAGGCGCTGCTGAACCCGTTTGCCGTCACATCGCCAGGAGTTTTTCTCTACTACCCCGGCAGGCGTCAGGTCTTGGCCAAACTGCGCGCCTTCATCGATCACGTCAAACGGCATGCCAAGTGAGTCTTCGCGCATCGGACAATTGCACGGAAAAACAACGCCGGATGTCACAATCGGCGCGCCTGCCTTGTCTTGTCCTCCAGATGCGGCTCAGAAAGGAGACATCGGATGACCGGCAAGAACAACCCCACGATCGACACCCAAAGCGGCGTGGCCACACTCATTAACGTTTTCGAGGTCGAACCAGCAAAACAGGCCGAGCTCGCCAGACTCTTGTCGGAGGCAACCGATGAGCTGTTCCGGCATCAGCCGGGCTTCGTGTCCGTCAGCATTCACAGCAGCTTGGATGGCACCCGCGTCGTGAACTACGCACAATGGAAGTCCAAGGAAGATATAGATCGCGTCCTGAAGAATCCCGAAGCGCAGTCGCGCGCGAGGCAAGCCGCAACGATTGCCAAAAATGTTTCACCCGCAATCTACAGAGTAGACTCCGTGCACGCCGGATAACCGTCGCAATGTCGAAGGACGACGCCGCAACCACCTTCAGCCCGCTGCGCCCACGGCTCACTCGCATCGCCTATCGGATGCTCGGATCGGTCGCGGATGCCGAGGATGTCGTTCAGGAAGCGTTTCTGCGTTGGCTCGGCGCCGACCGCGCCGTGGTGCGCGAACCAGAGGCGTGGTTGCGGCGCGTCGTGATGCGGCTCAGCCTCAACCATCTCACCTCCGCACGGCGTCGGCGCGAAACCTATATCGGTCCATGGCTGCCCGAGCCTGTTATCGAACCGGTGGACGACGAAGTCGACGACTTTACGCTTCCGCTCATGCTGGCGCTTGAACGCTTGTCCCCGTTGGAGCGGGCTGCCTTTCTTCTGCATGACGTGTTCGGCCTGAGTTTCGATGAGGTCGCCGACACGATTGCCCGTGAGCCTGCGGCCTGTCGCCAGCTCGCCAGCCGCGCAAGGGCGCATGTGCGCTCTACCCGCTCGCGCTTCACGGTCCCCAGGGAGCGCGGGCTCGAAATCGCTGCCGCATTCTTCGCCGCCTCCCGCAAGGGCGACATGGACAAATTGCGATCTCTCCTGGCAGCGGACGTGAGCGCCTACGCAGATGGCGGCGGCAAGACGAGAGCGACGCCTGAGCCGGTCATTGGCCTGGAGGCCGTCACGCAGCTCCATCGAGCGCTTGCCTTGCTGTTCGAGGGCGCGATGTCCAAGCTTCTCCGCTATGGCTTCATCAACGGGCTGCCGGGCTTCGTCACGATCGAACTCGGCGGCATGTTGCAGACCACCGCACTCGAAATCAGCAATGACAAGATCGCTGCGATCTACGTTATGCAGAATCCCGACAAGCTCCAGCATATAGGGAGAAGACCTCTGCACTGACGTTTTGCCAGCCCATGCCGAAGAGCTGCATCCGATGTCACATCGGGCAGTGCCACTTCGTCCTGCCTTCGTAAGCACCGAAAGGAGATGAAGATGGCACAGAGACTGAACCCCTTCACCGTCAGCTCAACAGCAATGCAGCCCTGGATCGAGCTTGGGAAAACAATTCAAACCAATGGTCTGGAGCCCTTGCTGAGAGAACTCGTCATGACCCGGGCGGCACAGATCAATGGATGCATCTTCTGCATACACCATCACCTGGCCGATGCGCGCAAATACGGCGAGGCCGAAGACCGGCTGCACCTGCTCAGCGCGTGGCGCGAGTCCACGCTTTATTCCGAGCGCGAGCGAGCCGCTCTCGCCTGGACTGAAGCCCTGACGCTGGTCTCCGAAACCCATGCGCCCGATGATGCCTATGATACGCTGCGCCGGCACTTTTCCGAGGAAGAGCAGGTGAATCTCACCTTGCTGATTGCGCAAACCAATGCCTGGAACCGGATCAATATCGGCTTTCGCAGGTCCCATCCGGCCGAGCAGAAGAAGGCGGCCGCCTGACGGGGGCCGCGTGGCGCCGGCCTGCCGCCGCCGGCACGACGACGAGCGCAGCTACGCCCCGGCAATCGCTATGGCGTCGAGTTCCGCGATGGCGTCTTCTGGCAGGGCCAGCGACGCAGCGGCAATGTTCTCGCGCAGATGAGCAATGGATGAGGTGCCGGGGATCAGCAGGATGTTCGGCGCTCGCTGCAGCAGCCAAGCCAAGGTCACAATGAAGTCACTCTTCCGCTAGTGCCAACCCGAGTTTTATCAACCGCTCCATGAACTTCCATTTGTTTCCGTGTCGTGCGCAAATCGAGGCCAGGCGCCGGTCGAACTCGCCTTGGCTTCCTTCTTCCGCCGCCAATAGCTGTAGATCGGAAAGCAGACTTGCCGCCTTGTCATAGCCGGGCGCGTTGCGGCGTTCGATCTCCTCTTCGATTTCGCGCCAAATACCCGCGCCGCGCTGCTTGAGCACCTTGAGCCGGACGCGGCGAGCTTTTTCGGCTTCTTCCAGCTGGCGACGCCGTTCTGCCTCCTGGCGCTCGGCCTCCGCGCGTTCGCGCGCCTCCCGGATCTCCTGCGCCCGCATCCGCAATTCGCTCACAGTGCGACGCGGCGCAGAAGGCACAGGACGCTCATTGCGCAGCCTGCTCTTGAGCTCGGCGCCGACGTGGCTGTCGCCTTGAAGAAGGCGTACCAGCAGCTCGGTTTTTTCCTCCTCGGGAATAGCAGCCAGAGCTTCGCGCAGATCATGCTTCGATATCTCTGCATCGCTTGCGCCCGACTCGGCAGCCGCCTCCACGAGGTTCCGATCCATAACGAAGAACTCCGCAAAAGCCTCGAGCGGCCCAGTCAACGGACCGATGCCCGGCAACGGCTCGAGTTCGCCGTCGGAAACCAGTTCGTACTGCACTGCCGCCAACCATAAGAGGTAGAAAAGCCTGAGATCGCCGGACAGCACATCCGCGCGCAGCTGCGCCAGCGTGGCGAGCCAGCCGGAACCATCGTCCCATGCATCGAAAGGCTCCTCTTCGTCGTGGTTGATATCGAGGATCAGGCTGTCGCCCGAGGTCCATATTTTTACCCAGTCGACTTCGCGAAGAAAGGGATCGAGGTCGGCACGCTTCAAAAAGCGCTCCGGCACCCGCATCATCAGGCGCCGCGTGCCCCAATTCGCAAGATAGAGATGCAGGTCGAACCATTGCTCCATGAGATTGCGCGGATTGCCCCGGAAATCGCCCCAGTCGTAATGGTTGGTGAAGCTTGTCGCAGTGATCCGCGCACGCGACGAAATCGACCGCAACGCTTCCTGCGCAGCCCTGTCGAGCGGCCGGTCGATCGCCTGAAATTCGTAATATTGATATTCACTCATGCTCGAAAACGATCCTTCAAGGGTCGGACTCGGTAGACGGCCTCATGTTCGCCGGCGGAGGAAACGCTCTCGATCACGTGCGGACAGAGCGTGCCCTGCTCCATCCCCGTCACGATTGATGCAGCCGCACCCGCGATACGCTACTTTCGAATGGCCTGCACGATCAGGTCGCCGATTTCACGACGAAAGAGGTCAACACCGAACTGGCCGACCGCGAATTGCCGTAGTGGCCAGATATCACAGGCGGCATCGATCAGGTTCGCCACGACTTCCGGTTCGACCTGACGGAACTCGCCGCCGTCTATTCCTTCTTTCACCACATTGGCGATCTGCAGGATCAGCTTCCTGTACTCGGCCAGAACGCGCGTGCGGGCTTGCGGCGAAAGCGAGCGAAGCTCCCGGTTAAGCACACCGATCCGGTGCCGGAACCGGTCCCCCTTGTCGATCGTGGCACTGATGGTCGCGCGGATCTTCTCGGTTGCGGTCGTGTAGCTGGCTGTCGCTGCATCGACATCGGTGCGGACCGTTGCCATCGTCCAGCTGTAGACCAGCTCCAGCATCTCATCCTTGCTGCCGACATACTGGTACATCGTCGGGACATGCATGCCCGCCGCATCGGCAATCTCGCGCATCGTAGCGTTGGCGAAACCTTTTCGGGCGATCACATCGGCGGCGGCCGCCGCAATGTGCTCGCGGCGTTTGTCGCCTTGCGACGGCTCTGGCAAAGGGGTGCCCTCCGCTTGCCCGGAAGCAATCCCTTCGCCTCCGTTTTGCCGATCTGCGGCGTTCGTGGGATTGGCATTCTCCGTCACAGCATAATCGATCTGCACGCTCGCCACGGCGAACCCATGCTCGTTCGTGACCGTCACGCGCCAGTGCATGCGTCGTGCTTCGGCATGCAATGCGACCGCCTCGCCGCTCAACTCCCTGCAGGGCCCGTGCGAGAACAGGCTGACATGACAATCCCGCTCCTCGATGCCTTGTCCGGAGCGCAAGCCGCTTGTGGCGCCGGCCGAGGCGAGCTTTCCCGCGAACTCAACGATAAGTCCGATCGTTACCGGCTTGCCCGTAGAAGAGTGGCTGAACCGTCCAGTTACGCGTTCTGGTTTGGCGCTGACGATGGCCAGTGCCCTTGCACCCTCATAGGTCATCTTCTTTCGCTCACATCGCTCTCCGACGCCGTTTTCAAGAGCATAGATGTCAAAGATTCGCAAAAAATTGGCATCTCGTTCGCTTGACGGCGACAGCTACGTAAGCTTGATTACTGAACGATCAGTACTGTTGTCGACTGGCGTTTTTGGGGCGAACACGATGAGTGGAGATCGGAAAATGGGCGTGACACGTTGGGCGGCGGTGTCCGCCCTTGCTTTGGCTGCAGCAGTCGGCGCAATGGGCGCGCAGGCACAGGCGTCAGATCTAACGATCGGCGCCCTGCTGGAATCGACCGGACCTCTGTCTGAACTGGGGCCGACTGCCGAAAAGGCGATCACCATAGCCGTAAAGGTGGCGGGACAAGCTGCCAAGGATGCAGGATTGTCGTCCAATGTGACGCTGGCTGCCGCGGATTCTCAGGGCGATCCGCAGGCGGCGTTGTCCGCGGCGCGCACCCTGGTCGACAAGGGCGCCTCGTGCATCGTCGGACCGACGACCACCCCCGAAGCGATCGCCGTCCTCAACGGCATCACCATGCAGCGAAAGATCACGCTGTGGCCCAACGCCACCAGCACGCGGCTGCGCACCGTCAATGACGATCACACGATCTACCGCACCGTGCCGGCTGACGACCTGCAGGCGAAAGCCCTAGTCGTCGCGATCGAAAAGCATATCGGCAAGGGCAAAACCGTGGCGCTGGCCTATCGCAACGAGCCGTATGGCGAGGCGATGGCCAAGAGCTTCACCCAGAACTGGGAGGCAGAAGGCGGCAAGGTGACCGGCAACATCGCGTTTGATCCGCAGCAGGCCGCGTTCGATTCCGAAGCGGGACAGCTCGTCGATGGAAATCCCGATGCCTTCGTCGTGATCGACTATCCGGAGACCTATGCGAAATTCGGTGCCGCACTGGCGCGCACCGGCAAATTCGATTCCAAGAAGCTGTTCGTTCCCGACGCGATGTCATTCGCCAACGTGCCGGAGAACATCCCCGCCGAATCGATCGAAGGCGCCTATGGCGTTGCGGCCGGTTCGCCGCAGGGAACCGGCGCGATGAATTTGTTCAACAAGCTCTGGGATGAAGCCGGCGGGGTCGCCAACAGCTCGCTCACTGCGAATACCTTCGATGCGGGCATCCTCTGCTTCCTGGCTTCCGTGCAGGCGAAATCCACCGAACCAGGCGCGATCAGGGACAAGGTCCGGTCGGTCACGCAGGAAGGCGCTCCGCAGTTCACCATCGAGAACCTGAAGGATGCTGTGGCCGCCGCCGCTTCGGGCAAGCCTATCGACTATGTCGGCGTCTCCGGCGCGTTCCGGTTCCAGGACAACGGTGACCCGTCTTCGAGCCTTTATGACGTGTTCCAGTATCAAGGCGGCAAGCGAGTGACTATCGAGCAGGTCGACGTGAAGTAGCAACGACGTGACAAGCTCTTCGGCAAGCGGCGCTGCGGCAGAGGCCGGGGCGCCGCGGCACTTCGTGTCCAGAATGTCTGCGCCAAATCTGCTGTTCGCCGGTCTCGTCCTGGTGTTCTCAGTTCTCGCCGTTGCTTTCGGGATTGTCCCAGCGACGCAGGCGACGCTGAACGGGTTTGCCGCCGGGGCCTATCTCGGGCTCGGGGCGCTCGGGCTCACCGTCGTGCTGGGCGTTCTGAAGCTCGTCAACTTCGCGCAAGGCGACCTGCTTGTCGCGGGCGTCTATTTCACGATCCTGTTCGGCTGGCTCGGACTTCCTCTGCCGCTCGCCATGCTCGTTGCCATGCTGGCGACAGGGGTGCTTGCCCTCATCACCGAAAAGCTCGTTTGGAAGCCTTTGCGGCGCGCCGGCGCGAGCCATATCCAACTGTTTCTTTCGGCGATCGGCCTTGCCCTCGTGCTGCGCTTCTCGATCCAATTCGTGGCCGGCAGCCAGGTTCGCACGCTGGGTGCCAATATCGTCTCCTCGGTCACGCTCGGACCGTTGCGCTTCGGTACCTTGCAGGCCGCTGCCCTCGCCACGGGTCTGCTCGCCATGGTGCTCGTCGGACTGGGATTGCGCTTCACCAATATCGGCAAGGAAATGCGCGCCTTCGCGGACAATCGCGCGCTGGCGGAAGTCTCCGGCATCGATACCGCCCGCATCATCGATTACACCTGGTTCGCTTCCGGCTTCCTGGCCGCGCTGGCCGGCATTCTCTACGCAACCTCGATCGGCAGCTTCAACCCGAACTTCGGCGTAACGCTGCTGCTCAGTCTCTTCGCCGCGACCATGCTCGGCGGTATCGGCAACGCCTATGGCGCGCTCATCGGCGGTCTGGTGATCGGCCTTTCGCAGGAGTGGTCGACGCTGCTGTTCAACGCGCGCTGGAAACCGGCGGTCGGATTCGTCCTGCTCATTCTGATCCTGCTGCTCATGCCCCAAGGCATTTTTGGGAAGGCGTTGCGGCGATCATGAGCATCGATTTCTGGATCAATGTCGCGGTGCTCGCGGGAATCTACGGGATTTTCGCCCTGGGCCTGCAGCTTAACGCCGGCTTTACCGGCCTTTTGAATTTCGGCCAGGCCGGCTTCATGGCGATCGGCGCCTACACGGTCGGGCTGCTCGTAGTCAATTTCGGATGGTCGCTCTGGCTCGCCTTGATCGCGGGCATCGTCCTAGCCGTCGTCGCCGCTGTGGCGGTCGGCATCTCGTCCTTGCGATTGCGCGCCGACCATTTCGCGATCGCCACGATCGCCTTTGGCGAAATCGTCCGGTACGTCCTGCAGAACGCACAGTTCTCGGGCGGCAACCAGGGCGTCCTGGGCTTCGACCAGGAATGGCGCGTCTTCACCGACTGGCTGCTCGGGAAACTGGCTATCATTGGCCTCGATCGCTACACGCAGCTGCCATTGTTCATCGTCGTGTGGATCGTATTCGCCGTCATGCTCATCGCGATCTCGGCGCTACAGCGGACCCCTTGGGGGCGCGTGCTCCGCGGCATCAGGGAGGACGAGGACGCGACCGCTGCGCTGGGCAAAGACATCTTCGCCTACAAGCTGCAGTCGCTGGCATTGTCTGCGGCTCTGGCAGCCATCGCCGGCTTCTTCGTCGCGCTCAATGTCAGCTATCTCTATCCGAGCGTTTTCGATCCGACATTCACCTTCTTCGGCTATGCCATCATCGTTCTCGGTGGCTATGCGAGCTACGCCGGGGTGGCTATCGGGAGCCTGATCTTCTGGGCGCTGCTCGAAGGCACTCGCCTGATGGACACGGCTCTATCCGCCGGTCAGCAGGCATCGTTGCGCTTCGTCATCGTCGGCCTGTTCCTTATCCTGCTGAGCCGCTGGCGTCCGCAAGGGATACTGGGCAACCACGAAGAGATGCGGGTGCGCTCTTGAACGCGACGACCGACATCATTCTCGACGTGCGTGATGCCGCGAAGTCTTTCGACGGGTTGCGTGCCGTCGCCGGGGCGACTTTCCGGGTCGTGCGCGGATCGATCACCGCCCTGATCGGGCCCAACGGCGCCGGCAAGACGACGATGTTCGATCTGTTGAGCGGCTTCGCGCGACCGGATGCGGGCAGCATCATCCTTTCGGGGCACGACATCACGGGAAAGGCGCCGCACCGGATTGCCCGTTTCGGCCTTGTCCGCACATTTCAGCTGACGCGCGTGCTCGCCGGCATGTCCGTCATCGACAACATGCTGCTGGCCGCAGCCGATCAGCCGGGCGAGAAGCTGACCTCTCTCCTGGCAGGACCAGCACGTGCGCGGGCTGCGGAAGCAGCCGCGCGGGAACGTGCCTTCGACTTGCTGGAAACATTCGGCCTCAAGGCCAAGCTGACGGACTATGCGGGCGCGCTTTCAGGCGGGCAACGCAAGCTTCTCGAGATCGCCAGAGCCTTGATGACGAACCCTTCGATCGTGCTGCTCGATGAGCCGATGGCGGGCGTCAATCCAACGCTTGGGCGAAGCATCCTCGACCACATCGAAGCCTTGCGGAAGGAACATGGCACGACGTTCCTGTTCGTCGAACACGACATGGACGTGGTGATGACGCGCTCCGACCATGTAATCGTCATGGCGCAGGGACAGGTGATAGCCGACGGAACGCCCGCCGATATTCGCAGCGATGCGAAAGTGATTGCGGCCTATCTCGGCGGCGGCCCCGTGGAGAGCACGGCGCCATGACCTCCGGCGCTCTCGTCACCTCCGGCCTCATCGCCGGCTATATCCCCAATGTCGACATTCTCAACGGCGTGTCGGTCATTGTGCGTGACAAGGAGGTCGTCACCGTCGTCGGCCCGAACGGTGCGGGAAAATCCACTTTGCTGAAGACGCTGGTCGGGCTGGTGGCGCCCAAAGCTGGGCAGATCACTCTCGAAGGCGCCGATATCACCGGGCTGCGCCCAAACGTCATCGTGAAATCAGGCCTCGGCTACGTGCCGCAGCGCGAGAATGTCTTTCAGACCTTGCCCGTCGAGGAGAACCTGGAAATAGGCTTGCGGCCGCGCCGCGAGCTTCCCCTGAAGCAGCGTCTTGCCGCCATGTATCAGCTGTTCCCGCGCCTTGCCGAACGCCGGCGCCAGGCGGCAGGCAGCCTTTCGGGCGGAGAACGACAGATGCTTGCGATGGCACGCGCGCTCATGCCGGAGCCGAAAGTCCTGCTTCTCGACGAACCGACCGCGGGGCTGGCGCCACGCTTCGTCGACCTGATGTTCGAGCAGGTGGCCGCCATCAACAGGTCCGGGGTCACCATCCTGATGGTCGAGCAGAATGCGACGCGGGCACTTGCCATGTCGCATCGCGGCTATGTGCTCGATCTGGGACGCAATGCCTATGAAGGCGAAGGGCCGGCATTGGCGCGCGATCCGAAAGTGGCTGAACTTTACTTGGGAGGGGTGCATGGGTGACGCGACGGTGGTGGATTTCGCCACGCTCGACAGGATGGTCCGCAATGCGCCTTTCCATGCCTGGCTCGGCGTAAGCTTGAAATCCGTTTCGGACGAAGGCGTCGAAATCGCGCTGCCCTGGCGGGAGGAGTTCGTCTCGGATCCGAATGTGCGCTACACCCATGGCGGCATTCTCGCCGCCCTGATCGATCTCGCAGGCGACTACGCGGTGGCGGCGCGGCTTGGCCGCGGGGTGCCGACGATCGACATGCGCGTCGACTATCACCGCACCGCCCTGCCCGGTCCGCTGGTCGCCAAAGCGAGGGTGATCAAGATGGGCGGCACGCTTGCCACGGCGGAGGCCGAAATCCACGACGAGAATGGCAAGCTGGTTGCGAGCGGGCGTGGCGTCTACCTCACGCTGGCGCGGTAGAGAAAGGGATTTGGCATGAGCGTAGAACTCGATCATCTGCTTTGGGCGGCTCCCGATCTGGACGCGGGATCAAAGATCCTCGGTCAATTGCTGGGGGTGGCGCCTGCACGCGGCGGATCGCATCCCGGTTTCGGCACCCGCAACAGCCTGGTGTCGCTGGGAGGAACCTATCTCGAAGTGATATCGCCCGATCCGGAGCAATCGCTCGAAGGCAACCGTGGCGGGACGATCGCCGCCCTGCCCTATCCGCAGATGATCACCTTCGCTGTCCGCACAAACGACATCGCGGCCTATGAAGCTGCCGCCGGAGGCGCCGGGATCGCAACGCATGGCCCGGTGGAAATGGGCCGCACCAGGCCCGACGGCGTCCGCCTCGACTGGGCGTGCCTCTACATTACCGACGGGACATTCGGGGAATTCATTCCCTTCGCCATCGATTGGAAAGGATCTCCGCATCCCTCGCAATCCGCGCCGGGCGGCTGCACCCTGAAATCCTTCGAGGTGCTGCACCCGATGGCCGATCAGCTAAGCGATATTTATCGGCAGATGGGCATCGACGTCGCCGTTCGGCTGGCGCCGCGCCCCGGCTTCCACGCCGTGCTCGGCACGCCGCGCGGCGACGTCGTGCTTTCCTGAAACGAGTTGCGCCAGACCTTCGATTACGGAGTTTGCCACCATGCCGATCACGCAAGACGATCCGCGATGGAACAATGTCGGTTATTGGAACCACGATGCGGCTGTTAGCTACCCCGATCGCATCGCCATTATCGACCTGTCGCGGAGCGAGCCGCGGGAGGTGCGCTACCGTGAGCTGGAAGAGCGGCTCGATCGGGTGGCACGCCTGCTCGTCGACAGCGGCCTCGAACCCGGGGACCGCATCGCCATGTCGGTCAGCAACCGTTTCGAGTTCGTGGAGATCTTTTTCGGCGCGATGCGCGCGGGAATCGTCCCCGTGCCGCTCAACACGAAGCTCGGCGCCGATACGCTGGACTACGTCATGCGCGATGCCGAATGCGTGGGCGCAATCGTGGAGGAATCCGCGAACCCGCATGTCGCCGGCCTTGCCGATGCGCTTGAGCTGAAGACCAGGCTGGTTCTGGAGCCAGGGCGCGCCGGCTGGCGTCATTACGAAGAGGCGCTGATCGCGACGGAACCGTCCTTCACGCCCAAGCGCCTTGCCGATGATCATCCATCTTTCCAGCCTTATACCTCCGGCTCGACCGGCCGGCCGAAAGGTGTGGTTCTGACACATTCCGGCCAGTGCTGGTGGATCGGGTGCCTGAAGAAATACTGGCCGGGTGACGAGCACAACAGGGCGCTCGCGGCCGTACCCCTCTATCATAAGAACGCCATGGCGGGCGCAATCAAGCCGATGTTGTCATGGGGCGGATCAGTGGTGCTGCTGCCGAATTTCGAGCCCCGCCGATTCCTGACCGTCCTGTCCGAGTACCGCTGCACCCATGCGGGGGCGGTTCCGGCCGTCTTCACCCTGCTCCTACAGGAGCGCGACCTGATCGAATCGCTCGATTTCTCGGCGCTGAAATCATTGAAGATCGGCTCGGCGCCGACACCGAAGGAGCTTCTCGATGCTGTCGAAGCGGCTTTCGGGGTTGCGGCATCGGAAAGCTATGGCCTGACCGAAGGCGGGCCTGTGATGATCGGCGTTCCGACCGACGGTCGTGTCGTGCCGCACGGAAGCTGCGGCGTCGTGTGGCCCGAGGGCGAGGTCAAGCTGGTCGATGCGAATGGCGACGAGCATCCTTCCTATGGCGAGCTATGGGTGCGCAATCCGGGCGTCACGCCGGGCTATTGGAAGCTGCCGAAGGTCAATGCCGAGCGTATTAAGGATGGGTGGCTGAGCACCGGAGACGTTTTCTCCAAGGACGATCAAGGCTTCTTCTATTTCCGCGGCCGCACCGACGACATGTTCAATTCGGGCGGGGAGAATGTCTATCCGCTCGAGATCGAGAACATGCTGCTGCGCAATCCCGCGGTGGCCGAGGCCTCCGTCGTGCCCGTTCCGC
Organism: Mesorhizobium sp. BAC0120; assembly: GCF_033542235.1. NCBI lineage: Bacteria > Pseudomonadati > Pseudomonadota > Alphaproteobacteria > Hyphomicrobiales > Phyllobacteriaceae > Mesorhizobium > Mesorhizobium sp. BAC0120. Next base: position 40,802 of record NZ_JAWRCU010000012.1, on the reverse strand, counting down.
ACCGCATCAAGGGCGAGGTTCCGGTCGCGATGGTGGTCAAGGCCAAGGGCCGCGACATCACCGAAGAGGAGCTGCGTCAGTTCACGCTATCGATCGGTCCGGCTTACGCGCATCCGAGGCGCATCGTCTTCGTCGAGGAAATGCCGCTGAACGGTCCGGGCAAGATCGACCGCAAAATCGTGCAGCGGCTCATGATCGAGCGCTTTGGCACGCTCGGCTAACACAAGCAGATTTAGGAGATCCGGCATGCGTGCTGTCGTCACACACGAGCATGGTGGGCTGGAGCAGCTCACCTACGACGGGAACTATCGCGACCCTGAAGCCGGCGCCGGCGACGTGGTATTGCGCGTGCGGGCATGCACGCTGAACTATCACGACGTGTTCACCCGCAAAGGCATGCCCGGCATCAGGATTCCGATGCCGATCATCCTCGGTATCGACGTCGCCGGCGACATCGTGGCGGTCGGCGAAGGGGTGGAGGATTTTCGGGTCGGCCAGCGCGTCCTGGTCGATCCAATTGAGCGCGTCAATGGCGGCCTGCTCGGCGAGACGTTCGACGGCGGTCTGGCGGAACTCGTCCGGGTGCCAGCCCATATGCTGATACCGCTGCCGGACGAGGTCGGCTATGCCGAAGCCGCCGCGTTGCCGGTCGCCTATGGCACCGCGTACCGCATGATGCTGACGCGGGGAAAGATCCAGCCCGGCGAGAAGGTTCTGATCCTCGGCGCGTCCGGCGGCGTCGGGACCTGCTGCGTACAGCTGGCGAAGCAGGCAGGCGCAACCGTGATTGCCTGCGCTTCGAGCGACGACAAGCTGGAGCGCTTGAAACAGCTCGGCGCCGACATCGGCATCAACTACGCAACAGGCGACTGGGTCGCCGAATGCCGCCAACGCTTCGGCCGGGCGCGCGTATCGCACAAGGATGAAGGCGGCATCGATGTCGTCGTCAACTTCACCGGCGGCGACACCTGGGTGCCGTCGCTTAGGGTGATGAAGCGGGATGGTCGCCTTCTTACCTGCGGCGCGACAGCAGGCTACGACCCGCACGAAGATTTGCGCATCATCTGGACTTTCGAGCTCAACATTGTCGGTTCGAATGGCTGGTCGCGCGACGACGTCACGGCGCTTCTCGAACTCGTCAGGACAAAGAAGCTCGAACCGGCACTTCATCCGCAGCGCTACGCTTTGGAAGACGCCGCAGAAGCCATGAGGCTGCTCGACGAACGAAAGGTCTACGGCAAGGTCGTCATCGAGCCGTGATGGAGGGCGTCGAGTGCCGCGCCTGAGGTCGCACTTGCTGAGCACACTGAGCGCCAGTTATAAGAAGTTTGCAATTTTCTTATAACGGAGGCCTTGCCAATGAAAATGCTCGACCTCGTGTACCGGACGATGTTCGCCGAACTGGTGCAGCGGAGCCTCGATGCATCGTTTGAAATGGACTTCTCGACAGCCGGAAATTTCGTCCGCGTTCCCGTGAAGAGCAGAGATTACTGGTATTTCGAGGAGACGCAGCCAACGAAGACACGAAAATATGTCGGCCCAGCCCATGATCCCGAGATCGCCAAGAGGGTAGCCGCCTTCCAGGAAATCAAGGACGACCTCCGTGCTCGGCGAAAACTCGTGTCGACGCTGACACGCCAGGCCGGGCTGATGGCGCCCGACCGCTTTGCGGGTGATATCGTCGAAGCCATGGGGAACGCAGGGATCTTCCGTCTTCGAGGCGTCCTCGTTGGCACAGTGGCTTTCCAGACCTACGCCGGGCATCTGGGCGTGAGGCTTCCTGGTGCATCTCTTCAGACTGGCGACGTCGACTTCGCCCAGCACTATTCGGTTTCATCCTTCGTAGAGGACAGCTTGCCTCCCGTGCTCGACATTCTTGCAAGCGTGGACCCAACCTTTCGAGAGATACCGCATCTCTCCGATCCCAAACAGGTGACCCAGTTCGAGAATGCATCGAGATACAAGGTCGAGTTCCTGACGCTGAACAGAGGTTCCGACGACCATGCCGACCGTGCCAGTCCCATGCCTGCCTTGGGCGGGGCATCGGCACAGCCTTTGCGGTTTCTTGACTTCCTGATCCATGAACCCGTCAGGACGGTGATGCTTCATCGCTCGGGAGTGCCGGTCACCGTGCCGTCACCGGAGAGGTATGCGGTTCACAAGCTGATAGTTGCTTCTCGCAGACAATCTTATGCGAACGGGATCGCAAAACGTGAAAAGGATGTCCATCAGGCTGGGCTCCTGTTCGAGGCGCTCAAGGTCACCCGCCGCCAGACAGATCTTGCCGAGGTTTTCGCAGAAGCGTGGAATAGAGGGCCGTCTTGGAAGGAGGCGATCAAGAAAGGGCTCGCGCTGATGCAGGACAAGCAACGCGAGACAGCGGTGACAACGCTGCGAGAGGCACTTTCATCAATCGGCGAGGAACTCGAGGGGCTAGAAAAGGACGCACCGTAGCAAAATCCTAGATGAAACCCAGACTTTCCAGTTCGTCTCAGGCGTCGCTTCATTGGATAGGCCTGCATGCCGCCGCCTGGCAGCATCACCAAGCCGCCTCTCGAAGCAGCGTTTCAGGCTCACGCCTGGGCCGGCTGAGAGCTCCGTGCCGCTTGCCGGGTTGAGTGCCGGAGGACTGATTGCTGTCGGCCAGGGCCTGTCTCATCGCGTCCGTTGAGAGTGAGCATGGGCTCAATCGAAATGAGGAACCCAGCGCTCGGCATCCATGGAGCGACCGCGGTAGTGCTGCTTTTTGTCAGCGGGATTTTGATATCGGGCTAAACCAGTTCGGCGTGCATGTCGCGGAATAGCCGCGGCGAGACGCCGAACCGGCGCTCGAACGCCTCGGTAAGGCGTGTCGCCGGAAACAGTCCCACCTGCGCGGCGACGGATTTCAGCGACGATCCGCGCGACAGCAGCATGCGGGCGGCATCCAGCCGCGCCATCTCGACGAAGCGGGCCGGCGTCTCGCCGGTCGCCGCAACGAATTTGCGATGGAAGGTGCGCTCGGTCAGGCCGGCGCGGGCGGCCAGCACGGGCACCTCCAGCGCTCCATCGAGATTGCCATGGATCCACCCGATCAGATCGGCAAAGGGGCTGTCGGCCTTGGCTTGCGCCTGCAGCACCGGACTGAACTGCGATTGGTAGCCAGGGCGGCGCGCATAGAGCACCAGCCGCTTGGCGACCTCGCTGGCGATCGCGGCGCCGAGGTCTTCGGCGATCATCGCCAGCGCCATGTCGATGCCGGTCGTCACTCCGGCCGAGGTCCAGAGCCGCCCGTCCACGACATAGAGCGAATCGGGATCGACCTCCACCCCAGGAAAGGCCGCGGCCAGCGGCGCACAGGCCTCCCAATGGGTGGCGACGCGACGGCCGTCGAGGAGGCCGAGAGCCGCAAGGATGAAGGCCCCGGTGCAGACCGAGCCCAACCTCCCGGCCCGGCTCGCGAGTTGCGGAAGCGCCTCGCGCATCGCCCGGTCGGCCATCGCCTGCAGCAGCGGCTCCCGCTCAGCGCCGGCAATCAGCAGCGTATCGATCGCCTCGGCGGCAAGTTCGTCGATGCAGCGCGTCTCGACGGCGACCCCGCTGCTGCTGGCCACCGGTCCGCCGCACGCCGAAACCAGATCGACCGAATAGAAACGCGGTTGGCCGCCCGCCCCAAACGCGCGGTTGGCGCTGCTGAAGGCGGAACCCGGCCCGGACACATCCAGAATCTCAAAGCCCGGATAGACAGCGAAGACCACGCGATGCATTGGCAGAAAATGCCATATCTTTGACATTTCCGCCAGACTCCCGCCCCGGTAGCTTGAGACTGAATGGGTGAGGCCTCCGTTCGGAAAAACCAGATCATGTTGATGCGATATTTCATTTGGGACGGGCTGGCGCTGCTCGTACTTTCGCTGGCGGGCTTCGGCGCCTGGCTGGTTAGCCTGCCTCCGACGTCGGTCACTGCAAAGGCACCGCGGGTCGAGCAACACGAAATGGACGCTATGCTGGCTTCGTTGAAACCGCCGAAGCGGGAGCAACCGCTCATTGCGGTCGTGGGCATCAACGACGCCACCGAGACCACCGACTATCTCGTGCCCACCGGGATTCTACGCCGTGCCGATGTCGCGGATGTCGTGACGCTGGCGACCGGGCCAGGTCCGGTGAAGCTCTTCCCAGCGCTCACCGTCGAGCCTGACGCCACCATCGCGGAATTCGACGCGCGCAACCCGCAGGGCGCCGACTATGTCGTCGTTCCAGCCATGAGCCGCGACGATGACCCGGTGGTTCTCGACTGGCTCAAAAGGCAGGCCGGAAAGGGGGCCATCGTCATAGGCGTCTGCGCCGGCGCCAAGGTCGTCGCCGCGGCGGGCCTGCTGGATGGCAAGCGTGCGACCACCCATTGGTACTACGTGAAGGAGCTGCTCGCCTGGCACCCGTCGATCATCTATGTCGCGAACCGGCGGATCGTGGCCGATCGCGGTGTCGTCACGACCACGGGCATCACAGCATCGATGCCGATGATGCTGACCTTGATCGAGGCCATCGCCGGACGCCAGAAAACCGAAGAAGTCGCCCGCGATCTCGGCATGTCGTCGTGGGATGTCCGGCATGACAGCAACGCCTTCAAGCTGACGCGTCCGTTCGCGACGACGGTACTCGCCAACACCCTCGCCTTCTGGAACCGGGAGCAGGTCGGCATCGAACTGCGGCCCGGCATGGACGAAGTGTCCCTTGCTTTCGTGGCCGACGCGTGGTCGCGCACCTACAGGTCGAGGGCCGTGACGTTCGCGGCCTCGCCGGGAGCGATCGAGACCCGGGACCATATCCCCATCATTCCTGAAGAGATGGCAGCCGATTGGTCGGCAGCGAGGCGCACCTACAGCTTCTCCGATCAGAGGCCGGCGGATGCTCTTGATCTGGCGCTTGTTGCAATCGCCGCGCGCTACGGCTCCCGCACGACGAACATCGTCTCCATGCAACTCGAATATCCGCGGTCCGGCCAGCTCCGATGACGAGTTCGAACTGCGAAATCTTGTGGCGAAGAAAACGAGGTCTTGTGGTCGTGAGGCGCGCCAGTTGTTCGTCCTCTGGATGCAAGGCACAAGAATGCTCGCTTTCCACGGTCGCAAGCGGCTCCGCCACCGTCCAGCAGCTACAACATCACCAGGGACACAACCGAAATCATGACTAAAAGCAAATTGCTACGAATGGACAATGTCGGCATCGTGGTGGAATCTCTCGATGATGCCATCTCTTTTTTCACCGAGCTTGGGCTGACGCTTGAGGGTCGAGCGATGGTTGAAGGAGAATGGGCCGGACGCGTCACCGGACTGGGTAATCAGCGCGTCGAGATCGCCATGATGATCACTCCCGACGGCCACAGCCGCCTCGAGCTCTCGCGTTTTCTCACCCCGTCTGTAGTGGCCGATCACCGGAACGCGCCGGTGAACGCCCTCGGCTACCTGCGTGCTATGTTTGCAGTGAGCGACATCGACGAAACACTCACCAGGCTCGGCAAGCACGGTGCGCAGCTCGTCGGCGAAGTGGTTCAGTACGAGGACTCGTATCGGCTCTGCTACATCCGCGGCCCCGAAGGACTTCTCGTCGGACTGGCAGAAGCACTCGGTAGTAATCGGTAACGGTTAGGAGAGAACCCCCGCCCGCGTCAGTGGGTGAGGTTTGTGCGCCTGGGAAGGGAGGATCGCGTTGCATCCTGTGGCAGCTTCGGCTGGTGCAAAATGGCTCGATGTAAACAGATGCTCGCAGGGATCGGTCGCCGGACTCGAACAAGCAATCAAAATCATGGATCGGCCGAGTTCCACAACGCTCTGAACGAGACACCGCGGAGCCCGGCGCGTCGTACCTGCTCGACAAATCGATTCGTGACATAGACGCCGACGCCGGCTACTGCTTCCAACGCACAACTGCCCGCAGCCCCGATGCATCTGCGCGGGAGCAAAATGCCAGCGTCGCGCCCAGCCTGCCTGACGCCATTTCGGCAATCGTGAGGCCGAGCCCGGAGCCGGACAGGCTCTTGTGGCGACCGCGGTAGAAACGCTTTGTGATAAGGGGCAATTCTTCGTCGGGTAAGCCGGGACCGTCGTCCTCCACGACGATGCCGTAGCCACCCGGCAAAATGCTCCAGGAAACGCAGCTGCGCGCGTGTTCGACCGCGTTCTCGTGCAGGTTTCTCAAAACGAGATGTAGGGTATCGACATCTCCGGGCAGCAACAGCCCTTCGAGCTCCGGGGCGATCTCGACCTCGATGCCGGCCGGCGTCACACAGGCGGCGATCACGTCGCGCAGGACCCCGCTTGTATCGACCTTGCTGGGCTGGACACGCTCCGGCATGGCTTCCAGTTTCGCCAAGGCGAGGAGTTGGCGGGTCAGCCGGGTCGTGCGGTCCACGGACACCACGATCTGCTGCAAGGCAGCATTCCGGGTTGGGCCATTCGGAGCCGTGAGAGCGACCTGCGCCTGGGTCTTGAGCCCCGCGAGTGGCGTGCGCAATTCATGCGCGGCAAAGGCGGTGATGTCGCGTTCGTGTCGCCGCGCGGCCTCCACCTTTTCGAACAGGCCGTTCAGCGCAGCGAGCAGCGGCCTGATCTCAGTGGGCGTGTTCCTGCTGTCGATCGGCTGCATGTCCTCGCCGTCGCGAGCGGCGATCTCACGCGCGGCGGCGTTGAGCGGGCCGAGACCGCGACCAAGGCTCAGCCATAGCAGAATGCCGAGGAGGGGGACGATCAGGACAGCCGGCCAGATCAGGCCGGCCACCAGATCGCGCACAAGCCGGTCGCGCAGGCCGATCCTGTCACCGACCGCCACGCGCACACCTTTATGCGCATCCACGATGGTATAGACGCGCCAAATCTCTCCCTTCACCTCATGGTCGGCGAATCCCTCGCCCTCTTCTGCCAGGCTTTCGAGCGGCGCGCCGCTCGAACGCGCCAGCAGGCGGCCGTCAAACGACCAGATCTGGCAGGAGAGCTGGCGGGCATAGCCGGCCTCCTCGAATTCGGGCGCCGCAGCAGCAGTTGCCATGTTGCCGCTCGAGACGAGCGAATGCACCATCCTCGCGGCCTCCTGGAGCCGCGTGTCGAGTACATGCTCCAGTTCGGAGCGGCTGCCGACATAGATCCAGGCCGTTGCGCTCAGCCAAATGACCCCGGTGGCGAGGAGCAGCAGAGCGAAGAGCCGGCGGCGAAGCGACGTCACGTCGACGTCCTCAGGCGATAGCCAAGGCCCCGTATGGTTTCGATCGCCGTCCGTCCGAGCTTGGCTCGCAGGTTATGAATGTGGACTTCGACCGCATTGCTCTCGATCTCCTCCTGCCATCCATAGAGCCGGTCTTCGAGGTCGGAGCGCGAGCGGATGACGCCGGGCCGTTCCATAAGGGCCGAGAGCACTGCGAATTCCCGCCTGGAAAGGGAAACCGTTTCGCCTGACGCCGTTACGGTCAGTCCTGCCGGGTCGAGTGCTATCCCGGCGGCACGCAGCACCGGAGCGGCGCGCCCTTCGTTGCGCCGGGCAACGGCGCGCAATCGGGCGGCCAGCTCATCGAGGTCGAAGGGCTTGCCGAGATAGTCGTCGGCGCCCGTGTCCAGGCCGCGCACACGATCCGGCGTGTCGTCGAGCGCGGTCAACAAGATCACTGGCGTCGTGTCTCCCCGATCACGCATGTCCCTCAGAACGTCGAGCCCCGAGCCGTCCGGCAGCATGATGTCGAGGACGACGGCATCGAACCTTGCGGTCGCCAGCGCCACGTGGGCGTCGGCGCATGCGGCAACGCTATCGACAACCGAGCCGTCGAAGCCCAAGCCCACCTTCAGCCCGTTCGAAAGGATGGGATCATCCTCGACGACAAGAATCCGCACGGTCGTTCCTCAAGCTTTGTGATCTGCTCCAGCTGTTAGGTGCACCTTAAGGCTGACTTAAGGTGCGGCACCATTTTCCGCCTCGCGGCAAATCAATCGAAGCGCAAAGGCGGTCATGCTTCATCTCGTCAGGCTCGTAGCCCTTCTCCTGGCAGGATTTCCAATCCTCCTTCATTCGGCGAGTGCCGGCGCACAGATGCAATCGGCAGCGGATAGCGTGTTTTCGCTCCGCGCGCTGCGGGAGAGCGATGGCACCCTGCAACTCATTTGGACCGCGGCCCCCGGCAACTACCTCTACCGAGACAGCCTGAAGGCGACACAGGACGGTAAGGCCGTCGCGATCGGCACACCGGTCGGTGAGGACAAGGATGACCCGAATTTCGGACGCGTCGAAATCTACCACGGCAGCGTGACCGGGCGTATCGGCGGCGCGCTGGGCTCTGGAACGCTGGAGGTCGGCTACCAGGGCTGCGCTGAAGAGGGCATCTGCTATCCACCCATTCGCAAGACGGTCGATCTCGCCACTATGTCGGTTAACGCAGCGGCGCGCGGTCTGGGCAGCGAAGAAGAGCAATCCACCAGCACGCCTGCGGTCGAGGTCCGAGCGACAGCGTCCGATGACGCCGCCGGCGCGAGCTCAGCGGCTTTCCTATCCGGCAACATGCTCGCAATGGCGACCGCCTTCCTCGGCTTTGGCCTGCTGTTGTCGTTGACGCCCTGCGTCTTTCCGATGATCCCGATCCTGTCGGCTATGCTGGCGGGCGCCGGAGAACGGCTGTCGATGACGCGCGGCTTGGCCCTCTCGACAAGTTACGTTCTTGCGATGGCCGGGGCTTACGGTCTCGTCGGGCTTGCCGCCGGCTGGTCGGGCGCGAACCTCCAGACCCTGCTGCAGACCCCCCTGGCGCTTTCGCTCGCGGCCGCGGTCTTCATAGTGCTTGCGCTCTCGATGTTCGATCTCTTCGAGCTGTCACTGCCGCCGGCCTTGGCGGCACGGCTGACCGGCAAGCGCCGGAGCGGATCGTTGGGAGGAGCCGCCCTCCTCGGCTTCGGATCGGCGCTGATCGTCGGTCCCTGCGTGACGCCGCCGCTCGCCGCGGCGATGCTCTATGCCGTGCAGACCGGGGAAGCGGCGCGGGGAGCGGCGGCGCTGTTCTTCCTCGGCCTCGGCATGGGTTTGCCGCTGATCGCCGTCGGGACTTTCGGCGCACGCATCCTGCCGCGGTCCGGGCCATGGATGGTCGCCGTCCGCAAGGCGTTCGGTGCGGTGTTCCTGGGCGTCGCGGCGACGCTCGTCGCGCGCCTGCTGCCTGCTCCCGCTGCCCTCGCCCTTTGGGGGGCGCTGGCGATCGGCAGCGGCGTCTTCCTCGGCGCTTTCGACCGGCTCGCCCCGGCCAGCGGTTGGCAAAATAGGCTTGCCAAGGCCACAGGACTGGTCGCGGCGGTGTACGGCGCGATCCTCCTTGTGGGCGCTGCCAGCGGCGCGGACGATCCCGTGCGTCCCTTGGCCCTCCTCAACGCGAGCCAGGAGGCGCGCGCGCCGGCCGCAGATGTGCGGCGGGTGTCCTCTCTCACCGATTTCGAAGCCGCACTCGCGGCCGCGACGGCTTCGGGACGGCCGGCGATGATCTCCTTCACAGCGGACTGGTGCACGGTCTGCAGATCCAACGAAACCATCATGAACAAGCCGGCGATCCGCGATCGACTGCGCGCGTTGCCGATCATCGCCGCCGACGTCACCACGCAAAACGAACCGGCCCGAGAACTCATGGCCCGCTTTTCAGTCGTCGGTCCCCCCACGCTGTTCCTCCTCGACGCCCGCGGCCGCGAGATCCATGGCTCGCGAATCGTCGGTCCGGTCACGGAGGAAGAGATGACGCGGCGGCTCGAAAGCGCCGGCCTATGAACCACACCCTCAAAGGAGACCCTATGCATCGCAGATTTTTTCTCACCCTGGCCGGCACTGTTACAGCCTCGGCCTTTATCGGCATGGCCGCTTCCACCCGCGCGCAAGGCGTCGATGTCACGGCGATCCTGCATGACCCTGAGGCGCCGGAAACCGGCAATCCGAAGGGCGACGTCACCATTGTCGTTTTCACTGACTACAATTGCCCATTCTGTAAAAAGTCGACTCCCGATCTGGACCGTATCGTTAGGGACGACGGAAGGGTCCGTCTGGTCTACAAGGATTGGCCGATCCTGACGGAAGCCTCCGTTTACGGCGCCCAGCTCGCGCTCGCCGCCAAGTATCAGGGCAAGTACGACCTCGTTCACCACACATTGATGGCGATTCCGGGCCGGCAGATACCGAAGCAGAAGATGCTCGAGGCAGTAAAACGGGCCGGCATCGATACGGCCCGGCTGCAAGCCGATCTCCAGGCCAATGATGATAAGATCATGGCCCTGCTTCGGCGGAATATGGCACAGGCGGAGTCGCTCGGCCTGCAAGGCACGCCGACCTATCTCATTGGCCCTTTCCGCACCTCGACGCTCGACTATGCAGGCTTTAAGGAAGCGCTCGCGGAAGCACGCCGCCGTCAAGCTGCAGGCGACCGGGTCGCCGAATGACGTTCTCGATGCGTTTTCGTCAGACAGTCCGGCTGGCAGCCACCGCTCTCCTATTATCCGGCGTGGCAGCCTGCGTTTCGGCCGAGACGCCACGGATCGATTTAGCTTCCCATGCACCCAATGAGCAGAACCGCTACGCCGCCCTGACCGACGAACCATTTCCCGTTCCGGCTGTCTCGTTGAGCACGCTGAAGCCGCAATACCGACGTCAGTCGGTCGAGGATCCTACCGGCCAGCCGCCGGGCACGATCGTGGTCGACCCGGCAAACCGCTATCTCTACCTCGTGCAGGAGGGTGGAAAGGCGCTGCGTTACGGGGTCGGCGTCGGCCGTGAAGGCATGGAATGGTCGGGCACTGCCAATGTCGGCTACAAGCGCCAATGGCCGCGCTGGACGCCGACCCGCGACATGATCGCGCGCGAACCGGAAAAGTATCAAACGTGGGCAAACGGCATGGAAGCCGGCGAAAACAACCCGCTGGGCGCCCGCGCACTCTACCTGTTCGAAAACGGCAAGGACACGCTCTATCGAATCCACGGCACCAATCAGCCGTGGTCGATCGGGCGATCCATCTCGTCGGGCTGCATCCGCATGATGAACCAGGATATCATCGATCTTTATCGGCGGGTTCCAAACGGCGCCAAGGTCGTCGTGCTACCCGCGAAAGGCAAGGCGCCGGCAGACCGGACGCAAAGCACGATATGAAGGGAGATCGAACCGGAGAGGTGCGCAAGTGACGATCGATCTTGCGCCGGAAGCAGGACGGCTAAAGCCAGCCAGTTCGCATCGCAGAGGCCGGCCTTGCACATCTCATCAAGTAAAGGATCATGTCAAGGCGGATAGGGCGCTAGGAATCTGGAAGAGGTCGCTGACGAGCTCCTGCAGCATCTCGACAGCCGACGGCCCCGCGATCAGTTCGAGCTCAGGTAGACGGTCTTCTTGCGCATATAGGTCTCGAAACCATAGCGCCCGTCATCACCGCCGATGCCGCTCAGGCGGTACCCCGTGTGATAGGCGTTGACCGCCTCAGGGCCAACCCGATTGACATAGACCTCGCCGAACTCGAGCTCGTTCACCGCGCGCATCACCTTCCGGTAGTCGTGGGTGAAGAGATAGGCCGAGAGTCCGTAGTCGGAATCATTGGCCTGTTGCAGGGCGTCATCGAAATCAGTGAAGGAGATCACGCTGGCCACAGGGCCGAACACCTCCTGGCGGACGATGTCCATCGAGGGGTGCAGGTTTGTGAGTACCGTCGGCTGGAACCAATGCCCGCGATCGAAGGGGCCACCCGACATGCGCCCTCCCCCCGTGAGCACCCGTGCCCCCTGCTCGACGGCGCGCGCCACCATGGCCTCCACCTTTTCGACTTCCACACGGCTTACTTTCGGGCCCACATCCGGATCGCTCCGGGGATCGCCGATGCCCAAGGACTGGACACGGGCCAGGAACTTTTCCATGAAGGGCTGAAAGACCGCCTCCTGCACATATGTTCGTTCGTTGGAGGTGCAGACCTGGCCGCAGTTGCGGAAGCGCGCGAATACGGCCCGTTCGGCGGCATAATCGAGGTCGGCATCCTCACAAACGATGAGCGGAGCCTTTCCTCCCAGTTCCAGCGATACCTGTATGATGTTGTCGGCGGCGCGCCGCATGACCTCGCGGCCGGCGCGAACGCTGCCCGTGAGGGTGACCAGGTTGGTCTTCTTGCTGCCGACCAGCGCTTCGCCAAGCTCGGTTCCGGTCCCCGTCACCACATTGAGCACGCCGCGCGGAAGGCCGACTTCCTCGAAAAGAGCAGCGAGCCTGAGCGCCGAAAGCGGCGTCACTTCATGGGGCTTCACCACGATCGTATTGCCCGCGATTAGCGCCGGGGCGACTTTGCGCGCGGTGAGCGACAGAGGGTAGTTCCAGGGAATGAGGCCGACGACCACGCCATAGGGAACACGCAGGATGAGGATGTGCTCGCCGGAATTCTCGGAGGCGAGGGTGTCACCTTCGATGCGGCGGGCCCATTGCGCGTGGTAATCGAGGTGCAGGGCCGTTCCCATCACCTCGCCGCGCGCCTGGGTAAGAGGCTTCCCTTGCTCCGACATGATGGTCTCGGCGAAGCTGTCGACGCGCTCGCGCAGAAGTCCGGCTACCTCCTGAAGATACGCAGCGCGCGCGACGGCCGGTGTGCGTGCCCAGGCTTTGGCTGCAGCCGAAGCCGCATCGAGCGCCCGCTCGGCCTCCGCCCGGCCGCCGGCTGGAACCTCCGCGAAAATTTCGCCGCTGGCGGGATTCTCCACCGGAATTCCCCGGCCAGCCGCGGCCGAAATCCATTCCCCGCCGATAAAATGCCCGATCTTCATTTCCAGACCTATTTGCCGATGCAGCCACATGGAAGATTCATGTCATGCATCGCGACCTCGTATGAGACGCATTGCGAGCAGCAGCAGGATGCTGAAGAGGATGAGAATTGTGGCTACTGCTGCGATTGTCGGGCTGATATTCTCGCGGATGCCGTCCCACATTCGCCGGGGAAGAGTGAAGATGCCTCGGCTGGTGATGAAGAGCGTCACCACGAGCTCGTCCCAGGAAGTGATGAAGGCGAAGACTGCGCCGGCGAAAACGCCGGAGCGAATGTTCGGAAGGACAATCTGGAGCTGGGTGCGCGCCCACCCCGCCCCAAGGTTGCGCGCCGCCATGGCGATGCTCGGATCAAGCCGTGAAAGTGCCGCCGAGACCGTGATGAACACATAGGGCACGCCGAGGATGGCGTGTGCCAGAATTGTGCCTGCCCAGCTGTCGAATAGCCCGAGCAGGACCCAGCTGCGGTAAAGTGCGAGCGCGGAGACCACCGGCGGGACGATAAGAGGCAGCAGCGCCAAGACACGCGTTGTCATGGCCAGCGTGCCGCCGAGCCGCAACGCACCTATCGCCGCCGCAGTGCCGACCGCGGTTGCCAGCACGGTCGAGCAGAGGCCGATGATGACGCTCTGGCCCATGGAGCGATACCAGGCCGGATCCTGGAAGAGCTGCTGATAGTGACGCAGCGACAGTCCTTCCGTCGGAAACGACAGGAAGCTCGTTGGCGTCAATGACACCGGAACGACCACGAAAATCGGCGCCATGAGGAAGAGCAGCGCGCTCCAGGCCACGATGTAGAACGGCAGCGAATAGCGGAACCGCATCGTCATACGGTGAAGATCCGGCGCAGGTCGACTGCACGGGCCGCGAGCGCGATAGTGAGGAGGACCAGAAGCATCAGCAGTGTGGCCAGCACGGAGCCAACGCCCCAGCGGGAGATGAGCAGAATCTGTGTGCTGATATATTCGCCGATCATCACGACCCGTCCGCCACCGAGAATGATCGGGGTGACATAGAAGCCGAGCGCCAGAACGAGCACGAGAACCGTGCCCGCAAACACGCCCGGCAGGGTGAGAGGAAAGTAGACCTTCAGGAAAGTCAGCACCGGGCCGGCGCCAAGGCCGCGCGATGCCATGATGAGCCGCTCATCGATGCCTGCCATGCCGGCAAGAATCGTGAGCATCGCATAGGGCACCAGATAGTGCGTCATGCCGATCACGACGCCGAGCTCGTTATGCATCATCGCCAGGCGCTCAAAGCCCATGGACTGCATCACCCCGTTCACAGGACCGTTGTCCCCCAGGATCATCAGCCATGCGAAAGTACGGATGAGAACGGAGGTCCAGAGCGGCACCAGGATGAAAAGCATCATCATGCGCCGCATGCCGGGAGAAGCGGCGATATAGACATAGGCTAGAATGTAGCCGATCACGACGCTCAGGATCGTCGTGATCCCGCAGATGCGGAGCGTGGTGAGCGCCACCTTGGCCACCGCGGAGGATTGAAGGACCTGCGCGTAGTTGCCGAGCCCGAGCTGGGGCTCGGTCACGCTGATCAACAGGACGCCGAAAAGCGGCACGAGGTAGACCAGCCCCAAGAGCACGAACATGGGTGCCACGAGCGCCATGAGCCGGGGCTGGTCGTTCATCGGGAAACCCTCAACCGGCGATCATGTCGGTGTAGGCAGCCAGCGCCTGGTCGTAGTTCTCCGACCACCACTGGGCATCCATCAGGGTCTGCAGCTTCCAGTTTTCCGGATGGGCAGGATTGATGCGCTGCAGCTCCGGAGGCGTCTTCTCGCTCGCCGCGACCGTGACGGGGCCGGCACCGAGCTCGGCCAAGAGGCCAAGCTGCTTGTCCACCTCCTGCATGGAAGCGATGAACGGCCATACGAGGTCGCCGGCCGGATTGTCCTTCGGCACGCTCCAGGCATCGCCGTAAGCGATGGCCTCGTTCCAATGGAAGGTGATGCGCCCGTCGGTTTCGTTCTCCAGCATATGGGCGCGGCTGTTCCAGATGCAGGCCATGGTGACATCGCCGCTGCGCAGCAGCTGCTGGCTTTCGGCGCCGGAGTCCCAGAACACCACGTGCTCCTTGATCTGCTTGATCTTGTCGAGTGCCCGCTGCAGGTCGATCGGATAGATCTGGTCCTTGGCAACGCCATCCGCGAGCAACGCGGCGTCGAGCGCACCCGTGAGCCACTTATAAAGCGACCGTTTACCCGGGAAACGCTCCAGATCCCAGAAATCGGCCCAGGTCTGCGGAGCTCCGTCCGGGAACTTCGATTTGTCGTAAGCGATCACGTAAGACATGACGTAAGCGGCCACGCCGTGCTCGAACGACGTGCCGGGGATCGTGTCGCGGCTGACGATCGAGTAGTCGATCGGGCGCAGATAACCTTCGCGGCCGAGCTTGATGGAGGAGAAATTATCGACGTCCATTACGTCCCAGATGACGTTCTTGGCATCGACCATGGCCTTGATGCGGCCTTCGAGCGGGCTCGAGTCGAAATGGACGGGAATGCCGGTCTTCTCGGTATAGGGAACGCCGAAAATCTTTTCGTGCACCTTGCTCGAGTCGCCGCCCCAGTTGGAAACGACGATCTCCTTGGCCTGCGCCGTCGCCTTCCCTCCGCCCAGGCCGAGAAGCGTCGGCGCCACCCCCGCCGCCGCGCAGAGCCGCAGGAAATCGCGCCGGGTCTGCTCGTTGCTGAGCATCTTGCCGGCAATGTCCAGTTGCTGGCCTCTCAGGGCCTGAAATCTCCTCATGCGCATTCCACTCCTCCCTTATGTGACAAGTCAGTCGTTGATGACCCGCCAGACCGCGCTGGCGCGGCATTTCGCCCAGACCTGATCGCCAGCGCCTGGTATTCTGGTCTGCTCGGAAGTACGGCAGCGGGCGATGACCGGCCCAGCTTCCGTATCGAGATGCACCCGGTAGTCTGCGCCCACGAATGTCACGTCGCGGACGTGGCCCTCGAGCGCGATTTCGCCAGCTTCCCGGTCGGGTGGATCGTATTCGATGGAGATGTGCTCGGGCCGGACGCTGAGGCAGGCCTCGCCGGGCTCGGTCGTCGCTCCGCCGACCGGAAAACGTCCGCCGGCGAGCTCGATCACGCTCCTCCCCCCGTCAGAGGCCACGACTGGAGCACCCAGGACATTGCTCTCGCCGAGAAAGTTGGCCACGAAGCGCGTCTGCGGCCGCGAATAGATCGCCGCCGGCTCGCCGATCTGGACAATCCGTCCCTCGCGCATCACCACCACGCGGTCCGACATTGACATCGCCTCCTCCTGGTCGTGCGTCACGCAGACGAAGGTCGTGCCCAGCCGGCGGTGGAGCGCCTTGAGCTCATCCTGCAGGCTGGCTCTCAGCTGCCGGTCGAGAGCGCCAAGCGGCTCGTCCAGCAGCAGGACCTTGGGATCGAAGACGATCGCACGCGCCAGCGCCACGCGCTGCTGCTGCCCACCTGAAAGCGCCTTGGGCATGCGCCCGGCGAAAGGCTCCATATGGACGAGCTTCAACGCCGAGAGAACCTTTTCGCGCACGACATGCTTCGGCTGCCGCCGCACCCGGAGCGGAAAGGCGACGTTGTCGAACACCGAAAGGTGCGGGAACAGGGCGTAGCCCTGGAACACCATGCCGAAATTGCGCTTCTCGGGCGGCAGCGGGGCGACATTCGCGCCTTCGAACAGCATCTCGCCCTCCGTGGGGGCGACGAACCCTGCCAGCATCATGAGCAGCGTCGTCTTGCCGGAACCGGAGGGGCCCAGCATGGTCAGCAGTTCGCCTTCGCGGATGTCGAGACAGATGTCGTTCACCGCGACCGCGCTACCATAGCGCTTCACGATGTTGCGGACGCTGAGGAGGACCGGAGGATCGGCGCTCCGGCTGCCGGCCCGATCATTCGCGGGAGCGTCGATCGATTTCTCCCCTGGGAAATCTTCTCGCATTTCAGCCCTGGCCGCCTTCACCCAACAAGTCCTCCGAACCGGCAGCGGTCGTTCCCGCCCCGCGCCGCTATATGGCGGCTGCAACGCGCAATCCGTCGTAGATCGCCTCTTCCGCCGTGCGCGGAGCAAGACTGTCGCCGATGACGTGAACCTCGCCGGGGTAATCCTCGAGCGAGTCCGCCAGTTCACTGACGGACCGGTGGCCGGTGCAAAGGACGACCGCGTCGACCTCGTCGAGGATGATCGGGTCATCGTTCACCGTATCCTGCAGGTAGACCGTCGCGTCGTCGTAGCCATAGAGCCGCGCATAAGGGATGATCCTCACGCCCAGCCGGCGAAGCTCGGCATTCGATTGATCGCGCACGTAGAGCGGGATCGTCTGGCCGGGCATCGTTCCGTTCACCGCCAACTGGACGCGATTGCCGTTGCGGGCGAAGTGGACGGCCATGCCGATGCCGATCCAGTCGCAGCGCCAATCGGCAACGACGATCGAACCGGCGACATTCGCCTTTCCGGCCAGGACGTCCCAGGCGTCGACGATCCTCAGTGCGCCACCAGCCTCCAGGGGCGGATGGTACGGGCGCGCCCCGGTGGCCACGACGATCGCGTCCGGCGCAAATTCCTCGATGACGGACCTGTCGACGGGCGTATTCCGCATGACGCGGACCTGCGCTATCGCGAGTTCGCGTTCCAGGTTGGTCACCAGCCCGCCGAACTCCATTCGGTCTGGCAGAAGCTGCGCGAGCAGCGCCTGTCCGCCGAGGCGGCCGCTCGCTTCGAACAAGGTTACGTTGTGCCCGCGCTCCGCGGCCACGACCGCAGCCTTCATGCCCGCCGGACCGCCGCCCACGACCATCACGCGCTTCCGCTCCCGAGCACGCGGGATGTTCCCATAGATCAGTTCCCGTCCGGTGACGGGATGCTGGATGCACGAGATCGGC
This sequence comes from Mesorhizobium sp. BAC0120, assembly GCF_033542235.1. Lineage (NCBI taxonomy): Bacteria > Pseudomonadati > Pseudomonadota > Alphaproteobacteria > Hyphomicrobiales > Phyllobacteriaceae > Mesorhizobium > Mesorhizobium sp. BAC0120. The sequence continues at coordinate 23,142 of NZ_JAWRCU010000012.1, read as the reverse complement.
GCGCCCTTGTGGAAATGCCCGATGCACGCCTGGTTGCAGGCGATGCATGCGCGGATATCCTCGAGCCGCCGCTCGATCACCTTCTTGGGCATCTGCGGATCGCAGATCAGCGCGCGCGTCATACCGCAGACGTCCGCCCGACCGGAGGAGATGATCGCGTTGGCGTCCTGGGGCTGATTGATGCGACCGGTGACGAAGACCGGGATTGAAACTCGCGCCTTCACCGTTGCCGAGAACGGCGCCAGGTAGCCGTTGGGGATGCTCATGGGCGGCACGATGTGCACCGCACCGCCGCTCGATGCGGATGTGCCCGCCACCACGTGAATGTAGTCGATGTCCTTTTCCAGCGCGCAGATCGCCTCCAGGGCCTCATCGCCGGTGATGCCCTGCTGGTCGAACTCCCCGCCCGAAATCCGCAATCCGACGACGAAATCCTCGCTCGTCTTCGCACGCACATCAGCCAGAACCTCGCGCGTGAAGCGAAGCCTGTTCTCCAGGCTTCCACCGTAGATGTCCGTCCGGACATTGACGCGGGGGCTCAGGAACTGGGCTGGGAGATAGCCATGACTTGCGACGATCTCGACCCCGTCGAGCCCCGCCTCATACAAGCGCCGTGCAGCGTCGCCATAGCAGGAAACGATCTCGCGGATGAGAGGTGCGCTGAGGGGACGCGGCATCACGTGATATCGCTCGTTGGGCACCTCCGAGGGGGCATAGGCCACCGCCAGCAGGCCGCCCTGCGCTTCCGTGATCTCCCTGCCGGGATGAAAAAGCTGCCCGAATATCGTGGTGCCGTAGGCGTGCACCGCCTCCGCCAGTCGGCGGTAGCCGGGGATGCACTCGTCGCTCGATGCCATCAGGATATGGTTGGTGTATCTGGCGGTTTCATGAACGCCGGCCACCTGGACGATGATCAGCCCGGCACCGCCGCGGGCGCGTGCTTCCTGATAGGCGATGAGGGCGTCGTTCACCAGGGCGGCGGTCGGAAGCGTCGTGTCATGGCCGGTCGACATGATCCGGTTCTTCAGCCGCGCACCCCTGATGGCGAGGGGCGACAGCAACGCTCCGCAATTGGTGACTTCCATGCTCCCTCCTCCCGACTTTCCACCCGGAAAGCCTCGAAGCAATGATTGCTTACAAAATTGTCGACAGAAATGTCAACGAACTTGTCGGCAGAATTTTCCTTGTGTAGATGTCCCTCCACAGCAGGGTGGTTTTCATGGAATGGGATGCAGGCGGCCACGAGAAGGTCGATGCCGTTGTGATCGGCGCAGGCGCGGTCGGCCTGGCCGTCGCGCGCGCCCTGGCCCTCGCCGGCCGGGAGGTCATCGTCCTGGAAGCGGAACGTATGATCGGTTCCGGCACGAGCTCGCGCAATTCCGAGGTGATCCACGCCGGGCTGTACTACGCTCCAAATTCCATGAAGGCGCAGCTCTGCGTGAAGGGGAAAGCCGCGCTCTATGCCTATTGCCGTGAACGCGGCATATGGCACTCGCAGTTGGGAAAGCTAATCGTCGCCTGCTCGCAGGGCGACGTCTCGAAGCTGCGGCACCTAACGGAGAACGCCGCCCGGAATGGCGTCGTCGATCTGGTGATCCTCTCGCGGAAGGAAGCGCTCTCGATCGAGCCGGAACTCGACTGCTCCGCCGCCGTCCTGTCCCCCTCGACGGGGATTGTCGACGTGCATGAGCTCATGTTGAGCTATCTGGGCGATCTCGAAAACAGCGGCGGCATGCTCGTCCTTCGTGCTGCTGTGGCCGCCGGGCGGGTCACGGAGCGCGGCATTTCTCTTCTGGTTGACCAGCACGGAGGCTCCGTCCTTTGCTGCAGGACAGTGGTGAACTGCGCAGGATTGTCAGCGCAAAGGGTAGCCTCCGCGATCGAGGGTTTTCCCGCAGAAGCCATTCCGGCCCGGTATCTGGCCAAGGGAAACTACTTCAAGCTCACCTGCCGCTCGCCTTTCAAGCATCTGGTTTACCCGCTCCCCTCGGATGGCGGCATGGGCATCCACCTCACGCTCGATCATGCAGGCCGCGCCCGCTTCGGACCGGATGTCCAGTGGGTGGATGAGATCGACTATCGCGTCAGCGAGGAGCGCCTCCCGCTGTTCGATCGCGCGATCCGCCGCTATTGGCCGGCCTTGCCGGAGAGCGCGCTCGCGCCGGACTATTGCGGAATCAGGCCAAAGCTCCATATGGCCGGCACCGCGCCCGCCGATTTCATGATCCAGGACGGGCGAGACCATGGCGCACCTGGCCTGATCAATCTTTACGGTATCGAGTCGCCCGGCATTACGGCTTCGCTGGCGATCGGTGATCTGGTGTGCCGCTTGGCTTGCGAAGGAGATCGTGTCGCAGCGCCTGCAGAGCTAATATCCCTCTCCGAGGCGCAGGGATGAGGACCAACATGACACAACAGGCAGCCCAGAGATTGGAAACCGAAGTCGTCGAGACAATTCGCGAGGCGATCATTTTCGGCCGCCTGCGCCCGCGCGAGAGGCTGGTCGAGGAGGAACTGAGCGAACGGTTCAACACGAGCCGGCACGTGATCCGCGCGGCCATGGTGACCCTGGAGCAGATCGGCCTCGTGACCCGCCGTCCCAATCGCGGCGTAGTCGTGCGGGACTTCTCTGTCGAGGAAGTGGAAGAACTTTATGAGATGCGCGCGATCCTGCAGGCGGAGGCGGCGCGGCGGATTCCCATGCCGGCCCCGCGATCGCTCATCGAAGAGCTGGAGCGGATCCATTCGGAATACTCCGACTGCGTCGATCGCATGGACCTGAAACAGACTGCGGCGCTCAACAACGTGTTCCATGAAACCCTCTTCGCCGCCTGCAACAACCGCTTCCTGGCGGAAGCCATCGCAACCTTCTGGGCCCGGACGACGGCGATCCGCTGCTACGCGATCGGCGATCCGATCCTGCTGCAACAGTCCCGGAACGAGCATCGCGCGATGATCGACGCGCTCGTCCGCGGTGATCGCGAGAGCCTCGTCAGCCATTGCGTCAGCCACATCTATCCCTCGCTCGAAGCCTATAAGCGCGCCCATGGGGGCTGGAGCCTGGTCTCAGCTTCCGCCGGTGAGATGTAGCAGAACCAGAACGGCATATTCATTCTATAGCGGCATCTGATACCGAAGAACTGCGGGGCGTCGCCCCCGCGCACAAGTGAGGGGGAATGGAGACCTTTGGCACCTACCTGGTGAAATTGCTGCGTGCCTATGACGTCGACACAGTGTTCGGCATACCCGGCGTGCACACGATCGAGCTCTATCGCGGCCTGCCCGGAAGCGGTATCCGGCATGTCACGCCCCGGCACGAGCAGGGCGCGGGCTTCATGGCGGACGGCTACGCGCGTGCCAGCGGCAAGCCGGGTGTATGCTTCATCATCACCGGCCCTGGCCTCACAAATGTGGCAACGGCAGTCGCACAGGCCTATGCAGATTCGGTTCCGATGCTGGTGATTTCCGGTGTCAACGCGCTGGGAGACATGGGTTCAGGGGAAGGCTTTCTTCACGAGCTGCCCGACCAGCGTCAGCTGATGAAGCAGATCACCGCCTTCAGCCACACGATCCTGAAGATTGAGGAGCTCGAATGGGTGATGGCCCGCGCCTTTGCGGTGTTTTCCGCCGCAAGGCCGAGGCCGGTGCACATCGAGATCCCCATCGACCTGATGGCGAAGGATGCGAGCGGCCTCCCAGCCCCCAGGCGAGCACCGCCGCCTCTCAAACCGGCACCACACGCCGCTGCGGTCCGCCAGATCGCAGGCCTGGCAGGGGAATGCAGCAGCCCGCTCATCATCGCGGGCGGCGGCGCCGCCGAGGCGGCAATTCCGCTGCGTGCGCTCGCCGAGGCACTCGACGCGCCGGTCATGATGACGGTCAATGGCCGCGGCCTTCTGCCGGCCGGACACCCTCTCGCCGTACCCTGCACGCCCAGCCTGAGCGGATGTGCGGAGCTCGTCGCCTGCTCGGACCTGGTCATCGCCGTGGGCACCGAGCTTGGGCCCACAGATTTCGATCCCTACGGGACGGGACGGCCGACAATCAACGGCCGACTTGTACGCATAGATATTGATGCCGAGCAGGCCATGCGCGGCAACCGGGCAGACATGACGCTGATATCCGATTCTGCCGTGGCACTTTCGGCATTAAGTGAAGCAGTAGCTCCGGCAGGCAGCCGCAACGGGGCGCAACGGGCAGCGCAGGCGCGCGACACGGTGCGGCGCGGCCTCGACCGAATGATGGCAGCTGGCCTGCGCCTCCTCGAAAGTGTCCTCGAAGCCCTGCCGGATGCGATCATCGTCGGCGATTCAACCCAGCCCGCCTACGCCGGATGCCTGTCCTATGCCGCTCCGCGTCCCCGCTTGTGGTTCTGCTCATCCACCGGCTATGGAACGCTTGGCTACGCGCTTCCGGCCGCAATCGGCGCCGCCATCGGCGTTCCCGATCGCCCGGTGATCTGTGTTATCGGGGATGGCGGGATCCAGTTCACCTTAGCGGAACTCGGTTCCGCGGTGGATGCCGAAACTCCGCTCGTCGTCCTGCTATGGAACAATTGCGGATATGGCGAGATCAAGACACATATGCGGGCCCAAGGCGTCGAACCGCTGGGGGTTGATATCCAGACGCCCGACTTCAAGCTGATCGCTCACGCATATGATTGGGAATATTTGCGACTTGATCCCGCACAACCGCTCGCTCTGCTGCTGCGCAATGCGACCCAAGCTCGGCAGCGAATTGTCATCGAGGTGAACGAAAGCGAGTTCCTGGCGGCAAGCGGATGATTGGCGGTCGCATTCCGCTGACGTCGTTCATGATGTGGTGCGATCGCGAGCGATCTGGTCTAGCCCGGGAACATGCAGAACTCGGTATCCGGTCGAAATCGGGATGGCGAGCTGGCTAGCGATAGGGATGTAGATATCGATGTTGGTTTCTGGAGCACGAACCGGGACCAGAAGGGCATGCCGGGCTGAGAGATCCAAATGCTGCGGTGCCTCTCGGCGGCTTCGGTGAACTGGACGAACTGGCGAATGCCGCCTTCCTGGCCAGCCCGCTCGCGGCCTACATCACAGGCACCAACCTGCGGGGCGATGGCGGCATGTCCACCGTGCTTTAAAAGTTGGTGGACCGAGACAGCGCGTCCCAGGCAGCGATTTCAGCGCGCATCCCGTCGAGTTTCTGATCAGCCAGACCGAGCGCATCATCGCCCAGGAACAGGCGCACCGACGGGTTCTCGGCTTCGACCAACGCGAGCAGCGCCTGCGCAGCCTTGGCCGGATCGCCTGGTTGATTGCCACTCTTGGCCTGCCGCGCCGCGCGGAAGATGGCCGGCGGTCCTGAGCCGGTCGGCATCGCCAACATCGCCCCCTATGCCGCCTTCGGCGCCTTCTACCTCCTCGTCTCGGCCGTCTGGCTGACGGTGAGCGACGCTCGTAAGGCCGCGCCGCGCCCCACAAACTGAGCAGGCCATGAGGTTTCTAACGACGTCTCAAAAGCGGTAGCGGCTTTGGCTAAAAAGCCATCCTCTCGCAGCGTCCAAAGGGCATCGTCTCGACGTTCACTGACCACCCACTGGCCGTTTTCCAGAAGGCGTGCCATCCGGGTTCATGCCGTAGCGGCGGTAAAGGGCTTGCTCATCGCGGGCCAGTTGGGCGTCCATGCGCGCGTCGGCACTTCTCGCCAACGCGTTTCGCGCGGCAAGTGCAACCGGCGCTTTGACAAAGCTCGATATGCCGGTCGGATCGGCAGATGCCGCGAGGCTTGTCGCGCCTTGGGCGGCGCCCAACGCCGCGGCCTCGGCGTTAAGCTGCTTTTCCAACGTTCTCGTCTCGTTGGAAAAGTTCGACCCCTGAAAACTTGATTGTGAACTCTGGCACGCGGCGAGCCCAAAGGCGGCAAGTGATGCGAACGCAATCTGCAAAATGTAACTGGTCGAATGCATGTTGTTGATCGTAACCTCACGTTGCAGGCGAGCCTAATAACAGGCGACTTGGTAGTTGCCCTGGTTTCGTATTGCCATGCCATTCACCGGTCCCATCGCACGAGCCGCCAACGCCCCGCCCGGCCCGGCGAGGCTGACGCCAGCCATCGCAGCACGCGATGCCATACTCGCCGCCTGAACGCCTCGCGCATGGGCCTGAAGCTGATCGATGCATGATTGCGCGGAAGCGTAGCTCTTGGCGCGCTCCTTTTCTTCCTGCGTTGCGCCGGAACGATTGGCCGCCAATTCGGCTGCTGCCTGCCGACTGGCCATGTCGGCCCGCAGCGCACTCATTCGGGCGTCGCCGCTGTTGCAACCAGCAACGAGCAGACAAAGCAAACCAGAGAAAAGCCATTTTGCAGTGATCATTGAAGAACCCGTCTTCCCGATGTTGCTTAGAACATCCAACCAGATTGGCTGTCGTCGACGCTTGGATTTCTGAACGGTCCGAGGTCGACGGTTCGCCGACCTCGGTTGACAATTCGTCTGTTCTCAGAACTTCACATTGAAGTTCGCGTTGACGGACTGGTCGGCCATGCCGGATCCGAACTGCCCGCCATAGGTGACGCCGAGGGTGGCGTTGGGCATGATGGCATAGTCGAGCCCGGCTTCGATCACAGCCGCATTGCGCGCGATCGGGACACCACCGATGGAGAACGTATCGCCGCCTCCGGCGAAGCTCATGGTGGAAAGCGGCGTCACATCGCCGAAGGCATGACGCCAGCCGACCACGCCCTTGGCGGTCAGCGTCGAGCCGCCGACTTCGAAGCTGGTCGAGGCGCGAAGGCCGAGCGTCGTGAAGGTCGCATCGGTGTTGGACGACGGGCTGGTGAGCGCAGCCGCACCACCCCGTTCGGTGAAGCCGTAGGTGTGCAGGTTCACATAGGCGAGGTCGGCGAAGGGTTCGAAACGGGCGGCGTCGACATTGAAGCCGTAGGCCAACTCGCCGAAGACCTGGGCGGTGGCCGCGTTGTAGTCACTCTTCAGGCTGTCGTCGAATCCGGGGAAGATCACGTTCCGCGAGGTCGAGATGTCGTGCCAAGTGTAGGCAGCGCCCGTGCGGAAGGCTAGATCGCCCCAGGCTGTGCCGCCATAAAGGCCGACATGGTAGTTGTCGCTCGAGCCGGCGGAACGGCGATCCTTCACGTCGAACTTCGTCCGGCTGTAGCCGGTCACGGCACCGAAGCGCCAGGTGTCGAAAGCCGGAGCATCGGCGCCGACGAAGAAGCCGCCGGTCGAGCGGTTGAGGCGAGCGGCGTTGCCGTCGCCATTCGTGTGACCCCATGAGCCGAAGCCCTGCGCCCAGATCGCGAAGCGATCGGTGTTCGCCTTCACCGTCACCGGCCTGCCGTCGACATAGGTTGTGACGGTTCCCGAGGCTCCGACGCCGTCGAAGGCTGCGCGGATACGGTCGTTCACCGCATTGCGGACGAAGCGGCTGTCCTCGATAAGCGCGGTCTTGGCAGATGAATGGGTCTCGCCCGAGAGCTGGTCAAAGGCATACTGCGCCTGATCGGCCGACAGGCTCAGCACCGCGTCATAGACCGGATTGCCGAAGCCGAGGCTTTCCACGCCGCCGCCGGTGGCGATCTGGTTCGCCGTCACGCCGACGTTCTGGAAGCTGGTGCTGTTCCGGCTCATCGTCAGCCAGACGCTATCGGACTCGTAGCTGAGCGATGGGTCGAGGAAGGCGAGATTCGAGGTCACGCCGTCGAAGGTGCCGGTTATGCCGCCGCCACCGTTGGCGGTGAGGATATTGTACTTTGTCTGGGACGCATAGTTGCCCATGCCCGCCAGCACCTTGACCGTGCCACCGCCGATAGTCGCGTTACCGGATGCGATAATGCGATCGCCTTTCCCCGCCGCATTGACCTCGACCTCGTAGATCGAGCCTTGATCGAAGGTGATGTTGCCGACGTTCAGCGTGCCGATCGAGTTACCCGGCGCAATCATGCCTTTCACGAGGGTGTCACCGATCGTACCGACGCCCTCAAGACGGGCGCCGAGCACAGTAACCGTGCCTCCCAGCACGCCGTTTACGACCAGCGTGCCTTTCTCGACGTTGGTCTCGCCGGTGAATCCCCCGCTGTCACCTGAAAGGATCAGCTTACCGCTCCCCCCCTTGGTGAACCATCCCGACCCGGTCAGTGAACCTGCAAAGCTGGTGTCGATGTTCTGATGCAGCGAAAGCGTCGCCGTACCGATCGCCACCGAGCCCCCGGTACCGGATAGCGATGACATGATAAGACTATAGTCGTTGAGGTCGAGTGTGCCTCCGTTCACCGTAAAGGCAGTGTCACTCACGAACGCCCTTTCCTGACCGGCCCTCAATATTCCGCCATCGACGATTGTGCCGCCCGTATAGCGGTTGATGCCGGTGAGCGTCAGATCGCCGTCCAGCAGGTGCACCGCGCCTGTGCCTGAAATGGCTCCGTCGAACGTCGTCGCATCCGATCGGTTAAAGGCCAGCACGCCGTCGTTGACGACGTCGCCGACGATCGACCCTGACGCGCCGCCGCTACCGATCTGCAGCGTCCCCTGGCGGATTTCCGTGCCACCCCAATAGGTATTGTCTCCATCGAGGATGAGCGTTCCAAGGTCGGTTTTGGTCAGACGCCCCCCGCCGTCCAAATGGTTGGAGATGGTCGCGACGTAATTCGCGCCGGCCGCGGTTCCGTCACCGACGCGAATGATCGCCTCACCCGCGGCGAGTGTGAGCAAATCACCGTACAGCTTATAACCGCTGGTTGCGAACTGCATGCCGGTGGTCTCAATCTGTCCGGTACCCGTATAGACTTCGACATTGCCGGCGCTGCCGCCAAACACTACGAAGCCGGGCCGCGGATTCATCGCACCATTCTTCATCCCCTGGGCATCGGTGAAAGCGCGCCCGCCTGTCCGCCATTGGCCGTCACCTCCATCGATCTTGCCGTTATCCCAATGCGCCGGATCGTCCCCGTCCCAAAACAAAACCGGGCCATAACCTGCGTCGGCCGCCACAAGATTGACTTGTCCCGCCATGGCGGTCTGTACGTTCAGATTGTGGCTGTCATAGCCAGACGGTACGGTTCCAATCTCCAGGCCATTATTCGTGAGAGTGCCGCCATAGTCGAACAGCCGATAGACCCCCGGACCAAAGCCACCGGCATCCTCGACATCGAGCCGACCATCGAGCGTCAAATTTCCAGCGACGTTGAAGAGCGCCTGGGTCGAACTCGTGCCAAGCCGAACTGAAACTCGCGAGTCCGCGCCTAATGCAAGAGATTGCATCGTCAACTGCTGGCCTTCGGAGCCAAACAGCGTGCCGCCATCGACAGTGACGGCACCGACCCGGCCAGTGCCACCGAACACGCCATCGCCTACCGACACGCGCATGTTCCTGTAGTCGCCGTCGACAAACGCGCTACCGCTGTCCACATACAGCGAACCGCCATATGCGGAATTGTTGCCTTCGAACGTCAGCGAGCTTGTCCCCTTTTTCGAGATCGATGAGTTCGCCGAGCCAACGAGCGTGCCCTCGAATGTCGCGGCGACATTTCGACCACCGGTTTCCAGATTGTAGTCGCCAAGGTCGAGGATGCCGGTGCCGGAAATGCCGCCGACCCGCTGATGAGCGCGTATCCTGAGTGTCGCGGCGCCGGACTCGAGTGAATAGAGTGATTGACCGGAGAACGTGTAGCCAACCCCACCAGTCAAGGTCCCTTCAACAACGTGCGTATCTCCCGAATAGGTGCTGGCGCCTGTCAGAACGAGCTCCCCGGCGCCAATCTTGGTAAGGCTGGAGCCGGCCGCATTCCCGGCAATGCCTCCGCGTTGGACTGCAGAACCCGTCTCTACCGACAGGGTACTACCGGCGGTCCTCAGCATCACATCGTTGCCGATGCTGATGCCGTCGGCATAGCCAAGAGTAGCGTCTAGGTTGACAGCGTTGGTCCCCAGCGCGTGATCGTTCTCGACCAGGACTTCGCCGGCAGAGATATTTGTACCTCCGCGATACGTGTTATTTCCTGCAATCCGGATGACGTTACCGGCGGCTGAAAGGGAGAGTAGCCCATCCCCGCTGATCACGCCGGCGTGCCTCGCACCAAAGCCGGATGACAGCGAGGCCCCGAGGTTGATATTTATGTTATTGGTGAACGTGCCCGGGGCGCCAAGTGACAGAGCGGCGCCGCTGGCGAGTTCGACCGCCCCGGTTCCTAAGGCAGATGTATTGCCCGCAAAGAGCGTACCGCGCGAAACCGTGGTTCCCCCTGTATAGGTGTTCACGCCATCAAGTATCAGTAGGCCATAGCCTGTCTTGGTCACGTGAAAGTCGCCGCTGACGATCCCGCTCTGAGTGGCGGTTCCTGCTGCGAGGTTCAGTTCGGTGTCGGACGTCATGGCGACGGGTGCCGTCGCGGTTTGGCCGTCGGTATAGATGATCGTTTCCGCTCCCGCAGGTGCGGCCAGCGCCATCGCGATAAGGGAGACACCGGTCCACAGCAGCGCTTTTGTCTGGCGCTTACAGGCAAGGGGGATATGTTGGGAACGTTTTGGAACGCGCTGTCGCATACAGACTCCAGAAGTATTCGTCGCGGCAAAGCTTCGCCGGCGACGGGACACCGAAGCGTCCGAAGGATGAACAACAAGTCGGGTTAGTTGGCGTCTGCTCCCCGTTGGATGCTATGACTCGCAAGCCCCCCAGCGCCCATTTCCGTGCTGCTGTTGAGCGCTTCGCGAACCAAGACTAACCGGGTTGAGCCATAACGATGCCTGGTAGGAACCGAGTGGCAATTAGTTACAATTGTTCTGCTAATTCTGCCTTGGCCTCGATCGCGCGGTTCACGGCTAGCCCCGATTGGCCAAAATCATGGGTGGCTATCGCGAGCGCTGCCGTCTTCGCGAACGCCCTGGCCACTCGCAAAGACTTAGCGGAACTCCCGCGTCGTCCATTGCGTAAGATTTCGAATAGTCGCGATAGATCCCTGTTCACGCTAATATACCCCGTTGCATCTGTGTAGCGCTTCCTGTGATTCCGCGCCGGCTACGTAGAACGATAGAGGAAGGTGCACATGATTATCTTGGGAGATACCGAACCACTTTTTGATGGACGGCGAACAAACAGCCCGAGTGCCATCGTCGCTGGAGTACGGCCGAGCAACCCAGCCTTCGTGCATGTGACCTACGAGGCGGACCTGCCAACGAATCGAATAGTTGACCGACAGCGGCTTGTGCTTCGTCGCGAACGACGCCAAATCCTTGTTGCGAGATAGCGGCTTGGAGCCTTGCTCGACGCTGTCGCGCTGCCCGCAGTCGAACGCATGGCTCACGCCTTCGTTAGAACTTTGGAGCGCGACTATGTCTCGCCGAAACCGTCGTCGCGCACTTGCCGCTCTGGTTCGAGCATTACAATGCTCTCAATATTCTGATGACGACCGCCGAATCTGCGAAGGGGTCGCATTGAATCGCCTGCGAAACGCTCGGCTGAACGTAGACAGATCGGAAAAGCCAACGTCATAGGCAATTGCGGTGATCATATTGGAATCTGCATCACGCTCTTTGAGAAGGCGGAAGGCGAGATCAAGTCTGGAATCGCGTACGAATTCGGTGAAGGTGGTCCCTTCCCTCTCGAATAGTCGTTGAATATAGCGCGGCGTAACACCTTGGCGATGTGCGATGGTGTCGATGTTGAGACCAGGATCGGAAAGATTCTGGAGAATATCTTGCCGCATGAGCCGGCGCCGCGCGGCCGCTTTGCTGTGTTCATTTCGCGCGGCCCCTCCACGCACGAAGCCATCAAGAACAAGGGCGGTGAGATCATAGACATGGCGGGCCGCCATATCTCCCGCCTTGGCCGAAACCGGTGGGTGGCGGCGAAGCGTCTCGACATAGTTCGCCAAGAGCGGCATGCCATCGGCTGCCGACGGAATTAAGTAACTCGCCTCCAATTCAAGGCGTGGAGCGAGATCCGCAATTATATGGCGATCGAGCGTGACGGTGTTGACGGTCGTGGGTTTGTTGTAGAAGAATTCATGGCAGGTTCCTTCATTCAATAACATGACATCGCCAGCGGCGACCCTGAAAGGGGCCTTTCCGTCGACCGAGATCTCATGATCCTGATTGTGGATCAGAAGGAGGTAATGTTCCCGGCCATCCCGGAGCAATTCGCGAGTCCGGGCACCGCTAATCGGCGCATAGAACCCGCGGCCCACCGTTAAACCACTAGGTAGAGACATTGCCTCAATGTCGATGCGGACATTATCGGGGTCCGAGGGAGCAAGCTCCCGCCCTCCGACGTGACGAGCCAGGAAATCATGTACGAAGGAGAGCCGCTCCCTACGCGAAACGTCTTCCGTAGACAGTCGCCGCAATGGGAATGGGACGGAGCTCAACCAGCCTTTCCTTTCGAGTTATCCATTCAACGACAACCGATCTTTTCGAGAATCAGCACGTCATAGAATTCGTTTCAGAACCGTTCTGGTGGAAGTTTACACGAGCTCCCAGCTCACTGTCTTGATGCCCGACGAACAACTATTTTGCGACCCGCGAACATCCTCTGCGCAATGCCCTTTTCTAAACGGCAGACTCCACAGTTCGTTGCAACACTTCGCGCGTGGAACATACGGTAGGGGGTTTAGATTCAAAGCGGCAAGAAAATCATGTCGAAAGGTCTAGACAACGATTTACGGTGCCATGGTGATGGCGGGGCTTTTGGTGATCCCCGCAAGTTCAGATTTGTCGCCGATGCCTTCTTGGCGCGGATGCGAATCGTCCAGTGAGTTCGGTAGAGGTGACGGCCCAGTACCTGCTAAGCCTCATCGCGGGCGAGATCCTGTCACCTTAACCGGGAAAGACGGGCGCGACGGTGGCCACCGAGCCGTCCGATGATCAGCATCGGGCGAGGTCCGTTAGACAGTCCACCGCCCGCGATCTGTGCCCACCGATAGATGCGGATCGCCATCGGCAGGAATGTCTTTATCTTTCAGTGAATCACGTCGTCCTGTGGCGCATTTTGGCATAACCTCGGATGGGCGAAATCATTCCCACTCGATCGTCCCCGGCGGCTTCGACGTGACGTCGTAGACGACGCGGTTGATGCCCTTCACCTCGTTGATGATGCGGGTGGCGGCGGCGCCGAGGAAAGCCATGTCGAAATGGAAGAAATCGGCAGTCATGCCGTCGACCGAGGTGACGGCGCGTAGCGCACAGACAGAGTCGTAGGTGCGGCCGTCGCCCATGACGCCCACAGTCTGCACCGGAAGCAGCACGGCGAATGCCTGCCAGATCGCATCGTAGAGGCCGGCCTTGCGGATTTCGTCGAGATAGATCGCGTCGGCCTGGCGCAATATGTCGAGCTTGTCGCGCGAGATCGCGCCGGGAACGCGGATGGCAAGCCCTGGTCCCGGGAACGGGTGGCGGCCGATGAAGTGCTCCGGCAGGCCAAGCTCGCGGCCGAGTGAGCGCACCTCGTCCTTGAACAATTCGCGCAGCGGCTCGACGAGCTTCATGTTCATGCGCTCTGGCAGCCCGCCGACATTGTGATGCGACTTGATGGTGACCGAGGGGCCGCCGGTGAAGGAAACGCTCTCGATCACATCGGGATAGAGGGTGCCCTGCGCCAGGAAATCCGCGCCACCGACCTTCTTCGCTTCCTCCTCGAACACATCGATGAAGAGCTTGCCGATGGTCTTGCGCTTGACCTCGGGGTCGGAGAGACCTTCGAGGGCGCCGATGAAGCGATCCGATGCGTCCACATGAACGAGCGGGATGTTGTAGTGGCCGCGGAACATCTCGACGACTTCCGCCGCCTCGTTCTTCCGCATGAGGCCGTGGTCGACGAGGATGCAGGTAAGGCGTTCGCCGATCGCCTCGTGGATCAGCACTGCGGCAACCGAGGAATCGACGCCCCCGGAGAGGCCGCAGATCACGCGGCCGTCTCCAACCTGGGCGCGGATTGCGGCGATCGCCTGGTCCTTGTAGGCGGCCATCGTCCAGTCGCCGGTAAGCCCGGCGATGTTGCGCACGAAGTTCCTGAGCAGCTTGGCACCATCCGGCGTGTGCACGACCTCAGGGTGGAACTGGACGCCGTAGAATTTCCTCCCTTCGTCGGCGATCGCCGCGAAAGGCGCGCCGGCTGAAGTGCCGATGACTCGGAAGCCCGGCGGTATGGCCGTGATCTTGTCGCCGTGGCTCATCCAAACCTGGTGGCGCGTGCCTTTCGCCCAAATGCCGTCGAACAACGCGCTGTCGTCCTCGATGTCGAGGAAGGCACGGCCGAATTCGCGGTGATGCCCGACCTCGACCTTGCCGCCGAGCTGCGCGCTCATGGTCTGTTCGCCATAGCAGATGCCCAGCACAGGAACGCCGGCAGAAAATACAGTGTCCGGCGCGCGCGGGCTGCCGATGTCGACGGTGGAATGCGGGCTGCCCGAGAGGATCACCGCCTTCGGCTCGATGCGCCTGAAGGCTTCCTCGGCCTTCTGGAACGGCACAATCTCGGAATAGACGCCGGCCTCGCGCACGCGCCTGGCGATCAGCTGCGTCACCTGGCTGCCGAAATCGATGATGAGGACGGTATCGGGATGTGCGGGGTTCTTCATGGCGGGCCTTTAGAGAAAAAGGTGAGTCGGCGCAATGGGTTGAACCGGGCTTCGGCAGACGGCCTCATAAATCGCTGCAATGGATCAACGTGCAGATATTCGGTCGAGTGGTCGACGCGTTCAGCCCGCGATTCCCTCGCGGCCCGTGATCGTCATCATCGTGCCCGTCATGGTGGCGATGAGCTTGGCTTCGCCATTGGTGCCGAAGGCATAGGCCTGGCCGTCGGCGACGATGATGGTGCGACCGGGCTTGGTAACGGAACCGCGGAACAGGAAGCGCTCGCCCTTGCCGGGCGCGAGCAGGTTGACCTTGAACTCGATGGTGAGCACCGAGGCGTTTTCCGGCATCAGCGAGAATGCGGCATAGCCGCAGGCCGAATCCAATGCGGTCGAGATCACGCCTGCATGCAGGAAGCCGTGCTGCTGGGTGAGCGCCGCCGAGTACGGCATTTCGATCTCGACGATGCCCGGCGTTACAAGCGTGAGCTCTGCACCGATCGTCGCCATGGCGGCCTGCCGTGCAAAGGACGCACGCACGCGGTCTTCGTAGTCGGCGTCGGGTACTGGCTTGGCATCCATGGCGTCACTCGCATTTGAACTTTGTCAGCTTATCACAGGGCAGGCATGGGGAAGGCAAGCCGATAGAGTTGGTCGGGCAGGTCAAACCGGGCTCGTATCCAGCTGGTGGCTGGCCTCGTTCATGCGCTCCAGCTTGCCGACGAGGTTCCGGTTGAAGCTGAACTCCAAGGCTTGCCGGATCCCGGGATTTTTCTGCGTTAGCGCCTTCAGCGGCGCAGGATCATAGACGCAGCAACGTACCTCATTGGCCACGCGCACCGTCGCCGAGGCCGGCCGGCCTGTCAGAAAGCTCATCTCGCCTAGGAAATCGCCCGGGCCGCACACACCGACGATCTTGCCGCCTTTCTCGACGCTAGCGGCACCGCGCGCAATGAACACGAGCTGAGGCGCCAACTGGCCTTCCTCCATAAGCACATGCCCGGGCTCGCAAGTCTGCCAGCGCGCCATCTTCAGCATGCGGGCGCGCAGGTTGCCCTCAAGCGTCGGCATAACGGTTTCGATGAAAAGCGCCTCGTCTTCATTCATCGATTTACGCCGTCCCGCCACGGCCATGATCGCCAGCTGGACCGCATTCACTGACGCGAAGATGAACTCCCACATCGCGCTGATGCCGTCCGACACCAGGTAGCCGTAGTAGAAGACTCCGACTATTCCGCTCGCCATTGCGAAAATGCGCAGCCAGCGCATGCTGCTCATCGATACGGACAGGATCACGAGAATGTAGTTGAGGTGGCCGACCGCGTTGATCGGGTTGGTCAGCTGCTCGATGAAATGCTCCATGAAGTCCCCTCATGGGATCAGGCAGTTCGCTGCAATGCCGCGAAGAAAAAACCATCCGTGTGGCTACGGAAAGGCGACAGTATGAGGCCAGCACCGCGATCTATCCGCGCGACAGCCGATTTTCCGGGAAAATGCGCTTCGAACAGGCTCTCGTGATCGACCGGAGCGAAAGCCGCGTCCTGCTTCAAGAGCGTGGCGATCTGCTCCTGGTTCTCCTCTCGAAACAGGGAGCAGGTGATGTAGACGAGCCGACCGCCCGGCTTCACGTAGCGGCTGGCGTCGGCCAGGATCGTGCGCTGCTCTCCGATGCGTGTCTCGAGCTGCTTCGGCGTCAGCCGCCATTTCGCGTCGGGACGGCGGCGCCACGTGCCCGAACCCGTGCAAGGCGCGTCGATCAGGACGATGTCCATCTGACCGACATGGCTTTCGAGCTCGACCGGCTTCGACAGCACCTGGATGTTGCGGTTCTCGGCGCGGCGGATGCGCTCGAAGATGGGCGCCAGCCGCGCCTTTTCCGAGTCGAAGGCGTAGATCTGGCCGCGGTTCTGCATCGCAGCCGACAAAGCGAGCGTCTTGCCGCCGGCGCCGGCGCAAAAGTCGAGCACCTGCATGCCGGGTTTCACGCCTGCAAGCTCGGCTACCGTTTGCGAGCCCTCGTCCTGAACCTCGAACCAGCCCTTCTGGAACGATGGCTCGGCCTGTACATTCGGGTGCCGGCCAGCGCCTTCGATCGGCGCGATGCGGATGCCATGCGGTGCAAGCGCTGTCGGCACGGCGCCTGTGTCACTGAGTTCCGCAACAACCTTGTCGCGCGTCGCCTTCAATCTGTTGGCACGCAGGTCGAGCGGCGGACGTCCGGCAAGTGCCTTCGCCTCAGGCACCCAGTCGTCGCCAAAACTCGCCTGCAGAAGCGGCGCGGCCCAGTCGGGGCAATCGGCAGCGACTGCATCCGGAGCCGTTGTCATGCCCCTTTCCTCGATCGAACGCCGCTCGGCCTCGGACAAAGGCTCAGGCGCGAAGCGGTCGCCCTCCAGGCTGCTATTCAGCGATTCTGCCGTCTGGCCCCACTCGAGAAGCAGTGCGCCGAAGGCAACGGCGCGCGGCGTATCTGCATCGAACAGCCAGCCGGCCGAGCGCCTCCTACGCAACGCGTCGTAGACGATATTGCCAATGGCGGCGCGGTCCCCTGCCCCGGCAAACCGGTGCGAGAGGCCCCAATCCTTCAGCGCGTCGGCCGCGGGACGGTGACGCCGTTCGATGTCGTCCAGAACTTCGATGGCTGCTGCCAGCCTTCCGCCAAGTCGCATATCGGTGATCCCGTCGTCGGCTGCCCGTTTGATGCCTTGCTATATCCGCTTGCAAGAGCGGGCAATACAGGCGGCGATCCAGGAGATACACAGTGGCCTATTTGTCGAAAACGATATCGCGTATCCCTATTTGAGGGCGCTCGTCGAAGTCAAAAATGTCTTCCATCCCTTCCCGCAGCTTCGGGAAATCGAGGAGGTGCTCTACGAATGTATTCTTGGAACGCGCATCAAGTTTCGACAGCCGCTTATAGTCCTGGGCCGAAAGGACGACGACGGCATCAACACCACGCTTGGTGATACGCTGTGGCTCACCCCGTTGCGCTGCTTCCACCACCGCAGAAAACTTGTTCTTCGCGTCCTCAAGAGTCCAAACCTTGCCCATTGCTGGCTCCGATCTGACTCGAGTGTAGAGCTAGCGAGATCGGCTATTCAAGGTTCGCTCGCCGTCAACCCTTTCCGCGCCTCCCAGTCCGGCCTCAACATCGATAGGATCAGCTCGTCGCGATGCCTTCCGAGGAAGAGCACGTTGCCACGGGCGATCCCCTCGGCCACGAAACCCACTGCTTCATAGGTCCGCCGCGCCCGCAGGTTCTCGGGGAAACAGCCGATCCATAAGCGATGGACATTCGTTTCGGCGAAGGCGGTATCGACGACGGCGCGCATCATGGCCTTGCCGTAGCCAATGCCGGGCCGCGCGACGGCGACGCGCTTCACCAGCGTCACTCCATTTGAGGAGGCCCAATTGCGTAGAAGAGCGAAGCCGACCGGCTCGCCGTCGGCCTCGGCAACGAAATAGGCATGTTGCGGGTCGGCGAGCGCCGCGGCGTGCTGAGCCATCTCCCAGCGCCCGACCAACTCGCCATAGCCCTCCAATCTTTCGGTCCGCATCAGGAAGGGAATGTCGGCCGAAGTACCGCGCCGGAGAGCCAGATGCCCGGTCATTCGCGGCTGCTCATCTCATGGGAAGATGACTTCATAAGAAGGATCCAAGAGTCGAGGCAGGATATACAAGGCGATGCTCATTAAGCAATGCGCTGCTTCTAAAGTTTCCGTTACGGGAATACGCTTTGCAGCGATTCGCCACCAGCAATGGCGCGTCATTTACTTTGGTAGGTCTGGAGAGGGACATGAAGACTTATCTGGCTGAAATTCTGGGCACGTTCTTGTTGGTGTTCATTGGTACTGCGTCGGTCGTCACCGGAGGGTTCGGCACGGCATTGCCGATCGGGCAGGAAGGCATCGGTCTCGCGTTCGGCATTGGGGTGATTGCGGCGGCATATGCAGTGGGCCCGATCTCCGGGGCACATCTCAACCCCGCAGTTACGCTCGGCGTTTTCCTTGCCGGCAGATTGCCGGCAAAGGACGTGATCCCATACTGGATCGCGCAGATTATCGGCGGCATTCTCGCCTCGCTCGCGCTGTGGATCATGGTGTCGGGCCAGGCCGGGGGCCACACGACCGGCTTCGCAGCGAATGGGTGGGATCCGAATGCCTACAGCGCCTGGTCGGCATTCATCACCGAAATCATCGCGACTTTCGTGTTCGTAACCGTGATCCTTGGCGTGACCAGCGCCAGTCACACCACCGTGCTCGCAGGCCTGGTCATCGGCCTCACCCTTGCCGCGATCCATTTCGCGGTCATTCCGGTGACGGGCACCTCCGTCAACCCGGCGCGGTCGATCGGTCCAGCGCTCTTCACCGGCACGGCAGCGATCGCGCAGCTATGGCTGTTCATCGTCGCCCCACTGATCGGCGGGGCGATTGCCGGCGTGGTCGCGAAGAGCCGCGTCTTCGAGAAGGACTGATATCCCAAACGCAACAAGGCGCGGCTTTCGCCGCGCCTTGCATTTCCGATCCAGAGCAAAAAGCTCCATTGCTCAGGCGAGATCGAACCGGTCGGCATTCATGACCTTGGTCCACGCCGCCACGAAGTCGTTCACGAACTTCGCTTGAGAATCGGCGCAGGCATAGACCTCCGCGAACGCACGCAGCTGCGAGTGCGAACCGAAGATCAGGTCGACGCGGGTGCCGGTCCACCGCAGCTGCTTCGTCTTGCGGTCGCGGCCTTCGTAGACACCCTCCACCTCGGGCGACGGCTGCCACTCGGTTTTCATGGTGAGCAGGTTGACGAAGAAGTCGTTGGTCAGCTGCTCCGGCCTGTCCGTGAAGACACCGTGCGTGGAATGGCCCGCATTGGCACCGAGCACACGCAAGCCGCCAAGCAGGACAGTCATTTCCGGCCCGGTCAGCCTTAAGAGCTGCGCCCTGTCCACCAGCGCCTCTTCGGGCGCCATGAACTGCAGCTTGCTGGCGCTGATGTAGTTGCGGAAAGCGTCGGCACGCGGCTCGAGCGGGGCGAAGGACTGGATATCCGTCTGCTCCTGGGAGGCGTCCGTCCGGCCCGGCGTGAAGGGCACCTCCACCTCGGTCCCTGCATCCTTGGCGGCCTTCTCGACCGCCGCGGAGCCGCCGAGCACGATCAGGTCGGCCAGCGACACCTTCTTGTCGCCCGTTTGCGCGGCGTTGAACTCCTTCTGGATCGCTTCAAGCTTCGAAAGCACCTTCGCGAGCTGGGCCGGCTGGTTCACCTCCCAGTCTTTCTGGGGGGCCAGGCGAATGCGGGCGCCATTCGCTCCGCCGCGCTTGTCTGAGCCGCGGAACGTCGAGGCGGAAGCCCAGGCCGTCGAGACGAGCTCGGCAACAGACAGGCCGGACGCCAGGATCTTGGCCTTGAGGTCGGCGATGTCCTGGTCGCTGACCAGTTCGTGGTCGAGCGCCGGAACCGGGTCCTGCCAGATCAGCTCTTCCTGCGGAACGAGCGGGCCGAGATAGCGCACCCGCGGACCCATGTCGCGGTGGGTAAGCTTGAACCAGGCGCGGGCAAACGCGTCCGCGAACTCATCGGGATGCTCATAGAAGCGCCGCGAGATCTTCTCGTAGATCGGGTCGAACCGTAGCGACAGGTCGGTCGTCAGCATGGTCGGAACATGCTTCTTCGACGGGTCGTGCGCGTCCGGGATCGTTGGCTGCGCATTCTTCGCCTTCCACTGATAGGCGCCGGCCGGGCTCTTGGTCAGCTCCCATTCGTGCTCGAACAGGTTCTTGAAGAAGAGATTGCTCCATTTCGTCGGCGTCTGGGTCCAGGTGACTTCCGGACCACCGGTGATGGTGTCGCCCCCAAAGCCGGTGCCGTGTCTGCTCTTCCAGCCGAGGCCCTGATCCTCGATTGCGGCGGCTTCCGGCTCGGGACCAACGAAGGAGGGATCGCCCGCGCCGTGGGTCTTGCCGAAGCTGTGGCCGCCCGCGATCAGCGCGACGGTCTCCTCGTCATTCATGGCCATGCGGAAGAAGGTCTCGCGGATGTCCTTGGCCGCCGCCACAGGATCCGGGTTGCCGTTCGGACCTTCGGGGTTGACGTAGATGAGGCCCATCTGCACGGCGCCAAGCGGCTCGGCAAGCTGGCGTTCGCCGCTGTAGCGCTCGTCGCCCAGCCATGTTCCCTCGGGACCCCAGAAGAGTTCCTCGGGCTCCCAGACATCGGCTCGGCCGCCCGCGAAACCAAACGTCTTGAAGCCCATCGACTCCAGCGCGACGTTGCCGGCGAGGATCAGCAGGTCGGCCCATGAAATCTTGCGGCCGTATTTCTGCTTCACCGGCCACAGCAGCCGGCGGGCCTTGTCGAGGTTGGCATTGTCCGGCCAGCTGTTGAGCGGCGCAAAACGCTGCTGTCCGGCGCCGGCGCCGCCGCGGCCGTCGGTAATGCGATAGGTGCCCGCGCTATGCCACGCCATGCGGATAATCAGACCGCCATAGTGGCCGAAATCGGCCGGCCACCAGTCCTGCGACTCCGTCATCACCGCGTGCAGGTCCTTGATCACGGCGTTCAGGTCGAGGCTCTTGAACTCCTCGGCATAATCGAACTTCTCGCCCATCGGATCGGACAAATTGGAGTTTCGATGGAGAACCTGGACGTCCAGCTGATTCGGCCACCAGTCGCGATTCCTGCGCCCACCTGAGCCTCCGCTGAACGGGCATTTGCCGGCGCCGTTTTCGTCAGTTTTTGCATCCATGTTTCGCTCCGATCGTGTTCTGTTCGAGTGGTCGTATATGGAACTATCGTGAATCCCGGAACTCACGGTGACCGGATTTCGCTTCCGGGAACCGGCGCCTCCGCCGAAGTTCTCGCACTTGGTTTTGTCGCGGCTTCGCCTCCTTGCACCATGTTGGCTATGCCGAGATGACCGGCCGGCATCGGCGCCGGCTGGCAGGCCGTCAGTCTAGGCCGGGGACGCAATAAACACAAATTGCGTTTCCTGCTCGCTGCGATAACTTCCTCTTATGATCCGTCTCACACTCCGGCAGCTCCTCTATTTCGAAGCGCTTTCACGCACGTTGCATTTTGGCCGGGCGGCCGAGCATGCCGGTGTGAGCCAGCCGGCCCTTTCCGCCCAGATCGCAGAGATGGAGTCGAAGCTCGATTGCAGGCTGTTCGAACGCGGGGCGAAAGGCGTTCGCCTGACCGAAGACGCGATCGCCCTTCAGCCGCGGATCGAAAACATTCTGAATGCGGTGCGCGAGCTCGAAACGGTTGCCCTGTCGGGCCGCCTCGCCACGGAACGTCGGTTTCGGCTGGGCATCATCCCGACCGTCGCGCCCTACATCCTGCCTCGCATTCTCGCGGATCTGAAAACGCGCTATCCCGCCCTCGTCGTGGAGCTGCGCGAAGCCGTCACGGCCACTCTGGTGGAAGAGGCGAATGCCGGCCGGATCGACGCATTCATCGCGGCACTGCCTCTCGATTATCCCGGGCTCCAGATCCAAGAGCTTTTCACCGACCGCTTCTTCCTTGCCGTCCCGGCCAATGACGACACCATTGTCGCGCCGGTTCCACCGGAGAGCCCGGCATTGGAGCGGCTGATGCTCCTCGAGGAGGGGCACTGCCTGCGCGATCAGGCGCTTGCCATCTGCGGGAACGTCAGGCCGTTGGCGATGGCCAGCTACGGAGCGACCAGCCTTACGACGCTCATGCAGATGGTGGCGCATGGCCTTGGCGTGACGCTTGTCCCGGAGATTGCGCTCTCCGCTGCCGGCGCGACGGGTGAGGTCAGGATCGTGCCCTTCTCCAAACCCGGGCCGCAACGCAGGCTCTGCCTTGCCTGGCGCAGGACAAGCCAGCGCAATCAGGAATGCGCCGAACTCGCAGGCATCATCAGGGAGATCCATGCGCAAAACCATGCGCAAGGGCAGCCCAGACGCCCGGCAGAGCCTCGATGACGAACTTTCATGGTTAGTGGTTGGTTAATATCTATCCGGCGATAAAGATGCGGTTCATGAAAGAAGGTGCCGCAATGCTCTCTGATCTCGTCGACCTCTGCAGAAAAGCGGCTGCGTCCATACAGTCGATCGTCGCGAAAGAGGTCTCCGCCGAGCAAGGGCGGGGCACACAATCAGGCCGGCAGGCAAATATCCACGGCAGCCAACGCGCGCGAACGTCCGCGCGGCGCTGGGCACTCGAAACAAGCGAATATCGTTCGGATTTTGCGGGCGAGGCGCCGGACGCGCTTGTGAACGCCTATCGCGAGGCGACCGAGGGCGACGGGGGCGAACACCTGAGCAGGCGCTCTTTCGTGATCTGAATTGCTCTCTCCGGCAACGCAGGGCCCTTCGATCACCCCTCATCCGACTCGGCGCTTCGCGCCGAGCCACCTTCTCCCACAGGGGGAGAAGGGGGAGCACTACATTTGCGCCTCTGCCAATCTCCAGCGTCGGCGATTTGCAGCAACCGAAAACGCCAAGCTCCCCCTTCTCCCCTTGTGGGAGAAGCGCAACCATTAGCGGGCGAGATGCTGTTGGGGTGCTTTTCTTATCCATGGAGTGCCGCGCTCGACGACGGCATTGGCGAAGATCAGTAGCTTTC
>NZ_JAWRCU010000011.1:0-235804 GCF_033542235.1 Mesorhizobium sp. BAC0120 | reverse complement strand
CCGCCGAGTCGGGGTGCGCGGCACCGGCCCGCCGCCGGACGCCCCCACTCGAAAGCCAACGCAAGCGGAAAGGAAAGGAGGAGCCGATGGCAAACTCTGCTCTTGACAACCAACGTCCCATACAAGGGGGGCGGCAACGTCTCAGAATCCCCTCTCCCCGTTTTTCACGGCGAGAGGGTGAGGGGCAGCGCCTGGGTCAAGCGAATTACAGAATGCACTAGCGCGACTAAAGACCACGATCCGCTCAGCGCGAAACCGTGATCCTGCCCTTCATATTGGGATGGAACCGGCAGTAATACTCGACCGATTCCGCCTTCTTGAGAACTGTCGTGCCGGACTTTCCGGCAGGGATCATCACTTCGAAGCCGCCCTTCACAGTGGCTGTGTGGGCCAAAGGGTCCTTGTTGAGCCATTCGATGGTATCGCCGACCTTGGCGTCGACCTCAGCCGGCGAGAAGGTCAGCTTGTCGATGACGACCTGAATGGTCGCCGCCCCCGCCGGAGCGGAGGCGAGGGCCAACAGCATCGCGCAGGCGATGGTGAGGAACCTGCTCATTTCAGCATGCTGGCAACATGCTCGGCATGCTGCTCGTGCCCCTGGAACAGCTTGAGGCCGGTCTGCAGAAGGTCTTTCAGCTGGGGGTTCGTGGCCGAAGGGATAAGCAACGTCTCCAAAGCGTCATTGACCTGCTTGTGATAGGCGACCTCATTGTCGATATAGGCCTTGTCAAAGGCTGCGCCCTTGAGCTTGGCGAGTTCATCGCGTTTTTCGGCAGCGGCCTTGGTCAGCGCCTTGCTGGTGTCGTTGTCTTCCGGCGTGACGTTCAGCTTCTTGACGAGGGCGAGGGCTTGCTTGTTGACCGCTTCGTGATCGCGCACCATGTCCTTCGCGAAGGCGATGACTTGCTTGTTCTTTGATTTTTTGAGCGCCTGCTTCGCGGCGTCGATGTCGATAACGCCGGCCGTGTAGGCGATATGTGCGATCTGAGGGTCGGTGGGCTTCTCGGCTGCGACGGCAAAAGCGGCTCCGCCCAGCAGGCAAATCGCGGCGATGGCCGCCTGCATTATTCTCATCATGATCTTCCTCCGGCGCAAACGCTGCGCGATGGTCTTGTTGACGCGCATTGGATGCGCCGTCGCGCGAAACGTTCCCGAGAAAGTTTGGGGCATGCTCAAATTGGGAGGAGGCGTGCGTTCAAGCCGGATCGCGATGCGCCACAGAGCGGCGTGCGTCCAAATTGAACCGCCGCTCTATCTCGTTGTTTGCGCAACGGATCCGTCCGAAAACCACTACGCACTTTTCGGTCCGATGCGCTAGTCCGCCAATCCGAGCCGTTGCATGACGGTCTCGGTGAGGCGCTCGCAGCGCCGGCCCGCAAAGGGAAACGCATCGAGCAGCACCGGGCCGATCTGCTCGTCCAGCCGCTCGCGCAGCAGCTTGCGCGCGCGATGGAGGCGGGTCTTGACGGTTTCGGGCTTGAGGCCGAGCAGTTCGGCCGTTTCTTCGACGCTCAGCCCTTCGATCGCTCGCGCGACAAAGACGGTACGAAAATCATCGGGAAGGCTGTCGGTCGCCCGCTCGACGAGTTCCAGTATCTGTCGCTGCGCCATGTTCCGCTCCGGATCGTCCAGGCCGGCGCTTGCCGGAAATGCGATGATTTGCGCCGCCGGCAGCTCATCGACTGGCAGCGAGACGGAGGCGGCGCGCTTTCTCTTGCGCAGGCGCCCGAGCGCTTCGTTGATGACGATGCGCGAGAGCCAGGTGGCAAGTGTCGAATCGCCGCGGAAGCCCGCGAGATTGGCGAAGGCGTGCAGATAGGCTTCCTGCAGGGCTTCTTCCGCTTCGCTGTCGCTGTGCAGAATGCTGCGCGCGATCCTGTAGAGCCGGCGGTTGTGCCGCGTCATGATCGTGCGGAACGCCTGCGCCTCCCGCGCTAGCGCGCGGCGCGCCAGCTCCATGTCGTCAGCCTTGTCGAATTCGCGGACCTGCTCAGCCCGAAGCGGCATCGGCGTTCCTCCGTTTCGAGATTGGATGCCATTCCCACGAAAAGGTTCCCGAAATTTCGCGGTGCCCTGTCGAAATCAGCTTCCGGGCTGCGACTATACACCGAACGCCGGTCGCGATCGTCTACCTGTCCGGCATTCGCAAGATAGATGGAGGATATGATGACCGATGTGATGCTCGAGCCTGCCGAAACGCTCGCCGCAAAGGCGAGCAAGCCCTATCCCAACGACAGCGCCGAATACCGCAAGGCGCGCACCGCTCTCCTTGCCGAGGAGATCGAGCTCAGGCGGCACATCGAGCGCGTGGCCGCACAGCGTCGCGCCCTGCCCCTCGGCGGGGAGCTCGCGACGGACTACGCCTTCACCGACGAGAACGGCAAGACGGTGAGGATGGCCGACCTGTTCGGGCCGCACGACACGCTGGTCACCTATTTCTGGATGTACGGACCTCAGCGCCAGCGGCCGTGTCCGATGTGCACTTCGTTCCTCGGCTCGCTCGACATACCCGCGCGCGATATCACGCAACGCGTGCCATTTGCCGTGATCGGCCGCTCGCCGGTCGAGCGGCAGCTCGCCTTCGCGCGGGAGCGCGGATGGCGGAACCTCAAATTCTACGCGACCCAGGGCGACGACTTCGCGCGCGACTATCGCGGCCTTGCGCCGAATGGCGAGGAGTGGCCGGCGCTCGACGTATGGGTGAAGCGCGACGGCAAAATCTTCCATTTCTGGGGAGGAGAAATGGGCGGCACCCAGGATCCCGGCCAGGATCCGCGTGGCGCGCCGGAAGTGGCGCCGCTCTGGACCGTGCTCGACCTCACGCCGGCCGGTCGCGATCCCGAGTGGTATCCGAAGCTGGAGTATGTGGACTGAGCGATCCTCGGATAGGTACGCACCCCGCGGCGCCCCCCCTCTGTCCTGCCGGACATCTCCCCCGCAAGGGGGGAGATTGGACGGCCGGTTTGATTTCGCCAATTGCCAGCGCTGGAGTTTGGTGAAACCATCGATGAAAGCCGATCTCCCCCCTTGTGGGGGAGATGTCCGGCAGGACAGAGGGGGGCGCGAAGGGCGCGATCTCAGAAGAGTTCTTGCCTGGCCAAAGAGCTCCTGGCTCTCCTTGACCGGCGCCCCACCCTCGTCCATAAGCAGCCTCCCGAATTTCGCCGCGTGCGAAACGGCCCTCCACAAGCCACGAGGAATTTTCATGTCCAGCTTCAAGCCGCTCGTCTTCTCGGGCGTTCAGCCAACCGGTAATCTCCATCTCGGCAACTATCTCGGCGCGATCAAGAAATTCGTCGCGTTGCAGGACACGAACGACTGCATCTATTGCGTCGTCGACCTGCATTCGCTGACTGCGCAGCTCGTCCACGACGACCTCGAGGATCAGACCCGGCAGATCACGGCCGCGTTCCTCGCGGCCGGCATCAACCCGAAGAAGCACATCGTGTTCAACCAGAGCCGAGTGATGCAGCACGCCGAGCTCGCCTGGATCTTCAACTGCGTGGCCCGCATCGGCTGGATGAGCCGCATGACGCAGTTCAAGGACAAGGCCGGCAAGGACCGCGAGAACGCCTCGCTAGGCCTGCTCGCCTATCCGAGCCTGATGGCCGCCGACATTCTCCTCTACCGCGCCACGCACGTACCGGTCGGTGAGGACCAGAAGCAGCATCTGGAGCTTACCCGTGATATCGCCCAGAAGTTCAACAACGACTTTTCGGATCGTATCGCAGCGAAGGGGCTCGGCGTCGAGATGAAGGTCGGCGAAGAGATTGTGCGGGGCTATTTCCCGATCACCGAGCCGGTGATCGGCGGGCCGGCGGCGCGCATCATGTCGCTGCGCGACGGCTCAAAGAAGATGTCCAAATCCGATCCATCCGACCTCTCGCGGATCAACTTGACCGACGACGCCGATACGATGGCCAAGAAGATCAAGAAGGCCAAGACCGACCCCGACGCGTTGCCGAGCGAGGTGAAGGGCCTCGAGGGGAGGCCCGAGGCCGAGAACCTGGTCGGCATTTATGCCGGCCTCGCCGACATTTCGAAGGAACAGGTGTTGAAAGATTTCGGCGGCACGCAATTCTCGGTGTTCAAGCCGGCTCTTGCCGAGCTGGCGGTGGCGAAGTTGGCACCTATCGCGGGCGAGATGCGCCGCATCCTGGCCGACCGGGCCTATGTCGACGGCGTCCTCAGCGACGGCGGCGCCAAGGCGGGAGCTTTGGCGGAAGCAACGATGAAGGACGTGCGGTCGATCGTCGGGCTGCAGCAGGGCTAGCCTTGCGGCGCTTCCGGCCAGGTGGCAGATTGCGCGGAAGTTGAGCGGTCCGCTCCGACAGGAGTTCCATGGTATCCAAACGCCTCAGCCGCGAAGCCGGCCATCGCCGCAAATTCCTGGCCATCATCGACGAGACGCCGGAATGCGAGCGCGCCGTTGCCTATGCATCGCGGCGGGCCAAGAATACCGGCGGCGTGCTTGTGCTGCTTTACGTGATCGAGCCCGGCGATTTCCAGCATTGGCTGGGTGTCGAGAAGATCATGCGCGAGGAGGCGGAGGCCAGTGCCTCCGCTCATCTCGACGCCTATGCCTCCAAGGTCCGCCAAACGCTCGGCATCGAACCGGAGCTGGTGATTCGCGAAGGAAAGGCGTCCGAGGAGATCCACAAGCTGATCGAGGAGGATCAGGATATCGCGATCCTGGTGCTCGCCGCCGGTGCCGGCAAGGAGGGACCAGGGCCGCTGGTCTCCTCGATCGCCGGTAAGGCCGCGGCCTTCCCGATTCCCGTGACCGTGGTCCCGCAGAACCTCAGTGACGAGGAAATCGACAGCCTGGCTTGAAGTTGGCCACGCTGAGGTGCCGCGGGAACGTCTGATCCGGGCGTCTATCCGGACCTTAATCCGGACTGGAGCACTCAGGGTTTCGCTTGAATATTCCAGCCGATAGGCCTAATTACCTCATTAGAATTGTTCCAAACTGAATGCCGCTTGCGGCACGGAGCGCTCGATGTTCATACAGACGGAAGCCACCCCGAATCCGGCGACCCTGAAGTTCCTGCCAGGCCGGGAGGTCATGCCGTCGGGCACCGCCGATTTCCGCGATGCCGAAGGCGCGCGCCAGGATTCCCCGCTCGCCGGCCGCCTCTTCGATATTCCCGGCGTGGTGGGTGTGTTCTTCGGCTACGACTTCATAACCGTCACCAATGACGGCTCGATGGAATGGCAGCACCTCAAGCCAGCCATCCTCGGCACGATCATGGAGCACTTCATGTCGGGTCAGCCGGTGATGAACGCGGCCAGCTCGGCCGATGTGACGGATCATGATGGCGAGTTCTACGACGAGGCCGACTCGGAGATCGTCGTGACGATCAAGGAGCTCCTCGATACGCGCGTGCGGCCGGCCGTCGCACAGGACGGCGGCGACATCACGTTCCGCGGCTACCAGAACGGCACGGTGTTCCTCTACATGAAGGGTGCTTGCGCCGGCTGCCCCTCGTCCACTGCGACGCTGAAGCACGGCATCCAGAACCTGCTCCGCCACTTCGTTCCCGAAGTGGAGCATGTCGAGCAGATCGCCTGATCGGATGCGTTGATTTTCAGGTGATGCCGGCCTGCGGATAGCGGCCTTCTGCGCTTCCGGTGCTCACGTACTAGAAGGTACGGTGCGCTCCGGTTCTCGAAACCCGCTATTTTTGGCGTGGCCTGACCTGAACTCAACACCATCCAGGCTAATAACGGGAAATAAAAAACCGGGCCTGCAAGAGCCCGGTTTTTTCATTGCGGACGTCTTTTGTTGCCGAGACGGTCCCCCACAATTCCCCTATTTGACGATGACCTTGGCCCCTACTTCGGTGCGGTCATAAAGATCGATGATGTCCTGGTTCAGCAGTCGAATGCAGCCTGACGACATTGCCTTGCCGATCGACCACCATTCCGGCGTGCCGTGGAGCCGGTAGCCCGAATCACCGCCCTTGTTGAACAGATACATGGCGCGCGCGCCGAGCGCGTTGGTCGGCCCCGGCGGCTGCCCGCCAGCAAATTTCACGAGCTGCGGCTGGCGCTTGATCATCTCACGGGGCGGCGTCCATACCGGCCACTCGCGCTTGAGCGCGATATGGGCGGTGCCATTCCACTCGAAACCTTCGCGGCCGACGCCGATGCCATAGCGGATCGCCCGGCCTTCAGGCAGGACGAAATAGAGGTACTTGGCCTGCGTATCGACGATGATCGTGCCGGGCTTCTCAGCGGTGTCGAACTCGACGTTCTGCCGGCGAAACTCTCTTGGAACCTTGTCGATCGGAATCGCAGGAACGGTGTAGCCGGCGTCGTGGACTGAGCTGTAATTCGCCGGGATGAGCGTATCGCTCATGCAACCAGAAAGCGCAGCCGTCGCCACAAGCGCCGCAGCGATCAAGAGGGGCTTGATCCGCATGTCTATCCTGAAATACGCCAGACCCGGCTCGATTCGAGCCATCCTTGGAAGCATTCATAAGTTGCAAACAGTTTGCTTGCCAAGCGCCGCGAGCGCCCTAAGGGCAACCTGAAACACGGTAAACGGCCCACTATGGCATTTCGGCAACAGGGCCACTTTGGCCTTTCGAAAAAACCATGTAAAATCAATGCGGCAATCCAGGATTGCTTAACGAGTTATTACCAATTCGGCTGGCGGCCGGCGCCCCCTTTGCGGACAAGGCTTCAAGCGGCGGCTGAAAAATGGCAGATTTCGCGCATGCCCATCATCCAGGCTCTACCTTCCAATCCCTTGATCGACGGCCGGCAATCGGAGCGGGCCATGATCATCCGCCGCGGAGTGCAGCGACTGCTCTGCGAGATGGGAGCGCATGTCATCCCCGAGTTGTCGCTTGCAACCGGACGGCGCGCCGACCTCGTGGCGCTCACTCGCCAGGGCGACATATGGATCATCGAGATCAAATCCTCGATCGAGGATTTCCGCGTCGACCGCAAATGGCCCGATTACCGGCTGCATTCGGACCGCTTCTTCTTCGCCAGCCATCCCGAAGTTCCGGCCGAGATATTCCCGGAAGAATGCGGCTTCATTCTTTCCGACGGCTATGGCGCGGAGGTCCTGCGCGAAGCCCCCGAGCACCGCATGGCCGGGGCCACGCGCAGGGCGATGATGCTGCGCTTTGCCCGAGCCGGGGCAGCGCGCCTCCTTGCCGCAGAGTTGGCCGGCGTGCCGATTGCCGCGCTCGACGGCGAGAGCGACTGACACCAGGCGGAGATTCATGTGGACCGGTAGCGGACAATCGACCGGGCCGCGCTAGATACCGATCGCCCGCTGCTCCATGCGCGAGAGCGGCGTGTGTTCAAATTGGGTCGTCACGCCGCTCGATCTCTCTATTTCCGCATCGGATTTGTCGAAAGCCGCTGCACCGTTTTCGGCCCGATGCTCTAAAAAGGAGTCCTCCATGAAGTACACCAAGCTCGGCTCTACCGGCCTCGACATATCTCGCATCTGCCTCGGCTGCATGACGTTCGGGATTCCCGAGCGAGGCAGCCATGAATGGACCCTCGACGAGGAGCAGAGCCGGCCGATCATCCGGCAGGCGGTGGAAGCGGGCATCAACTTCTTCGATACCGCGAATGTCTATTCGGACGGCACCTCGGAAGAGATCGTCGGCCGTGCATTGGGCGAGTTCACGCGCCGCGAAGAGGTGGTGATCGCCACCAAGGTGTTCAACCGGATGCGGCCCGGGCCCAACGGCGCCGGCCTGTCGCGCAAGGCGATCATGACTGAGATCGATTCAAGCCTGAAGCGGCTCGGCACGGATTATGTCGACCTCTACCAGATCCATCGCTTCGACGGCACGACGCCGATCGAGGAGACGCTGGAGGCGCTGCACGACGTGGTGAAGGCGGGCAAGGCGCGCTATATCGGCGCCTCCTCCATGCATGCCTGGCAGTTCGCGAAGATGCTCTACACGGCCGAGGCGCATGGCTGGACGCGGTTCGTCACCATGCAGAACTATTCAATCTGCTCTACCGCGAGGAGGAGCGCGAGATGCTGCCGCTCTGCAGGGAGGAAGGGATCGGCGTGATCCCATGGAGCCCGCTGGCTCGCGGCCGGCTCACGCGCGACTGGAACGACACCACGCACCGTTCGGAAACCGACCAGTTCGGCAAGACG
This sequence comes from Mesorhizobium sp. BAC0120, assembly GCF_033542235.1. Classification (NCBI taxonomy): domain Bacteria; kingdom Pseudomonadati; phylum Pseudomonadota; class Alphaproteobacteria; order Hyphomicrobiales; family Phyllobacteriaceae; genus Mesorhizobium; species Mesorhizobium sp. BAC0120. The sequence continues at coordinate 227,664 of NZ_JAWRCU010000011.1, read as the reverse complement.
CTCTATGAGCGCACCGCGGAGTCGGACAAGAAGGTGGTCGAGTGCGTTGCGGGAATTGCTAAGCAGCGCGGCGTATCGCGCGCGCAAGTGGCGCTCGCCTGGGTGCTTGCCAAGGCGGAGATCTCGGCGCCGATCGTCGGCGCATCGAAGTCAGCCCATCTCGATGATGCGATCGCCGCGCTGGAGCTGGCGCTGGGCGCAGAAGAGATCGCGCTGCTCGAGGAACCCTACGTGCCGCATGCGGTGGTGGGCTTCAGTTGAGCTGAACTACCTCGGCGCGCGCTTCGCCAAAATGCGCTGCAGCGTGCGGCGGTGCATGTTGAGCCGGCGCGCCGTTTCCGAGACGTTGCGGTCGCACATCTCGTAAACACGTTGGATATGCTCCCAGCGCACGCGGTCGGCCGACATCGGGTTCTCCGGCGGCGCGACGCGTTGATTGTCCGTGCGGGTCAACGCGGCATAGATCTCGTCGGCATCGGCCGGCTTCGACAGGTAGTCGACCGCGCCGAGCTTCACGGCAGTGACAGCCGTCGCGATATTGCCGTAGCCGGTCAGGATGATCGCGCGCGAATCCGCCCGCTTTTCGCGTATCGCCTCGACGACGTCGAGGCCATTGCCGTCGCCGAGCCGCATGTCGATAACGGCATATGCCGGCGCACTCGCCCGCACCTTCTGCACGGCTTCCTCGACGCTCTCGGCCGTGTCGACGGCAAAGCCGCGGCTTTCCATGGCGCGGGCAAGACGCGTCAGGAAAGGCTTATCGTCCTCGACGATGAGAAGCGTCTTGTCGTCGCCGAGTTCCTTCGCCTCGCGGACTTCCGTCTCGTTGTTCATTGCCGGTTCCGGACCTTCTTTATTCCTGTATACGATCTTCAGCCGACATATATTCCCTCAGGGTCAGCTATCCAACCCTTAGAGCGGCTGACGCCCGGATGAATCCGGGCTGCCGCTCTATCTGTTTGTCTTTGCCGCATTTGTGCAACGCCAAGTGATTCCACTTGGCTGCAAATGCTCGAGAGCATCGGACCGAAAGCCGCGCAGCGGTTTTCGGATAAATCCGATGCGCTAACAAAGAGATCTAGCCGCGGAGCAATCCTTCTCGAGTCACGCCGCTGATCGCTCAGCTTGCCGCCTCTTCGGCTTGCGCTTCCGGCGCGGCAAATGCATCGCGCGACCAGGTGATCTCGACCACGGCACCCTCCCCCGCCTCGGAGGAATTGCGGAACTCGAGCGCAGCACCCGAGCGCTCGAGCAGCGTCTTGGCGATGAAGAGGCCGAGCCCAAGCCCGCCGCCTGGCTCCGTGCCCTGCCGCGTCGACATATAGGGCTCGCCGATGCGATCGATGATGTCCGGCAGAAATCCCGGTCCGTCGTCGGTGATGGTGATGCTGACGATTGCGTCGTTCCAGCGCCAGCGCACCCAGACATTGGCCTTGGCAAAATCGACGGCGTTCTCGACGAGGTTGCCGAGCCCGTAGATGACGCCGGGCTTGCGTTGGCCGACCGGCTCGCGCCCGCCCCGCTCCAAGGGCTCCAGCGTGATTTTGATGCCGAAATCGCGATGCGGCGCGATCACCTCCTCTATCATCGAAGTGAGCGGCAGCCGCATCAGCGGCGTATCCATTTCCGATGACAGGCTGTTCAGCCGCTTCAGGATCTCGCGGCAGCGCTCGCTTTGGCTGCGCAGCAGCGTCACGTCCTCTCGGTAGCGTGTATCGCTGCCCAGCGTGCGCTCCATCTCGCGGGCAACGAGCGCTATCGTTGCGAGAGGGGTGCCGAGCTCATGCGCGGCGGCAGCCGCCAGCCCGTCGATCGCCGACAGATGCTGCTCGCGCTGCAGCACGAGCTCGGTGGCATTGAGCGCATTGGCGAGCAGCCGCGCCTCCTCGGCAACGCGCCACGCATAGACACCCGTGAAGGCGATGCTGGAGACTACCGCCACCCACATGCCGGCCACATAGATGAAGGGCATGGCGAGCTCATTACCGGGGTACCAGGGCAGCGGCATGTGGAAGAACATCAGGAAAGTTGCCGCCGCCACGACGAAGCCGCCGATGATGGCCGTCAGCCTGATCGGCAGGGAGGTTGCGGAGATCACGACCGGCACCGTCATCAGCACCGAGAACGGGTTGGTCAGGCCGCCGGTCAGATAGAGAAGGCCGGCGAGTTGGATGGCATCGAACATCAATATGCCGAGCGCGGACAGCGGCCCCAACCGATGCGCGGCCGGGTAGCGCAGCGCAAGCACGACGTTCAACCAGGCGGAGGCCGCAATCAGCAGGAAGCACAGGCTGACCGGCAGCGGGAAGTTGAAGCCATAGCCGACGATCAGCACGGCAGCGCTCTGGCCGACGATCGCCAGCCAGCGCAGCCTGATCAGCGTGTTGAGCCTCAGGCGGTTGCTGGCCTGCTGGTCCGATGTGCGCGGCAGCTGCATGAGCTTCATATGCTTCTCTCCGGGCCTCTTCGCCAACGCCTATTTGTTGCGCGCTTCGCGCGGCTGGGCCTATTTGATGCGAGGCTTCGCGCGGCTCGTCGCCTGTGCGGCGAGGGGGTTGTCCGGCCAGACATGCTTCGGGTAACGGCCGCGCATTTCCGAGCGTACATCGGCCCATGAGCCGCGCCAGAAACCGGGCAGGTCCTGAGTCGTCTGGATCGGCCGGTGCGCAGGCGAGAGCAGCTCGAGCGTCAGCGGCACGGTGCCGTTGGCGATTGTGGGGTGACGATCCAGCCCGAACAGCTCCTGGACGCGGATCGCAAGCACCGGCCGCTCGCCGTCATAGCGGATCGGCACTCGGCTGCCGGAGGGCGCGTCGAAATGGGTCGGCGCGAGGCTGTCGATCCTGCGCTGCAAATCATGCGGCACGAGAGACATCAGCCCGAAGCGGATCGAGGCCGTATCGATGCGGGCGAGATTGGCCTCGCCCGACAGGAAAGGCAGCAGCCAATCTTCGAGAGAGGCCGTCAGCGCCTCGTCCGACATTTCGGGCCACGGCGCGCCCAGTCCGCGGCGCAGCCATTCGAGCCGGTGGCGGAGCGTCTCGCCCTCCTTGTCCCACGGAAGCAGCGACAGGCCGTGCTCGCGGAGTGCTTCGATCACGGCGCGGTCGGCCTCGGCACCGCGCGGGGCAGGCAGCAGGCGTTCAGCAAGCACCATGGCGCCAAGCCGCTCCGTCTCACGCACGCGCACCGCGCGCCGCTCGACGTCGAACAGCGTCTCGGTCTTCCGTTCGATGCGATCGGCGAGCGCCGCGCGGATTTCGCCTTCGGCGATGGCAGTGGCGGAGGTGATGCGGGCGTTCTGCGCCTTGCCCTGCAGGTCGGCGACGACGAGGAACCTTTCCCCTGCGAGCGGGTCGACGGCGTCGATCACCGCGCCGCGGCCGTTGGAGAGCACGAACCGGCCGCGCTCGCCGCGGGCCATGGCGACACGATCGGGCCAGGCGTGGATCAGGAGGGAGCCGGCGGAGAGCCCAGTGTTTTGAAGCTGGCGCTGCCCCTCACCCTTACCCTCTCCCCGTAAACGGGGAGAGGGGGGCATAGACGCTGGTGCCCCCCTCTCCCCGCTTGCGGGGAGAGGGTAAGGGTGAGGGGCGGCGCCTTGCGTTGCCGCATTGCGCGCAAGCCGCTCTGCCAAATCCCGCCCCGCATTGGCGCGCGGCGATTTCTCCTCCGCAAAACGCCAGAGCCGCCTTTCGAGGTCGACGCTGTCGCCGCCAAGGCCGCGCTCCGTGAGAAGCACCGCAAGCCGGGCAGCTTCCGCCGCATGGCCCGACTTCGCGGATACTGCCACCATATGCGCCAGCCTCACCGGCAGAGCGAGCCGACGCATCGCGTGGCCGTCCTCGGTGATGCGGCCTTCGCCATCGATCGCGCCAAGCGTCGTTAGCAGCGCTCGTGCTTCATTTAGTGCCGGGGCCGGCGGCGGGTCGAGGAAGGAGAGCGTGGCAGGTTCGGCTATGCCGAAGGCGGCACAGTCGAGCACCAGGCCGGAAAGGTCCGCCTCGAGGATTTCCGGCGGCGCGAAGGCCGGCAGCGCAGAAGTCTGCTCGGCGCGCCACAGCCTGATCGCGATGCCCGGCTGGGTTCGCCCGGCGCGGCCGGCACGCTGGTCGGCGGAAGCTCTGCTGACGCGCACCGTCTCCAGCCGCGTGATGCCGGTCGCCGGCTCATATTTCGGCAGCCGCGACAGCCCGCTGTCGACGACCACGCGCACGCCGTCGATGGTGATGGAGGTCTCGGCGATCGAGGTAGCGAGCACGATCTTGCGCCGGCCCGCCGGTGCCGGGCGGATCGCTGCATCCTGCGCCTTGCCGTCGAGATTGCCGTAGAGCGGCACGACATCGGCATTGGCAGCGACCCGACCCGCGAGCCGTTCGGCCGTCCGCTCGATCTCACGCTGGCCGGGCAAGAACGCGAGCAGGCTACCCTCCTCCGTCGCCAGCGCTTCGCGGATCGCGCTTGCGACAGCGTCCTCGACGGCCAAAGTGCCCGGCCGCTCTCGATAGCGCAGTTCGACCGGGAAGCTGCGGCCCTCGCTGTTCAGTACCGGCGCATCGCCGAGCAGACCGGCGACGCGCGCGCCGTCAAGAGTCGCCGACATGACGAGCAGCCTGAGGTCGGGCCGTAATCCACCTTGCACGTCAAGCGCGAGCGCCAGGCCGAAATCGCCGTCGAGCGAGCGCTCGTGGAACTCGTCGAACAGGATCGCTGAAATGCCGGAGAGTTCCGGGTCGTCGAGGATCATGCGGGAAAGAATGCCTTCGGTGACGACCAGAATGCGTGTGTTTTTCGACTGCCGGCTCTCCATGCGCATGGCGTAGCCGACCGTGCCGCCGACCTCCTCGCCTAGCAGGGAAGCCATGCGGCGCGCCGCTGCACGAGCGGCTAGCCTGCGCGGCTCAAGCAGCAAAATGCGGCCGCCCTGCGCCCAGGTTGCCTCCAGCAGCGCGAGCGGCACGACCGTTGTCTTGCCGGCGCCCGGCGGCGCGATCAGCACGGCGTTCGGCCTGGTCGCGAGCGCCAACAGCAGGTGAGGCAGGACCTCGCGCACAGGCAGGTCGGGCAGGCTGTTGCGCACAGAAATGTCGTCGGCCGTTTTCGTCAACTGCTCCGCCGCTCCTTTCGGCTGCGCAGCGGCATATCAGTGCCGGGAGGCAAGCCGCAACCGGCGGCGATGTCCGCCGGCCCTCCGTTTACGCAGCGTTGCTGCTATTTCATGCTTGAAATATTTCGGGGCGGTTTTAGCGTGCCGCCCAGGGAGGACATCCAGCGATGGCGAAACCGCATCCACTGAAGGGGCCGAACCAGCTGAAGCTCGGCGTCTTCTCGACCAATGCCGACGGCGGGCTCGCCATCACCGACGTGCCCGAGCGCTGGACGGCAAGCTGGCAGGACAATCTGACCGCCGCACAGATCGCCGACCGCGCCGGACTCGAGTTCTTCCTGCCGATCGCGCGCTGGAAGGGCTTCGGCGGCAAGAACAAGGTGCGCGAGTGGTCGTTCGAGACCTTCACCTGGGCGGCAGGGCTCGCAGCGGCGACCGAACAGATCGGCCTGTTCATGACCGTGCACGTGCCGCTCGTCCACCCGCTCTACGCAGCAAAGGCGCTTGCCACCGTCGACCACATCAGCAAGGGCCGTGCGGGGCTCAATATCGTCTGCGGCTGGAACCCGAAGGAATTCGGCATGTTCGGCACGCCGCTGGTCGAGAAGGGCTACGACCAGGCGACCGAGTGGCTGGACATTGTCGAAAGGCTCTATACGGCCGTCGAGCCCTTCGATCATGAAGGCACCTACTACCGCCTCAAGGAGGCCGTCAGCCGACCCGCAAGCGTGCAGGAGCCGCGCCCCGTGACCATGAATGCCGCATTCGGCGGACCCGGGCGGGACTTTGCGGCCGCCAAATGCGACTATCTCTTCACCACTTTTTCCGAAATAGCCGACGCGGGAAAGCATGTGGTCGACATCCGCGAGAGAGCAGAGAAGAACGGCCGCAGCGTGGGCGCCTATACGGTAGCACATGTCGTGTGCCGCGAGACGTCGGAGGAGGCCGAAGCCTATTACAGGCGCTATGCGGTAACCATGGCCGACCACGAAGCAGTCGATGCGCATATGGCCGGAAAGAAGGAATTCTCGCAATCGCACGACCGCCACGCGTATGACCGATACCGGCAGCGCTTCGCCGGCGGCGCGGGCACCTATCCTCTCGTCGGAACGCCCGAGACGATCGCCGCCGCGATGATCGGGATAGCCAACCAGGGCTATGAGGGAATTGCTCTCTCCTTCGTCAACTATACGCAGGAATTGCCATATTTCTGCGACCGCGTGCTGCCACTGCTCAAGGAGGCGGGCTACCGCGAGTAGCTCGGGGCGTGCCCGAGCAGGTGCAGCCGCCCCATGCCGCCGGTTCATTGATTGGCCTGGCGGCAGCATTTGAAAGTAAACGGGCCGTAACAGCACCTTCGAGTCAGGAGCGAGCGCCCATGACCACTCGCCGTGCATCGTGCAGCTGTGGAAGTCTACAGGTCGCTTGCGCTGGTGAACCTGCGAGAACTGCAATCTGCCACTGCCTCGAGTGCCAGCGCAGGACCGGAGCCGTGTTCGGCAACCAGGCGTTTTTCAAACGAGAGCAGATCATCTCGATCTCTGGCGCCACTACGCATTTCACTCGCCTTTCCGGCTCCGGCCGTTCCGTAACCTTCCGGTTCTGCCCGACCTGCGGCTCGACGGTGTATTGGGAGGCGGAGGCACTTCCCGGCATGATAGCTGTGGCTGTGGGATCATTTGCCGATCCGACCTTTGCGGCACCACAACACTCGGTTTGGGAGCGAAGACGGCATGTTTGGGTTGCGCCGTTTTGCGACACGGCCATGCAGCACTCGGACTGAGACGCGGCGGCGGGCGTGATCTGCTGACAAGGAGATGCGCGCGCTCGTGCGTTTCGGAGGCGAGTGACGCCACCCGCCAAGGCGCCACTCAGTTCAACTTGTGTTGCAGTGCATCAAAAAACGCTGGCCCTTACCCCGCACTCCCCTAGGTCGAACCAATGAAGGGGGGCTCCCTTCCGCCTGGAGTGAGCCGAATAGATGAGTGCAGTTACCGTCGCCGAGCCGAAGCAGTTTCGACCCGACATCGAAGGCTTGCGCGCTCTCGCCGTGCTCGGCGTAGTTGCCTTCCATCTGGGGATGACCAGCCTGCCCGGCGGTTTCGCCGGCGTCGACATCTTTTTCGTGATCTCAGGATATCTGATCACGCAGCTGCTGCAGCAGGAGATCGCCAGGCACGGAACGGTCGATCTCTGGCGCTTCTATGCGCGCCGCGCGCGGCGGCTGCTACCCGCTTCCATCCTCGTCATCGTGGCGACGCTTGCGGTCGGCTACTTCATCCTGGCACCCTCGGAGCAGCAGCTCTACTCGAAAGGGGCGCTGTTCGCTTCGACCTATGTCATCAATCTCTGGCTGATCCGCTGGTCGCTCGACTATTTCGCACAGGATGCCTCAAACAACCCATTCATCCATTTCTGGTCGCTGTCGGTTGAAGAACAGTTCTATTTCGCCTGGCCGGCGCTGCTTATCCTGTTTTCCCGGCTGAGGCTCGGCCGGCACGGCGTGTCGCTGGCGATGGCTGCGGTCGCTGTCGTCTCGTTTGCGGTTTGCGCCTGGCTGACCGAAGTCTCGCAGCCCTGGGCATTCTATTTCTCCCCGTTCCGCGCATGGGAATTTGCCGTCGGAGGCATAGCCTCGATGGCGATGTCCGGCGCCTGGGCGAAGCGTTTCCCTTATTCACCTGTCATGGGCTGGCTCGGGCTCGCGCTGATCGCCACGACCTATCTGACGATCACGGAAGAGATGCCCTTCCCTGGCTTCATCGCGCTCGCCCCGGTGGCCGGGACGGTCATGGTACTGTTGAGCGGTATGCATGAGGGCAAGTGGGGGCCGAGGGCGATCCTTGCACTTGGACCAATTCAATGGGTGGGGAAGCTCTCCTACTCGCTCTATCTCTGGCATTGGCCGGTCATTGTCTACGCGGCGATGCTCGTGCCTGATCTGACGGGTCTTCAGCGCCTGCTATGTCTCGCGCTCACCTTCGCGCTATCCTTTGCCAGCTACCATCTCGTCGAGAACCCCGTCCGCCGGAACATCTGGCTCGTCGCCAGCACCGCTCGCTCGCTCGGCCTGGCAACGCTGCTCACGGCGGGAGGCGCCGTCGTCGCCTATGCGAGCGTTGCGCTCGCAGGCCACAATCTCACGCCGCAGCTGAAGAAGATCGCGGAAACCGCGGAGCGCGACTCGACCGCCCGCCAGACCGACGCAGGCTGCGTGGCCGACCTGCTTACCGTCCAGCCGAAAGCCTGCGTGTTCGGCTCGCCATCCTCAAAAGAGACGATCGTCCTGTTCGGTGACTCCCATGCGGACCACTGGTCGACACCGCTGATCGAGATCGCAAAGAAGGAGAATTTCCGGCTCGTTACCTACATGAAATCATCCTGCCGGGCGACGCGGGTATCGACAAGGGACAACAAGCTGAAGCGTGAATATACCGAGTGCAACGACTGGCGGGAGCGTGCGCTCAAGGAAATCATCGCGATGAGGCCGCAGATGGTGATCCTCTCCCAGATTTCCATCAACCATCTCGATGAGGAGGTCGGCTCGCCGTCTGAGATCCCGGCTCGCAGGGCGGAGTGGGCGCGGGGCGTAAAATCGACGGTTCAGGAGCTGAGCGATGCCGGCATCCACGTCGTCTACCTTCGTGATGTCCCCACCCATACATCCTTTCTCGACAAATGCGTGGCCCGGGCGCTCTGGCAGAACAGAAATCCTTCAGTCTGCGACACCCCTCGGTCAATCGCGATCGACGAAGAGGACGCTGTGACGGAGAAGGCAATCGTCTCGAGCATCCGAAACGCGAGATTTGTCGACATGACGGGCTTCTTCTGTAGCGACACCCTCTGTCACGCCATGATCGACGGCAAGCTGACCATCCGAGACCGTCACCACATCGCGACACCCTATGCCGAAATACTGGCGAGCCCCCTGGAACGTGCGATTTTCGGAGGCACTTTCACTGCAGCTGCCAAGGATCGTTCCGCAAAAAGTGAATAGGCGTCAGGGCCAATTCGGGACGAGTCACTCCACCTGCGGTTGAAAATTCGCTTGACAGATTTGTTCTCTTTTCGTTCTATATCGAAAGGGGGGCCGGACATGGCTGGCAGATGACTGCAGCGCCGTCCACCCGGATCGATAGTAAGCCGATATCGGCATCGTCATCGCACTGCGTGACGGAGCTTTCGGCTGGGATACGTTTGAAACATCCAACTTGGGAGCCTTTCATGCCTGTTACCCGTCTTGCCCTGTTGGCCGGCCTTGCGCTGGCTTCCACACTCGCAATCGCGCCCGCGCATGCGCTGACGATGAAGGACTGCAGCGCAAAGTTCAGTGCCGCCAAGGAAGCCGGCACGCTCGGCGACATGAAATGGAACGATTTCCGAAAGACCCAGTGCGGCTCTGATGCCGATGCTGCCGCCGCCGATGCAGCCGCGCCCGACGAGAAGGCGGCGGCCTCCAACGCCAAAGCCGAGAGCACGACCGGTCAGATGGAGGCGACCTCTGCCGTCAATTTCAAGCAACCTGCCGCTGCGATGGTCGCGGTCCCGAGCGAAGTCAGCTTCCCCACCAGCGTCTCGTCGAAATATGCGGATGAGACGCCGGCCAAGGCGCGGATGCATACCTGCCTCGACGAGTACCACCTCAACAAGAACAACAAGACGCTCGGCGGCCTGAAATGGGTCCAGAAAGGGGGCGGCTATTACGGCCTCTGCAACACGAAGCTGAAGAGCTGATCTGGAAAGCGGCCGTGGGCCCATGGAGGATGGCCGTTTTCGTATAGAGCATCAGACCGAACCGAGTACCGGGTGAGTGAAAGTGCGGTCTGGCGCTTCAACTTGAACGCACGCCACTCACATCTGGCCGCCACGTCTCGAGGAGCAGGAAGGGAACGGTCCCTCATCCTGCTCCTTGCTTTTTGCCGCACGGATTGGAGAGTGCCGAGCGTCCTCTGCATCTACCCGGGCGCGGAACTGGCGACAGGCATGTCATTTCGCCCGCGAATTTCGCCGAGCCGCAACAACGCTAGATTTAGCTGTCGCTACTATGCAACGGAGGCTGCGTGAAGTAGCCTTGCCTTGCGCGAACTCTCGTTCACGCCCCGAGGCCATGGCCGAGGTGTATCACCGGCTGCGCGGAGCTGCGCAGGCCGGAGTGAACGGCGAGGGGGCCGGTCGAGCCTCAGGAACACCTGAGCAAGGAGCCTCCTCATGCCTATCACCCGTCTTGTACTGTTGGCCAGCCTGGCGCTGGCTTCCCCGCTCGCCATCGCACCCGCGCATGCGCTGACGATGAAGGAATGCAGCGCGAAATATAATGCCGCCAAAGAAGCAGGCACGCTCGGCAATATGAAGTGGAACGATTTCCGCAAGGCCCAGTGCGGCGCGGATGCCACCGCGGCCGCTGCCACGCCTAACCCGGCCAAGCCCGACACCAAAGCCAGCACCTCGACTGCGAAGCCGCAGACCGCGGCAGCTGGCCAGTCCAAGGGCCTGAACATGACCCAGTGCAGCGCGAAGTTCAAAGCTGCGCAGGAGGCAAATGCCACCACCCTCAAATGGAACGACTTCCGCAAGGCGGAGTGCGGCCCGGGCGCCGATCCGGAAGCGCTCACGTCCAACGACACGAAGGAGCCGCCCGCAGCCACCACCGCTGCACCGAAGGGCGTCTCGTTCCCGAGCAGCGTCTCAGCGAAATATGCGAGCGAGACACCGGCCAAGGCACGGATGCACACCTGCCTCGACCAGTATTACGCGAACAAGAACAACAACACGCTCGGCGGCCTGAAATGGATACAGAAGGGCGGCGGCTTTTACAGCCTCTGCAACGCCAAGCTGAAGGGCTGATGCCGAACGCGGCCGCGTCCTGACGCGGTGCGGCCGCTTCCATGCGAAATCTTCAGAGAACGCCTGGAACTAAATCGCTTAACAAATGTTAGGCTGGGAAGTAGAGCCGAGTGACCTTCATGGGCTTGGGCACTCGGCTCCGGAGGGCCCGCCGCACTCCCCGCGCCGGCGGGCTTTCTGTTTGGACGTCCTCCCGCCCGCCTTATGGAAGAGCGGGCAGATGTTCTTAGTATAGCAGCTTTACTTCGGGTTTGTCGAAAATCGAGAGCATCGGACCGAAAAGTGCGTAGCGCTTTTCGGCGATGCGCAAAGAAAGAGATAGAGCTGCGTGGCGATCCAACTTGAACGCACGCCGCTCTAAGCGACTTGACCTGTCGCGAACATCGGCCCGCCCTTATGCGCGGGAAAGCCGTAGCCATTGATCATCACCAGGTCGATGTCGCTGTCGCGTTCGGCGATATGCTCGGCGAGGATTGCCTTTCCCTCGGCAGCCATGGCGGCAAGGAGACGGGAAACGATCTCCTCGGCCGGGACGGCGCGAGGGACAACACCCTTGGCCGCGCGCGAAGCGTCGATCAAGGCAGTCACCTCAGGATCGACCGCGCGCTTGCCTCCGCTATAGACATACCAGCCGCGACCGGACTTCTGCCCGAAACGGCCGGCCTCACAGAGACGGTCGGCGATATCGACATAACGTTCCCCGGGATCGCGTGTCGCAGCTTGGCGCTTGCGGCGCGCCCAGGCGATCTGCAGCCCGGCGAGGTCAGAGACTGCGAAGGGGCCCATGGCGAAGCCGTAGGCCTCCATTGCCGCGTCGACCTCATGGGGAAGTGCGCCGTCTTCCACCAGGAACTCGGCCTCGCGGCGGTAGGCCGAGAAGACGCGGTTGCCGATGAAACCTTCGCAGACGGCGGAGACGACGGGCAGCTTGCCGAGCCGGCGCGCGAAAGCAAGGCCGGTTGCCAACACGTCGGGCTCCGTCTTCGCGCAGCGCACGACTTCGAGCAGCCGCATTATATTAGCCGGCGAAAAGAAGTGCAGGCCAAGCACTCGTTCCGGCCGCAACGTTGCAGCGGCAATCACGTCAGGGTCGAGATAGCTGGTGTTGGTCGCAAGGATCGCGCGGCGGCGCACGATGCCGTCAAGCTGCCTGAAAAGCTCCGTCTTCACGGCGGGGTCGTCGAACACGGCCTCTATGACGAGGTCGGCTTCGGCGAGCGCCGCCATGTCCGCGCCGATCGAAAGGCGCGCTAACCTCTCGGCACGCCCGGCCGCATCGAGCCTGCCAGACTGCATGGCGCGATCGAGAAGCCCACTGATCCGCTCCCGTCCCTTAGCCGCAGCTTCCGCCGTTTGCTCGACGGCTATGACGTGGTAGCCTGCCCCGAGCGCCGCGACCGTAATGCCGGAGCCCATCAGGCCGGTTCCGACCACACCGACGATCCGCACGGGCCGCGGCTCCACGCCTTCGACGCCGGGCACTTTGGCGGCTGCGCGTTCGGCGAAGAAGACATGGCGCAGGGCTTTCGCCTGTTCGGAATCGCGAAGCCTGAGGAACGTCGCGCGCTCGTCGGCCAGCCCTTCCGTGAGCGGCCGTTGCCCGGCGGAACGCACGAGGCGTACGGCCTCGACGGGCGCCTCCTGTCCGCGCGCCCTGGACAGCGCCTTGGCCGCCGCCTGCTCCACCGCCTCGGCCGATGCCGCGGACACGTCGAGCGCGCCGGTGCGGCGCAGCTTCCGGCCGGCAAGGTTGCGTGCCGCCGTGAGCGCTTCAGTCACGGGATCTCGTGCCACGACACGGTCAACGAAGCCGAGGGCGAGGGCCTCGTCAGCCGACACGATGCGACCAGTCGCGATCAGCTCGACGGAGGCAGCAGGCCCGACAAGGCGAGGCAGGCGCTGAGTGCCGCCCGCGCCCGGCACTATGCCGAGCTTCACTTCGGGAAGGCCGAGCTTCGCGTCGGCTGCTGCGATGCGATGGTGGCAGGCAAGCGCTATCTCGAGACCGCCGCCGAGAGCGGCGCCGTTGATCGCCGCCACGACCAGCTTGCCGCTCTCCTCGATGGAGGCCACCACTTCAGGCAAGGTGGGCTCGGCCATAGGGGCGCCGAATTCCCTGATGTCGGCTCCGCCGACGAAATTGCGGCCGGCGCCCGTGACAACCGCCGCTCGTACCGTCTCCGTCTCGCCGGCATGGCGGATGGCCGCGGCCAGGCCGGCGCGCATGTCGGCGGAGGCGGCGTTCACGGGCGGATTGTCGATCGTGACGATAAGAACGCCGTCGCGGAGCTCACCGGAGACGGTCTGGGAAAAAGTGATGCTCATCCGGCAGCCTACGATTCGCCTCTTCTCTACGAGGCGTCTTCTAGGGCACTAAATTTGTTTACGCATCGGATTTGTCCGAAAACCGTTGGGCACTTTTAGCTGACGCGGTCCTTTGGTTCGGTCCTATGCGCGAGGCGCGACAGATGAAGCGTCGTTCACTCCGGCACGACGGCCGTCGCCTGGATCTCCACCTTTGCGCGGTCCTCGACCAGCGCCACCACCTGAACCGCGGCCATGGCAGGGAAATGCCGACCGATCACCTCCCGGTAGGCCTCGCCGATCCCTCTCAAATTCGCGAGATACTCGGCCTTGTCCGTGAAATACCACGTCATGGAGGTGAGGTGCTCGGGCCCGGCGCCCGCCTCGGCGAGCACGGCCACGATGTTCTGCAGCGTCTGGCGCACCTGGCCGACCAAGTCATCGGTCTCGAATCGGCATTGTCCGGTCCATCCGACCTGCCCGGCCACGAAGATCTGCCGCCCCCGCGCGGCAATGCCATTGGCGTAGCCAACCGGTTTCGCCCAGCCTTCCGGCTGCAGTATGCTATGCATTTCGACTCCCCAAAACAGTTTTATCCATCGTCTAGAGTTGGGTCCGCACGTTCCAAAGCTCGGGAAAAAGCACGACTTCCAGCATCTTGCGCAGGTAGGCGACGCCCGCCGTGCCGCCGGTGCCGCGCTTCAGCCCGATAATGCGCTCGACCGTGGTGACATGATTGAAGCGCCAACGGCGGAAATAATCCTCGAAATCGACAAGCTTCTCCGCGAGCTCGTAGAGCATCCAGTGCTTTCCGGGCGCCGCGTAGACTGTCTTCCATGCCGCGAGCACTTTCGCATTCTCGGCGCGCGGCTCGCGCCAGATGGTGCGCTCGGCATCCGCGCCGATGTCGAAACCGCTGCGCGCCAGATGAAGCAGCGCCTCGTCATAGAGGCTGGGTTCGGCAAGTATCTCCTCGAGCGCTGCCATCACGTCCTTGCGATGGGTGTGCGGCCCGAGCATCGCGAGATTGCGGTTGCCGGCGAGGAACTCGATCGCCCGATACTGCCAGGACTGGAAGCCCGAGGACTGGCCGAGCTCCCCGCGGAATTCCGTGTATTCGCTGGGTGTCATCGTCCTCAGCACGTCCCAGGCATTGTTGAGCTGCTCGAAGATGCGGGCGACGCGGGTCAGCATCTTGAAAGCGGGCTCGAGGTCATCGTTGCGGATCGCGCGCATCGCCGAGCGGATCTCGTGGATTGCGAGCTTCATCCACAGCTCGGACGTCTGGTGCTGGATGATAAACAGGAGCTCGTCATGGGCGTCGGAGAGCGGTTGCTGGGCATCGAGCACCCGATCGAGCCTGAGATAGTCGCTGTAGGACATGCGGTCCTTGAAGGACATCTCGGCGCCGTCCCGCGCAGGGTCGTAAGGCTTGCCGCTCATGTGACCGCCGCCTTCTCGTGGTATTCCGGCCGATCCCACAGTCGGTTCGCCATGATGTCGGCCAGGGTGTCCACGGCTTTCAGCACGTCGGCCTCGCCGAGGTAGAGCGGCGTGAAGCCGAAGCGGATCGAATCCGGCGCGCGGAAGTCGCCGATGACGCCGCGGGCGATGAGTGCCTGCATGATGGCGTAGCCCTGCTCGTGCCGGAACGAGACCTGGCTGCCGCGCCTGGTGCCGCTGCGTGGCGAAGCAAGCGTCAGTTCCGGGCAACGTCCTTCGACCTCACGGATGAAGAGATCGCCAAGCCCGATCGAGGCCGCGCGGATATCGTCCATAGACACGCCGTCCCAGACGTCAAGCGCGGCCTCGAGCGCCGTCAGCGCGATAACAGGCGGGGTGCCGCAGCGCATGCGCTCGATACCGAAGCCCGGCCGGTAATCGAGATCGAAAGCGAAGGGGGCCTCGTGCCCCATCCAGCCGGACAAAGCAGGCCGGGCCCGATCGGCATATTTCGGGGCGACATAGATGAAGGCTGGCGCGCCGGGGCCGCCATTCAAATATTTGTATGTGCAGCCGACCGCGAAGTCGGCCTGCGCGTCCGTGACGTCGACCGGAAGCGCGCCGGCCGAATGGGCGAGATCCCAGACGGTGAGCACGCCATGCTCGTGCGCTTTCTCCGTAAGCGCTTTCATATCGTGCAGGCGGCCGGTGCGATAATCGACCTCGGTCAGCATCAGCACGGCGATCGTATCGTCGATCGCCTCCTCGATCTCTTCCGGCTCGACGATGTCGAGCACGTAGCCGCCGTCGAGCAGCTCTGTCAGCCCTTGGGCCATATAGAGATCGGAAGGAAAATTGCCGCTGTCGGAGAGGATCACGCGGCGGCGCGGATTGAGCTCGAGGGCGGCTGCGAGCGCCTGGTAGACCTTGATGGACAGCGTATCGCCCATGACGACGGTGCCTTCGGGCGCGCCGATCAGCTTGCCGATCCGGTCACCGACCCGGCGCGGCTGCACGAACCAGCCAGCCGAATTCCAACCCTTGATGAGCTGGCCGCCCCATTCGTCCTGCATCATGCGGGCGACGCGCTCCTTCGCCGCCTTCGGCAGCGGGCCGAGCGAGTTGCCATCCATGTAGATGACCCCGTCGGGGATGTGGAAGAGAGCGCGGGTGGCGGCGAAGTCGGTCATGAATAGGTGTGCTCCCGTCCCACTGAAACGTTGGCGGGACAGCGCCCCCCTCTGTCCTGCCGGACATCTCCCCCACAAGGGGGGAGATTGGTTGTCATTGTTGGTTTCGCCAACCTGCAACGCTGGCGATTGGCGAAAGCAAAGCGGCCGTCCAATCTCCCCTCTTGCGGGGGAGATGTCCGGCAGGACAGAGGGGGGCGCTGTCCCGCCAGCCTTGATGGCTTTCGATACGCGGAGGCAATCATCATCCCCCCTCCCGCAGCCTGAAGCGCTGGATCTTGCCGGTCAGCGTCTTGGGCAGCGCCTCGGTGAACTTCACCGAGCGCGGATATTTGTAAGGCGCGATCGTTGCCTTGACGTGGTCCTGCAGCAGCTTCGCTGTCAGCGCATCGGGCGCCACGCCCTCGACCAGCACGACATGCGCCTCGACGATCTGGCCGCGCTCCTCGTCGGCCACGCCGATCACGGCGCATTCCCTGACATGCGCGTGCGCAAGAAGCGCGGCCTCCACCTCCGGCCCGGCGATGTTGTAGCCGGAGGAGATGATCATGTCGTCCGAGCGAGCGGCGAAGTGGAAATAGCCGGCTTCGTCCTGCACGAAGGAATCGCCGGTGAGGTTCCAGCCGTTGCGGACGTAGTTCTTTTGGCGATCGTCGGCCATGTAGCGGCAGCCGGTCGGGCCGCGCACTGCGAGCCGGCCGACCGCGCCGCGCGGCAGCTCGTTCATATCCTCGTCGACTATTTTTCCCTCGTAGCCGGTGACCGGCTTGCCCGTCGCGGCGGGCGCCATGTCGTCCAGCCGGTTCGAGATGAAGATGTGCAGCATCTCGGTCGAGCCGATGCCGTCGAGGATAGGCTTGCCGGTCTTCTTCACCCATTCCTCGAACACCGGCGCCGGCAGCGTCTCGCCGGCCGAGACTGCGATGCGGAGCGACGAAAGGTCGGCGCCCTTGTCGAGCGCAGCGAGCATGGCGCGGTAGGCGGTGGGCGCCGTGAAGCTGATCGTGGCCCGGTATTTCTCGATGATCTCGATCATGTTCGGCGGCGAGGCATTTTCGAGCAGCGTCGCGGCCGCGCCGAAGCGCAACGGGAAGATCGCCAGCCCACCGAGGCCGAAGGTGAAGGCAAGCGGCGGCGAGCCGACGAAGACGTCGTCGGGCGTGACCCCCAGCACCTCCTTCGCGTAGCCGTCCGCGATGATCAGAAGGTCACGGTGGAAATGCATAGTGGCCTTCGGCACGCCGGTTGTGCCGGAGGTGAAGGCGAGCAGCGCGACGTCGTCGCGGCCGGTCCGGACGGCATCGAATTGCACCGGCTTGTCGAGCGCAACGCGGTCGAGCTCGGCATCATGGTTGGCTGTGCCGTCGAAGCCGACCACCTGCTTGAGGAACCGACTTTCCTTGGCGCATCCGACGAGTTCGTCCTTGATGCGGGTGTCGCAAAGCGCCAGCGAAATCTCGGCCTTGTCGACGATCTGGGTGAGCTCGCCCGCACGCAGCATCGGCATGGTGTTGACCACCACCGCACCAGCCTTGGTGGCGGCAAGCCAGCAAGCGACCATGGCCGGGTTGTTGGCCGAGCGGATCAGCACGCGATTGCCTGGCTTGACGCCATAATTTTCGGTCAGCGCGTGGGCCAGCCGGTTCGTCCAGTCCGAGAGCTCCTTATAGGTGCGCCGGCGGCCATTGCCGATCAGGGCCGTATGGTCGCCGAAGCCTTTCTCGACCATTCGGTCGGTCAATTCGACGCCGGCATTGAGGTGCTCGGGATAATCGAAGCCGTCGAGCAGGAAATCCGGCCGTTCGCCAGGCGGTGGAAGGTTGTCGCGCGTGAAGGTGTCGATGTGGGCGGTGGGGCCGAGGGTCGTTAGATCGCTCCCATTCATCATCGCACTCATCAGCTTCCTCCCATGACCTGCCGCGCGATCACCACCTTCTGAACGTCCGAGGCGCCCTCGTAGATGCGCAGCGCGCGGATTTCGCGGTAAAGGCTCTCGATGATGTGGCCGCGCCGAACGCCGTCACCGCCGTGAAGCTGGACGGCCCTGTCGATCACCTCCTGGGCGCGGTCGGTGGCGAAGAGCTTGGCCATCGCTGCCTCGCGGGTGACGCGGGGCGCGCCCATGTCCTTCGTCCAGGCGGCGCGGTAGACCAGCAGCGCCATTGCATCGACGTCGAGCGCCATCTCGGCAATGTGGCCCTGCACCATCTGCAGCTCGGCCATGGGCGCCCCGAAAAGCCGCCGCTCCGCGGCACGTTTCACGCTCTCGTCGAGCGCGCGCCGGGCGAAGCCAAGGGCTGCCGCACCAACCGTCGAACGGAACACGTCGAGCACGGACATCGCGATCTTGAAGCCCTCGCCGGGCTTGCCGATCATCGCCGAGACCGGCACGGGGACCTCGTCGAAGGAGAGACGGGCAAGCGGATGCGGCGCGATCACCTCGAGCCGTTCGGCCACCGCAAGGCCCTTCGCGTCGGCCGGCACGAGGAACGCAGAGATGCCCCTTGCGCCAGGCGCCTCGCCGGTGCGGGCAAAGACGATGTAGAAGTCAGCGATGCCGCCATTGGAGATCCAGGTCTTCTCGCCGGTGAGGACATAGCTGTCGCCGTCGCGCGTGGCTGCCATGTCCATGTTTGCCACATCGGAACCGGAGCGCGGCTCGGAGAGAGCGAAGGCGGCGATCGCCTCACCCTTGCGCGTCCTCTGCAGCCATTGCCGCTGCTCGGATGTGCCATAGAGGCTGATCGCGCCTGTGCCGAGCCCCTGCATGGCGAAGGCAAAATCGGCCAGACCGTCATGGCGGGCAAGCGTCTCGCGGGTGAGGCAAAGGGTACGAACGTCGAGCGGCTTCGGGTCGGCCGGGTCGAGCGCGGTGGGCATCAGCCAGCCGCCGCGGCCGAGCCTTGCGACGAGTTCTCGGCACGCGGCGTCGACATCGTGGTGGGCGACCGGCAGGTTCTCTTGGCACCAGGCCTCCAGGCGGTCGGCCCATTCGCGGTGCCGGTCGTCGAAAAAGGGCCAGGTGAGGAAGGTGCGGTCAGGCATGGCTTGCGCGTCCCCGTGTCGATGTCGCCGCCCTACGTTGCCCCCCTCTGTCCTGCCGGACATCTCCCCCACAAGGGGGGAGATTGGACGGCCGCTTTGGTTTCGCTAGTCGCCAGATTCGGAGATTGGCGAAATCCTCGATGACAGCCAATCTCCCCCCCTGTGGGGGAGATGTCCGGCAGGACAGAGGGGGGTACTGTCCCGCCAATCCAACCATCTGGAGCGCCGCTCCCACCTCAATCCCCCTCGAACACCGGCTTTTCCTTCGCCACGAAGGCCCGATACGCGCGCTCGAAATCCCTGGTTTGCATGCAGATCGCCTGCGCCTGGGCTTCGGCCTCGATGGCCTGGTCGAGGCCCATCGACCATTCCTGGTTGAGCTGCGTCTTGGTGATGCCGTGCGCGAAGGTCGGACCAGAAACGATGCGCTGGGCGATGTCGAGCGCATCGGCTTCCAGCGCGGCCGCATCGACAAGGCGGTTGTAGAAGCCCCAGCGTTCGCCCTCGGCTGCCGACATGGTGCGGCCGGTATAGAGAAGCTCGGCGGCGCGGCCCTGGCCGATGATGCGGGGCAGGATCGCGCAAGCGCCCATGTCGCAGCCGGCAAGCCCGACGCGGGTAAAGAGAAACGCGGTCTTGGCCTCGGGCGTCGCGATGCGAATGTCGGATGCCATGGCGATGATCGCGCCGGCGCCGACCGCCACGCCGTCGACGGCGGAAATGATCGGCTTGCCGCAATGGAGCATGGCTTTCACCAGGTCGCCGGTCATGCGCGTGAAGGCAAGCAGTTCCTTCATGTCCATCCCGACCAGCGGGCCGATGATATCATGCACATCCCCGCCCGAGCAGAAATTGCCGCCATTGGGCAGGAACGTCACGGCATCGACATCGTCGGCAAAGACCATGTAGCGGAACATGTCGCGGAGCTCGGCGTAGGACTCGAACGTAAGCGGGTTCTTACGCTCCGGTCGGTTGAGGCGGATGCGCGCGATCTTGCCTTCGACCAGCCACAGGAAGTGCTTCGGCTTCAGCCCCGCCATTTGCGCAGGTTTCATTCACGTCCCTCCCAATTGCTGCGGAAGGATTTCAGCATCGCCGCCAGGCGACGCGTATCGTCCTCTCCGACGCTGCCGAGCAGCTCGTTGACCCAGATTTCATGCGCCGTGGCGATGTTGCGGAAAGCGTCGATCCCCGCCTCCGTCAGCCGCACCATCGACGTGCGTCGATCGCCGTTGCGCCTTGCGCGCATCACCAATCCTTCCGAGACCAGCCTGTCGACGATGCCGGTCACATTGCCGTTGGAGACGAGCAGGAAGCGCGACAGATCGCTCATCAGCATGCCTTCCGGCTGCCGGTAGAGCGCCGCCATCACGTCAAAGCGCGGCAGGGTGGTGTCGAATTCCTTGCGCAGCCGCTCGCGCAGCTCCGCTTCGATGGTACGCGAGGCGCGCAGCAGCCTGATCCAGAGCCGCAGCCTCTCCTTGCTGTCGCCGGATTTGCCGGGCGCGGGAAGCGGTGCGCTCACCATGTCTCACCCCCGGAGATCGAAATCGCCTGACCGGTTATCGACTGCGCTTCCTCGCTCACCAGCCACAGCACCGTGGCCGCAACCTCCTGCGGCTGAATGAAACGGCCTTGCGGGTTGTCCTTCCGAAACTCTGCCCGGATGTCGGCATGGCTGCGGCCGGTCTTCTCGACGACGCGCCGGACCGATTCCTCCAGCATGTCGGTCTCGACGAATCCCGGGCAGACCGCATTCACGGTGATGCCGGTCTTCACCATCTCGACAGCCAGCGCCCGCATCAGCCCAAGCACGCCATGCTTGGCCGCCACATAGGGCGCGGTGTAGGGGTAGCCCTTCAGACTGGCGGTCGAAGCGACGAAGACGAGCCTGCCCTTCCTGCGCTTGGCCATGCCGGCCAGCGCAGGCTTCACCGTGAGGAATGCGCCGGTGAGGTTGACGTCGAGCGTGCGCTGCCAGTCGGCGAGCGAGACCTTGAAGGCCGGGGCGCTGGACGCCATGCCGGCATTCGCCACGACGATGTCGAACGGCCCCCGTGCGGCTTCGGCGTTCTCATAGAGCGCGGCCATGGAGGCTTCATCGGTCACGTCGGCGACGACCGGGAAGACGCGCCCGTCCTCGCGGGCCACTTCAGCAAGCTGCGCTTCGCGGCGTCCGCAGATCGTGACGTCGAGGCCTGCGCCGGCAAGCGCCAGCGCGATCTCCTTGCCGACGCCCGATCCGCCGCCTGTCACGAGGGCGTGGCGGAAGGGGATCATGAGCGGCCACCTGCAAAGGATCGAGAGGCGCGGCGCCGGTGCAGGCTGTCTTCTCCCCGTTCACGGGGAGAAGATGCCGGCAGGCAGATGAGGGGCAGCACATACCTTTCAGGGCTGGCGCTGCCCCTCATCCGACCCTTCGGGCCACCTTCTCCCCGTGAACGGGGAGAAGGAAATGCCGGCGTCGCGCTCATACCTTCAGCCCCATCGTCGCGCTGCGCTCGGCCAGCCGATAGATCTGATCGCGGCCGCGGAGGTACGGGTCCGGCCATCTCACCTCGCGATCGCCCAACGCAACGGCTGCGTGCAGCGTCCAATACGGATCGGTGAGATGCGGCCGCGCGAGGCAGACGAGGTCGGCGCGGCCGGCCATCAGGATCGAGTTGACGTGGTCCGGCTCGTAGATATTGCCGACCGCGATCGTTGCCATGCCGGTCTCGTTGCGGATCCGGTCGGAGAAAGGCGTCTGAAACATGCGGCCATAGACCGGGCGGGCGAGGATCGTGGTCTGGCCGGCCGATACGTCGCAAATGTCGACGCCGGCGGCCTGCAGAAGCCGGGCAATCTCGACCGCCTCGGCCGGCGTCACGCCCTCGCTGCCCACCCAGTCATTGGCCGAGATGCGCATCGAGATCGGCTTCTCGTCCGGCCACACCGCGCGCACAGCCTGAAAGACCTCCAGCGGATAGCGCATGCGGTTCTCGAGCGAACCGCCATATTCGTCGGTGCGCCGATTGGTGAGCGGGGTGATGAAGGATGAGAGCAGGTAGCCATGCGCGGCGTGGAGCTCCAGCATGTCGAAACCGCAGCGCTCCGCCATCTCGGCCGATGCCACGAACTGGTCGCGCACCATGTCCATGTCGGCGCGAGTCATCGGCTTCGGCACCTGGTTGCGCGGCGACCACGGCACGTCGGAAGCCGCCATCACCGGCCAGTTGCCCTCGGCGAGCGGCGCGTCCGATTCCTCCCAGCCGAGCTGGGTCGAGCCCTTGGGCCCGGAATGGCCGATCTGGGCGCAGATCCTGGTTTCGGTTTCATGATGCACGAAATCGACCAGCCGCTTCCAGGCCAGCTCGTGCTCGGGCGCATAGAAGCCGGGGCAGCCCGGCGTGATGCGGCCTTCAGGACTGACGCAGGTCATCTCGATATAGATCAGGCCGGCGCCGCCTTTGGCGCGCTCGGCATAATGCGCGAAATGCCAGTCGGTCGGGCAGCCTTCGACGGCCTTGTACTGCGCCATGGGCGATACCACGACGCGATTCCTGAGCTTCAGCTCGCGCAGCTTGAACGGCGCGAACATCGGCGCGCGCCGCACATTGCCGGTGTTGCCGGCCTGGCGATGGAACCAGGCTTCGGCGTCGCCCAGCCATTCGGGATCGCGGAGCCTCAGATTCTCATGGCTGATGCGCTGCGAGCGCGTCAGCAGAGAATAGTTGAACTGGACGGGGTCGAGATGGAGATAGCGCTCCACCTCCTCGAACCATTCGAGCGAGTTGCGAGCCGCCGACTGCAGCTTCAGAACCTCCGTGCGACGCGCGCTTTCATATTTCTCGAAGGCCGCTTCGAGACTCGGCTCGGAATGAACATAGTCGGCGAGCGCCACGGCGCTTTCGAGCGCGAGCTTGGTGCCGGAGCCGATCGAGAAATGCGCGCTCGCCGCGGCGTCGCCCATCAGCGCCAGATTCTTGTGCGACCAGCGCTCGCAGAGCACGCGAGGGAAATTGATCCAGGCCGAGCCACGGATATGACCGGCATTGGACATCAGATGATGTCCGCCGAGATATTTCTCGAAGATCCGTTCGCAGGTCGCGATCGACTCTTCCTTGGTCATCTCGCCGAAGCCGAATTTCTCCCAGGTTTCCTGGCTGCATTCGACGATGAAGGTCGCGGTGTCCTTGTCGAACTGGTAGGCATGCGCCCACACCCAACCGTGCTCGGTCTCCTCGAAGATGAAGGTGAAGGCGTCGTCGAACTTCTGCTGGGTGCCGAGCCAAACGAACTTGCATTTGCGCACGTCGATGTCGGGCTTGAACACTTCGGCGAAGGTGGCGCGCGAGCGCGAGTTGAGGCCGTCGGCCGCGACCACCAGATCATGCGTCTCCATGTAAGGCTTGGGGTCCGGGATCTCCGTCTCGAAGACGAGCTTGATGCCGAGTTCCCGCGCCCTGCGCTGTAGGAGCATCAGGAGCCGCTTGCGGCCGATGCCGCAGAAGCCATGGCCTGTCGAAACCGTGCGGACGCCCTTGTGGTAGACGGCGATGTCGTCCCAATAGGCGAAATAGCGCCTGATCCAGACGGCGCTCACCGGATCGTTTTTCGTCAGATTCTCCAGCGTCTCTGCCGAAAGCACGACGCCCCAGCCGAAGGTGTCGTCCGGGCGATTGCGCTCGATCACCGTCACCTCATGCGAGGAGTCGCGGAGCTTCATCGAAATGGCAAAATAGAGGCCGGCGGGACCGCCGCCGAGAACCGCAACCTTCATCGTGCGATCTCCTCTTCTGTTCTGATTCTTATCGCGCGTGAGGGGTGATATTTCAAGCTTAAAGTTTTCGCAAAAACGCTGGCGCCTCCCTCTCCCCGTTCACGGGAAGAGGGTAAGGGTGAGGGGCGGCGCCAGGCCTGGAGAGGAAGTCGCAAGGACGCGTGCCTACCAATTCGGCCGTGGGCGCCGCCCCTCATCCGCCTGCCGGCACCTTCTCCCCGTAAACGGGGAGAAGGGAGCTACTTCCCCGGATCCTTCGGGCTCCAAAGCACCGTCTCGGCGTCCTTTTCGTAAGCCATGCCGTGGGGATAGCTGATCGCCTCGAGCTGCAGGCCCCATGGTGCCTGGAAATAGAGGATGGTCTGGCCAGCGGCCGGGCCTTCGTTGACCGGCAACGGCCCCATGCGCGTGGCGACGCCCTTGCCCTCCAGATAGGCCTTCGCCGCCGCCACGTCGTCCACATAAAAGGCGATGTGGTAGCCGCCGATGTCGCTGTTCTTCGGCGTCGCGTCCTTCTGGTCGGGCGCCGTGTATTTGAAGAGCTCGATATTCGATCCGAAGCCGCAGCGAACCATCGTGATCTCCTCGACCACGGCTTTCGGGTCGACGCCGAGCAGATCCTTCATGAAGGTGCCCTTGTCATCCGCGAACGGGCCGAAGGACATCGCCTTCTTGCAGCCGATGACATTGGTGAAGAAGTCGACCGCCTGCTTCATGTCGGGAACGGTAACGCCGGTGTGGTCATGGCCTCGCATGCCGGGGATGGTGTCGGCAAAGGCGGTGCCGGCTCCGGCTGCAAAGCCGGCAATCAATACTGCGCTTCGGATAACATGCTTCATCTCAGTCACCCTCTGTTGCGGGACGCCGTTATGGAAGTTCACCGAAGGCCCGCTTCTCCGGATTCATGAGGTGCCGGGGCAATCGCATCTGTCGCGGCCAACCCCCTCTCCGCCGAGCTTCGCTCGGCACCTCTCCCCCTCAAAAGGGGAGAGGAAGGGCGCCTGGCATTGCGGCCAGCGCTTCCTCTCCTCCGTCGACCGGGGGAGAGGTGGTTCGCGAAGCGAACCGGAGTGGGGGTCGACCTCAAAGGCGATTGTCTTGCCTGTGGCCCGTGTCCCCGGTGCCAGCTTCATGCGCCCGCCTTGCTTTCGACCCCGCTTCCCAGCCAATCCGGATCGATCTCCGGAAGCGGGATCGCTGCGATCAACTCGCGCGTATAGGGATGCTGCGGCGCTTCGAAGAGCGCTTCCGTCGGGCCGGCTTCGACGATCTCGCCGCTGCGCATCACGATGACCTGCCGGCAGAGGCGGCGGATTACGGAGAGGTCATGGCTGATGAAGGCGACCGTCAATCCCATCTCGTCGGCCAGCTTTTCGAGCAGCGCCAGAATCTGCGCCTGGGTCGAGACGTCGAGACCGGAGACGATCTCGTCAGCGAGCACGAATTTGGGTGAAAGGGCGAGCGCTCGCGCGATGCCGACGCGCTGGCGCTGGCCGCCGGAAAGCTCGTGGCGGTAACGCTGACCGAAGCTTTCCGGCAGGCCCACACGCCTCAATGCTTCGGCCACGCGACCACGAAGATTGTCGCCCAGGCCGTTCTTCTGAAGCGGCGCGGCGATGATTGAGGCGATGGTGCGGCGCGGGTTCAGCGACGACATCGGATCCTGGAAGATCATCTGCAGGTCACGCCGCAGCGGCTTGAGGGCCGGCTCGGAGAGATGAGTGATGTCGCGGCCGTCGAAGTCGATACTGCCTTCGCTGGGCTCGAGGAGGCGCACCAGCGCGCGGCCGAGCGTCGATTTGCCCGAACCGGATTCGCCGACGATGCCGGTGACCGAATTGCCCGGCAGGTCGAAGTCCAGGCCTTTCAGGATTTCCACCTGCGGCGCGGAGCCGAAGAGCGGCTTTCTCGTCATATCGGGCAGCGCAAGTTTGAGGCCCCGGACCTTGAACAGAGGATCAGCCACGCGTCACGCTCCAGTCGCGATCGGCCTCGGCGATCTCTGTCGCGAGCCCGGCCAGCACCGCTTCATCCACCGGCTTCAGCGAGGCGAGCGGGTCGGTATAGCGGGGCATCGCCGCCATCAGGGCGCGGGTGTAGGGATGGCTGGGCGCGGCGAAGAGGGCGGCGACATCCGCCTCCTCGACGATCTTCCCAGCATAGAGGACGGAGACTTTCTGGCTGATCTTGGCGACAACGCCGAGGTCGTGCGTGACGAACAGGAGCGCGGTGCCGTGCTCGCGCTGGAGCTCGGCAATCAGCCTCAGAATCTGCTTCTGCACGGTGACGTCCAGCGCGGTCGTCGGCTCATCGGCCACGATCAGCCGCGGCTCGGCAGCGAAAGCGGCCGCGATCAGGACGCGCTGGCGCATGCCGCCGGAGAGCTCATGCGGGTAGCAGCGGATGACGCGCTCGGGTTCACGGATACGCACCTCGTCGAGGAGCTGGCTGATCCGTGCGTCGGCCTTCCCGGCGTCCCAGCCGAGGATCCTGACCAGCCTGTCCGTCATCTGCGGGCCGATGCGGCGCGACGGATTGAGCGCGGTCAAGGGGTCCTGCGGGATCAAAGCCGTGCGCGCCCCGATCAGCTCGCGGCGCTTTCTTGGCGGCAGGCTTTCGAGGTCTGTACCTTCGAGGCGGATATGGCCTTCGGCAATGCGCAAGCTCGTCGGTAGCACGCCAAGCACCGCCTTGCCGATCATGCTCTTTCCCGCGCCGCTTTCGCCGACCAGCGCGCGCACCTCGCCCGGCTCGACGGTGAGCGACACCGAGCGCAGCACGCGGGTGCCGTTGGCGAGCACCGCGCTGAGGTTCGAGATTTCGAGGCAGGGGGCAGTCATGTCGCCACCCCGGTCGCCGCGACAGCCCATTTACGCCGGGCGATCACATATGCCAGGCGCAACGCTGACGACCCCCTCCCCCTTGTGGGGAGGGATACAGGGTGGGGGTGCGACGCGCGCCGAACCAAGCCGGAGGCGCCGTCTGCTTGAGCTAACCTTGCAGGGTAATCGCGTGGGAACCCCCACCCTGAATCCCTCCCCACAAGGGGGAGGGGGGCACCGGCGCCGCGCCACATCGAACTCCTCTGCCCTAAACGGAGGAGGCGGACCGCCGACGTGTCCGCCGAACCCTCGATGGCGAAGGCGCAAGGCGGTGGAGGGGGCATGCGAAGCGTGAGGGTAGGCCCACTCATCTCAGCACCGGGTCGAAACGCGCCTTCAGCCCTTCGCCGAACTGGCTGAACGAGAGCACGGTGAGGAACAGCGTGATCAGCGGGAAGACCAGTACCCACCAGGCCTGATGGATGGAAAGGCGGCCTTCGGCGATGATGCCGCCCCAGGTCGGGTCGTCCGTCGAGATGGAGAGGTTCACGAAAGACAGGATCGCCTCGACGATGACGGCGATGCCCATCTCCAGCGACAATAGCGCGATGATGGAGGGCAGCACGTTGGGCAATACCTCGCGCAGCATGATGTCGAGCCGGCCGAAGCCGGCGATGCGGGCATTCTCGACATAATCCATGCGGGACTGGCTCATGGCTTCGGCCCGCACCACTCGGCAGAACCGTGTCCAGTCGATCACGGCGATCGCCACGATCACCGAGCCGAGCCCCGTGCCAAGCACGGCGACCAGGAGAATGGCGAAGAGGACCGGCGGAAATGCCATCCAGATATCGACGATGCGCGACACGATGCGGTCGGCCCAGCCGCCGAAGTAGCCTGCGATCAGGCCCAGCACGGAGCCGACCAGGCAGGCGGCGGTCGCGGCCGCGAAGGCGACGATGAAGGCGATGCGTCCGCCATAGACAAGGCGCGAGAGGAGGTCGCGGCCGAGGCTGTCTGTGCCCAGCCAATAGCCGGGTTCCGCGCCCTGCAGCCAGAAAGGCGGTAGGCGCTCGAGCATCAGGTCCTGTGCGAGCGGGTCCTGCGGCGCCACCAGCGGAGCGAAGATCGCTGCGAGGAGGGCAAGGAGCAGCCAGCCGCCCGCGAGCCAGATGCGTGCATTAGCCTTACGGGCGACGAAGCGCGCTTCAGCCATGGCGCAGCCTCGGATTGAGGAGCGCATACATCATGTCGACGACGAGGTTGATCAGCACGAAGATGAGCGCAAAGACGAGCACGATGCCCTGGATCAGCGGCAAGTCGCGGTTGACGACGGCATCGATCGCCATGTTGCCGAGGCCTTCGTAGGAGAACAGACGCTCGACGATGACGGTGCCGCCGATCAGGAAGGTGAATTGCACCCCGACAAGCGTGAGCGTCGGCAGCGCCGCGTTCTTCAGCGCCTCGCGGAGGATGACCTGCGTCTCCGAGAAGCCTTTGACGCGGGCGAGAACGACATAGTCGAGCCCCATCAGCTCCTTCAGCGACTGCTTCAGCAATTGCGAGATGATGGCGGCGAGCGGCAAGGCGAGGGCGAGCGCCGGCATGAACATGTGGCCGATGAGGTCGCGCGTCAGGTCGAAGCGCAGCCTGACGATGCTCTCGAACAGGTAGAACTGCGTGACGAAGGGCAGCTCCAGCCGCGGCGAGACGCGGCCCGAAATCTCGAAGACCGGCCACAGCACGCCGAACAGTAGGATGAGCACCAGCCCCCACAGGAAATCGGGGATGGAGAGGGCTGCGCCGTTGGCGACGTCGATGCCAGCCTCGACCGCCGTGCCGCGCTCGCGCGTGCCGATGACGGCGAGCGGCAATCCGACCGCAAGCGCGATGATGAGGGCGAGGATCGAGAGCTCGAGCGTCGCCGGCAGCCTGCTCATCACCAGGCCGAGAACGTTCTGCCTGAGCGAGATGGAGGTGCCGAAATCGCCGTGAAGCACGCCGGATAGCCAGATGAAGAACTGCTCGATGAGCGACTTGTCGAGGCCATAGAGCGCGCGCAGACGGTCGATGTCGGCCTGGCTTGCGCCGGGCGGCAGCATCATGGCGATCGGGTCGCCGGGTGCGATGCGGATCACCACGAAAACCACGACAGCCACACCGAACAGGGTGACCAGCATGGTGAACAGGCGGGCGAGGAAGCGTTGCAGGATCATGCTGACAGCCAGGCAGCGCAAGTTCTTCAAACTACGGCGCCGCCCCTCACCCTTACCCTCTCCCCGTAAGGACGGGGAGAGGGGGGCGGCAACGTCTCAGCCCCCCTCTCCCCGTCCTTACGGCGAGAGGGTGAGGGTGAGGGGCGGCGCCAGCCTAAAAACGGAAGGCTCTACGCCGCCGGGGTCATCAGCGCCGGCAGCAACGCGCCGGATTTGTGCGGCACCACCTTCACGCCCTTCGCATGCACGATCGGCTGCGCATATTGCAGCAGCGGCAGCACATAGGCGTTGTCGGCGATCAGCTTGCTGACGGCCTTCCAGCCGGCGATGCGCTTTGCCTCGTCCTTCTCGCCCCAGAGCGGCATGATCGCATCGTCCACGTCCTTGCTGGACCATCCTGAGTGCGGGCTCGGGCTGAACATGGCGAAACCGGTCGAGGTGGTCGGGTCGCCGATCGCATTGCCCCAGTTATAGAAGGCCGCCGGCGCCAGCTTCTTGGCGGCGCGCAGTTCGTAGTGCTTGGCAATCTCATAGACCTCGATATTGGCCTCGATGCCGACCTTGCGCCACATGCCGACGATCGCCTGGATCATCTCGTAGTCCTTGGGCTTGAAGCCCTTGGTCGTCTGGATCGTGAATTTCGCCGGATTGTCGGTCGAGTAGCCGGAGGCCTTGAGCAATTCCTTCGCCTTCTCGGGATTGTATTCGACCTTGATGGAAGGATCGAAGGCCGCGTATTCCGGGGTCTCGAGCGTGTCGATCGGCAGGCCGTAGCCGCGCAGCAGCCGGTCGACGAGCAGCTTTTTGTCGACCGACATCACCGCCGCCTTGCGCACGTTGGCGTCGGTGATCGCATCCCTGGGGCTGAAGAAGATCATGCCGATGTCGGAAATCGTCTCGCACGAGCCGGCGAGCCCGTCCTTGGCGATCAGCCGATCATATTCCTCGTAAGGAATCTCCAGCGTCACTTGCGACGAGCCGGATTCGAGCTCGGCCACGCGGCTTGCCGCATCGGTGACGAACTTGATCGTGACATTGTCGAAGGCAGGCTTGCCGCCCCAGTAGGTCGGGTTGGCCTTGAGCCGGATGAAGGCGTTCTGCTCGAACTTCTCCACCATATACGGCCCGGTGCCGATCGGCGCCTTCTCGAAGCCTTCCGGCCCGACCTTCTCGTAATAGGCCTTCGGCATGACGTAGCCGGTGAGGAAGGACATCCATTTGAACAGGACCGGATCGAACTGGATGACGTCGCCGGTGATCTTGTTGCCGTCGATTTTGAAGTTGCCGACATTCTTCCAGACGAACTGGATAGGGTTGCCCGTCGCCTCCTTTCCGGCACGCTCCAGCGACCACACCACGTCTTCCGGTGTGAA
Organism: Mesorhizobium sp. BAC0120; assembly: GCF_033542235.1. NCBI lineage: Bacteria > Pseudomonadati > Pseudomonadota > Alphaproteobacteria > Hyphomicrobiales > Phyllobacteriaceae > Mesorhizobium > Mesorhizobium sp. BAC0120. The sequence continues at coordinate 197,558 of NZ_JAWRCU010000011.1, read as the reverse complement.
GGGCGAGCCGTCATGCCAGGTCACGCCTTCGCGCACCGTCATCAGGACCTTGGTGCGGTCGTCGTTCCAGCCCCATTCGGTGATGAGGCCGGGCGCAAAGGAGAGGTCGGGCTTCTGGGCGATATACATGTCGAAGACCGACTGATAGAGCCCTTGGATGGTCGGGTTTACCGCCGACGGCCCGACCGTCGGGTCCCAGGACGGCAGGTTGACGTTATAGGCAATCGTCAGTTCGCCAGCCTGAGCGGCCGCACGCCGCGGCATGCCGAGCGCCGCCAAGCCGAGAGCCGAGGCGCTGTAGCCGAGTAGTTCACGTCTGTTGAGCTTCATCTTAGTTCCCCTATCGTTTATTGATTAGACGGTCAGCAAGCGCAGATGCCGGTCCTTTCCGATCTGGCGCTCCGGACAGTTTTATTACTTATTTCGGACTTATTTCGGTCGATGGCTGATGCTCAAGGCGAGTGCGCACTGGCCGAAAAAAGTAAACTCTTCACGGCACCTCCCGCACGCCGCTTACCTCCCGCCAAGTTGCTGAGCGAGCATGAAGCCCGATCCTGCCCCGACCCCCGCACCCGGCCAGACGGCTGCCCCGCAAAGGTGCAGCTTCTCGACCGGGGTGTTGCCGCGGGCAAAGCCGCGTGCCGGACGAAATAGAAAGTGCTGCGTCATGTGGTGGCTGCCGCAGATCTGGTCGCCGCCGACCAGGTTCGGATTGTCGCGTTCGAGGTCGATCGGCGAGAACACCGCACGGCCAAGAATTTTCGAGTTCAGGCCGGGAGCGTAGCCCTCAAGGATGCGGAGCGCGCGATCGGCATAGCGCTCCTTCACCTGATCCCAATGCTCAGGCGCGATCTCGCCTGCCGCGTCAGCCTTGATCTCGGCGGGCAGCACGCGGACCTGCACCCAGAGCACGTGCTTTCCGGCCGGCGCGCGCGAGGGATCGATCGCCGTCGGCTGGCCGACGACCAGCACAGGCTCGGCGGGCAGTAGGCCCGCAATAGCCTGCTGGTAAACTTGCGCCATGGCGTCGAGCGAAGGCGCGAGGTGCACATAGGCGAATTGCCGGAGCTCGCGGCCGGCGCGCCAGTCGGGCAGATCGTCGAGCGCGAGGTGGATCATCATCGTGCCCGGCGCATGGCGGAATTTCTTCATCGCCGTATCGAAGGCCGGATCGCCCGAACCCTTCGGCAGCAGCTTGCCGGGAAGCGCGCTCGGCGCAACGCCGGCGATCACGGCCCTGGTTGCCGTGTGCGTCTCACCTGAGGCAAGGCGCACGCCGGTCGCCTTCCCTCCGGCCGTGGTGATCTCGGCCACTTCCGCGCGCGTGAAAATCTCGCCTCCGGCCGCTGCCATCATCTTCTCCAGCGCGCGGATCATCGTGTCGGCACCACCCTTGCCGATAACCAGGCCGAAGCTCTGATCGACCATGGATTCAAGATATGGGAATAGCGCGCCGCCGGCGATGTCCGGCGCGAAGTCGAGATGCATGCCCCAGGTGGCGAGGGTCGCCTTGACATGCGCGGACTCGAAATTGGCATCCAGCCATTCGCGTGGCGAGGCGAGCAGCAGCCGAGCCATGTCGAGCAGACCGGTGGCGCCCTTCTTGCGCCATGCGTTCCAGGCGAAGCCCGCAAGAGCGCGGCCCGTCATGGGCAAGCCGAGCAGGGCGAAGAGGTGCGCGGCCTCGGCCGGGAATGCCGCCACAAAACGGCGCCAGGTCTCGGCGTCGGCCTTCGAAAAACCGGCCATGCGCGCGACCGTCATTTCCAGATCGGTGCTGACGCCAAACCAGCGGCCGTCGGGAAAGGCGCTGGCGAAGCAATCGACGGCCGGGACCAGTTCCAGCCCATGCAACTTCAATTCATTTGCATATTTCCGGTGGAAGGCGGAGCCGGCGAAGAGGCTGAGATTCATGGCTCCGAAGTCATGGCGGAAGCCAGGGAGCGTGTATTCACCAGTGCGGACTGCGCCGCCGACCGTCGGGTTTCTCTCGAAAATCGCCGTTTTCCAACCCTTCGACGCGAGATGCGCGGCACAAGCCAGGTTGTTGTGGCCTGCTCCCACAAGTATGGCGTCGAACTCGCTCAAAGGCCCCCACCCGATCCTTTATGCTTAAAGAGATAATTGCAGATGCATAGGTTTTCGTCTAGTAGGAGATTAAAGGGCCGTGGAGAGCCCATCTGAATTCGATAAAGAGGGAACAGAGATCATGGACACCCAGAAACTTCTTGGCGAGCTCGCCGGCCAGCTCCTCTCCGGCGGCATCGAAGTCGTCGACCTCACGGCCCTGCTCGGCCCCGACACGCCGCTCATCAAGCTGCCGCCCGAGATCGCCGTCGACACGCCGAAGGTCGAGATCCATGGCATTTCCAACTACGACAAGAACGGCCCGTTCTGGGCGTGGAACTGGCTGAAGCTCGGCGAGCATTCCGGCACGCATTTCGATGCGCCGATCCATTGGATCACCGGCAAGGACTACGCCGATGGTTCGACCGACAAGATCCCGGTCAAGAATTTCGTCGGCCCGGTGAACGTGATCGACTGCTCGAAGGAAGCGGCCGACAATCACGACTTCCTGCTCACCGTGGATCATATCAAGGCCTGGGAAGCCAAGCACGGCGCCATCAATGCCGGCGAATGGGTGGTGATGCGCACCGACTGGTACAAGCGCAACCACTCGGAGAAGGAGTTCCTGAACGCCAACGAGACCGGCCCCCACACGCCCGGCCCGACAGCCGAGGCGATCGAGTATCTGATCAGCAAGGACATCAGGGGCTGGGGCTCGGAGACGATCGGCACCGACGCGGGACTGGCCGGCGGCATGAACCCGCCCTTCCCGGCGCACAATCTGATGCACAAGGCCAACAAATATGGCCTGGCCAGCCTCTGCAATCTCGACCGCCTGCCGCCCAAGGGCGCAATCCTGATCGTCGCGCCGCTCAAGATCGAGCACGGCACGGGCAGCCCGATCCGCGCCCTGGCGCTGGTGCCGAGGCAGTAGGGCGAGGTAGCGGTCTTCGGGAGAAGATCATGTGGAGCACGGCGCTGACACAGGCGCTGAAAGGCAGGGCCGGCAATGTTATCGCCCTGTCGCGCCCCCCTCTGTCCTGCCGGACATCTCCCCCGCAAGGGGGGAGATTGGCTGTCATAGACGGTTTCGCCAATCTGCAACGCTGGCGATTGGCGAAATCAAAGCGGCCGTCCAATCTCCCCCCTTGCGGGGGAGATGTCCGGCAGGACAGAGGGGGGCAACGTAGAGCACCCAACCTCCGGGCAAGATTCTGCTCCTTCCTGTCGCGGAGCCGCCCGTGACCACCGCCGACCACATCATCGTCGGCAGCGGCATCAACGCGCTGGTCTGCGCGGCGATGCTGGCCGGCAAGGGCGCGAAGGTGCTGGTGCTCGAGCGCAACGACCGGATCGGCGGCTGCATCCGTACCGAAGGGATCACGGCGCCCGGCTTCGTCCATGACGTGATGGCCACGACCTTCGTGCTGTTCACGACCGGGCCGGCCTACGCGGCGCTCGGCAAGGACCTCGCGCGGCACGGGCTGGAGTTCTGCAACACGGATGCGCCGACGGGTGTGCTGAGGCCAGACGGCAGCTATCTGATCCAGCGCATGAACCAGCCAGCGAACATCGCCGCTTTCAACGCCGCGGCGGCGGGCAACGGCGACCAGTACGGCCGCGATGTCGGCGAGATCGGCAAGAATGCCGGCCTGCTCTTCGGGCTGCTCGGCGGCGGCCTATGGTCGTGGCCGACGCTGAAACTGCTCGCCGGGGAGGCTTGGCGACGCGGGCCCCGCGGTCTTGCCGGCTTTCTCGGCGAGGCGCTGGTCCCGGCGCGGGGCTGGCTCGAAACCTGCTATCAGTCCGAGACCATGCGCGCGCTCTGGGCGCCATGGGTCCTGCATGCGGGGCTTGGTCCCGAAGATGCATTCTCGGGCCAGATTGCCAAAGTCATCGCCTTCGCGCTGGAGGTGGCGGGCGCACCCATCGTCAAGGGCGGCGCTGAGAAGCTCACCGCCGCGTTCGAGGCGCTGATCAAGGAGCGTGGCGGCGAAATCCGCACCGGCGCCGACGTGGCTTATGTCGCCCGCAAGAATGGCCGCGCCGTCGGCGTGCGGCTTGCCTCGGGCGAGGAGATATCAGCCGCGAAGAGCGTGATCTGCTCGGTCACCCCGACACAGCTCTACGAACGCCTGCTCGGGGATCAGCCATCGACGACGCATACGGAATCTGTCCAGCGATATCGCTACGGCAAGGGGAATTTCCAGATCCACTACGCCTTGGACCGCCCCCCTGCCTGGCGCGGCGAAGGGCTCGGCAAAGTGGCACTGCTGCATCTCACCCCAGGGCTCGATGGCGTGTCCAAAGCCTGCAACGAGGCGACACGCGGCATGCTGCCCGAAGTGCCGACGATCTGCGTCGGGCAGCCGCATGCGCTCGACCCGTCGCGCTGCCCGGAAGGCAAGGCGATCCTGTGGCTGCAGCTTCCCGAGGCGCCGCGTCACGTCAGGGGCGATGCGGCAGGCGCGCTCGAGGTACCGTCCGACGGCAAATGGACCGAAGCGCTGCGCGAGGCTTATGCCGACCGGGCGGAAGCGATTCTGACCAGCCACATCGACGGCTTCAGGGAAAGCGTGATTGCCCGGCGCGCCTATTCGCCGGCCGACCTCGAGGCGATGAACATCAACCTGGTGGGCGGAGACCCTTACGGCGGCTCGTCGACCATCGATCAGGCGTTCCTGTGGCGACCCTTCAAGGGAAGCGTCAATCACGAGACCGAGGTCAAAGGCCTTTACCACATCGGGGCATCGACCCATCCGGGCGCGGGCCTCGGCGGCGGCTCCGGCTTCCTTCTGGCGCAGAGGCTCTAGATGGAGCAGAAGATAGAAAAACGGCAGCGGATCTCGACGCTCGGTCAGATCGGGTTGCAGCAGTTTGCGCCCTATCTGATGAACCGCATCATGGGCCGCTACAACGCCAGCTTGCGCGAGGTGTTGCGTAAGCATGGGCTTACCATATCGCAGGTTCGGACTCTCGCCGTGCTGTCGGTCCTCGATGGGGTGACGGTGAACGATCTGTCGGTCTATACCGTGATCGAGCAGTCGACGCTGTCGCGCACGCTGGACGTGCTGGAGGGGCAGGGCCTCGTGCGACGCGAGCAGGGCGTCACCGACAGCCGTGTAAGGCACGTATTCCTGACCGACGAGGGGCGCGCCGAGTTCGGCCGCGCCTGGCCGTTCATGCACGAAGAATTCGAGACGATGTTCAACGGCATCGGCGATCGCGAATATACGGCGCTGATCGCCACGCTCCAGAAGATGCTGACGAACATCCGCAGGCACGACATCTAGGCGATGGCTGAGATGGCGCAGATTTTTGCTTCGACAAACGTGTCCGGTTGGCGAAACCGACGCGGCAGTCGTCCTTCTCCCCGTTTACGGGGAGAAGATGCCGGCAGGCAGATGAGGGGCAGCGCATATCTATCAAGGCTGGCGCCGCCCCTCATCCGGCCCTTCGGGCCACCTTCTCCCCGTAAACGGGGAGAAGGAAAAGAGGAGGCGTCCCATGGCTGAACGCTCATTCGTCAAGGAAGTCGAGAAGCTGCGCCTCGGCGCGGGCGAGACATTCACCGGCGAGGGGATCCTCGCCATCACCAAGGCGCTGCTCGAATGCGGTGTCGGCTATGTCGGCGGGTACCAGGGCGCGCCGATCAGCCATCTGATGGACGTGCTCGCCGACGCCCAGGATATTCTGGGCGAGCTCGGGGTGCATTTCGAGGCGAGTGCCTCGGAAGCCACCGCGACCGCCATGCTGGCGGCCTCGGTGCACTACCCGATCCGCGGCGCGGCGACTTTCAAGTCGACGGTCGGCACCAATGTCGCCTCCGATGCGCTGGCCAATCTCGCCTCGGGCGGCGTGACCGGCGGCGCGCTGATCATTGTCGGCGAGGACTATGGCGAGGGCTCCTCGATCATGCAGGAGCGCAGCCACGCCTTTGCCATGAAGAGTCAGGTCTGGCTGCTCGATCCGCGGCCCAACCTGCCGTCCATCGTGAAGGCGGTCGAGGACGGCTTCGAGCTGTCGGAAGCCTCGAACACCCCGGTCATGCTCCTGGTGCGCATTCGCTGCTGCCACGTGCATGGCAGCTTCACGACCAAGGCCAACAAGCGCCCGGCGATGACGGTCGCCGACGCGCTGTCGGCGCCGCGCCGCGACACCGGCCGCATCGTGCTGCCGCCGGCCTCCTTCCTGCACGAGAAGGAGAAGGTCGAGAAGCGCTGGCCGGCGGCGGTCGAGTTCATCCGCTCGAGGAAGATCAACGAGTTCTTCGGACCCGAAGACGGCAAGATCGGCATCGTCATGCAGGGCGGCATATACAATTCGGTCGTGCGCGCCCTGCAGCGCATGGGGCTCGCCGACAATTACGGCGAGACGGACGTGCCGCTCTATGTGCTGAACGCCGCCTATCCGCTGGTGGACGACGAGTTCCTGTCGTTCTGCGAAGGCAAGGATTCGGTGCTGGTCGTCGAGGAGGGGCAGCCGAACTATATCGAGCAGTCCTTCGCGGCGATGCTGCACAAGGCGGGGCGCGGCACACGCGTCGTCGGTAAGGAATATCTGCCGATGGCAGGCGAGTATACAGGCCAGGTGATGCTCGACGGCATCGGCGCGTTCCTGCGCGCCGAGGCTCCGCAGATGCTGCCGGCCGAGATCAGGGCACCCAACAAGGCCGGCAACGGCCACGACATTCCCGACCTCGCCGGCGTGGTGCCGGGCCGGCCGCCCGGCTTCTGCGTCGGCTGCCCGGAACGGCCCATCTTTGCTGCGACGAAGCTCGTCGAGCAGGAGCTCGGCAAGCATCACATCGCTTCCGATATCGGCTGCCATCTCTTCTCTATCATGCCGCCATTCGAGCTTGGGGCCACGACGATGGGCTACGGCCTGGGCCCGGCATCGGCATCGGCCTTCAACTCGGCAGAAGCTAAGCGGCGGTCGATCTCCTTCGTCGGCGACGGCGGTTTCTGGCACAACGGCCTGACCTCGTCGGTCGGTAATGCGGTGTTCAATAAGAATGACGGCGTGATCGTCATCGTCGACAACTACTACTCCGCCGCGACCGGCGGGCAGGACATCTTGTCCTCACGCGCGAGCAACCGCTCGAAATCGACCAGGCACCCGATCACAGAAGCGGTAAAGGGTATGGGCGTGAAGTGGGTGCGCCAGCTCGACCGCACCTATGATGTCGGCAAGATGCGGGACACGCTGAGAGAGGCGCTGACCACCGAAGAGAGCGGGCCAAAGGTCATCGTCGCCTCCTCCGAATGCATGCTGAACCGTCAGCGCCGCGAAAAGCCGCTTGTCGACAAGGCGATCAAGGGCGGCGAGCGTGTGGTGAAGCCCAAGTTCGGCGTCGACGAGGATGTCTGCACGGGCGACCATGCCTGCATGCGGCTCTCCGGCTGCCCATCGCTCTCCGTGAAGTCCCTCGACGACCCGCTGCGCGACGATCCCGTGGCGCATATTGACCAGAACTGCGTCGGCTGTGGCAATTGCGGGGAAGTGGCAGATGCCGCGGTGCTCTGCCCGTCCTTCTTTCGTGCCGATACCGTTTACAACGCAACAGGATGGGACCGTTTCGTGGACCGGCTCCGCCGCTCGGTGATCGGGTTCCTGCAGGGTCGGCGGGAGAGCCGGCGGCTGACCTTCGCCGATGCCTGAGCTCGCTTCACTCACTCCGACCGCGCAGCGCGCGCCAGATCAAGACACCATCATCAAGCTGGCCGTCCTTGCTGTCGGCGGGCAGGGCGGCGGCGTGCTCGCCGACTGGATCACGGACGTCGCCGAGCGCAACGGCCATGTCGCGCAGTCCACCTCGGTTGCCGGCGTGGCGCAGCGCACAGGCGCGACGATCTACTACATCGAGATGGCTCGCGACACGGGCCGCCGGCCGGTCTTCGCGCTTTCGCCGGCGCAGGGCGACGTGGACATATTGATTGCGGCGGAGTTGATGGAAGCCGGCCGCGCCGTCATGCGAGGCTTCGTGACGCCGGACCGCACGACGCTGATCGCCTCCTCGCACCGGATCGCCGCGGTGTCGGAGAAGATCGCGCCGGGCGATGGGCGCGCCTCCTCGCCGACGGTGCTGGCGGCGGCGGAAGCGGCCTCGAAGCGGCTCATTGCCTTCGACATGGAGAAGATCGCCGTCGATGCCGGCTCGGTAATCTCGGCCAGCCTGCTAGGCGCGCTGGCCGGCTCCGGCGCGCTGCCCTTCCCGCGCGACAGCTACGAACAGGCGATCTCCGCCGGCGGGCGCGGAGTGAAGGCGAGCCTCGCGGCCTTCACCGGCGCATATGAACAGGCGCGCCGGAGTGCGCCCGGGGAGACGGCTGCTGCTTCCAAGGGTCGGGGCGCAGCCAATCCTGCGGCGAGTTCGGCCCCGAGCGCCGGGTCAGCCATGCCGGGCCGAGCCGAGCTGGCACGCCGCGCCGTCTCCGGTCCGGCCTCCCAGCTTGCTGGCTGGAGCGAGCTGCTGGCGCGGGTCAACCGCTTGCCCGAACCGGTCCGCGACATGGCCGGGCGCGGGCTGAAGAAGGTGGTCGATTATCAGGACCTCGCCTATGGCGGAGAATATCTCGATCGCCTCGACAAGGCTGTCTCGTTGGACGATGCCGCGCATGGCTACCGACTGTCGATCGCCGCCGCGAAGCATCTGGCCAACGCCATGTGCTACGACGACATGATCCGGGTTGCCGATCTCAAGACCCGCTCGGCGCGGACTGCCCGCGTGAGGCGCGAGGTCGGCGTCAAGGACGACGCCGTGCTGAAGGTCACCGAATATTTCCATCCGCGCATCCAGGAATTCTGCGGCACGATGCCGGTTCGGATCGGCCGCTACATCGAGGAAAGGCCCAAGCTCGCCGCCTTCCTGGACCGAGGCATCAATCGCGGCCGCCACATCCGAACCGACAGCATGACCGGCTTTGCGATGCTCTGGATCGTTGGCGGCCTGCGCCGCTGGCGGCGAAAGCTTCTGCGGCATCAGGTGGAGAGCGAGCATCTGGAGCGCTGGTACAGGCTCGCGCTCGACAACGTCCGGGCCGACTACGACCTTGCCGTCGAGATCCTCGAATGCCGGCGGCTGATCAAGGGCTATAGCGACACCCATGCCCGCGCGCAGTCAAAGTTCGATCGCGTGCTGTCGGGCCTGGACCTGCTCAAGGGCCGCGACGATGCCGCGCAGTGGCTAAAGCGGCTTCGCGAAGCCGCGCTCAGGGATGAGAAAGGCGACATGCTCGACGGCGCGCTGAAGACGATCGCATCGCTGTAGAGCCAGGGACAGGAGCTTCTCCTCGCCTGTCTTTGGGCGTACTACGATCGCTCGAATTGTGTTTGCAGGCCGTTTCGAGTGGGCAGCGCCTGCATGAGTGAACTGCAGAAAGTTCCAACCGTGCCGCAAACAAATCAAAAAGTTCCAGACAGGTCAGTGTCTGTGCTATCGGCGATGCCGCGTTGATTTCTGCGTGGCTCGCCTCGACCGTATGACCGATGATCCCTTTGCCGCCGTGATAGCCAGCTTGAAGCGGCTCGGGCTGATTCCGGCCGGCGTCGAACCGGAACTTTCGCCGCTGACCGGCGGCGTCGCCTCCGACATATGGCTGGTGCAAGCGGGCGAGCAGCAGTTCGTCGTCAAGCGCGCGCTCGAGAAGCTGCGCGTCGCCGCAGACTGGCGCGCTCCCGTGAGCCGCAATGCCAGCGAGGTGGCCTGGTTCAGGCGGGCTGGACTGGCGGTGCCCGGCGCCGTGCCGGCGATCCTCGCGCATGATCCGGCCGAAGGCTATTTCGCGATGGACTACCTGCCGCCGGCGACGCATCCGGTCTGGAAGCGCGAGTTGCAGGCAGGAAGGGCCGACCCGGGCTTTGCGGCAGAAGTCGGCACGAGCCTGCGCAAATTCCATGAGAGCACCGCTGGAAAATCCGGCATTGCCCAGGATTTCAACGACGATGCGTTGTTCAAGGCGATCCGGCTCGAGCCCTACCTGGAATTCACTGCAGCGCGGCACAAGGAGATCTCCGGCGCGCTGCTCGGCCTCGTCGAGCGCAGCTTGCGGAACCGCAGAGCGCTGGTCCATGGCGACGTCTCGCCGAAAAACATCCTCGTCGGTCCGAATGGGCCTGTGTTTCTCGATGCCGAATGCGCATGGTTCGGTGATCCCGCCTTCGATGTCGCCTTCTGCCTCAATCACCTGCTGCTCAAGTGTTTATGGACCCCCTCGGCGGCGAGCCGGTTCCTCCGCTCATTCGACAGATTGCGGGATGCCTATTTCAGCGAGATCGGATGGGAGCCCGCAGCCGAGCTGGAGGCTCGTGTCTCCGCGCTGCTTCCGGCGCTGCTTCTGGCGCGGATCGATGGCAAGTCGCCCGTCGAATATGTCGAAGACGAAAGCATCAAACGCGGCGTGCGGGGTTTCGCGATCCCGCTGATCGAGGCCGCGCCCGGCGACCTTCCCTCCCTCAGGAGCAGATGGGCCGAGGCCCTTCCACGGATTTTGGAGAAGACATGACGACTGCCATCACGAGCGTCCGGGGCCGCCGCGTTTGGGATTCCCGGGGCCGGCCGACCGTCGAGGCCGAGATCCGGCTTGCCGGCGGCGCATGGGGCCGCGCCATCGCGCCGGCCGGAGCCTCCACCGGCTCTGGCGAAGCACTCGACCTGCGCGACGGGGGCGAGCGGCTTGGCGGCTTCGATGTGATGCGCGCAGTCGGCAATGTGAACGGCGAGATCGCTGCTGCCTTGCACGGCGTCGATGCGGCCGACCAGGAGGCAGTCGACCGCACCCTCATCGATCTCGACGGCACGCCGCAGAACGCGAGGCTCGGCGGCAACGCGATGATCGCGGTCTCGATGGCGTCAATGCATGCTGCGGCGGCCGCGGCCGGAAAGCCGCTCTGGGTCTATGCGGCAAATGGCGGGCCGGTGCGCATACCCGTGCCCGAGATCCAGATTTTCGGTGGCGGCGCGCATGCCGGCCGGCGCGTCGACATCCAGGACTTCCTGGTGATCTGCCCGACCGCTCCAGACTTCGGGACGGTGATGGAGCGGACCGCCGAGGTCTATCGCGCAGCCGGCACACTGCTCGCCGAAAAGGGGCTGAGACAAGGCGTCGCCGACGAGGGCGGCTGGTGGCCGGCCTTCGGCGCCAATGAGGAAGCGCTCGATTTTCTCGTCCGCGCGATCGAGCGCGCCGGCTACACGCCGGGCGACCAGGTCGCAATAGCGCTCGACGTGGCTGCCTCGGAATTCGGCAAGGACGGCCGTTATCGGCTCGGCCTCGAGAAGCGGGAACTCGATCGCGACGGCATGGGCGAAATGCTGCTCGACTGGGTGAACCGGTATCCGATCCTGTCCATCGAAGATCCGTTCGGAGAAGATGACAAAGAGGGTTTCCGCCGCTTCACGGCAGAGGTCGGCGACCGCGTCCAGATCGTCGGCGACGACCTTCTGGTGACGAATGCCGGACGCGTCGAGGAGGCCGCGCGCGAGGCCCTTGCCACTTGCGTGCTGATCAAGCCGAACCAGGCCGGCACGATTTCGGAAACCAAGGCTGCGGTCGATGCCGCCAGGCGGCTCGGCCTCGGCGCCATCGTGTCGGCGCGCTCGGGCGAGACCGAGGACCTGACCATCGCCCATCTCGCGGTCGGCTGGAATGTCGGCCAGTTCAAGGTCGGCTCGATCACCCGCTCCGAGCGCATGGCCAAATGGAACGAGATTCTCAGGATCGAGGAGAATTTGGGCGAGCGCGCGGTGTTTGCCGGCCGGGAAGCGCTGGCGTTTCGGGCGCGGGCGGGCAGGTAATAGCAAGTCTCAAGCGTCAGCGCTGCCCCTCACCCTTACCCTCTCCCCGTGAACGACGGGGAGAGGGGGCGGCAACGTCGCAGAATCCCCTCTCCCCGTTTTACGGGGAGAGGGTGAGGGTGAGGGGCAGCGTCGACCTGAAAGCAGTAGGCGGCAACGATCAAAGCGTATCGTCGCCGCCATACCGAAAGCGCGGCTCCGGCAAACCGGCAACACCCGGCTCCAGCGCGAACAGCCCACCCTCTTGGGGGTTCGCGGCCAGATGCTCGTCGCTCATGGTGAAGCGCGCTGAAGTCACATAGAGCGTCGTCAGCTCGGCGCCGCCGAAGGTGCAGCTCGTCGGCCAGCTGCAGGGCAGGTCGACCACGCGGTCGACACGACCGTCGGGCATGGTGCGCGTCAGCGCAGAACCCCCGGCGACGCGGCAGGTCCATATGCCGCCCTCGGCATCCATACACGAGCCATCGGGCGCCCCTCGGTTGAAAGGTTCGGAGAAGGGGCGCCGGTTGCGCAAAGCCTTGCCGGAAAGATCCACATCGTAGGCGTAGAGGCGGTTTTCCGTCGTGTCGGCCGTGACGAATCGGCCGTCCGGCAGCCAGATCATCGTATTGGTGATGCCGTAGCGATCGTCTGAAAGCTTCGTTACGCCGCCGTCGGGATCGACGCGATAATAGCGTCCGCTCTTTTCGGTGAGCTCCGTCGGCGAGCCGTCAGGCGCGAAATTCTGCTGCATCGTGCCGACCCAGAAGGAACCGTCGGGCGCAACCCGGCCTTCGTTCAGCCGGTTTCCCGGCAGGTCCGGTTCGGGGACGGCGAAGGTTTTCATCTCGCCTTCGAAATCCCACAGGGCGACCCTGGCGGTGAGGCCCAGTATGGCGTCGCCGTCGGTCCTCAGCCCGATGGAGGTCGGGAATTCCTGGAGGTCCCAGCGGCGTTCGGCCTTCGTCGCGGGCTCATAGCGACGGATGACGCGGCCGATGATGTCGACCCAGAACAGGCATTTGCGCTCACTGTCCCAAACGACGCTCTCGCCGACGATGTCGCTGCCGGCAAGGAGCTGCCTGACCTCGGACTGGTTCCGCATTGCTCGACCTCCCACCGCTCGATTATTGCCGGCCAAAACGGCTGGCGTTTATTCCTCCTTCGGCGAGCCACCGAGCCGGGCCATCATGCCGCCGTCGACGCGCATCACCTCGCCGGTGATGAAGGAAGCAGCAGGTGAGGCAAGGAAAGCCACGGCTTCGGCGATTTCTTCGGGCTGGGCAGGCCGCCCAAGCGGGTGCATGTCGTTGATTGCTGCCCAAACCTCGTCCGGCTTTTCCGCAAGCGCGACGGAATCGCGCAGCATCGGCGTGTCGACCGAGCCGGGGGCTATGCCGTTCACGCGCACGCCGTAGGGCGCCGCATCCACCGACATGGCATGGACGAGGCCGACAAGGCCGTGCTTGGCCGAGGAATAGGCGACGACGCCGGCCTGGCTGGCAAATCCCTGCACCGAGGCCATGTGCACGACCGCGCCTTTTGCGGCGCGCAGCTGCGGCATCAGCGCCTGCGAGATCAGGAAGGCGCCCTTGAGATTGACGGAAAGCACCTCGTCCCAGAGCGCCTCGGAGGTCGTCTCGACGGTCCCGTAGCGCTGGATACCGGCATTGTGCGAAAGCACGTCCGCGCCACCAAGCTCCGCGGAAGCCTCGGCTGCGCGCGCACAGTCCGCGGCGCTCGCCACCGAGCCGACGACGGTCTTGACGGTCGCAGCGCCGGCGAATTCCGCGGCGACCCGCGACAGCGCCTCGGCGTCCACATCCATCAGGACGAGCTTGCCGTGGTCCTTGCCAAGACGATGCGCGACGGCTCGGCCTATGCCCTTGCCGGCGCCGGTTATCAACGCGGTCATTCGCTCTCCTCCCTGCAGACCTGTCAGAGCATGCCGATACGGCAATCGCCAGCAGGCCGCAACGGTGCAGATGGCCGGCAAGTTCCGACCGATGCGCGGTCCAGGCGGACCGGGATCTTAGCTGGTCCAACTTTGAACTTCGGGGCGCCCTCCACGGAACCTGGCTGCCCAATAGAAGGTTCGAGCACTGAGCCCTGGTTTTGCAAAGAGCTGCTGGACCGATGGCTGACTTCGCCTTTGCCCTTGCCTGGCTTGCCGTTGTCGCATGGCTTATAAAGCGTGCGATGCGCCAACGCGAGCTACTGCGGCCGCTGCAGCCGGTGCCGCCGGGGGACGGCTGTCCCGCCACATGCATTATCGTGCCGGCCCGGGACGAAAGCGCCAACATTGGGGGATGCGTCCGCTCGCTGCTCGAACAGCGCTATCCGCCCAGCCGTCTGCGGATCATCGTCGTCGACGACAATTCGAGCGATGACACAGCCGCAATCGTCGCCAGGATGGCGGCGCGGGATCCGCGTCTTGAGCTAGCCCGCGCAGCTCCGCTTCGTGTCGGCTGGCAGGGCAAGGTGCAGGCATGCTGTACCGGAGTCGCTGCAGCGCCCAATGCCGACTGGCTTTGCTTCATCGACGCCGACATGCGGTCACATCCGCTGCTTCTGGCAAGTGCCGTCGCTGCGGCCCATCGTGGCAGGCTGGACCTCCTATCCCTTTCTCCCCGCCACGATCTTCGCAGCTTCGCCGAACGGCTGATCATCCCCTGCGGTCATTACCTGCTGGCGTTCCTGCAAGACCTCGCCCACATCCAGAATGCCGACAGCGACGAAGTCGTGGCCACCGGCCAGTTCATGCTGGTGCGCCGCCGCGCCTACGCATCTGGCGGCGGTCATGCGGCGGTCGCTTCGTCGATCCGCGAGGACGTCGAGCTCGCTCGTCTGCTGAAGTCATCCGGATACCGCGTGATGCTGCAGGATGGCTCACGGCTTCTGAGCACGCGCATGTACACCGGCTGGCGAACGCTCTGGCCCGGGCTCGCCAAGAATCTGAGCGACATGCTTTGCGGGCCGGCACGAACCTTGATGATTGCGGCCGCATCGATCGTGCTGGCCTGGGCCGCGCCGCTGCTGCCGGCCTATGAGATGGCCCGCTGCGTCAACGGCTCGGGCAGCGCATGTGTGGCTTCCGTGCCGGCGATCGCAGGGTCGGCGGCCGCACTTGCCTTCCACATCGCTAGTGCCGTCCATTTCGGAATTCCAGTCGCCTATGGTTTCATCTTTCCGGTGGGCTACACGGCAGGGGCCGCCATCGCGCTCGATAGCTTGCGTCGAAAACTGACGCATCGCGTCAGCTGGAAGGGCCGTGTGTACCCATGACGGGAGGACGCAAATTCCCCGGGCAGCAGGGCGAAGCCGTTGGCGGGGGCCGCTCCCGTGTCTCCGAGCGAACTGTCATCGTCACTGTCGCGACCATCGTCATTTTCGCCTATCTGGTCCGCAGCATATTGCTGCCCTTCGTCATTGCGGGCGTGGTGGCCTATCTGTTCACGCCCGTGCTCGATTGGCTGGACAGACGGTCGCGGCTGCCTCGCTGGGTGTTCGCCCTGCTCGTGCTTCTGCTCGTGATGAGCGCGGTCGCGGGCATCGTCATCCTGGCCGGCCCGCCCCTCAAGCAGGAGGCGCTCGGTATCGCAGGCGATCTCCACGGCACCATCGAAGGTTTTGCACGCCAGCTTCTAGGCGACCGAAAGTTCAACATCGCTGGCACCGCCGTCGATGCCGGCTTCATCGCGGACCAGATCGTCAACGAGCTGCGCGGCTGGTTCGGCGAGGGCATCCAGGTGCTCAGGATCGCGGCGCTGGGAGCGGCCGGCTTCTTCGGCATCATCCTGACCTGGGTGCTGCTCTGCTATTTCCTCATCGATGGCCATCGGATCGGTAGCGGCCTGATATGGCTCGTGCCGCCCGGCCAACGCTCTTTTGCCGAAGAAACCTGGGGCAAGCTCGATCCCCTCCTTCGGCGCTACTTTGGCGGGGTCGCACTTGTGGTCGCGTTTGCGTCTGTGGCCGCCTATCTAGGTTTAGGGCTCATTCTCGGTCTCCAACACGCGCTCGTCCTGGCCCTGCTCACCGGCCTGCTCGAAACCATACCTCTGATCGGGCCGATTGCCTCTGGCGTAGTAGCCGGCCTCGTAGCCGTACAGGAGGCGAAAGCCACGTGGGACATCGTGGCCTACATCATCTACGCCGTCGCCCTCAGGGTTTCCATCGACCAGTTCTTCGGCCCGATCGTGCTCGGCAGGGCAGCCTACATCCGGCCGGTGCTGGTGATATTCTCATTCCTGGCCGCTTCGATTCTGTTCGGCGTCGTCGGCATAATACTGGCGGTGCCGGTCGTGCTCGCGATGAAAGTGGTTCTGGCGACTCTTTATGGGGACGGGACAGGGCAGCGGGAGGATGCACCATGAACCTGCGCTTCGGCAATCACAACGACAATGCATGTTCCGACGGAAACACGGGCGCAGGCGGCCCCGGCTCGAGCGCGGCGGCAGCCAGCCCCGTGTCGCGGGCGAAGGCGAGCGCGCCTGCTTCGGCCGGGCGGTGTGCTGCTCAACCACGGCCTCGTCACCACCGACCCTGACGGCAAGGCGCATGGGCCGCCCGGCGGCGAGTTCATCGACCGCCATGTCTTCCAGGGGGGAGAACTGCCGCACCTTTCCCGGGTGCTGCAGACGGTGGCGCTGGCCGGGTTGGAAGCGGTCGACATCGAGGACCTGCGGCCGCACTATGCGCGCACGCTGCAGCACTGGGTTCGCCGGCTCGAGGCGCGCTCTCGGGAGGCGATCGGGATCGCCGGCATCGAGCGCTACCGTATCTGGCGCATCTATCTCGCCGGAATGGCGTTCGCCTTCGACCGCGGCTGGCTCTCGGTCGCCCAGGTTCTCGCTTACAAGCCGACAAATGGCCCGCCGGCCATTCGCCCCTGGACGCCGGAGCATCAGTACGTCTTCGGTAACCCGCAATTCATCGCCTCCGGGCTGAACTGGACCGAGGACTGATGGAAGACGTTCGGTTCGGATGGAACCAACGTCGGGGCCGGAGGTTTGAAGATCGTCTACATCCGCTTTGGGACGTGACTTTGTCCGTCGCGATTTCGCAAAGACCACGCGCTCTGGGAACTTGGCCCGGAAATGCGATCCTTGAACTGGATCGCTGGCTACGCAGGCGGCAAGGCGTCTATGAGTACACGAGCGATCGGACCTGCATCTTTCGCATCCAGCGCCTCCACGCCCGACGCGAGTTGATGTTCGCGGACGGCACGCATATCCGCCGGGGCGATCCCCTTCTCCAGATTCACCTATGGAACGAGCAACTACCCGTTATTGGCGCCGAAGGGCCATCCGTCGCCTGGGGCCGCAAGTTCGGACGAGCTTGGCCCGTCACATCCGCAGCGAGCCCGCCCTTCGCGAAATTGTCGCGGTCTATTGCGAAATGCGACTTGGTGCGCAGGAGCAGGGCGAGCAGCTCACGCGCATGGCAGCGCGATACGGGTTCGAGTCGCCAACCATCCAAACATGGAGCATAGTGGATAATCAGCTGAAGAGGTTTGTGGAGAATATCATGGGCCTCCTCCTCGTGCTTGCGACCAACCGGATGGCTGCCCACTTCTCTGTCCTTCGACGCGACCGAGCGTTTGTCTATCTCTCGCGCGCTGCGCTGGAGCGTTACAGCCACGATCGCTCCAAGCTCGCGCCGCATTAGCTGGGAGCGCCGTCGTGCCGCTCACCGAAGATCTTGTCCGTTGGGCAGCCAACCTGTGCCTTGCGGCCGCCGGTCTGGGTTGCGTTTACCTGCTAATCGGCTGGGTACTGGTGCTGCGGTTCGGTTCGAAAGCATCGGCCGCGGAGCTTTGGCCGGTTCCCGTCACCATTCTCGTTCCGCTTTGCGGCCCGGAGCCGGGCCTGCATGAACGCCTGAGCAGGTTGTGCCAGCAGGACTATCCCGCGCCTTTCCAGATCGTCTGCGGCACTCAGGATGCGCGGGACCCGGCTAATGCCGTCGTCAAGCAGATCGCCGATCGGTTCCCGCACCGCCAAATCGATCTGCATATTGATCCGCGGATCAACGGCGGAAACATGAAGATCTCGAATCTTATCAACATGGTCGCACGGGCACGGCATGACATCCTGGTGCAGATCGATAGCGACATGGAGGTCTGCCCGGACTATCTGGCCAAGGTAATCGGCGCGCTGCAAAAGCCCGGTGTAGGAGCGGTCACCTGCCTCTACTATGGTATGGCGAAGGGCGGCACATGGGCGCGGCTCTCCGCCATGGGTATCAACCTGCATTTGCTGCCTAACGTGATCTTTGCCCTCGGCTTCGATCTGGCGCGGCCCTGCTTCGGCGCGACGATCGCCATCTCGCGGGACACGCTGCGCCGCATCGGAGGCTTCCGCAGCTTCGTCGATCAGCTCTGGGACGACTATGCCTTGGGCGAGGCAGTGCGGGAGCTCGGCCTTCGAGTCACGGTTCCGCCTTTCGCGCTCGGCCACGTTTGCACGGATCGTTCGGCCAGCGAATTCTTCGCAGCCCAGCTGCGCTACGCGCGAACTATCCGCAGCATCGATCCCGCCGGGTACGCGGGCGGCATCATCACCAATCCGTTCCCGTTGGCACTGGCGGCGCTAGCCTTCGGCGGAGGCAAGGATGCGCTGGCGCTGGCGGCGGTCGCGCTGGCCTGCCGGGCGGTGCTGTCCCGCTGCATCGAATACCGGTTCGATACCCAGGCGCAAGCCTACCTCCTGCTGCCACTTCGCGATCTGTTCTCCTCTGTTGTGTATGTCGCAGGCTTCTGTGGCTCCACCGTCGCCTGGCGAGGGCACCGCTACCGGATCGCGCACGACGGAACCGTGATTCCGAATCCGCGATGAGGTAGGATCATGCGCACGCTCTTCTTGCAGGCCCCAAGCTATGAAGGCTTCGACGGAGGCGCCGGCTCGCGCTACCAGGCGAGGCGTGAGATCCGGTCATTCTGGTACCCGACCTGGCTCGCCCAGCCGGCAGCCCTGCTCCCGGACAGCCGGTTGGTCGATGCCCCGCCGCACGGGATCGGCCTGGCGGACATAACTGCAGAGGCTCGGAGCTACGACCTCGCCGTGCTGCACAGCTCTTCGCCTACATTCGCCTCCGACACCCGGGCAGCAGCGGCACTGAAGGAAGCCAATCCGAAGCTCAAGATAGGCTTCGTCGGTGCCAACGTCGCCGTGGATCCGGCGAGCAGCCTGAAGAGGGCGCCTGCGCTCGATTTCGTTGCCGGCAACGAGTTCGATTTTACCATCAAGGAGGTGGCTGAAGGACGCGACTGGTCAAGCATTGCCGGGCTCGCCTATCGCGACCGCAACGGTGTGGTCAGGCAGAACGAGGACCGGCCAATCCTGGAGCGTATGGACGATCTGCCGTTCGTGACACCCGTCTACAAGCGCGACCTCAAGATCGAGAACTACTTCATCGGCTATCTGAAGCACCCTTACATCTCCTTTTATACCGGCCGCGGCTGCAAATCGCGCTGCACGTTCTGTCTCTGGCCGCAGACGGTAGGCGGCCATCGCTACCGTACGCGCAGCGTCCAAAACGTTGCGGCCGAGGTCCGCTGGGCGCAGAAGGCCTTCCCGCAGGTAAAGGAGTTCTTCTTTGACGACGACACGTTCACCGATGACGCCCCGCGCGCCGAGGCGATCGCCCGCGAGCTCGGCAGACTCGGTGTCACCTGGTCCTGCAACGCCAAGGCGAACGTGAGGTGCGAGACACTGAAGGTGATGCGCGACAACGGCCTGCGACTGCTTCTCGTCGGCTATGAATCCGGCAACCAGCAAATCCTGCACAACATCAGGAAGGGCATGCGCATCGACGTGGCGCGACGCTTCACGAAGGAGTGTCACGATCTCGGCATCACCATCCACGGGACCTTCATCCTTGGGTTGCCGGGAGAGACGCGCGAGACGATCGAGGAGACGATCCGCTTCGCCCAGGAGGTCAATCCGCATACCCTCCAGGTCTCGATCGCCGCACCCTATCCGGGCACCTTTCTATACGACCAGGCAATCCAGAATGGCTGGTTCGACGAGGCACATGCCGAGTTCGTCGACGAGCACGGCATGCAGCTCGCTCCACTGCACTACCCGCATCTGAGCCATTCGGAGATCTATCATTCAGTCGAGGAATTCTACCGTCGCTTCTATTTCCGGGCGCCCAAGATCGCCTCGATCCTGGCCGAAATGGCGCGCAGTCCAGAGATCATGAAGCGGCGGCTGCGCGAGGCAGGCGAGTTCTTCGCTTTCCTGCGGGAGCGACGGGAGGCGCGAAACTGAACGGGCTGATCATCACCGCCGACGATTTCGGCATCGCCGAAGAGGTGAACGAGGCGGTGGAGATTGCATATTGCAAGGGTGTGCTGTCCACGGCCAGCCTGATGGTGAGCGGACCTGCCGCCGCGCACGCCGCCGCGATCGCAAGACGCCTGCCGGGTCTGCGTGTCGGTCTACATCTCGCGCTCGTCGACGGACCACCGGCTGCTTCCCTGCATCGAATTCCCGATCTGGTGGACTGCGAGGGACGGCTTGGCCGCAACACGGTACGGCTTGCAGTCGAGCTTGCTTGCCGCCCGGCAGTGCGGCGTCAGCTGCGGAGAGAAATCGAGGCCCAGTTCGCAGCTTTTCAGGCAACCGGACTAGCGCTCGATCACGTCAATGCGCACCGCCATTTGCATGTCCACCCGCTGATCGCGCGTGAACTGTTTTCAGTCGGGCCCGTATTTGGGATGAGGGCGCTGAGGGTTCCCCTTGAGCCCGTGCTTCCCCCAGGCTCCGACGATGGGCCACCAACCGTTTCCGAACGCGTGCTGCGGCCTTGGGCGCGGATGCTTGCATGGCGGGCGAGCCGTGAGGGGCTTGTGACGCCGGACGCCGTTTTTGGCCTTCGCTGGTCCGGCTGCATGCATGCGGGACGGCTTCGGCGGTTGCTGGAACACTTGCCGGACGGTCTCGTCGAGATCTACACACATCCCGCGACCGCAGACCGCTTCGCCGGGCATTCTGACGGGTATCATTATGCTGCGGAACTTTCGGCGCTGACCGACGCCGGTGTCGTTGAGACGCTGCGCCGCTCGGGGCGCCGCCTCGGCGGTTACACCCGGTTCGCACATCGGAACTGACAAGGTGGTCGGCGGATTTCGCTCGCGAGATCATGACCGAAATCGAAAAGAACTGGCCTCGAGGAGCTTTACGTGAAGGACTGCCTGGGCGGCGGGTGGCCTGTCGAGACCGGACACTCCTGGCTGCGCAGGTGGTCGAACCGTTTGGTGCGCAAGATACGCGGGCATTGAGGCGTGGAAGCCTGGTGGCGCTCAAAGATATCCGGCTTCGCGGAACCAGCGGATCGCATCGCCAATGGCTTCGGGGTAGGGACGCGCGACGAATCCCAGGTCCCGTTCCGCTTTCGCCGCAGTGAAGAACATGCGGTGTTTCGACATGCGCAAACCGTCGCGGGTGATGAACGGTTCGCGACCACGGCGCCGGGCCGCGATTTCGGCCGCCACGGCGACCGGCAGGACGACGCAGCGGGGAATACGCAGCCGCGGCGGGCTTCGTCCCACCTGCCGCGCCACGACTGCCAGGATTTCCGATAGCGGCGCATTCTGGCCGCCAAGGATGTAGCGCTCGCCGACGCGCCCTCGTTCCATCGCAGCAACATGTCCTGCCGCGACATCGTCGACGTGGACGAGGTTGAGCCCCGTATCGACGAAGCCCGGCATTCGTCCGGCCGCCGCCTCCACGATGATTCGCCCTGTCGGCGTCGGGCGGACGTCGCGCGGTCCGACCGGAGTGGACGGGTTGACGATCACGGCGGGCAATCCGTTCGCGATCATTTGCTCCACCAGCCGCTCGGCTATCACCTTGCTGCGCTTGTAGGCGCCGATTGCATTGGCCAATGCGAGGGGCTTTGCTTCGTCGGCCGGGCTGCCATCGCCATTGACGGCAAGGGTGGCGACGCTGCTCGTATAGACGATGCGCTCGACGCCCGCCTCGGCGGCTGCCTGCATCACCGCGTGCGTTCCATTCACGTTGTTTTCGATGATTTCGTTCGGATTGGGCGCCCACAGGCGATAATCCGCCGCAACATGGAACAGCCGGCGCACGCCCTTCATCGCCGCCCTAAGCGAGTCCGGCTCGCGCAGGTCGCCCTGCACGAACTCGAGGCCCAACCCCTCCAGGTGAAGTGTCGGGCTGGTATGCCGGATCAAGGCCCGCACGCGGAAGCCGCTTTCGACGAGCCTGCGCGTTACGGCTGAGCCAACGAACCCGCTGGCGCCGGTCACAAGGATGACGTCACCCGGCATGGTCGTGTGGAGTGAACATGTTGCGCTCGTTCGCCAAGAACCGTACTCGATGGCCTCGGCGCAGCTGAGGGAACAATTCTCCTCGCCAACGGTTTCTAATCTTCGAGGGACGTGTTTGTTCCCGAACGGTCGAGGCGCTATCGCAATGGGCGAGCTTCTCGACTGCCTGGTTTTCGGGATCTGGCTCTATCTCGTGGCGGTACGGGGTGGCTTCTCACGTGCGGAATGGGACCGTGATTGTCGCTCGGGCCATGCCGCCCGCTACGTCGGCAGCACTGAGTGAGGTGCGGTGATCGCCCGCGACCGAGCGGGTCGCGGGCGAAACCCGACGAAATGTTGAAGCCTGACAGGTCAGGGCCGCACTGCCGTTACTTCGATCTCGACGAGAAAGGCGGGGCTGGCGAGGCCGGCCACCTTCACGACTGAGCGAACGGGAAGATTCGGCTGCTCAGCGGTTCCGAAAAACTTCGTGTAGCTCTTCATGAAGCCGGCGAAATCCATCTCGCCGTTCCTGGCCGGATCGCCGACGAGGAAGGCCTGCATCTTGACGACATCGCCCATTTTCAAGCCAAGCCCATCAAGCGTCTTTTCAACGGATTTCAGCACGGATTCCGTTTGCGCCTCGGTATCGCCATAGGCGGCGATCGTCCCTTTTTCAGCCTTTGGATCGATCACAGTCGGTACGGCCCCGCTCAGGTAGACAGTTGTCTTGCCGGGCGGCACCTCCACCGCCTGTGCGATGGGAAAATCCGAATTGGGGATCTTGTGACGCACGACATCATCGGCAAAAGCGCTGCCTGTCATGGCAAGGCCTGCAAAGATGATGGCTACGCGGATCGATTTTTTCATCGTCAGCTTCCTTCAAATGTGGATTGACGTGGCGGGCACGGATGACGCCCGCCGAGGAGTGCGTCAGAGCGGCGCGCGTTCAATGTTGAACCGCGCCGCTCTTTCTCTTTGATGACGCATCGGATTGACCGAAAACAGCTGTGCAATTTTTCGCCGACGCGGTCCTTCGGTTCGCTAGCGCGAAGCCTTCACGTCCTCTGCAGTAACTGCGTCCTGGTAGTTATTGCCGAAGTGCGTGCGCACATAGTTGACGACAGCCGCTATCTGATCGTCGCTCATCATCTGGCCAACGGGCGGCATGCCCTTCTGGCCCTGAAGGAGGATGAGGATCGGATAACCCGCCGATTCCAGATTGGCGTTGTTGGCGAGCGCAGGATAGTGCCCGGCGCCAACCGCACCCTGTCCCTGATCCAGGTGGCAGGCCGCGCAGACATGGGTGAAGAGCTGTTCTCCCGTCTGTTCGGTGAAAGTGCGGCCGTTGCTGAACGTGATGCCCGCCGAGTCGGCGAAGGCTGCCGGCACGCCGGGCAAGGCCAGGAGCGGAAGGGCGGCCAGGCCGCACGCAATTTGGCGTTTCATGGTCGAATGCTCTGCTGATTTGACGTGATCGGTGCGAAACATGACTGTCACGCCTGAAGCACACGCTGGTGCAGGCGCGTGATGGCGTTCAGGGAGGACAGGATCGCTCCCTCCTGCCAAGCGGGGATGTAGGACGCATGTTCGCCGGCCAGCACGATACGGCCGTCGATCTGGCAGAGATTGTTGTAGTGCTCCTTGCGGGCCTCGTCGGTCCAATCGCCGGCACATCCAAGCGTGAATGGCGAACGGTGCCAGGCAACGGCAATGCCGTTCTCGAACTCATCCTTGTATTGCGGATGGATGAGGCTGCCCTGCTCCACGGCGCGCTTGACACGTTCCTCCGGCGCCATGGCAGTGAACTCGTAGGAATTCGGGCCATTCCACGTGTAACAGCCGAGCAGCACGCCCTTGCCCTTCTTGTTGTAGTCTGTGCTCGGGTAGGAAATCTGCGAGATCGGCTGGTTCGTGTAGGTGACGCCGCCGAAAATCTTGTCATCCTCCTCCCAGAACCGCCGCTTCATCTGCAGGCCTACCTTGACGGACGAGGCGTATGGGACCGCAGCGATGGCCGCCTGCATGGCGCTACCCACATTGATGTCGATCTGGCTGAGGATGGTGAGCGGGATGGTGCAGACGCACCAGTCGGCACTTGCTTCCTGCGTAGTACCCGGGTTCTTCACGTCCTCATAGGTGACGGTCACGCCCTTCTCGCTCTGGGCGATCTTGGTGACCTTGGCATTGTAGGTGATGAGATCACCCACTTCTCTTGCGAACGCTTCCCCGATGCGGCCCATGCCGCCGACCGGCTGGAACATCGTGGTCTGGAACTCGTAGAGCGCAAAGTTGGCCAGCGAGCGCCAAAGGCCGGAATTCAGAATATCGGACAGGCCGATGACGTCACCCGGCGCCGGCTCGGCTCCGATGCCGCCGCCCGGATCCTTCTCATAGCCGCGGAATTCCGCAGCAAGGTCACCGGCCTTGTAGGCGTAGTCCTTGTCCAGAGCGCCCCAGGATCGCAGCGCCTCAAGCAGGATTTCCTGGTCCTCCTCGTTCACCAGCCCTTCGAGCTGGCCTTTCTGCGTCACCTTGGCCAGCAGTTCGGAGGTATGGCCCTGGAAATCGCTCTTGATCTCGCGCATACGGCGCGGCTTCCCGCCAAATGCCTTGGTCGAATGCAGATAGGCGTTGTGATTGATCTGCTGGAACGGCTCCAGCTGCACGCCTAGCCGCTTGCAGTAATCGAGCAGACCATTGTGGTGGTAAGGGATGCGCCAAGGGCCAGGGTTGAGATAGAGCCCTTCGTCGAACTCGCATTTCTGCGTGGCGCCGCCGAGTTCGGTGTAGGTGTCGCCGCCACGCAACGACCAGTTGCGGCCGCCGGCCCGGTTGTTGAATTCCAACACCTTGACCTTGTAGCCAGCCTGGCGAAGTTCGAGCGCGGCTGTCATGCCGGCAAGGCCTGCACCGAGAATCAAGACCGATGCGCCTTTCGGATCGCCTTCCAGCTTGATCGGGCCGCTATAATCGGACGTGGCGGCCAGGCCCATGCTGGTCATGGCCTGATACATGGCGGCGCTTCCAGCCGTCATTCCGATCAATTTCAGCAGGTCCCGCCGGCGCATGCCGGCGGTTGGCAGTTCACCATCCATGTATGTATCCCTCCTCGATGCACGCTAATTCCGCGCATGCCGGGGGATACTACATGCAGCCTCGATGCTCACAAGGCAGGGCACTATAGCCTATGGTCGTATGTGGAATTGTGTTTCGATTATTGACACGCGATTTCATGCCGCTCGAATCACGGCCTTTGGTCGATTCTTCGAGATGAAGCATCTGGTGGTCTTACGTGGGGGCGATCCGTGTGGCTTCGACGATGAATCGCTGGCGAAGCAGGGCGGGCGCGACCGGATTGCGCTCACCCGAACTTCATGTTCTCTCTCGCACTCGCCGCCGAGACAGGCGACAATCGTTTCTTAACCGGAGCTCAGGCAGGCGCTTGGGCGCCCCGGACTTGGTGCCGTTGGACCACCTGCCACTAGTCCAGAGTGCGCAGCATGCCAGCTAGGCCGCAAAGTCGAAACCGTCGTCGCCGAGACGCTGCTGCAGCTGACGGATGCGGCGGCTAACGAGCGATGCCGATTCGCTCGGCCCCGGAATATAGACCGGCTTGCCATCGCGACCGAACCGGAAGACCGCATCGCTTGCCTCCGCGCTCACGTCGCCGAACAGACGTTCCACTATGGCAAAATCTCCGTTCGGCGAGATGCCGATCGACTGCGACCATGCCGCCAGATCGCGCAGCAGCTTGCGGGCCTCGCTGGGATCGATCTCGGTGAGCGGCATGCCCGATGCTTTGGATCCTTCGAGATACGCGTCGAGCAGCTCCTCGTCGACGGGTCTGAACACGCTGTCTTTGATCCCCAGGCAGAATACGTCGAGCAGAAACATGCCAATGGACAGGGTATAGGGGCTGTCGCCGCGGACCAGGACCAGCGAGCCCATGCCGACGCTGAATATCTGATCCGTGATCAGGCAGTGTCGTATGGGCGCCCGAGCCGCCTGCAGCACCTGGCCGGCCAGACTTCCGTCGACCGCCTCGGCCCGACGTTTTTCCGATACTACCTGTTTTCGCCGCTGCGCCTTCCGGGCGCGCTTGAGGGCCATATTCGCCGCCATGGTCGCGAACTCCACAGAATCAAAAGCCCATTCAGGATATGCGAAAAGACCTTCGCCTACGGCGTGGCGACGCGTTTTTTCTGAGGATAAGGACGCCGGCGGAAGATGTGCGATGACGCAGGCGCGCCAACACTTAACGCTGCGAGGGCACACATCGACTGAGCCGCCTCTCCAACGCGTCCTGCGCGCCATCTTCGCCGGATTTGCAATTTCTTCGTTCCAACTCTCAAGCCGATCGCGAGAGCCAACAACGCATGTTCACCCATTGACACGGCCCTGCCGCAAGCTAAAAGTGCCGCGTAAATAACCGACCGGATGGAAATAAATGGGTCGACCGAGGGTGATCGATCGGGAAGCGGTGCTCGAGGCTGCCGAGATCGTAGTCGGGCGGGACGGCGCGGCCAGTCTGACGCTTGATGCGGTTGCGGCCGAAGCCGGCATCAGCAAGGCCAGCGTGATCTATGATTGCGGCTCCAAGGAGAGCCTGATCAGGGCGGTCATCGAGCGGCGTGTCAGGCTCGATTCGGAAAAGATCCAGGCGGCTCTCGACAGGCTGGGGAATGTTCCCAATGCAAGGATACGCGGGCGGATAGAAGCGGCGGCGCATTTCGACGATAACCCCGCGGAGGCGGTCGCGCTCAATCTCTGTTCGGCATTAGCCCATGATGCGGAGCTTCGCAGCAGGATGCAGAAGCTTTGCGGGGATGAGATCGAGGCGATCATGTGCGATGCGGAAAATCCTGGCAATGCGATGGTGGCCTTTCTTGCGGTGGAGGGGCTGAAGATAATGGAATATTTCGGCTTTCTCCGCCTGACTTCCGAAGGCAGGGCAACAGTCTTGAAAGACATCGCCGCGCTCGTCGAGCCGAGCTCCGGAACGGGGGCCAGCTCGTAAGAACCTAACAGCCGTCGCCTGAATGGGAATTTCAGGCGTCCCGTCATCATTCGATTTTTCTGGAAACCCATGACAAGGTACATCCCGCTCCGCCAGGCTGCGGCCTGCGCGCTTCTGCTCTCGCTCGTAGCTGCATGCAGCGAATCGAAAAGCTCGGCCAGCCCTCCGGCCATGCCGCCGGCCGGGGTCAGCGTCATACAGGTCAAGCCGCAGGCGGTCCCGATCGTCAACGAATTGCCCGGACGCATTGCCCCGACGCAAATCGCCGAAGTGCGTCCGCGCGTGTCGGGTATCATCATCAAGCGCGTCTTCGAGCAGGGCAGCCTCGCCAAGGAGGGCGACGTCCTCTACAGAATTGACCCTGCACCATTCCAGGTCCAGGTAGAGAGCGCCAAGGCCACGTTGCAGCGTGCGCTCGCCAGCCAGTTGCTGGCACGCCAGCAGGCGGATCGGCAGACGGAGCTTCAGCAGAAGAACATCACCAGCAAACAGGAGCTGGACAGCGCGACCGCGCAGCTGGCGCAGGCCAACGCCGATGTCGCCGCCGCTCAGGCTGGGCTCGATGCCGCCAAGCTCAACCTGCAATATGCCGATGTGAAGGCGCCAATCAGCGGCCGCATCGGACGCGCGCTCGTCACGGAGGGCGCGCTCGTCAGCGCCACTGGGCCGGAAAAGCTCGCCACGATCCAGCAGCTGGACCCGGTCTATGCGGATTTCACGCAGTCGTCCCAGGAACTGATGAACCTGAAACAGGCGGTGAAGAAAGGGCTTCTGCAAAGCCCGACCGAAGGCGCGGCGACAGTGCGCCTGCTCTTTGACGACGGCACCGAATACGCCCATCCCGGCCAGTTGCTCTTCTCCGAAGCCACCGTCGACGAGACGACCGGCCAGATCACCATGCGGGCACAGTTCCCCAATCCCGACGGTGACCTTTTGCCCGGTCTTTATGTGCGGGTGCAGATCGAGCAGGCCGTCGAGCAAAGCGCGCTCACCGTGCCGCAGCAGGCAATCCAGCGGGATACCAGCGGCCGCCCACAACTCTATGTGGTCGCCAAGGACAACGTCGCCGAGCTTCGTTCCGTGGAGATTGGCCGCGTGGTCGGGAACCAAGCCATCGTCACCAAAGGATTGCAGGCCGGCGACCACGTCATCGTGCAGGGTTTTCAGAAACTTCGGCCCGGCGCAACCGTCGCGCCCGAGGAATGGAAACCGGCCGCAGCACCTGCCGCCACGTCCAGCACCGAAAACAAGGCCTCCGAAGGCTAAGGCTGCTTCATGTCCAGTTACTTCATCGACCGGCCGATCTTTGCCTGGGTCGTCGCCATCTTCATCGTGCTGGCCGGCGCAATTTCGATTCCGCTGCTGCCGGTCTCTCAATATCCGAACGTCGCGCCGCCGCAGCTTACCGTCTACACGACCTATGCCGGCGCCTCGCCCCAGGACATCTACCAGAGCGTGACGCAGCCCATCGAGCAGGAGCTCAACAGCGTCAAGGACCTGCTCTATTTCGAGTCGACCTCCGACTCGTCGGGGCTGATGCAGGTCATCGTGACGTTCAAGCCGGGCACCGATCTCAGCGAGGCCAGCGTCAACGTGCAGAACGCCATCCGCCGCGTCGAGGCGCGCCTGCCGGACGCCGTTGCACGGCAAGGCGTGCAGATCAGCGAGTCCGGCTCGAGCTTCCTGATGCTGGTCGGTCTCAAATCCACCGATAGCTCCATGGATGCCGTCGGCCTGGGCGACTATCTCAACCGCAACGTGCTCGGAGAGATCTCGCGCGTCGAGGGGGTGGGCCGCGCCCAGCTCTTCTCCTCGCAGCGTGCCATGCGCGTCTGGCTCGATCCGGACAAGATGCTGGGGCTGAACCTGACCGCCACGGACGTGATGGCCGCCATCGGCGCGCAGAACGTGCAGGTCTCGGCAGGCCGTGTCGGCGCAAAACCCAACCCGATCGCGCAGCAGATTTCGGCTAATGTTCTGATCAAGGGCCAGCTGACCAATCCGGATGAGTTCGGCGCAATCATCCTGAGGGCCAATCCCGACGGCTCGACGGTCAGGCTGCGCGACGTTGCCCGCCTCGAGATCGGCGCGGAAAGTTATAATTTCTCGACCCGCATCGACGGCGAGCCGGCCGCGGCAATCGCCGTGCAGCTTGCGCCGACCGGCAATGCGCTGGCGACGTCGGAAGCGGTGCGCACCAAGATGACGGAGCTGGCGCGCTTCTTTCCGCCCGGCGTCGAATACATCATCCCCTACGACACCTCCCCCTTCGTGCAGGTCTCGATCGAGAAGGTGCTCCACACGCTGCTCGAAGCGATGGTGCTGGTCTTCGCGGTCATGTTCCTGTTCCTGCAGAACATCCGCTACACCGTCATTCCCGCGCTGGTCGTGCCTGTTGCGCTGCTCGGGGCCTGCGCGGCCATGCTCGCCACCGGGTTCTCGATCAACGTGCTCACTATGTTCGCCATGGTGCTGGCGATCGGCATCCTGGTCGACGACGCCATCGTTGTGGTGGAGAATGTCGAGCGCATCATGGCCGAAGAGGGCCTGCCGCCACGCGAGGCCACACGCAAGGCGATGGGGCAGATCAGCGGCGCCATCATCGGCATCTCCCTGGTGCTGACGGCGGTGTTCGTGCCGATGGCCTTCTTCCCGGGCGCGGTCGGGGTCATCTACCGCCAGTTCAGCCTGACCATGGTCGTGTCGATCCTGTTCTCAGGTTTTCTGGCGCTGTCGCTCACGCCGGCGCTCTGCGCGACCTTTCTGAAACCCATTCCGGCCGGACATCACGACAAGCGCGGCTTCTTCGGCTGGTTCAACCGCGGGTTTAAGAAAACAACCGATGGCTATACGTCCTGGGTGAGTTGGACGGTCCGCCGGGCGGGCCGCTTCATGATCATCTACCTCGCGCTGCTGGCCGGCCTGGGCTGGGCCTTCATGCGGCTGCCGACCTCCTTCCTTCCCAACGAAGACCAGGGCTTCGTCATCGTCGACATGCAGGCGCCGCCCGAGGCGTCGGGCAATCGCACCCTCGACGTGGTCAAGACCGTGGAAGGCATTTTCAGCAAGGAACCTGCCGTCGAGCACAGGGCGGCGGTGCTCGGCTTCAGCTTCTCCGGCGCAGGCGACAATGCCGCGCTCGCCTTCATCACCTTCAAGGATTGGGCGGAGCGCGGCATACAAGACTCTGCGCAGGCAATCGCCCAGCGCGCGAACGGCGCGCTCTTCCAGTTGAAGGACGCCATTGCCTTTGCCCTGTCGCCACCGCCGATCGCCGGCCTCGGCACGTCGAACGGCTTCACCTTCCGCCTGCAGGATCGCGGCGGCGTCGGCGAAGAGGGGCTGGCCGCGGCGGCCGCGCAGCTGATGGATGCCGCGTCCAAGAGCCCGGTCCTGACCGGGCTGCGCATCGAAGGCATGCCCGACTCCGCGCAGCTCAACCTGATCATCGACCGCGAGAAGGCCAACACCTTCGGAATCGCCTTCGCCGATATCAACTCGACGATTGCGACAAATATCGGCTCGACCTACGTCAATGACTTCCCGAATGCCGGCCGGTTGCAGCGCGTCACGGTGCAGGCGGACGAGGGCAAGCGCATGCAGGCGGCCGACCTCCTGAAGCTCAACGTGCGCAATGCCAATGGCGGCATGGTGCCGCTCTCTGCTTTCGCCCGCGTCGATTGGACGAAAGGTCCGCTGCAGGTGGTCGGCTATAACGGCTATCCGGCCGTTCGCATCGGCGGCAGCGCAGCGCCGGGCTTTTCCTCCGGCGCGGCAATCGAGGAGATGGAGCGCCTCGCGGCGGAGTTGCCGCCCGGTTTCGGCTATGAATGGACACAGCAGTCGCTGCAGGAAATCCAGTCCGGCTCGCAGGCGCCGTTCCTTATGGGGCTGACGGTCCTGTTCGTGTTCCTGCTGCTCGCCGCGCTTTACGAAAGCTGGTCGATCCCGCTGTCGGTCATGCTGGTGGTGCCGCTCGGCATCATCGGCGCGGTGCTGGCCGTGACCATGCGCGGCATGGAGAACGACGTCTATTTCAAGGTGGGCCTGATCACCATCATCGGCCTGTCGGCAAAGAACGCGATCCTGATCGTCGAATTCGCGAAGGATCTGAGGGCTGAGGGCAAATCGCTGTTCGAGGCGACGGTCGAGGCCGCGCAAATCCGCTTCCGGCCGATCATCATGACCTCGCTCGCCTTCACGCTGGGCGTCGTGCCGCTGGCGATCGCCACCGGCGCGAGCGCCGCAAGCCAGAACGCCATCGGCACCGGCGTGATGGGCGGGATGATCACGGCCACGATCATTGCCGTTCCCTTCGCGCCGATCTTCTTCGTCTTCGTGATGAAGCTGTTCGGCAGCAGAAAATCGCAGGAGGGCGAAGCGGGAATTGAGCCAGCACAGGCTCCAGCCGAATGAGGCATCCGGTCGTCGCCGCCGGTAGGCCGGCTGCTGCCGCTGGCGTGTGCAGCAATTTGCGGTACAACGGCCTTTCCACGAAGGGGAAAGCCATGGTTGCCAACGCTGAACGCAAGGACCGCCCGATCTCGATGCGACTGCCTAAGGCCGAGCTCGCAATGATCGACCGCGCGGCGGGCCTGCGCGGTCGTTCGCGCACGGACTTCGTGCGCGAGGCTGCCGTACGCGCTGCCGAGAATGTGTTAATGGAAAACCTGCTTATTCGCATGAGCCCGGAGGGCTTCGCCGACTTTGTGGCTGTCCTGTCAGTAGCTGGGGTCCCGGTGCCCGAAGTCGTTGAACTGGCAAAGCGTGCGGCGCCATGGGAACCCGGCTACGCGGCAAAAAGCTGAGCGTTGGATCGAAACCGATTTGAGCGCCGTCGCGATTTCTCAGGTCGATGAATGACCACGGAAACCTTCTTCGCAAAGATTCGGACATACGCCGATCTGTCGGAGGAAGCCGAAAGCGCCTGGGCTGCGGTTCTGCGACCCAACCAATATCTCAAGGACGAGTCTCTTGTCAGGGCAGGCGACGTACCGACGAGCTACGCCTTCGTGGTCGAGGGCCTGTTCTACCAGCACTACGTTGGTCCAAACGGCGACTTGATCATCAAATACTTCTTTCCGGAGAACCGCATCGCCGCCTCGGTCAGCGCCACGCTGCTCGGCGAGCCGAGCCTGTTCGCCATCACCGCCATCGAGGACAGCACCGTTCTCGAATACGACTTTGCGGCCTTCAGAAAGCTCGTCGCCAAGTTTCCCGATATCGCCGCCTTCTACATCCGCTACATGGAACGCCACTGGATCATTGAGAAGGAGCCGGACGAAGTCTCTTTTCGGCATGACGATGCGATGAAGCGCTACCGCGACTTCATCCGCCGCGAACCGGACCTGCACAAGCGGCTGAAGCAGCACCATATTGCGGCGTGGCTGGGCATCACACCCGAAAGCCTAAGTCGCCTCCGCCGCGCTATCGCCTATGGCCGGATGGTTCGTGATTGAGGCGATTCCTTACCAAACATCAATTCTCTCCCTCCGCATCACCTCTAAACACTCACCGGCAAGCGGTCGCGATGACGAGCATGGCGGCGCTTATCGGACTGAGCCGCAAGTGTATCGCCGCAAATTAAGGGAGATGTGAGATGACCAAGATGATTTTCGTCAACCTGCCGGTGACCGACCTGCCGCGCGCCAGGGCCTTCTACGAGGCGCTGGGTTTCATCAACAACGCCCAGTTCAGCGACGAGAACAGCGCGGCCATGGTCTGGAGCGAGACCATCAACGTCATGCTGCTTACTCATGCCAAATGGCGCAACTTCACCAATCGCCCGATTCCGCCGGCAAGCTCGAGCGAGGTGATGTTGGCGGTCTCCTGCGACAACCGCGAAGCGGTCGACAAGATGAACGAGGCTGCGGCGAGCAACGGCGGAACGGCCGACATCAACCCAAAGCAGGACTTCGGCTTCCTGTACAACCGCAGCCTCGCTGACCCCGACGGCCATGTTTGGGAAGCGCTGTGGATGGATCCTGCGGCGTTTCCGTCGGCCGGCTGAGGCATCGGCGCGAGCCAGGGCTGGCCCCCGTGGGGCCTGCCCTGGCACATTGAGCAGACTTACCTGCTGAGCCGATGATTCCACGATATGCATAGGCCAATTCGGCGACACTTATTGGCTGCACGGTGATCGAGATGACCGACAGAACCATCAGGGTCAGGTGGTAACAAGCACCCGCGGTACGGCAGGAATTTCCAGCTTCTCCAAGGCATACCGATAAGACCGAAAGCGGCATGCCCTGACGGCCGGAGAGCCGCGGCATCCAGCTGCGAAAAGGCGCGTCGCCTCCTATATTTTTCGAAACAGCAGGCACCTCGCCGGATGGAGGGGTGCGCAAATCCTAGCCGTGCGGCGAGTTACAGCCGCGGGAGGAAGGGCAGATATTGGGTTCAATCGACAACATCCCTGCCCAGGAGTTGAACATGTCTGAATTCGATCTCGCCGGTTTCTCGAAGGCCGTGGCCGACCGCGCCGAGGCCGCAGCCTCGTTGACCGCAAGCGTCAGCGTGGACCGTCATCATTTCGCCAGCGCCTTCCACTGGCGCGACGGCCTCTATGTCGCCCCGGAGGAGGCGGTCGATCCCGACGCTGAAATCGTGACGACGCTGGCGTCCGGCGAAAATGTGAAGGCCGAGCTGCTCGGCAGCGACGCGGCAACCGGCATCGCCGTGCTGAAGCCGGCCGGCGCCTCGCCGCTGTCTCCCTTCGCTCATGCCAGAGGGGTTCGCGCCGGCGCGCTGGCGATCGTTGCCGGGCGCAACGGCAATTCGCCGCTTGCCGGCTTCGGTGTCGTCAATGAGGCAGGTCCTGCCTGGCGCAGCATGCGCGGCGGGCTGATCGACCGCCGCATCGGCCTTTCGGCCGGGCTGGACGGCCGCTTCGAAGGCGCTGCCGCGCTCGACGTCGACGGCGCCTTGATCGGCATGGTGCTGTTCGGCCCGCGCCGCCGCGCGCTGGTGATCCCGGCCGAGACGATCGACCGCGTCGCGCCGGTGCTTGCCGAAAAGGGCCGTCTTGCCCGCGGCTATCTCGGCGCCGGCTTGCATCCGCTCCGCGACGAGCGCGTGTCTGGCGCGATCGTGATGAAGCTCGACGACAGTGGACCGGCAAAGCGTGCCGGCCTCTATGTCGGCGACGTTATCACCCAATGGAACGGCGAAGTCGTGCGCGGCCCTCGCGACCTGGTCCGCAGGCTCGGACCGGACAGCGTCGGAGCGGCGGTGAAGCTGTCGATCCTGCGCGGCGGCCAGACGCAGCAGGTGGATCTCACGGTCGGCGAAAGACCTTCGGCTTGAACGGATGGATGGCGGCCCTGAACTGATGGCGGAGAGACGGCCGATTGTCCTCATAGCGCTCCCCGACCGCGTGCGGGCGGAAGAGCTTGCCGCTTACCTCACAGAGGAGGAGGGCATGCGGACCGTCCTAGAGACGGGCAACGAGCAGGACGTGGGCTCGACCGATGGACACGACCTCGCCGTCACCGACGGCCGGACGCTCGATGCCGTGACGCCCCATGTCGTGCTGGCGGAGCGGACTCCGGCGGGCGCCAATATTCGCGCGGTCCTTCGCCCAACCAGTGCCGATTCGGTGATTGCCGCCGCGCTTCGCTTGGCTGCGGCGGGTTACAGGACGGTGCCGGCGGAGTCAGCCCGCGATCCGGCCGGCGAGCGCAGCCTCGCGAATGACGCTGGGACCTCCCTTGTAACCTCCCATGCTGCCGCGCAGCCAGTAGCCCTTACCCAGCGGGAAAGGCAGGTGCTCGCGCTGCTCGCCGAGGGCGCCTCGAACAAGCTGATCGCGCGCAAGCTGGACATCTCGGTTCACACCGCGAAGTTTCACGTCGCCGCCATTCTGGAGAAGCTCGGCGCCGTCAACCGCACCGATGCCATAGCCATCGCCATGCGCGAGGGGCTGGTGCTGATTTGAGAGTAAGCGCCGGAGACCGGGCGCTGGGATTGTCCCAGGAAGCTGCTACGCCACCGCCCTTGCCAGAGCGCATTGCGACCAGAGGTCGGAGAGCGCGCCGATCAGATGGTCGATGTCGGCATCGGTATGGAGCGGCGACGGCGTGATGCGCAGGCGCTCGGTCTTGCGCGGCACCGTCGGGTAATTGATCGGCTGGACGTAGACGCCGTAATTATCCAGCAGGATGTCGCTGATCCATTTGCACTTCACGGGATCGCACACCATCACCGGCACGATGTGGCTCGGGTTCGGCAGGTAGGGGATGCCGAGCCTGTCGAGGCGAGCGCGCACCTTGGCGACCCGATCGCGGTGCATTTCCCGCTCGACGTTGCTGACCTTGAGATGGCGGATCGAGGCGAGCGCGCCGGCCGCGACATGCGGCGGCAGCGACGTCGTGAAGATGAAGCCGGAAGCAAAGCTGCGGATGAAATCGCAGAGCCTGGTCGAACCGGCGATATAGCCCCCGACGACGCCGAACGCCTTGCCGAGCGTGCCTTCGATGATGGTGAGGCGATCCATCAGCCCTTCGCGCTCGGCCACGCCGCCGCCACGCGGGCCATACATGCCGACCGCATGCACCTCGTCGAGATAGGTCATGGCGCCGTGCTTGTCGGCCACGTCGCAGATTTCCTTGATCGGCGCGATGTCGCCGTCCATCGAATAGACGGACTCGAAAGCGACGATCTTCGGCACGTCGCGCCCATATTCCGAAAGAAGCCGGTCGAGATCCCGGGGGTCGTTGTGCTTCCAGATGCGCTTCTCGGCCCTCGAGTGGCGGATACCCTCGATCATGGAGGCGTGGTTCTGCTCATCCGAGAAGATCACCGCACCGGGGATATGCGCGCCGAGCGTGCCGAGCGTGGTCCAGTTCGAGACATAGCCCGACGTGAACAGCAGCGCGGATTCCTTGCCGTGCAGATCGGCAAGCTCGCGCTCGAGCAGCACGTGATAATGGTTTGTGCCGGAAATGTTGCGTGTCCCGCCGGCACCCGCCCCGCAACGGTCGAGCGCCTCATGCATGGCGGCAAGCACGGTCGGGTTTTGGCCCATGCCGAGATAGTCGTTGGAGCACCAGACGGTCACTTCTCTTTCGCCACGGTCGGAATAGCGTATGGCGCGTGGGAAATCGCCCTTCTTGCGCTCGAGCTCGGCGAAGACACGGTAGCGTCCCTCCTTGTGGAGGCCATCGAGCTTCTCGGCAAAAAGTGCTTCGAAATCCATCTGTTGCTCCTGCACTAGCCACCGTACCCGGTGGGCTGGCGGCTTTCTAGACAATTCGGTCGTGCCTGTCAGGTGACCTTTGGTCGCAAACCTGTCTTTGATCCAGCACAAACCTGCGCGGAGTATCGAGGCATTCCCCGTCAGATCCTGCGGCTCGCTGCAGGATCACTTCATTCACCCTTAGGCCAACGTGCACGGAGCTTTCCAGCATCCGGGCCAGAGATATAATGTCACACTGCGTGAACGCCTGCCCGGGCGAGTTGTATATAGGGCCGTAGGCGAATCTCGGAAGCTCAGGGACGATGGCGGCGAGGAGACTGCGTGACGAAGACCTTGATCGCCCCTTCCATTCTGGCCTCCGATTTCTCGCGGCTCGGCGAGGAAGTCGAGGCGGTGGACGCCGCAGGCGCCGACTGGATCCATCTCGACGTGATGGACGGCCACTTCGTGCCAAACATCACTTTCGGCCCGCCCCTCATCAAGGCGATCCGCGATCGCACCCGCAAGCGCTTCGATTGCCATCTGATGATCTCGCCGGCCGATTTTTATATTGCCGCCTTCGCGGAGGCTGGCTGCGACAGCATCACCGTTCATGCCGAGGCGGGACCTCATCTCGACCGCTCGCTGCAGGCGATCAGGAACCACGGCAAGAAGGCTGGCGTCGCGATCAATCCGTCGACGCCGGAGAGTGCGATCGAATATGTGCTGGACCGGCTCGACGTCATCCTTCTGATGACCGTCAACCCGGGCTTCGGTGGGCAGGCCTTGATTCCGGCCATCCTGGACAAGATCAGGCGGGTCAAGGCGATGATCGGCAGCCGACCGATCCATATCGAGGTTGATGGCGGCATTTCGGTCGAAACCGCGCCGCTCGTCGCTGCGGCAGGCGCTGGCGTGCTGGTCGCCGGTTCGTCGATCTTCGAGGGCGGCGCAGAGGGTGAATATCGCGCAAGGATCGAGAGATTGCGCAATGCCGCCGACGGCGCCATAGCCAAGGTTGCGTGAGCATGCAAGGGAGAGTTCCATGTCAGCTGTACCTCCGGTTTGCGATTTCGGATGGAAAGCCATCGACGCGACATTGCCCGGCGTCGACCGGCGCAAGCGCTCGATTTTTGCGGAGAAGGGACCGAACGGGCTGGTTGTCGCCTTCATCTGCAACCATTGCCCCTATGTGAGGGCCGTGATCGACCGCATCGTACGCGACGCAAACGACCTCAAGCCGCACGGCATCGGTTTCGTGGCGATCAGCTCGAACGATGTCGAGACCTATCCGGAAGATTCATTCGAGAAGATGCAGCTCTTCGCGAAGAAGCACGATTTCACCTTCCCCTATCTCTATGACGAGGATCAGTCGGTCGCCCGCGCTTACGGCGCGGTCTGCACGCCGGATTTCTTCGGTTTCAACCGCGCGCTGGAGCTGCAGTATCGCGGCAGGCTCGACGCCTCGCGCAAGGAGACGGGACCGTCGGACCTGCGCCGTGACCTCTACGAGGCGATGGTCGAAATTGCCAGGACCGGCCGTGGACCGGCCGAGCAGGTAGCCTCCATCGGCTGCTCGATCAAGTGGAAGGAGCACGCATGAACGGCTTCGTCCACGAAGAGCCGCATTGGCCGCGCGCCGTTCTGTTCGACCTCGACGGTACGCTGATCGATTCGGTCCCCGACATCAGGGCTGCCGTCAACGAGCTGCTTGCCCGCCGCGGTCTTGGCCCGCTGCCGCTCGACCAGGTCAAGTCGATGATCGGGAACGGCGTGCAGAAGCTGGTCGAGCGCGCCTTTGCGGCGACCACGGAATCGCTTTCGCCCGCCGAGTTGCAGGACGAATACATGGCGATGCTCGATATCTACGCGAAGCATCTCACGGGGCTGACGACGCTGATGCCCGGCGTGCGCGGTGCGCTCGACGCCCTTCATGGTGAGGGCGTGCGTCTTGGCCTTGTCACAAACAAGCCGCAGCGCTTCATCGAGACGATCCTCGATCATTTCAGGCTGGCCCATTTCTTCGGCACGGTGATCGGCGGCGATGCCGGCGTCGCCAAGAAACCGGCACCCGACATGCTGCTTGCGGCTCTGGATCAGTTCGGCGCGAAGCCGTGGGATGCCGTGATGGTCGGCGACAGCGTTTCGGACGTGAAGGCAGCACGCGCGGCAGGCACCTTCGCCATCATCGTGCGCGGCGGCTATACGGTCGTTCCCGTCGAACAGCTCGGCGCGGACGTCGTGATCGACAGCTTCCGTCAGCTCGGGGGCGTGCTGCCGACGCTCAAGCCGGCCGCTTAGAGCCTTCTGCGTTTAGGTTGGGGCTGCCCCTCACCCTCACCCTCTCTCCGTTAAAAACGGGGAGAGGGGATTCTGAGACGTTGTCGCCCCCTCTCCCCGTCCTTACGGGGAGAGGGTAAGGGTGAGGGGCAGCGCCTGCGTCAGGCGCAGAACGCTCTAGTTCAGGCCGCCTCGCCGCGCGCTCACACTCCCGTCCGCTCCAGCGCAAGGTGCTGCACGAGCATGATCGTTTTGGCGTCGACGATGTCGCCATTGGCAATGAGCGCCAGCGCTTCGTCGAGCGAAATCTCCAGCACCTCGATGTCCTCGCCCTCGTCGGCTGCCCCGCCGCCGT
The DNA here is from genome assembly GCF_033542235.1 of Mesorhizobium sp. BAC0120. NCBI lineage: Bacteria > Pseudomonadati > Pseudomonadota > Alphaproteobacteria > Hyphomicrobiales > Phyllobacteriaceae > Mesorhizobium > Mesorhizobium sp. BAC0120. Next base: position 158,604 of record NZ_JAWRCU010000011.1, on the reverse strand, counting down.
CGGAAATGCGGTCGGATGGCCGATACTCGGCCAGGAAGAACCACAGCCGCTCGGTGACGCTGCCCGGGCTCATGTAGGGCGCATAGAGGCGGCGGACGTCCTTCAGGTGATAGCCCAGCTCCTCTTCCGCCTCGCGGCGGATGCAGGTCTCGGGATCGTCCTCGTCGAGCAGACCGGCGCAGGCCTCGATCAGCGGCTCCTTGTGGCCGGTGACATAGGCCGGGTAGCGGAACTGCCTCACGAGCAGGATCGTGCCGCGTTCGCGGTCATAGGGCAGGATGACCGCGCCGTCGCCGCGGTCATAGGTCTGCCTGACCTGCGTCTCCCAGGTGCCGTCGCTGCGGCGATAATCGAAAGTCGTCTTTTTCAGCACCGCCCATTCGTCGGAGAGCACTTCGATGGAGCGGATTCGGATGCGGTCGTCCAAGGTCAATCTCCCGACATGTGTGCTGCCGCCTACCGGAATAACGTCGCCGTAGTGTGGCAGCAACCGCCGGAACGCTGCTTCCGGTCGGACGTTGTTCAGCGAAGGTCATGCAAGACAGGATTGGCTTCGATGATACGTCACGGAAGCTGCAGTTGCGGTCAGGTCCGCTATCAGGTTTCGGGCGAACCTTCGCGGGTTGGTATCTGCCACTGCACCTCATGCCGGCAGGAGACCGGCAGCACCTTCACCGCCTTCGCGGTCTGGCCGCGCTCGGCATTCCAGTCGAGCGGCGACTTCGCAACGTGGAGCGGCCGCAGCTTCTGCCCGAAATGCGGCTCTCGCCTGTTTGCGTTGCGTGACGATGAGGCGGAGATCAAGATCGGCACGCTCGAAAACGCGCCGACCAACTTCACGCCCCAATACGAGCTCTGGACCTGGCGGCGCGAGCATTGGCTGCGCCCGGTGGATGGCGCCAGGCAGTTCCAGCGCGACCCCGACGAGTGACGGCTGACTTTAACTCCGCGCCGGGATCGCGATGCCGCGCTGGACTGCCGGACGTTCGAGACCGCGGTCGAGCCAGGCCGCGACATTCGGGAAGCTGTCGAACTCGACGATGTCGCGCGCGCCATAGAAGCCGATCAGGTTGCGCACCCAGCCGAGCATCGAGATGTCGGCGATGGTGTATTCCTCGCCCATGATCCAGTCGTGGCCTACGAGCCGCGCGTTCAACACGCCGAGTAGACGCTTCGATTCGTCGCGATACCGGTTCAGCGGGCGCTTGTCCTCGATATCCTTACCGGCGAATTTGAAGAAGAAGCCGAGCTGGCCGAACATCGGGCCGATGAAGGCCATCTGAAAGAACACCCACTGGATCGTTTCGTAGCGGCGGGCGAGATCGGCAGGCAACAGCTTGCCCGTCTTCTCGGCGAGATAGACAAGGATCGCGCCGGACTCGAACAGACCGAGCGGCTTGCCGCCGGGACCGTTGGGATCGAGGATCGCCGGGATCTTGCCGTTCGGGTTGAGCGAGAGGAATTCCGGCGTCCAGCTTTCGTTGTTGCCTATATCGACCAGATGCGCCTCGTAGGGGAGGCCGACCTCCTCCAGCATGATCGACACTTTCACGCCGTTCGGCGTCGGCAGGGAATAGAGCTGGAGGATATCCGGGTTCCTGGCCGGCCAGCGTTTGGTGATCGGAAAGGCGGAAAGGTCGGCCATCTGAACTCCTGGCAAATTCGAGAGGGATGAAGGTGGTGAAAGGACGCTGCTTCGATTTGGGCGGTCGGCGGCGATCGGCAATGGCGGGAAACGAGATCTGCTCCGGGGTGGTCGTTTGGTCTCAGGCTTCCTTGACCGCGATGACGGCGTTTGTGCCGCCGAAGGCGAAGGCGTTGCTGAGGGCAGCTCGCACCTTGCGCTGGCGTGCGACGTTGGGCGTCACGTCGAGGTCGCAGTCGGGATCCTTCTCGCGGTAGTTCGCGGTCGGCGGGACTATCCCCTGGCGGATCGCCATGACGCAGGCGATCAGCTCGATCGCGCCGGAGGCACCCATGCAATGGGCGTGCATCGACTTGGTCGAGGAAACCGACACGGCTTCTGCATGCTTGCCGAAGGCGCGGCGGATCGCCTGCGTCTCGAGCTGGTCGTTGAACTTGGTGCCGGTTCCGTGCGCGTTGACGTAGTCGATATCTTCCGGCGCAAGATCGGCGTCGGCAAGACAGGCCTTCATCGCCGCAGTCGGCCCCTCCACGGTCGGAGCGACGATATCGGATGCGTCGCCCGACATGCCGGTGCCGGCGAGCTCGGCCAGAATGGTCGCGCCGCGCGCCTTCGCATGCTCATAGGTCTCGAGCACCGCCATGCCTGCGCCCTCGCCTAGCACGAGCCCGTCGCGATCCGCCGAGAACGGCCGGCAGGTGTCGCGGGCAACCGCGCGAAGTGCCTCCCAGGCCTTCAGCACCCCATAGGTGAGCGGCGCATCGGTGCCTCCGGCAAGCATGACATCGGCGCGGCCGAGCCTCAGCTGATCGGCCGCCGAAGCGAAGGCATGGTTGGAGGAAGAGCAGGCCGAGGTCACGCCAAAGACCGGGCCGCGCAAGCCGTAGACCATGCTCACCTGACCAGCAGGGGCCCCCGGCATGGCGCGCGGGACCGCAAAAACATTCGCGCGCGACCGCTTCTCAACCAGCAGGCCGCGATAATTGTCCTCCAGCGTTTCGGCTCCGAAAATGCCGGTGCCGACCACGGCGCCGATGCGCGCGGTGTTGGCTACGGTGACCGAAATTCCGGACTGCCTGAGCGCTTCGCCGGCCGCGATCACCGCGATCAGGCTATAGCGATCCATCGTCGCAAGCCGGCGACGGTCCAGCTCACCATCTGGGACCTGCTTGATCTCCGCGCCTATCCGGACCTTCACCTCGTAAAGCGGCGTGGTCGTGATGTCGCCGATCGCCGAGCGGCCGGCCTTCATCGCGTCCCAGATCGATGGAACGTCGGTGCCGAGTCCGCAAATTCCGCCAAGGCCGGTGATGACGATGCGTTGCCGCGCCATTCTCAAGCCGACCTAGCCTTTTGCAGCGATCAGGGCACGCGTCGCTTCGACAATGTCGCCGACATTCTTGAGCTTGTTCCAGGCCTCGACCGTGTTCATCTCGATCTCGATGCCGTACGCCTCCTCGATATCGAAGACGATCTCCGTGAGTTCGAGCGAATGGATACCGAGTTGGTCCAGCTCGGTGTCGACAGTTATTTCATTGCCGTCGGGCTCGGCGTGCGCTTTTATCTTGTTGATGATCTCAGTTGCCAGCTGATCTGCCATTGCGCGTTCCCGAATTGATCCGCCCTGCCTGCGTAAAGACAAGCTGCCGCCATGGACCGCATAAGACAGTTGGCCTGCTCTTAATTAGCGTCCCGGAAAAAAGCGGCTGTTTGTTCTATAGAAACCAAATCGCGGCGAGGCAACAGCCGAAACCGGCGCTCGATCTGGCGGCTCGATCCGGCCGTTCTGCTTCAAGCCTGGATTTTGGCCAAACAGGCTGGCTGGAAGGAGTAGCGCATGCGACACGAGCATGACTTCTCCGCGGTTGCCGCCGAGCGGGTCTCGGCGCGCGGCGAGCTCGTCGTGGTGGCAAAAGCCGACCGCACGCGGATCGAGCGGCTTTATCAGGAAGGCGCCGCAAAGCTCAGGATGCCGACGAGAGAGGCCGACCCGCTCGAGGCCGTGCTCATCAATACGGCCGGCGGCTTGACCGGAGGCGACCGGCTCGACTGGGCAGTGACGGTCGGAGAGGGAGCGTCGGCGGTTGTGACGACCCAGGCTTGCGAAAAACTCTATCGTGCATCGTCCGGCACAGCCGAAGTCGGCTGCCGCCTGTCGGTCGCCGCCGGCGGCCGGCTCGCCTGGCTGCCTCAGGAAACGATCGTGTTCGACAATTCGGCGATTTGCCGCCGGATCGATCTCGACCTTGCTCCAGGCGCCGAGGCGCTGATCATGGAGGCGACGGTCTTCGGGCGCCGGGCCATGGGGGAACAGGTCCGGCATGCTCGTTTCTCCGATCGCTGGCGGGTATGGCGGCGCGGAAGCTTGATCCACGCCGAGGATTTCGCGGTCGGCCCGGAGATCGACGGGCAGCTCGCCTCGCGCGCCGCGCTCGGCGGCGCGGAAGCCTTCGCAACGGTGCTGCTTTTTTCGGAGGATGCTGCCGCGAACATCGACGCAGCGCGTGCCATCATCGGCGAAGCCGGCGGGGCAAGCGCCTGGGAGGTCGCCGGGTCTGGCAAGCTTCTTGCGAGGCTGGTCGCCGGCGACGGCTATACGCTTCGCAGGCGGCTGATCCCACTTCTGGAGCTGCTCAACGAGCGGGCAGGCCTGCCCAAAGTCTGGACACTTTAGGTACCCACGCATGTATCTGACGCCACGAGAGAAGGACAAGCTTTTGATCGCCATGGCCGCGATCGTCGCCCGCAGGCGGCTGGAGCGCGGGGTCAGGTTGAATCATCCCGAGGCGATGGCGCTGATCACGGATTTCGTGGTCGAAGGCGCCCGCGACGGGCGTTCGGTAGCCGAGCTGATGGAAGCGGGCGCTCATGTCGTTTCGCGGGACCAGGTGATGGAAGGCGTCGCCGAAATGATCCACGATGTCCAGGTCGAGGCCACTTTTCCGGACGGCACCAAGCTGGTCACCGTCCACGAACCTATCCGTTGAACGGGAGGAACGATGCTCGAACTCAGGCCGAATTGCGAATGCTGCGACAAGAATCTGCCGCCCGATTCCCGCGAGGCGATGATCTGCACCTTCGAGTGTACGTTCTGCGCCGATTGCGCTGAAAACGCCTTCGGCGGCCTCTGCCCCAATTGCGGCGGCAATTTCGCCCCGCGGCCGATCAGGCCGGCCGGAAAGCTTCTGAAATATCCGGCCTCGGCGAAGCGCGTGCTGCGTGAGGATTGCGTGACGCTTCGCGAGAGCGCCTGATCGTATGACGATATCTGCACGAAAGGTTTTGCCATGCTTCCTTCGATGACCAGGAAAGCCGCTCTCTCTGCCCTGCTGCTCGCCGCCGCCGCGGCACCGGCCTACGCGCATGTCGGCGTCGACTCGACCTCGTCTTTCGCTACCGGCTTCGGCCACCCCCTGTCCGGCCTCGATCACGTGACAGTCATGATCGCCGTCGGTCTCTGGGCCGCGCTCAAGGGCGGCCGCGCGATCTGGGCATGGCCCGCCGCCTTCGTCGGCGTCATGCTGATCGGAGGAACGCTCGGCATGCTGCATGTGCCGTTCCCCTTCGTCGAGCCGGGGATCCTCGCCTCGGTGGTTGCATTCGGCCTGCTGGTGGCGCTTGCGGTTGATCTTCCGGTCGCCGCTGGCTCTGTCGTCATCGCCCTGTTCGCTCTCCTTCACGGCAATGCCCATGGTACCGAGGTGCCGGAGAGCGCCGGCGGCCTCGATTACATGGCAGGCTTTGCGCTGGCGACCGTGCTGCTGCACGGCGTCGGAATTGCTGCCGGGCTCGGTCTCAGCCTGAAGTTTCGCTACCTGGTACGAGCGGCGGGCGCTGCCTGTGCGGCAATCGGCGTCGGGCTGGCCTTGGGCGCGATCTGAGGCCAACGCCATGATCCCCGGAGAAGTCATCCCCGCCGATGGTGTGATCGAGCTGAACAAGGGTGCGCCGACGGTGACGCTCAGGATCGCCAATAGCGGCGACCGACCTATTCAGGTCGGCAGCCACTATCATTTCTTCGAGACGAATGAAGCCCTGCGCTTCGACCGTGAGCAGGCGCGCGGCATGCGGCTCGACATTCCAGCCGGGACCGCTGTGCGCTTCGAGCCCGGCCAGGAGCGCGACGTCACGCTCGTGCCCCTTTCGGGGAAGCAAACCATCTACGGCTTCCAGCGGAAGGTGATGGGGAAGCTGTGAAAATTACGCCGCAGCTACATGTGTGCCGTCCGCGCTGCACGCCCGCATTGCTGGGGTCGGGCGGCTTATTTCACATAGACCGTGAGCCTGCCGTCCGCGTCCATATCGGCGGCGACCACCTTGGTCACGTCAACGTGCTTGGCCTCGAGCGCCGAGTTCAGCGTGGCGTTCGACTGCAGCGCCGCCTGAACCTCCTCAACTTTAGGCTTGTTTCGCATGATCGTCGTCTCGAGGCTGCTGCCCGTGCCGGTAAGCGACGACACGTCGACTACGTGCACGGACTTTACCTCAATGGCCTTCCTGATGGCGGAACTGCTCTCTTCGCTGGCGTCGATCGCCGACATCACGGTCTGGGTATCCGCCTTGCCAGTGCTGCCTGTCTGTTGCGTGTCGACCTTCGCGCCGCCGGCAAACGCGGGTATCGAAAAGGCACCGGCCATCAGCGCGGCTGCAATAAGCGTCTTCCTGCATTCCATGACGAATCTCCGATTGTCTGTTTCGACGGACCTCCCGCGGAAGTTGCACCCCAGGCCGCGCTATCTCTTTGTTCACGTATCGGATCCATGCGAAAACCGCTTCGCGCTTTTCGGTCCGATGCCCAGGGAAAACCGACGGCTGGCCAAGCGGTTCCCTGGCCGATGACGGGACCACCCCTGCGAGGCTCGGCCGCTTCGCGTCTGCCGGACTCAGTGAGGTCGCATCGATCCTCGCGTGGGCAAAGCAACCAACACAAGTCCTGAGAGGAGATGAGCAATGACGGCACAACGCTACACGGGAGGCTGCCAATGCGGCGCTGTTCGCTACGAGGTCACGGTCGACCTCGATCACACCATCGCATGCAACTGCTCGCGCTGCGGGCGGCTAGGCAGCATCTTGACCTTCGCGCCTACGGAGAGCTTCACGCTGCTCTCCGGCGAGGAAAGCCTGACGGATTTCCAGTTCAACAAGCACGTCATCCATCATCTCTTCTGCAAGGTCTGCGGAATCGAATCCTTCTCCCGCGGCACCAAACCCGACGGCACCGAGATGGTCGCGATCAATGCCCGATGCCTGGATGGTATCGACGTCTTCGCGTTGAATCCGGCCAAGTTCGACGGCCGCGGCAGCTAGAGCATCAAATCGAAAGGTGAGGAGCGGTTTTGGGACAAAGCCGATGCCAAAACGAAGCAAAAGAGCGGCGTGGCGCTTCCACTTGAAGGCACGCCGCTCTGAAGCATCGGTCCGAAAGATGCGAAGCGGCTTTCGGATAAATCCGATGCGTACACAAAGAGATAGAGCGGCGTGGCGAACCAACTGGAACGCACGCAGCTCTACGAGGAGAGCTGCGTCGGTGCAAACTCCGGCGGCCACCGATGGATGTATCTACCGCTCTCGCACCGCGTGGCCACTGCCACGGAACGAGGCAAGCCTGGCCCTCACGGGGTCAACTTTTTTTCTTGGTGATCAGCGTCAGGGCGCCCTTGTCGGTCAGACTGGCGGCGATGACCTGGGCCGAGCTCAACCCTTTGGCTTCGAGTGCGGATTTGACTTGAGGCGTGGCATCGATCGAGCTGCGCAGCTTCTGAAGATCGGCATCACTGCGCTGGGAAACGATCGTGTTGACCTGCGCTTTCGTCTCCTGGGGCAGTTGGTCGATATCGACGATATTGATGCTTTGGATTGTAGGCGCGGTCGATGGAGCCTGCTGCTCCGGCTGGGCCGAGGGCTGATCAGTCTGCGGAGCGGGTTGCTGCTGGGCGCCGGCAGCCGTCGCGAGCATGAGGGCGGCAGCAGCCGTCAGAATCGTCGTTTTGCGCATGGACTTTCCTTTCCATCGTTTGACAGACGACCAACTAGGGGACGACCCCGCGAGTTCAAATGCGCAATGCGCTCAGATGCCGCCGCTGATCGGGTCATTCCGTGACCATATCGTGGCGGAAATGTGCAACCGGGCTTCATGCAGGACCGATTGGTAAGGGGATCGCCGATGGCTAGAATCTCACGCGCTGCCTATGCTCAGATGTTCGGGCCGACCGTCGGCGACAAGGTTCGCCTCGCCGACACGGAGCTCTTCATCGAGGTGGAGAAGGACTTCACCGTCTATGGGGAAGAGGTGAAGTTCGGCGGCGGCAAGGTGATCCGCGACGGGATGGGCCAGAGCCAGGTTGCGCGGGCGGCCGGCGCGGTCGACACCGTCATCACCAACGCCCTGGTGGTCGATGCGACGGGCATCTACAAGGCCGATGTCGGCCTCAGGGGTGGCCGTATCCACGCGATCGGCAAGGCCGGCAATCCGGACACGCAGCCTGGCGTCGATATCATCATCGGTCCAGGTACCGAGGCGATCGCTGGCGAAGGCAAGATCCTGACGGCCGGCGGCATGGACGCGCATATCCACTTCATCTGCCCGCAGCAGATCGAGGAAGCGCTGATGAGCGGGATCACCACTATGCTCGGGGGCGGCACGGGCCCCGCGCACGGAACGCTGGCGACCACCTGCACGCCGGGGCCGTGGCACCTCGCCCGCATGATCCAGTCCTTCGACGCTTTCCCGATGAATATCGGGATCTCGGGCAAGGGCAACGCCTCGCTGCCCGCCGCGCTCGAGGAGATGGTGCTTGCGGGCGCCTGCTCGCTGAAGCTCCACGAGGACTGGGGCACCACCCCTGCTGCGATCGACTGCTGCCTGTCCGTCGCCGACCGGTACGACATTCAGGTGATGATCCACACCGACACGCTGAACGAGTCCGGCTTCGTCGAGGACACGATCAGGGCCTTCAAGGGCCGCACCATCCACGCCTTCCACACCGAGGGTGCCGGCGGCGGCCATGCACCCGACATCATCAAGGTCTGCGGATTGCCGAACGTGATCCCGTCCTCCACCAATCCGACGCGGCCCTACACGGTGAACACGATCGCTGAGCATCTGGACATGCTGATGGTCTGCCATCATCTGTCGCCCTCGATCCCGGAAGATGTGGCCTTTGCCGAAAGCCGCATCAGGAAGGAGACCATCGCGGCGGAGGACATCCTCCACGACATCGGTGCGTTTTCGATCATCTCTTCCGACAGCCAGGCCATGGGCCGCGTCGGCGAGGTACTGATCCGCACATGGCAGACCGCCGACAAGATGAAGCGCCAGCGCGGCCGTCTGGCCGAGGACGCTGGCGACAACGACAATTTCCGCGTCAGGCGCTATATCGCCAAATACACGATCAACCCGGCGATCGCGCACGGGCTCGCGAAGGAAATCGGCTCAGTCGAGGTCGGCAAGCGCGCCGACCTGGTGCTCTGGAACCCGGCCTTCTTCGGCGTGAAGCCGGATATGGTACTCATCGGCGGTATGATCGCGGCCGCGCCGATGGGCGATCCCAGCGCTTCCATCCCGACCCCGCAGCCGGTGCATTACCGGCCGATGTTCGGCGGCTACGGCAAGGCGATCACGAACTCCTCGGTTACCTTCGTTTCCAAGGCGGCTCTGGACGCTGGCCTGAAGTCGAAGCTCGGGGTCGAGAAGGAGATGATCGCAGTCGAGAACACCCGCGGCGGGATCGGCAAGCATTCGATGGTGCTGAACGACGCAACGCCGAATGTCGAGGTCGACCCCGAGACTTACGAGGTTCGTGCCGACGGCGAGCTCCTGACCTGCAAGCCGGCCACGGTGCTGCCGATGGCGCAGAGGTATTTTCTGTTCTAGATTGGAGGCATGGGAAAGCTTCTCGAGAAGCCAAAAGACTCGCTATATGAACGCGATTTCTACGCGTGGCTGCAGGATCAGGCCGCGAAGCTTCGTGCGCGCTCCCATAATGACGTCGACTGGGAGAACCTGGCGGAGGAGGTCGAGAGCTTGGGGCGCAGCGAGAAGAAGGAGATTCGGACACGCTTGGCGCTGCTGATCCATCATCTGCTGAAATGGCAGTTTCAGCCCGGGCGACGCAGTGAAAGCTGGCGTATTACGATCAGCGAGCAACGGCTCTGGATTCCGGAAAGCATCGAAGACAGCCCGAGCCTGAAGGGCTATCCGGAAGAGATTTTCGAGAAAGCCTACGCCGAAGGACGTCGCCAAGCGATAAAGGAAACGGGTGTCCCAGCAGAAGTTATCCCGCCTGAACCTCCGTTCTCAGTCGCCGATGCGCTGGACGGGCACTTTTGGCCGGGAGAGACATTTCAGCCGTACGACATCTTGCGAGACTGACGGACCCTTCATTGCTTTCGCGATGATCTACCGGGTCTCCTGGATCCTGCGTCTCTTCGACACGATCGCATGAGCGCACTTGCGCTTGGATCACGTGAGGCTAACCACTACTGTCCTCAGAAGTTTAGGCGAAAGGGCAGAGATGCTGCGAGCCGTATCGATCACGCGCGCCGCCGACCGCAAGCTTCAGCTGGCCTTCGACAGCGTGGTGCTTCCCCAGGACGAGCGTCACCTCCGACGCAAGGTGCTGACACTCTCGCAGGGCGAGAAGGTGCTTGTCGATTTACCAGAACCGGTGGTGCTCGGCGGCGGTGATCTCCTGGTGCTGGAAGATGGGCGTTGTGCGGGCATCGTGGCGGCGGAAGAGGAACTCTATGAAGTTCGCGCCCGCGACGCGGTCCATCTCGTCGAGCTCGCCTGGCACCTCGGCAACCGGCATCTCGCTGCTCAGGTCGAGGCCGGGCGCATCCTCATCCTGCGCGACCATGTCATCAAGGGGATGCTCGAAGGGCTTGGGGCCAGTGTGGTCGAAGTGTTTGAGCCCTTCAGCCCCCTCCGCGGTGCCTATTCCGGCCACTCCCATGGCCGTGACGACGCCCACCACGGCAACCATCATCATGACTGAGCCTCCCTCGACCAACGGTCTGCTCAAGCTGACGGCCTGGCTATCGCCTGCCTTCCCGATCGGCAGCTTCAGCTACAGCCATGGGCTGGAGTCGGCAGTCAGCGCTATGCCCAGCGAAGCCCCCTCCACCGCCTTCCGCGGTCTCCCTCCCCCGCTTCGCAGGGGAGGATCCCAGGCTGCGGGCGGCCGCGACATTGATCCTCCCCCGTTTACGGGAGAGGGGGACCACGCGGAGCGTGGTGGAGGGGGCGAGCGCGCCCCTCTCATCACCTCCGCCGACGAGCTCAAGGACTGGCTGGCCGCCCTGCTCCGCTTCGGCTCGGCTTGGAACGACGCGGTTCTCTTCGCCGCAGCCTGGCGAAGGCAGCAGGACAGCGGCGACATGGGAGAGCTTGCCGATTTGGGCGCCGCACTTGCCGGCTCGTTCGAGCGTCATCTGGAAACGACGCTGCAAGGGAGAGCCTTCGCTGCCGCCTTGCAAAACGGCTGGCCTCAGCCTGCGGTCGAACTGCCCGACCCATGCCCATATCCGATCGCGGTCGGTGCTGCGGCCGGCGCCCACGGCATCCCGCTGGAGGATGCCCTTCCCGTCTGGCTGCAGGCCTTCGTCACCAATCTCGCGCAGGCGGCGATCCGCCTCGGCATCACCGGCCAGGCCGGAGCTGTCGGCCTGGTTGCGGCTCTGGAACCGGTCATCGCCGAGACGGCAACATGCGCAGCAGGCTCCACCCTCGATGATCTCGGTTCGGCAACGGTTCTTTCCGAGATCATGTCGATGCGTCACGAAACCCAATATTCCCGACTGTTCCGTACATGATCGTGCTTGCCCTTTTGCTCGCTGTGCCGCTCGTCCTCATCGCAGCGCTTCACGTCTATTGGGGCATTGGCGGCATCTGGCCGGGAACCGACCCGAACTCCTGCGCGCGCGCCGTCGCCGGCTTCAAGGGGATCGACGCGATGCCGTCGCCCTCCGCCTGCTTTGCGGTCGCGGCGGTCTTCATCGTCGCGACGCTGATGGTGCTCGCGCTCGGCGGCGTGTTCGCCTCCCCCTTCGAGAGGATCTCTCTTGCGGGTGCTGCACTCTTCATGGCGCTCGTGTTTCTCGGCCGCGGTCTGGTCGGCTTCATGCCTTTCTGGCGGCGGCTCACCCCCGAAATGCCTTTCGCCCGGCTCGATCTACGCTACTATTCCCCGCTCTGCCTCGTGCTCGGCGCGGGCCTTGCCATTCTGGCTCTCGAAGGATTTGCAGCATGAAATCGCAGAACGGTCCTCTTCGGGTCGGCATCGGCGGGCCGGTCGGCTCCGGCAAGACAACGCTGACGGAGAAGCTCTGCAAGGCGCTGCGGGACGAGTTCTCGATCGCGGTCATCACCAACGATATCTACACCAAGGAAGATGCCCTGATGCTGGCACGGCTCCAGGCCCTTTCCGAGGACCGCATCATGGGCGTGGAGACCGGCGGCTGCCCTCACACTGCAATCCGCGAGGATGCTTCGATCAACCTGCAGGCGATCGCGGCAATGCGAGAACGTCACCCCGATCTCGACATCGTGTTCATCGAATCGGGCGGCGACAATCTCGCTGCCACCTTCTCGCCGGATCTGGCGGACCTGACCCTCTACGTCATCTCGGTCTGCCAGGGCGAAGAGATTCCGCGAAAGGGCGGCCCGGGCATCACGCGCTCGGACTTCCTGGTCATCAACAAGAGCGACCTAGCGCCTTATGTGAATGTCGATCTCGACGTGATGGAGCGCGACGCCGCGCGCATGCGCAGCGGCAGGCCATTCGGCTTCACCGACCTGTCGCGCGGCAAGGGTATCAAGGACGTGATCGATTTCATTGTCGAGAACGGCGGCCTGCGCGCTGATGGAACTCAATCGGCTGCCTGAAAACACGTTCCGCCTGCACCAAGCATTCCCGGTTGCTGTCGGCCGCAAGGCGCGGCATCCTTCGGCAAACTGGAGGATCGCTGATGAACATCGCGCAGGTTCACAAAGAAACCCGCACCAACCTTCCCCATTACGCCGAGCGGGTCGATCTCGCTTGTGCCTTCCGCTGGACCGCCAGGCTCAACATGAACGAGGCTGTGGCCAACCATTTCTCACTAGCCGTCAGCGAGGACGGCACGCAATTCCTCATGAACCCCAACCAGGTTCACTTCTCGCGCATCAAGGCGAGCGACCTTTTGCTGATCGACGGCAACGATCCCGAGACGATGAGCCGGCCCGACGCTCCGGACCCGACCGCCTGGGGCCTTCATAGTGCAATCCACCGCAACGTGCCGCATGCGCGCTGCGTCATGCACGTCCATTCGATCCACGCCACGGTGCTCGCCTCGCTGGCGGATTCCCGTCTGCCGCCGATCGACCAGAATTCGGCGATCTTCTTCGGACCCCGCCAAGTGATCGACGAGAACTATGGCGGACTTGCCTTCGAGGAAGAGGGCGAGCGTTGCTCGAAGCTGCTCGCCGACCCGATGACCCAGGTCATGATCATGGGCAATCACGGCATATTGGTCATCGGCGAGACTGTCGCCGAGGCGTTCAACCGCATGTATTATTTCGAGCGGGCGGCCGAGACCTACGTGAAGGCGCTGTGGACCGGAAAGCCATTGCGCAGGCTGTCCGACGAGATCGCCGCCAAGGTCGCCGACGAAAGCGACCACTATCCGGGCCAGGCCGATCGGCATCTGGCCGAGTTGAAGGCGATCCTCGACGAGGAAGAGCCGGTCTATCGGAGCTAGAGCGTTTGCGCGGGGGGACAGTTTACTTTTTCCGCTTGCGCCGGCTTTGAAGCGCCACGGCCTTTCTGCGGAAAAAAGTAAACTGTCCCCGCCACTTCCCGATCGGCGGCCGATCAAAATTGGATCGCCACGCCGCTCCATGTTTTTTGTTTACGCATCGGATTCGTCCGAAAACCGCTGCGCACTTTTCGGTCCGATGCGCTAATCGGCCACGCCCCCATTCGACACGACGAGGTCCGCCTCGCGGCGGCGGGCGAGCACGCGGTCGACATTGGGCAGGTCATTCGTGTTCACCCAATTGCGCCCATCCTCGGGCGTGCGGCCATGGTCGAGCCAGCGCTGGATCAATCGCCGCTCGAGTTCCTCGCGCGGCACGTCGAGGAAGATGGTGAAGTCGAGCAGGGGTCCCAGCCGTGACCACGGCTCCTCATCGAGCAGCAGATAATTGCCTTCGGTGAGCACGAACTTGACATGCTGCCCGACGATTGCCGCTGCGGCGCGCGAAAGCTCGTTGGCGCGGTCGAAGATCGGGATGGCGACGTCGCGATCGGCGGAGCGCAGCCGCGCCAGCAGCGTCGTATAGCCGTCGAAGTCGAAAGTCTCCGGCGCCCCCTTGCGCTTGCTGAGCCCCTTCGCTTTGAGCACGACGTCGTCGTAATGGAAGCCGTCCATCGGCACCACGGCCGCACTGCCCTCCGGCAGGAGATCGAGGAGCTTTTCGGTGATCGTCGATTTTCCGGCGCCCGGCGGACCGGCGACGGCGATGATCGCCCGCTTCGACTTTCCTGCATGCTTGAAGATAGCAGCTGCGACGGAGGCGATGGCGGACATGGCTTCGGACGCTTCCTTGCTCTAACTCTTTCTCTAGGTATCGGACTAGGCGTCGGACTTGCCCGAAAACCGCTACGCGCTTTTCGGTCCAATGCGCTGGCTTTCCTGAACTCGGCTCTTCACGGCGCAACATTTCTAGCAGCATTCGCCTGCCGGCCCAATGCTGGCGAAGTGCCACGTTTCAGAATGCCGCGGCCTCGAAGAGGGCGACAACGCCCAGGACTTCGACCTTCACGTTCGTGAAGCGAGCCCTGAGCGCGCTGTCCAAATCTTCGACCGTGTCCGCCGCGTTCGAGAATATGCCTTTCCTGTTGTAGATGTTCATGAGCGCCTGGGCGGCACGGGATCGGGGAAGGCTACCCTGCAGAATGGTTGCCCCGAACACCCGGGCCCCCGGCTTCAGCAGCGGGCGAAGATGATCGAAGGCGACCGCCTTATCGGGGATCGCCCCGGGCATGCAGTGCAGCAGGTAGCAGAGCGCCGCCGAACCGAACGATCCGCTGAGCGGGAGAGACTCCATTGCATTGGCGACGACGGTCTCTGGCGCGTATCTCGCTATGCGCCTGGAAGCGGCGTCAAGACTGTTCGCGTTGAGATCTACCAGCGTGATGGACGGCTTCGCTACGGGCCATTTCGCTTTGTCGAGGAAATATCCGGTTCCGACCCCGATATCGATGTGGCGCGCCGAGACGTTGCGATCGTAGAGTTGGCGCAGGGCTGAAGTCGGGCAATGCCACAAGAGATGGTTCGAGAGCCCGTGAACATACCAGTCATATATGCCGAGCACGATCGGCGAGTAGGCCGCCTGGCCCGCTTCGATCTGTTCAGGTCTGGCCATTTTCACACCACAGTCGAAATGCACCGGTAAGTCGCCACTTCGTTGCGCCGAAACAACGGCGAGGCATTAGATACCATGGAAACAATCGGTCCTGTCGGCGATCGGCTGGGGATACTTCACGCATAAATGGACTGATAATGCCGATTGGTTTAGGTCTTTCGACTGCACGGCATGTGCAGTGCGCGGTACCGCGGTACTGAGTGGGGACAGGTAACACTTGCAGCCAGCGATCCGAAAGCCGTTTGGCATTTTCCATGTGGCGGTCGTCCTGATGCTCGCCTTCGCGGTCAGCGCCTGCACGACCGCGCAGGACCTCGCCCCGTTGCCGACGACCCTCTCGAGCTACACCTCGACGAAATACGCCGCCATCGTCGTCGACGGAAATAACGGCAAGGTGCTCTACCAGGCGGCCTGTGATGATGTCCGGCATCCGGCCTCGCTGACGAAGATGATGACGCTTTACCTGCTCTTCGAGGCGATGGAATCGGGCCGTGTTTCGGCGGCCACGCAGATTCCCGTTTCCGACCACGCCCGCCTGCAGCCGCCCACCAAGATCGGTTTCAGAAGGGGCGGCACGATCGATGTCGACTCCGCAATCAAGGCGCTGGTTACCAAGTCGGCCAATGACGTCGCCGTCGCCATTGGGGAATATCTCGGCGGAACGGAAGAGAATTTCGCCGCGCTGATGACGGCCAAGGCACGGGCGATCGGCATGCGCTCGACGGTCTTCCGCAATGCCTCGGGCCTGCCCGACCCTGAGCAGGTCACCACGGCTCGCGACATGGCGCTGCTTGGCCTGGCGCTACGCAAGCGTTTCCCGCAGTACTATTACTATTTCTCGACGCAGTCCTTCGCCTTCAACGGGCGGATGATCCGCGGCCACAACGACCTGCTCGGCGGTGTCGACGGCGTCGACGGCATCAAGACGGGCTATATCCGCGCCTCGGGCTATAACATCGTCACCTCGGTCTCGCGCGGCAACCGCAAGCTGGTGGCGGTCGTCATGGGCGGCGACAGCGCCCGCGCCCGAAACGCCGAGGTCGCGGCGCTCATCGACCGCTACATGCCGGAAAACGTCGCCACCACCGGCCTGACGTTTTGAGCACAGGCCTGGGCAGCAGCTGCATGCTTTCTCATGATAGCACCGCAGCAGGCAGCACCGGCAGCGAGTGACTCGACCGTCTTTCCAAGTGCTCACGCGAACCAAGTGCTCACGCGATCGCGCAGGACGGGAAGTTTGGTCACCCGGTTTTCGCTTCCAGCGTGCTCTGAAATCTGGGAGGCTTCGTGCATGGCTTCGTCGAAGATCCGGAACGTGTTGCGACCGGCGGCCTTGGCTGCGTAGATCGCCATATCTCTCTGTTTTGCATCGGATTTATCTGAAACCGCTTCGCACGTTTCGGTCTGATGTCCAGGAATTAAGGATCTTGAACGACAGCCAACCGCGGCATTCACCTTGCCTTCACAATCGGGCTGATAGCTCGCGTCTCCTACGCTGGTGCTGAGAAGGAGACATGACATGAACCGCCGATTTTTCCTGACGAGTGTTGCAATGGCGATTGCCGCGCCGGGGCTGGCATTTGCGCAGGATCGCGCCGGTCCCTCCTCGAACGAGATCATGCGCCGGCTCGATTCGGCGCCGCGGCAGCACGTGCGCCCCGAGGAGCGCGTGACAATTCAGGAGTTTCGGCGCCGTCCGGACTTGCGCCGTTCCGCGCCTTCGATCGACATCCAGGCGATCAATTTCGAGTTCGCTTCCGCGGAGATTCCGCGCTCGGAATTCCGCAAGGTGCGGGAGATTGCAAGCGCGTTCGACCAGCTGTCGCGCCGGCGGCGCGGCGCCCGTTTCCTGATCGAGGGCCATACGGATGCTGTCGGATCGCGTGAGTCGAACCAGATCCTGTCGGAGCGCCGGGCAGAATCGCTGAAGCGAGTTCTCGTGCGCGAATTCGGCGTGCCGGCGCGCATTCTGGAGTCGGTCGGCTATGGCGAGGATTTCCTCCTGATCGACACGCCCTATGAGGACTGGCGAAACCGCCGCGTCACGATTCGCCGTATTGACGAATTCGTTCGCTGACACGAACGACGAAGCCCGCCGGAATTGCAAACCGGCGGGCTTTCGCGCCGGGAGAGCGCACCGGCTGAAGGAAGGGGCCACCGGCCGATGCGGTCATGCGGGACAGCGCAGCCTATGACGGCTGGCTCCACCACACGGGGCTGTGCGACGGATCCGCCTACGTCACTGGCGTGCCATTTTGCTGAACTTGACGCACCCAACTCCACGCGCCTTTTCCAGCGCGAATTCGAGGTCAACCGCCGTTGAACAGGGGGGAGCCTTCGTATAAGAACGCTCTGTCGGTCCCCGAGGCGGGTCCGGCTCCGATGCGGATGCACCCGTAGCTCAGCTGGATAGAGCGCTGCCCTCCGAAGGCAGAGGTCACAGGTTCGAATCCTGTCGGGTGCGCCATTTCAGAACAGAAGTATGAATGGCGGTTGCCGCCCCTTCGATGAAATGTCGGCCGGCTTCGGTCAGTCGAACGCCGCGCGCGTGACGCTCGAACAGGAGGATGCCAAGGTCCTCCTCCAGAGCCTTCACGCGCGCGCTGACACTGGACTGGCTGACGCGCAGAGCATTGGCCGCGTGGCGGAAGTTTAGATACTCAGCGACGGCGAGCGTCTGGACCAGGGACAGGAGAGGAATGCGCGATCCCAGCAGCGTTTCACTTGATCTGAAGGGGTCGTTCGCATGTCCTCTCAAACGCCGCATCCTGCGCTCCTGCTATGCGACCTGTCTCGCGGCTCCACGTTTCTCGACCGGGATGCCGCGCAGATCGCGCAACCAGAGCTGACCACATGCGGCTGAAATATCCCGTCCCTGTGTATCCCGCACCACGACGGGCACACCGGCGCGATCCAGCACTTCACGGAAGAGCCCAAGGCTGCGGTCGCTTGTTTGGTCAAGTGCGACGCCATCGACGGGATTCCAGCGCATGAGGTTCACGCGTGCCCTTCGCTTACGCATCAAACCGGCAAGTCGCTTCGCGTCAGCAAGCGTATCATTAACGCCGGGCAGCACCAGATAGACGAAGGTGACAATCCGGTTATGCCGTTCCGCCCATGACGAAGCGCGCGAGATGACTTCCTTGATGTCGTGTTTCCGCGATCCGGGGATGAGACGGTCGCGAACTTCCTGCGTTGTCGCGTGCAGCGATATGATCAGGTTGATCGCCAGATGCTCTTCTCGCAGTTGCGCCAGCGCCTTCGGAACGCCGATGGTCGAAAGCGTGATCCCCGTGGTGGGAAAATTCATCCCCCGCCGGTCGCGGAGGATACGGATCGCCTTCATCACCTGTTCGTAGTTGTTCAAAGGCTCGCCGATGCCCATGAACACAATCCGATTCACTTTCGGGCCGAGTTGAACGACCTGTTCGACGATCTCGCCCGCCGAAAGGTTGCGCTTGAGGCCGACTTGGCCGGAAGCGCAGAACTGACAGGCGAAGGCACATCCGACTTGGGACGAAATGCAGGCGGTGTGTCCATCGTGGCGGCGGATCAGGACGGTTTCGACGGCATAGCCGTCATGAAGGCCGAAAAGCACTTTCTGCGACCGGCCGCCGCGCTCATGCGTGATCTTGAGCAGGCTCCGCAACTGGACGCCCCGAGCCTTGGACCAGCCTCGCAAGGCGCGAGGCAGATCGGCATGCGAGCTGAACAAGTCGCGATATGCGACTCGCGCCTCGCCGCCAGCGTTCAACGAATCGAATTCGTCGGCCGTCAGGCTCAGCGCCAAGGTTGGCGCGGGCAGTGCTTTTTGTCGTTCGGGCCCCAAGGGGCCTGGTTCTCGTATAGGCATGATCGTCGTCCCGGGTTTCGGAGCCCGGTGGTACCGTGGCACAGCCCAATAAATAACCGACGCGACTGTTATAAACAACCCTCCAGATGGTGTTACCCGAACACATGGTCGGGATAAAGCATGGACAGAAGCATGCGGGTCCGCTCGGTCATGAAGGACGCTAGCTCGCCTTCGGGCTCAACAAGCCACTGCATGCAGGCCCCTTGGATGACTGTCTGGATCAGACCGGCTGTGGGTTCGGGAGGATGTGGTGCGGCGGGCAAGCGCGCTTCAATGGCCTCAAGCACTAGTCTGTTGCGCTCGGCAGCAAGTGCCCGGAGCGAGGGGTCTTGAACGTCTCCCCACAAAAGCAGGAGATAGCCTTCCGTCTCGGCACCGGTGCCCATTCCGGAGATGAGGTCCTTGAGCATCGCCCACAGTGGATCAAGGCCCTTTTCGGGACTTGCGCCCGCGAAATAGTCCCGCACCTCCTGCGTGTTGCGCTCCATGACCTTTTGATGCAGCGTCGCCTTGTCCTTGAACCGCTGGATCAGCGCAGCCCGCGAGATGCCGACCGCCTCTGCAACATCGGAGAGGGTGAAGGCCGATGGCCCTTTCTGAAGAAGGATGCTTAGCGCGGTATCGAGAATGAACTCGTCGCTGTGAAGTTTCGGTCTCGGCATATCTTCTTTTCTACTGCTCGCTCGAATGATGACCCTTACAATAGCGGCCATCCAACACGAGATACACGAGGGGATGACGGAATGCCGGGTGGATCTCACGATGACTTGCGGGTTATCGCGGGTGCATCACGATCCGCTATCGTGCGCAGAATGCTCGTTCGATTGCGCCCGGCCTTCTTTGCGGCGTACAGCGCGGAATCGGCCAAGGAGATGAACTGATCCAGATTGGCGTCCCGGCTGCGAGCAATCGAGATGCCGGCGCTCGCCGTGGCCATGATCTCAATCCGGTCGTGCAGGATCGGCGTGCCGCTGAAGGTAGCCCGTACGCGCTCGACAATAAGCCTGGCATCGTTGAGCGTCGTGTCCGGCAGCAGCAGCGCGAACTCCTCCCCGCCAATTCGACCAAAAATATCGCCAGGCCGGATCGTGCTGACGGCGCGCCGTGCGAATTCGGCGATCACCGTGTCGCCTGCGGGATGGCCATGCTTGTCGTTGATGGCCTTGAAGAAGTCGATATCGAAAAGGGCGATTGCGGTTTCGCTGGACGTTCCGGACAGCTTCTCGAGTTGATTCGCGCCAGTCTCGAAGAAGCCGCGGCGGTTGAGGACGCCGGTGAGTTGATCATTCATGGCGAGATCGCGAAACCGGCTTTGCGTGCGCTCGGCGATCATGAGAATGCCGAGAACGACGATGGCCACCAGGGCGACAGCGGATTGGAAGGGCGCGAAGGTGAGCCATCCGTGCAGCGGGCCTTGGCCGACGGTGTCGCGCATGAGAGCGAGGGCGATGGCCTGTCTGTAGCTGACGAGGGTCTCGAACAGACAGATGAGCGCGATGCAGAAGCGCGGCGACAATTCCCTGGCGGTGGATCGCCAGAGATCGACACCGACGAGAAGCGTCGCCGTGCCGATGGCAATGTTGAAATGCATCTGGCGCAGCGCGAAGAGGTGGTGGACGAAGGGCAGTCCCAACGCCCAGATCACGAGCGGCACCAAGGCGAGAACCGGAAGCGAGCGCCGATCAAACACGCGCAGGCCACACCAGAAGGCTCCCACGCTGAGCAAGGCAGCGAAGCCGGGAAGGCCGATCGTCGTGAGTTGGAGCAAGCTATGGCGTTGTGCCGTCAGCGCGACGCCGAGGCCGGAGAGCAAGAAGGCAAGCACCCACCAGGCGTAGGACGCCGTTGAGCGATCCCGGAGCCATATGATTACGATAGTCAGGCAACCCAGGGCAGATGCAATGCCAGCCAGTAAGCCGACCGTGAACATATCGAACAACGATGACAACTCCGCACCAGCTCCATTGTGAATGAGGTAGCCATTCGGACTTAAGGCAGGAGCAAGGGGTTCAATAAATTTGTAGATATTCAGTACTGAGAATCTGCATCAGCTCAATTTTGCAACAGGTTCCTCGATTGAGCCTAGAAGGATCCCGGATCCGGTGCGTGTCGCAGGCCAAATGCAAAGCTATTGGTCGTCGTGCAAATGGTAACTCCGGCGCTGACGAAGAAACGGCGTTCAATCCTTCCCGGTCGGCGACCCATCCCAATGCCGGGCCGCCGATCGCCATAGCGATGTCGAGGAAGACTGTGCAGATCCCCATCGCCAGTCCGCGCCGTAGCCTTTTTCCACATCTGGTGACTGCGGGCCGCCATAGAGATCAGCCGTGTCGATGAAACCGATGCCGGCGCCGAGGGCCTCGTCCATCACAGCAAAGCTGGTCGGCTCGTCAGTCAACTCGCCGAAGTTCGTCGGCGCGCGACGTAACTCCCGGCCAGGGCGAGGAGCGCCAGCAAAATGGGAGAGAACGACAGCCAGAGCACGGTGTCCCATCCGTATGCCGTCAGCAGGCCGCCGGAAAGGAACGAGCCGAAAACCATCGTCCCGAACACGACGAAGTCATTGAGCGATTGCACACGGGTCTTTTCCTCGGGGCGATGACATTCCAGCACCAGCGCCGACGCGCCCACGAAGCCGAAATTCCAACCGATACCGAGCAGGATGAGGGTGAGCCAGAAATGCGAGACATCGACACCCAGCAACCCGACTACTGCCGCGGCGGCGGTCAGCGCCATGCCGGCCGTGACCACACCGGGTGCGCCGAAGCGCGTAATCAGCCGCCCGGTGAGGAAGCTCGGCGCATACATCGCGATCACATGCCACTGAAGGCCGAGGTTGGCCGCTTCCTGCGAAAGGCCGCACATCTGCATGGCCAGAGGTGCGGCGGTCATCAGAAAATTCATGAGCAGGTAAGAAACGACGCCGCAGATGACCGCGATGATAAACCGCGGTTGGCGGGCGATGACGCCGAGCGGGCGGCCACCGGCAACCTCCACCGCAGTCGGCGTTGGAAGACGCACACCGACCAGGATCAGTGCAGACACGGCAGCGACGGCCGCTTGCGCGAGGAAGGTCGCCGCGAACATGTGGGGCATCCACAGATACATGGTGTAGGTGACAAGCTGCGGCCCGATTACCCCAGCGAAGACCCCACCCACCATGACGAAAGACAACGCGCGCGGGCGCCGCTCCGTCGGCACGCAGTCGGCCGCCGCGAAGCGGAAGGAAAGGACGACAGCCGCATAGGCGCCCCCGAAGAACGTCGCGGCGCAGAATAGCCAGAAGGAGCCGAGCACGACTGCCAGGGCAGCGAGAAGACCGACGAGCACGCCGCAAGCCGTTCCGATCAAGAAGGCGGCGCGGCGCCCGTGGCGTTGGGCGATAGCGCCGGCGGGCAAGGTGCAGGCTGCCATCCCGACGACGAAGATCGAGATCGGCAGCGTGGCCAACGCAGGGCTCGGCGCGAGCATGTTTCCGACGATGGCGCCGGTGGCGTAGACGACGACGGAATTCGCCCCGGCGAGCGCCTGCGCGATGGTCAGTCTCGCGACGTTGCCGCGCGCATAATCATGGCCGGACAAGGAAGAGGGCCTGGCCGGCGTTCTTGCAATGACTTGTGACATCGGATTTCAAACGGGCAACGATTCGTGGCGCGCTTGGACGCGGCGGGACAGCCCACCGATTCAGCGGCACAGGCGTAAGGGAAATAACTCCCTCGCTTCATAACACCGCGGCGATATGGCTGTATCTCGACGAAGTGACAGATTATATAGAATATCTGCCACTCAGAGATTCAGCATGACGTGGAAGCCGATCGCCGCGCCGCCGGGCGTACTTCCTCCCGAGCCGATCACCGTGCGCGCACAGTCCATTCCGGCGCGTCATTTCTTTCCCGAGCATTCGCACCGTTGGAATCAGTTGGTCTATGCCATCTCCGGCGTGCTGACGGTCTACACGAAGGCGCGGTCGTTCGTGATCTCGCCCGAACAGGCAGTATGGCTGCCCACTGGTGTGGAGCACCGGGTCGGTGCTCCTCTCGGCGCGGAATTCCGTAGCCTCTGGATCGCTGAAGGGGCCCGTGCGGGTCTGCCGGCAGCTGCAACGTTGTTCGGCGTATCGCCGCTGCTGCAAGCTCTGATCGTCGAGGCGGCTGCGATCGATGGACAGGAGGACCCCGACGGCTATGCAGGGCGTATCACCGGCTTGATCCTTGACCAGCTTCGGCGAGCCCGTGCCTTGCCGAGTGTCTTACCTTGGCCTCGCGCAGAACCTCTATCTGCCATTTGCGAAGCCCTTTATCTGGAGCCGGCGGACAGCCGCGGCCCGGAGGAATGGGCACGAGCGTTGCGCATGTCGCCCAGGACCTTGGCCCGTCGCTTCGAGGCGGAGCTGGGCATGAGCCTGCGATCATGGCGGCGGCGCTTGCGGCTGTTCAGATCAATTGAGCTTTTGGGGGGCGGCCTGAGTGTGACGCAAGTCGCCATGGAACTGGGATACGGCTCGACGTCTGCGTTTGTGTACGCCTTTCGGACCGAAATGGGGGAGAGCCCGCAAGCTTACATGCGCGAGCGTGCTTCGCGTAGTGCTCCAAGCCGCCCCTGACCGTCAAAACCCGCGATCCGCCGCGCTCGCATCGTGGGCAACAGGGAATGCGAACACCGGCTTGTACAGATAGGCGAGGCTTCTCGCCGCTGCGGCGGTAAGATGGTCGGCATCCTTGTACAACGGCATTCCATCGCGCGTCGCATTGCAGTGGCGGGTGCTGCAGAATGCCGGGACCGGGTCGACGATCGACGCGCCGTATTTTGCAGCAAGCTTCGTCAGCAGGTCGCGCGCGAGGGCCTGCCGCTTCGCGATATAGTCCCAAGGCGGCGCAACGTCAGTCGAGGCGCCGGTCAGCATCGCCCTCGCGACTGCTTCCGGAACGTAGCGGCCCATTTCCGGCACATCCATGACCAGCGCCACCTTCGTGCCGTGCCGCTTGAGGTCGGCCAGCAGGCGATCAAGGGCTTCAACGATCGCCGCCGATTTGTCCGCTAGTCTTGGTTCTATCGACGCGTCGAAGAAGACACCCTCCTCAGGGAGTTCGCTGTCGTGGACGTATTTGGGCCAGTAGGCCACCAGGAACACGAGCGGAATATGCCGGGACACGATCAGATCTCGCACCGTGCCATTGAACTCGCGGCAACGCTCCGTCTCGCCTCGGTCCGGCAATTCGACATCGGGCAGCGGGGGACAGGAAGCGTGGGCAGCGATGCGTCCGAAAACGCCCGCCTCGGCCGCGGCGGCATCGATCGCCGGCGCCATGGTTGCAGCATGGGAATCGCCCCAGACCAGGAAGGCCGGGTCCGTCGCGCCTTCCCTGCCCAGCCCGCACAGCTTTCCCGACCTAATGTCGGCCAGCGCTGGCCCGCGATTGTCGTCGTTGTCGATGAAGCAGCCGGGCATATAGAAAGGACTGACGTCGTAGGTTGCGGCATAAACCGTCTGCACGGCGGCGGGCAGCCTGACCGGCATTCCTCCCGCTGCGACGACATAGTTGCCGAACCAGGCCGCCGCGGCCATTGCCACGGCCGCGCTCGCGAACAGCGGCCTGCGGCCGACACGACCGGCGTGGTTTCGAAACGGCTTTTCAATGAAGCGCCATGATATAGCGGCAAGAATGAGGGAGCCGACGACGATCGCGCTGCCTTGGGCGACCGATAATTGGTGGCCGGTGAAATAGGGACTGAAGACAATCAGCGGCCAGTGCCAAAGGTATAAGGAATAGGAGATCAGGCCGATAAACACCAAGGCCGGCGTCTGCAGCGCTCGACCGACAAGACCATCTTGGGCATTGGCGTGGATGACCAATGCCGCGCCCAAGCACGGGAGCAATGCCGCAAGACCGGGGAATGGCGTGCTTTTGTTAAAGACGAGCACCGCCGTCGCGATCAGGCCGACGCCGAACGCGGCCAATACCTGCCTGGTCAACGGCCGCGATGGCGCCGGGACGATCTGGAAGGCCAGGAGGGCGCCCAGGATGAGTTCCCAGGCGCGAAATTGCGACAGGAAGAATGCGTTAGTCGACCATTGAAACACGCCCCACGCGCTTGCTGCCAGCGACGCGGCAAATAGCAATAAAAGCGTGGCGATGGTTCTGCTACGCCCAAATCGGCTGAGCGCAACCAGCAGCAGCGGAAAGATGATGTAGAATTGCTCTTCGACTGCAAGGGACCATGTGTGAAGCAAAGGCTTCATGTGGGCGCCGAGGTCGAAATATCCGCTTTCCCTGGCGAACTGAATGTTCGAGGTGAAAAGGGCGGTTGCCCGCATGCTGCGCCCGAAAAATCTGAACTCCTCCGGCATGAAGAACATCCAGGCGAAGATTGCACAGGCCGTCATCATGGCGAACAGCGCCGGGAAGATGCGCCGGACGCGTCGCTCGTAGAAATGCAGCAGGCTGAAGTCCGCTTCGGCGATCTCGCCCGCGATCAGCGATGTGATCAGGTATCCGGAAATGACGAAGAACACGTCGACGCCGACGAAGCCGCCTTGGAAGCCGGGGATGCCAGCGTGGTAGAGCACCACCGGCAGCACGGCGATGGCGCGCAGCCCGTCGATGTCGGCCCGGTACAGCACCCGGCCGGCAGGATGTTTCTGCGTCGGTGCCTGCGCGACCCGACGCGGCAATATGACATTCAACCCGACTCTCCTGGGAATCCCCGGCCGGCAGCTTGTGGCGCGCGACTATATCCGAAGCGGGGCGGGATTATGATCCCGTCCGGGAACGATGCCGAACCGGGAGCGGTCAGATGCCAAGGAGGAGACATGCATCCGGATGGGAGTAGCTTGTGGAGCCGAAGCCTGGCACCCTTGTCTGAGTTCGTTTCCTAATGTAGCACACGTCACTTAGTTAACCGCAGCGAAGCGAGTGCGCTTTGCCCTTCCCGAAGTGCCGCCGAGAGGGGAGCACGAAGGGTCGGGACCGGAGAGAGGACCGCCGGCAACGATCTCATTGAGATCGGGCATCGAGCCCACCAACATCAGGGTTGGGCGGGGGACGAACGAATAATGACCGATACGATCGCACGTATTTTCGTCGGCTTCGATTCCAAGGAAGTCGTGGCCTATCACGTGCTCGCGCAGAGCATCATCGAGCATTCATCGATGCCGGTGATGTTTTCGCCGATCGTGCTCGGCCATCTCGACGGTCTCTTCACGCGCGAGCGCAATGCGCTGCAGTCGACCGAATTCTCCTTTTCGCGGTTTTTGGTGCCATACCTCAGCTCCTATGAAGGCTGGAGCCTCTTCATGGATTGCGACATGCTGGCGCGCGCCGATATCGCCGAACTATGGGCCCTGCGCGACGACCGCTATGCCGTCATGTGCGTGAAGCACGACTACGTGCCGAAGATCGAGCAGAAGTTTCTCGGCCAGGTCCAGACCAAATACGAAAAGAAGAACTGGTCGAGCGTGATGCTGTTCAACAACGCCAAGTGCCGTGCCCTTTCGCCGGACTATGTCAATACCGCCACCGGCCTGCAGCTCCATCAGTTCAAGTGGCTGGACAGCGATGACCATATCGGCGAGTTGCCGGTCACATGGAACTACCTGGTCAACGAATACGACTACAGGCCGGATGCCAAGATGGTGCATTTCACGGATGGCGGGCCGTATTTCAACGAATACCGTGACGACGACTATGCGGATGAATGGTTCGCAATGCGCGAGCGCACGCTGCATGTGACCCAGCGCGAGCCCAAGGGATAGGTATTCCAAGATGCCCCTCGACAGCCCAGTTGGAGCGGCGAAGCCGTCGGCGGGCGCGACTGCAGGGCTTTCGACGACCGAGGACTGGCGGTCGTTCTTTGCTTCCTACTCGACGATTGTGCTGGTCGCCAACAGCGACGAGGTCGATATCGAGGCGCTGCGCGCAGCGCTGCCGCGCGATGCGCTGTTCGTCTTTTTCAACAAGGTCTACAAGGTTCTCAAGCGACCCTTCGATGGCCATGCCCTGCTTGCAGTCCGAAGCGGCACCGCCGGCGTCAAAATCCTCAATCGCGGCGAGTTGGGTGATGTCGTAAGCTATTTTCCTGCGGACCGTTTCCTCGGGATCCTGTCCATCCGTGCGGGCTCGGAGGAAAAGGTCACCCCAGCAAGCGCCTTCGGCAGCGTCCCGGCCGGCCTGCTCGATTTGACCGATCATTTCCGGGATTTCTACCCCTCCGACCATCTGCCCAGCACCGGATTTGCGCTTGCGGTCTGGCTCTGCGAGCTCGTTCCGGACAGGAAAACCGTGTTGGCTGGCTTTTCCGGCAAGCGCAGCGATCGCCTGCAGATATTCCACATCCACGATTGGACGTTCGAGCAGACGGTGCAGCGCCTGCTGGTACGCTCCGGCCGGCTGACGATTGCGAACGCCGAGCACCCGTCTTCCTATGCTGCGCTGACCAAGCGGTTCCCCGAAATCACGGAGGCGGACATCTCGCTTGCGGCAGCCGAAATCCTCTCCGAGCGCCTCGAGGGCGCCAATATGGAGATCGACAAGCTGATCTCGATGATGCGGGTCAATCGGTCGATCAAGAACTTCTTCGGCGGCCTAAGGCCCGTGATCCGCAGCGTCAGGCCGATCGAGACCGCCGTCCGTCGCCTGAAAGGCGGTATGAAGGGAAAGCCGCGAGGGGACTAAGAAGCGTCGTTGGCTTGTGTGGCGTCATCGCCGCCGAACGTCTCGAAGCGAAATCAACTGCCGCCCGGGAGCTGCGAGATCAGGACTTAACACCGGCAATCCGGTCGTGGACTGCGCGCGGGATCTCAAGGCCTTCCCGTAGCAGCCGCTCCCGCGCGTTGGCCTTGGCGCGGCCGGGAATGTGAACGCCGTACTCGCCGGACAACCGCTCGATCTGCCGGGCAAGCCTTGCCTCGAAATCCGGATCGATCAGGCGCGGCGCGATGGCGATCACCGTCATGCCCGTGCCGGGACCTTCGGCACCCGCATCGAAGGACGGCGCGTCGAGCGACCAGTTGGCGCCGTTGAAACCGGCCGCGAGCACCTCGACCATCAGTGCGATATTGGCGCCGCGCCCGCCGCCGAATGCAAGCAGGGCGCCCTTCATTGCAGCGAAAGGATCGGTCGTCGGGCGGCCCTCGGCGTCGATTGCCCAACCCGCCGGTATTGTCTCGCCCCTCTTTGCGGCGGCCCGGAGGCTGACAAAGGCCGTCGCGCTCGACGATTGGTCGATCACAAGCGGCGGTCCGCTGGCGACGGGGGCTGCAAAGGCCATCGGGTTGGTGCAGTAGACTGGCTTGGTCGAGCCTGAGCCCGCAAGAAGCGGCGGGCCGTTGGTCGCGGCTAGTCCCGCCAGCCCGCGCGCGGCGAGCCGTCCGACGAAATAGCCGAGCGCACCGCAGGTGTAGGCGTTCCTCTGCGTGAAGAACGCGATGCCGAAGGTGTTTGCCGTCTCGACAAGCTTCTCAAAAGCCGCGTCGAAACCAGGATGGGCCGCCCCGCCCTTGGCATCGGAGAGGATGATCGCCGGCGCCGGTTGCGTGATCTCGGGCACGGCACCGCCGTCCATGCGGCCCGCCTTCAGCGCGTCGAGATAATCGATGAAATGAGATACGCCGAGCGCGGCCTGCCCGTCCGCCTCCGCGGCAACGGCCGAGCGGGCGAGCGAAAGCGCGACCTCAGGGCTTGCGCCGGCGGCGATGGCACTGCGTTCGCAGAGCGTGGTCGCCTCGTCGAGCGTCATCCTTACGATATCAGGCATTCCCCTCTCCTATCCGAGCCTGACCGGAATGCGCGCTTCCAGCCTGCGGAACAGGAACACGAGTATGCCGGTAATCGTGAGATAGACGAGCGCGAGCAGCAGCAGCGGCTCATAGGTGATGAAGGTTTCCTGGCGGACCCGCGAGGCGACGGAATAGATGTCGACCATCGTGATCGTCGCCACCAGCGGGGTTGCCTTGAGCTGAAGCACGGTTTCGCCGGCAAGGGTCGGCAGGGCGCGATGGAGGGCCTGCGGCAGCCAGATGCGCCGGAAGAGCTTCCAGCTGCTCATGCCGAAGGCCCGCGCCGCCTCCAATTGCCCCTTCGGGACGCCGGCAAAGGCGCCGCGCATCACCTCGCCCTCATAGCCGGCATAGGAAAGCGTCAGCGCCAGCACGCCATACGGCCAGGCCTGGCGCAGATACGGCCACAGGAAGGATTCGCGGATCCAGGGAAACTGCGGAAAGAGGGAACCCAGCCCGAAATAGAGCAGCCAGAGCTGCAGGAGCAGCGGCGTGCCGCGGATTACGGTGCAGAAAACCTTGGCGGGCACGCCGAGCCAGCGCGGGCCTGCCGCCTGCCAGAAGCCGAGCGGGATCGCCAGGGCGAGGCCGAGCACCGTTGTCACGAGCAGCAGCCAGATCGTTCGCCAGATGCCCTGGACCGCGAGATCTGCATAGTTCGGCAGCCAGTCCCAGCGCATGTAGTAAGCACACAGCACCACGAGGGCGAGGGCGATCAGGATAAGGACGATGCGATGCGGCTGCAGCCAGCCGAACACGCGCTGCCGTCTCGTCCTGTTGATGAAGGCGATCTCTGCCATCAAAGCCCTCCGGCTACGGATGGCATGCCGCGCCGCGCCCAG
This sequence comes from Mesorhizobium sp. BAC0120, assembly GCF_033542235.1. Taxonomy (NCBI): domain Bacteria; kingdom Pseudomonadati; phylum Pseudomonadota; class Alphaproteobacteria; order Hyphomicrobiales; family Phyllobacteriaceae; genus Mesorhizobium; species Mesorhizobium sp. BAC0120. The sequence continues at coordinate 129,081 of NZ_JAWRCU010000011.1, read as the reverse complement.
CGCTCGATGCGCGCGATGATGAGGTTCGAGGCGAGCGTGAGCATCAGATACAATACGCCGGCGGCGGTGAAGAAGGTGAAATAGGCCTTGGTGCTCGCTCCTGCGTTGCGCGTGACCTGAGTGAGCTCGTTGAAGCCGACGATCGCCAGCAGCGCCGTGTCCTTGGTGGCAATCAGCCAGAGATTGGCAAGGCCGGGAATCGCATAGGGGATCATGGCCGGCAGCGTGATGCGGCGAAGCAGCAGGCTTGGGGACATGCCGTAGGCGCGGGCGGCCTCTATCTGTCCCTGCGGGATCGCCAGGATCGCGCCACGCAGCACTTCGGTCGAATAGGCGCCCTGCACGACCCCGAGAACGCACATGCCGGCGATGAAGCCGTTGATATCGATCGCGCCATAGCCCAGAGCCGTGACCAGCTGGTTGATGAGGTCTGTCCCTGCGTAATAAAGCAGCAAAATCCAGATCAGCTCCGGCACGGCGCGAATCAGTGTCGTGTACACTTCGAGCAGATCCCGAAGGACGGCATTGCCATAGAGCTTGCCATAGGCCCCGCCGATGCCGATCAGCACGCCCAGTCCGAATGCGCCGATTGCGATGGTTACGGAAGTCGCGAACCCATAAAGAAGGCTGGCGCCTCTGCCCGGCGGCTCGAGCGCCAGCAGCTCCAGCGAGCTGGCACCGAAAACGGCAGCAAGGATATCGTGCAGGTCACTCCCCCGCGCTTGGATCAAGGCTGTTCCGTGGCGAATCGGGCCGCCGCACCTGAGGCGACGGCCCGGCAAGAGCGTCAGTTGGTCTGCTTCTCGTCGCCGTAGATGTCGAAGTCGAAGTACTTCTTGGTGATCTCGGCATATTTGCCATTGGCGCGGATGGCCTTGATGCCGGCGTTGATCTTGTCTTTCAGCGCCGCGTCGTCCTTGCGTACACCTGCGCCCACTCCGGGGCCGAGGACTTCGAGATCGGGCGCGACATAGCCTTTGAGGTCGCAGCAGGCCTTGCCGTCGTCGGATTTCAGGAAAGCATCGAGGGCGATCGAGTCGGCCTGGGTAGCGTCGATGCGGCCGGCAACGAGGTCCTGGTTGGCCTCGTCCTGAGTCTGGTATTCCTTGATCTCGGCGGCATCCTTGAAGTGCTTCTTGGCGTAGGCGGCATGCACAGTCGACACCTGCACGCCGACCACCTTGCCTTTCAGCCCCTCGGGCGTCGCATCGAACTTCTGGTCCTTCGCGCCGATGACCGCAGTCGGCGTGTTATAGTACTTGTCCGAAAAGTCGATTTCCTTCTTGCGCTCGTCGGTGATCGACATCGAGTTCATGATCGCATCGATCTTCTTGGTCTTAAGCGCCGGGATCAGCCCGTCCCAGGGAATCGGCGTCAGCACGCATTCGACCTTCGCTTCGGCACAGATCGCATTGACGATCTCGACCTCCCAGCCGCCCCAATTGCCCGATGCGTCCTGCTGGTAGAAGGGCGGGTAGGCTTCGGGCGAGAAGCCGACCTTGATCTGTTCGGCGCTCGCCGCATACGCGCCGGAAAGCGCGATCGCGGCGGCCACGAGGGCCGTCTTCAGAATTGTTCTCATCAGTTCACTTCTCCCTTTTTTGATTGATCGTTCCCGACTTTTGCTGCGCAATCATCCAACATTGCGCAGAAACTGCTTCAGGCGCTCCGACTTCGGCGCGCCGAAAATCTGGTCGGGCGGTCCCTCTTCCTCGACCAGCCCGTTGTAGAGGTAGACGACGTGGCTCGCGACCTCGCGCGCGAATTTCATCTCATGGGTAACCAGGATCATGGTGCGCCCCTCGCGCGCCAGGTCGGCGATCACCCTCAGCACCTCACCGACCAGCTCGGGGTCGAGGGCGGAGGTTGGCTCGTCGAACAGCATGACCCGCGGCTGGATTGCGAGCGCGCGGGCGATCGCTCCGCGCTGCTGCTGACCGCCTGAAAGAAATGCGGGATAAACGTCGCGCTTGTCGGAAAGCCCGACCCGGGCAAGCAGCTTCTCGGCGGCGGCGACCGCCTCGTCGCGCTTGACGCCGAGCACATGCACCGGAACCTCGATCACATTCTCGAGGAGGGTCATGTGGCTCCAGAGGTTAAAGTTCTGGAACACCATGCCGAGCCGCGAGCGAATGCGCTCGATCTGGCGGCGGTCCGCGGGATGGGTGTGGCCGTGGCTGTCGGCCTTCAGTTTGATCTCCTCGCCGTTCACCCGGATGATGCCGCTGGTCGGGTTCTCGAGGCAGTTGATGCAGCGCAACAGCGTCGACTTGCCCGAGCCCGAGCCGCCGATGATGGCGACCACGTCGCCATCGCGCGCCGAAAGCGAGACGCCCTTCAGCACATGGAGCTGGCCGAATTTCTTGTGCAGGTTCTCGACATGGATCGCCTCGGCCGCTTCATTGCGACCGTAGCCGGGGGCGCGTGTTTGTTCACCGTTCCGGCTTTGGACGGCGTCGCCCGCGTCCAGCTCCGCGCTCGTCATCACCCTGTCATACTCACTCCCACGCCGGCCAACATGAACCGTCAGACGAGCCTCCGTCAACCTCGGCGGCGGCGGCTTTCGTCGCAATGCGGCTAGTAGCCGGCCGCGACGTCGCGTAGGCTCGGCGCCGTTCGTGGCCTCGCGGAGCCTGGCTGGCTGCCCTCTTTGGGAGGAGGAAAAACCGGTCAAGTCGCGGGTCGGCATGCGGGCGCGAAGGAGGGAGCATCGTGAATATCCAGACCGGCAGGATGTTCGGCGCACAGTCCATGGCCGCGCCACTCAAGCGCGTGCTGATGCGCTCGGCCGCCGGCGCGATGCGCCGCGCGGAGCCTCGCCAATGGCACTACGGGGCGGGCTTCGAGTCGACGCGTGCCGCTGAACAGCATCGCGCCTTCGCCGATCTGGTCGCCGCCTCGGGTGCGGCGATCGAATGGCTGCCGGACGAGGACGACGGGCTGTCCGATTCCGTGTTCACGCATGATCCGTCACTGATGACGGAAAACGGCGCGATCATCCTTGCCATGGGCAAGGCGCTGCGCCGCGCCGAGCCGGCGTTGCACGAGGCTGCCTACGAACGGCTCGGGATTCCAATTCTCGGCCGCATCGAAAATCCCGGCCAGGTCGAGGGCGGCGACTGCGTCTGGATCGACGACAGGACGCTGGCCATCGGCCGCGGCGTGCGCACCAACCAGTCCGGGATCGCGCAGATGGCGGCGATCCTCGAGCCCCTGGGTTTCGCGGTGCTCGGCTATGACCTGCCGCTGTGGATGGGCGAGGAAGCGTGCCTGCACCTGATGTCTGTGATCAGCCCGCTCGCCGACGACCTGGCGCTGGTCCATTCGCCGCTGCTTCCGGCGGCCTTCTACCAGCTTCTCAGGGCGCGCGGCATCGGCCTGGTCGAAGGCGACCCCGCCGAGTTCACGGAGAGCAACGGGCTGAGCCTCAACGTCCTGCCGACCAGCCCGCGTGACGTGATCATGGTCGCCGGCTTTCCGAAAACGAAAGCCGCCATGGAGGCGGCAGGCTGCCGGGTGCAGACCTTCGAGGCCGATGCACTCTGCATCGCCTGCGAGGGCGGCCCGACATGTCTGACGCGGCCGATTTTGAGGCAGGGCTAGATCGTTGTCAGATATGTCGGTGCTCTACGTTGCCCCCCTCTGTCCTGCCGGACATCTCCCCCACAAGGGGGGAGATTGGCTGTCATCGATGGTTTCGCCAATCTCCGACGCAGGCGATTGGCGAAATAAAAGCGGCCGTCCAATCTCCCCCCTCGTGGGGGAGATGTCCGGCAGGACAGAGGGGGGCGCGAGGGGGCGCGACCTTGCCGCTATGGCAAGGAGGCAAATTGCATGACCCTCGGCGAAGCACTGATCACGCTCCTTGAAGCGCATGGCGTCGATACCGTCTTCGGCATACCGGGCGTGCACACGATCGAGCTCTATCGCGGGCTCGCGACGTCGAGGATCCGCCATATCACGCCGCGCCACGAGCAGGGCGCAGCCTTCATGGCGGACGGCTACGCACGCGTGTCCGGCAAACCCGGCGTCGCCTTCGTCATCACCGGCCCAGGCCTTACCAACACGATCACCGCGATGGCGCAGGCACGCGCCGATTCGGTGCCGGTTCTGGTGATCTCCGGTGTCAACGCCACCACAACGCTCGGCAAGGGCCTCGGCTTTCTCCACGAGCTGCCCGACCAACGTGGCATGCTGTCGACCGTCGCGCTGTCTTCCGAGCGCGTGGCCGAACCGGGCGCGCTGGCCGAGGCGCTGGCCCGCGCCTTTACGATTTTCGCCTCCGGCCGGCCCGGGCCGGTCCACATCGAGATTCCGCTCGATGCCATGGCAAAAGACGCCGGCATGCCGACGGCCGTGCCGGTGCGCGCCGGGCCGCCCAAGCCTGATCCAAAGGCGATCGAAGAGGCGGCGAGGCTGGCGGCGACCGCATCGAGGCCGCTGATCCTGGCCGGCGGCGGCGCCAGGCGCGCCGAACCGGCGCTGCGCGATCTCGCGGAAAGGCTAGGCGCTCCTGTCGTGCTGACCGCCAATGCGCGCGGGCTCCTGCACGGCCACCCGCTCGGCGTGCCCGCAAGCCCGAGCCTGAAGCCGGTACGCGCGCTGATCGACGCGGCCGATCTGGTGATCGCCGCGGGCACCGAGTTCGGCCCGACCGACTACGACATGTATGGCGATGGCGGCTTCACCATGCCGCGAAGCCTCGTTCGCATCGATATCGACCAGGCGCAGCTCGAGCGCCGGCCGGCAGCGCTGGGGATTCTCGCCGATTGCGGCGAGGCGCTCCTGCCGCTCGCTGCCGCGGTTGCGCCGAGCGGTCGTAATGACGGCCCAGCGCGCGCAGCCGTGGCCAGAGAGGCTGCGCTGGCCGAGCTGACACCGGATATGCGCCACCAGCTCCGCGCGCTCGAGGCGATCCGCGATGCGCTCCCTGGGGCGATCATCGTTGGCGATTCGACACAGCCGGTCTATGCAGCAAACCTCTATTACGACCATGACCGGCCAGGCGGCTGGTTCAACGCCGCGACCGGCTATGGGGCGCTGGGCTATGGGCCACCGGCGGCGATCGGCGCCGCACTTGCCGCGCCCGATACGCCGGTCGTCTGCCTTACCGGCGATGGCGGCTTCCAATTCACCATGCCGGAGCTGGGCGCCGCGCTCGATGCCGGGGCACCTGTCATCTTCGTGATCTGGAACAATCGCGGCTATCGCGAGATCGAAACCTCGATGCGCGACGCCGGCATCGAACCCGTCGGGGTCTCGCCGGCCCCGCCGGATTTCCTGAGGGTCGCGGAGGCCTATGGGATGAAGGCTGAACGGCTGTCAGACCTAAACGGCCTTCCAAATGCCCTGAAGAAGGCCCGCCATACCGGAGAGGCATGCCTGATCGAGATCATCGTCAGTTGAAGGCGTCACAGCACGGCCTCAGGCGACCAGACTTCAGCGGCGATTTTCATCCGGCGAGTCGCGACGTTAAGCAGGAACGTAGGTCAACCTGATCACGTCCTCGCAAATCCGATCATGAGCCATAAAGCGGAGCGGCGGGCGGGGTCCGGCGAAATATGGCTTACCGTGACCAAGCACGACGGGGTGCAGGTAGATTCGATACTCATCGATCAAGCCAAGTTCGGTGAGGCTTTGCGCCAAGCCCGGGCCGGCAACTTCGATCTCCCCGTCGCGCTCGGCCTTCAGCTTGCGGATCGCTCCCTCAAGATCATCCTCGACAAGCCTCGCGTTGGGGCCGACCGACTTCAAAGAGCGCGAGACGACCCATTTCGGCTGGTTCCGCCACGCCGCCGCGAAGGCATGTTGATCCGCATCCCATTGAGGATGATCGACGTCCCAGTAACGCATGATCTCATATATCTGGCGACCGTAAACACTGCCCGCCTGCCCCTGAGCCTCCTTGATAAAGTGGCGGAAGAGGGTGGGGCTTGGCCCAAACGCCATATGATCGACGTAGCCGTCCAGGGACTGGTTCATTCCGAACACAAGCCTAGCCATATCCAGTTCCCTTCCTTAGACGGCAAATCCGCGCGGATCTGATTGCGTTATGCAATCAGTTGTAAGCTAGATCGATTGATTTTATCTCGCAACTGGTTTTTCGGCTTCCATAGCGCTTCGCCAGAGCTTTGGCTAAGCGGGCTTTGCGGCGGCCGTGAAACCGACTATGAGACTGGCTCAATTGCCTAGCTTTCCGCGAGGAGCCGCCACATGACCGTCGTCACCGAAGTCCCGAAGCTCGTCACCATTTTCGGCGGCTCCGGTTTCCTCGGACGCCATGTCGTGCGGGCGGTCGCCAGGCGCGGCTATCGGATCCGTGTCGCCACGCGACGGCCGGACCTTGCGGGCCATCTGCAGCCGCTCGGCAATATGGGCCAGATCCAACCGGTGCAAGCCAATGTCCGCGTGCGCTGGTCGATCGACCGCGCAGTCGAAGGCGCCGACCATGTAGTCAACCTGGTCGGCATACTCCATCAATCGGGGCGACAGACGTTCAACAATGTCCAGGATTTCGGCGCACGCGCCGTGGCTGAAGCCGCACGAGCGGCCAAAGCCGGCCTGACACACGGCTCCGCGCTCGGCGCGAGTCTCGATTCGCCCTCGGCCTATGCGCGCACCAAGGCCCTGGGCGAGAAGGCCGTGCTGGAAACCGTCGAGGATGCTGTGATCTTCCGCCCTTCGATCGTATTCGGCCCGGAGGACCGCTTCTTCAATCGTTTCGCCGAGATGGCGCGCTTCTCGCCCATGCTGCCGCTGATCGGCGGCGGCCATACGAGGTTCCAGCCGGTCTATGTCGGTGACGTCGCCGAAGCCTTTGCCCGCTCGGTGGACGACGAGGTCGAGCGCGGCAAGATCTACGAGCTTGGCGGTCCCCAAGTGCTCACCTTCCGCGAGTGCATGGAGGAGATGCTGGAGGTGATCGACCGCCAGCGGATGCTCGTTCCCGTCCCGTGGTGGGCCGCCCGCATCCAGGGCTCGATCCTCGGCCTGCTGCCCAATCCGCCACTCACCCGCGATCAGGTCGTACTGCTTCAGCGCGACAATGTCGTTTCGGCAGAAGCTGAGGGTCAGGGGCGGACGCTTGCCGGCCTCGGCATCCAGCCACAGTCGACTGCTGCTATCCTGCCAACCTATCTCTGGCGCTACCGGCCGGCCGGCCAGTTCACGCGCAGGACAGAGGCGTAAGCGCAGCGCGCTGATTTCGAAGTTCGCCTGACTGATATCAGGCTGTGAGCGAACTCGAGTTTCAGAGTCGAGACACCCGAGCGTTCTGCTGATACCGACGATGGTAGTTTTTTGACCGTCGGCGTTGCCCCTCATCGCCCTGCCGGGCACTTCTCCCCGTAAACGGGGAGAAGAACGCCGGCCGTTTTTGAAGGCGCTTGTTCTGCAACGTCGCCGATTAGTGAAATCAAAGCGGCAGTCGCCCTTCTCCCCGTTCTACGGGAGAAGATGCCGGCAGGCAGATGAGGGCGGCGCCGGCGGTCAAACCCTAAGCCCGCTGGTAATCCCCACCGCCGGTCCAAGTGGCTTTCGGGGCATGAAGCCTGCGTCAACCTAAAAGCAGGGTCTAACCCCACGCAATCAATGCCGCCAGGCCGACTACGCCGACGATCAGCCGCCACCAGGCAAACAGCGCGTAGCCGTGGCGCGACACGTAGTCGAGCAGGTAGCGCACGACGATGACGGCGACGATGAAGGCCGCGACGAAACCGGTCGCGATCACCGGCACGTCGGAAGCCGACAACAGGTCGCGATTCTTCAGAAGATCGAAAACGAAGGCCCCGAGCATGGTCGGCATGGCCAGGAAGAAGGAGAATTCGGCCGAGGAGCGCTTGTCTGCGCCGAGCAGCATCGAGCCCACGATGGTCGCGCCCGAACGCGACGTGCCGGGGATCATCGCCAGGCATTGAAACAGGCCGATGCCGAGGCAAACCGGCAGCGGGAAATCCATGATGCTGCGATATTTCGGGGTGAGAGCCCAGCGATCGACCCACAGGAGCACCACCCCGCCGAGGATCAGCATGATGCAAATCAGTTTCGGCGTCTCGAACAGCACATTCTTTATGAAATCATGTGCCAGCGCGCCGATGACCGCAGCCGGAAGGAAGGCAACCAGGACGCCCATCACAAAACGGCGCGCGCGCGGGTCGGACGGCAGGTCGAACAGGATCTTCAGCAGCCTGCTGAAATAGACCGAAAGGATGGCCAGAATCGCGCCAAGCTGGATAAGAACCTCGAAAGCCTTGCCGGTCGATTCGAAGCCAAGAAAGTGACCAGCGAGCAGCAGATGCCCGGTCGAAGAAACAGGGATGAACTCTGTCAGTCCCTCCAAGATGCCGAGTGCGAGCGCATCGCCGATCGCTTGACTTGCCATGGTTCACCTAATCCGGATTAAGGGCTTAGCCGGCCTGGATTGCCGAAGGGGATTGCCGAAGGGGATTGCTTGTCAGGAAACTGAACTGCCCCTATAGGTCGGGGCCTTTCTGCCGCCCGGTTCACCGGACGCGCGCAAGTCATAGCGGCGTGAACTTGCAATAGCCAGCGCCGGAATGTCGCGGAACCATGCTCACGCTTTTTCATCACCCGATGCTCGCCGCCTGCCGTTTCGTCCGCCTCGCCTTCGGCGAGTATGGCGAAGAATTGGTCCTCATCGAGGAAAAGCCCTGGGCAAGACGAAAAGAATTTCTGGCGATGAACCCGGCCGCGACGCTGCCCGTATTGCTCGCGGAGGGCGACGTGCCCATCGTCGGGGCCTCGGTCATAGCCGAATATCTCGACGAGACGCGTGGGGTGCTCAAGCGCGAGCGCCGGCTGTTTGCCGAAGATCCGATGGACCGTGCCGAGATCCGCAGGCTGGCCGACTGGTTCTTGTCGAAGACCGAAAGCGAGGTAACGCGGCATCTGGTGCGCGAGCGGGTGCTCAAGCCGATGATGCCCACCGGGCAGGGCGGTGGCTCGCCGGATTCGGCAGCCATCCGCGCGGCGCGCGCCAATATCCGTCAGCACATGAAATACACCAACTGGCTGACCGGCACGCGCAACTGGCTTGCGGGTAGCCGAATTACCTATGCAGACCTCGCCGCAGCGGCGACGCTCTCGGTGCTCGACTATCTCGGCGAGATCGACTGGACGGAGTATCCCCTGGCGCGCGACTGGTACTCCAGAGTGAAATCGCGGCCGTCGTTCCGGCCGCTGCTCGGCGACCGCGTGCGCGGACTGACGCCGGTATCGCATTATGCGGACCTCGACTTTTAGCACCAAGGAACAGCTGCGCGGCTTCATCGAGCGCGAGGCGAAACGGCTGGGCTTCGACTGCGTCGCCGTCGTTGCTCCTGATTCGATCCCGCTCGCACCCGAGCGGCTCGCCATGGCAGTCGCAGCCGGCCATCATGGGTCGATGGCCTGGCTGGAGGAAACGGCCGCGCGGCGCGGCGATCCACGCACGCTGTGGCCGGACGTGCGCTCGATCGTCATGCTCGGCATGAATTACGGGCCGGACATCGACCCGCGCGAAGCGCTGGCGCAGCGCGACCGCGGCGTGATTTCCGTCTATGCGCAAAACCGCGACTATCATGACGTCATCAAGGGCAAGCTGAAGGAACTGGCCGGAAAGATCGCGGCCCGAGGCGGGGCGGACGTCAAGGTCTTCGTCGATACGGCGCCCGTCATGGAAAAGCCGCTCGCCGAGGCCGCCGGGCTCGGCTGGCAGGGCAAGCACACGAATCTCGTGAGCCGTGAGTTCGGCTCCTGGCTATTCCTCGGCAGCATCTTCACGACCGCGGAGCTCACGCTGGATGCCGGCGAAGAGGATCATTGCGGTTCCTGCCGCGCCTGCCTCGACATCTGCCCGACGAATGCATTTCCGTCGCCCTACCGGCTCGATGCGAGGCGCTGCATCTCGTATCTCACCATCGAGAACAAGGGCCCGATTCCCGTCGAATTCCGCAAGGCAATCGGCAACCGCATCTATGGCTGCGACGATTGTCTGGCGGCCTGCCCATGGAACAAGTTCGCCAAGGTCGCCTCGGAAGCCAAATTCGTGGCGCGTGACGATCTGCGCACCCCCTCGCTCGCCAAGCTCTTGACGCTCGACGATGCCGGTTTTCGGACTCTGTTTTCCGGCTCGCCGGTTAAACGAATCGGCCGAGACCGCTTCCTGCGCAATGTCTTGATTGCCGCCGGCAATTCCGGCGATGCTTCGCTTGCCGAGCGCTGCAACAGCCTGCTGGACGATGCCTCGGCGCTGGTCAGGGGCGCGGCTGTATGGGCACTCTCGCGGCTGATCTCACGCTCGGCGCTGCGGGCGTTGGCTGCAGAACGCGCCGCAGCCGAAGCCGACGGCCATGTCCTTGCCGAATGGCAGGCAGCGACTGGCCACGCCATCGACATGGTCCACGCCACCGGGGACGCCGCGTGACGAATCGCTATTTCATCTTCGGAGCCGGCTATTCCGGCCGCGCATTCGGCCGGCTGGCGGCAGGCGAGGCGCAAATCGACGGCACGTCACGGTCCGAGGACAAGTTCGACCGCCTGCTGAAAGCCGGCATCGAGCCGTATGCTTTCGACGGCAAAACCGTTGCGGATGCGGTCCGACTGGCGCTTACGATGACGACCCACCTTGTCATCTCGGCCGCACCGACCGAAGCCGGCGATCCCGTGCTCGCCGTCGCTCGCGAAGCGCTTCTTGCGGAAACGCCGAGGCTGAGATGGGTCGGCTATCTGTCGACCGTCGGGGTCTATGGCGACCATGGCGGCGCCTGGGTGGATGAGACGAGCGAGTGCCGGCCCGTGTCGCGGCGCTCGACACTGCGCGTCGCTGCCGAGCGCGATTGGATCGGCTTCGGGCATGAGCGCGGCGTGCCGCTCGCCGTGCTCAGGCTCTCCGGCATCTACGGGCCGGGCCGTAACGCTTTCGTCAATCTCGAGAAGGGCACGGCCCGGCGACTCGTCAAACCCGGACAGGTCTTCAACCGCATCCACGTCGCCGACATCGCGGGCGCGTTGAAGCACCTTTCGAGGAGCGCCACCGGCGGGATTTTCAACATCACCGACGACGAGCCGGCTCCGCCGCAAGACGTCATCGCCTATGCCGCAAAGAGAATGGGCATCGAGCCTCCGCCAGAAATTCCGTTCGAGACCGCCCAAATTTCGCCAATGGCGAGGTCATTCTACGGCGAGAACAAGCGTGTCTCGAACCTGGCAGTCAAAGCCGCCGGCTATCGCTTCGCCTTTCCGAACTATCACGCTGCGCTGGATGCGATGTGGGCAGCCGACGACTGGCGTGGCGAGGGCGAGGCGGATGCGGCGAGCCCGATGAGCGCTTGAACGGGACGTTCGCCATTCGGAGCGGCTTCGTTAACCAACTGGCAACCACGCAAGCCGAGAGTCGGCTGCCGGACTGACAGCTCAGGGCCGGGGATTTGGAGGGTCGGACGATGAAAGGGATGGCCAGGCTGGTGCGCGTCGCCGCTGTTCTCGCAGCCGTCGCCGCGGTGATCTACCCCTCGTCCGTGGCGCTGACCAAGGAGCCGCTCGCCAAGGACCTGTTCGGCGCAGAGAAGCTGCCGGCCGTGTCCAAGCCGCAATCCTTCGGCTTCTACAGCAAGGGCTGCTTTAGCGGCGGCGTGGCGATCGCGACCGACGGGGCCACCTGGCAGGCGATGCGGCTGTCGCGCAATCGGCGCTGGGGCCATCCGACGATGATCAAGCTGATCGAACGGCTGTCGAAGGAAGCAACCGCCGACGGCTGGCCGGGCCTGCTGGTCGGCGACATCTCGCAGCCGCGCGGCGGCCCGATGCTCACCGGCCACGCCTCGCATCAGATCGGGCTCGACGCGGATATCTGGCTCACGCCCATGCCGGATCGCAGGCTCACCGCGGCGGAGCGCGAGAACATGAGCGCCGTGTCGATGATCAGGAAGGGCGGGCTCACTGTCGACGACCGGCTGTGGACCCCGGCCCATATGAGACTGCTCAAGCGTGCCGCGAGCTACCCTGAGGTCGAGCGGATCTTCGTCCATCCCGGCATCAAGAAGAAGCTCTGCGACACCGTGACCGGCGACCGTTCCTGGCTGAAGAAGATCAGGCCGTTCTGGGGCCACGACTATCATTTCCACGTCCGTATCAAATGCCAGCCCGATTCGATGGGCTGCAAGCCCCAGGACCCGCCGCCCGATGACGAGGGCTGCGGCAAGCAGCTCGCCTGGTGGTTCACCGAAGAGCCGTGGCGCCCGGCAACGGGCCCGCAAAAGCCGCGGCCACGCGACATCATGACGATGGCAAGCCTGCCGAAAGAATGTCGAGCCGTGCTCGACGCGCCGGCTCCGGTCTCCGAGGCATCCGTCACGATCGGCGGCAATGGCGTGACCACGACCGCCGCCGCTCCGGTGGCGGATCCGGAAGAGCCCGGCAGCGCGAGCTCGGATGTGGCGGCGCAGCCTGGTCCGACGGTCCCATCCGTGCCCGTCAGCGCCTTCACCGCGACGCCAAAAGTCAAGGCTCCACTGCCGAGGCCTCGGCCGGAGCGGTGACCATCCGTAAGGAGGGGCGCGCACCCTAGAACCTTCTGCAATTCGCTCGACGTCGGCGCTGCCCCTCACCCTTACCATCTCCCCGTGAAAAACGGGGAGATGGTAAGGGTGAGGGGCAGCGCCAGCCCGAAAACAGAACGCTCCTAATCCGGCCAGCGAAGCACTGACCGGCTGTTCTTGCTCGGTGTCATGAGCGCATAGTCCGGCTTGGGATTTGCCTTCAGCGCGCTCTTCAGCCCTTCGGCGACCAATTCCGCTTCGCCCTCATGCAGATTGCACGGGTCAAGATAGAAATGGCCGCGTTCGACCTCGTGGTTGCGCACGATGATCGGTGGCTCGGCCAGGGACAACGCCTTGGCGAGCCCAGCCGCCGTGTATCCTGATTCCGGCATCACCGAGACATGTAGACGATCGAGGGGATTGTCGGTCGGATCCGGCACGATCTCCGCTTTGATGCCCGGCAATCCAGAGAGTGTTTGATGCCAGAGCGCAAGGGCTGCCGTCTCGCGCTTTCTGATGCCGGCGTGATCGCGATTTTCCCACGCCTCCAAGGCAGCGATGACGCCGGCGATGCTTTCCTTGCCGACTTTCATGCCCCGGCCGATGCCGCGGTTTTGCAGAAAAGCTGCCCTGACGAGATCCTTGCGGCCGGCAACGATGCCCGTGGTTGGCCCGCCAAGGAATTTGTGCCCGCTATAGATGACGATATCGGCTCCCTGTTTCAGGAAGCCTTGCAGGTCGTATTCGGAGGCGGCGTCGACGATGACCGGAACGCCGGCGGCATGGCAGATTTCGGCAAACTGCGGAAGCGGAAGCATGCCGTATTGAACGGTGTGATGCGACACCACGTAGAGGCCGGCAACGGTCCTTTCCGTGATTGCGTCGGCGACATGGTAATCGTTGACGACGCTGACCGTTCCGGCCTGGACGACCTTGCCACCGCTGAGCCTGATTGCCTGATCTATATTGCCGCCGAAGCTGACCATATGGCCGTATTGGACGATGACCTCGTCCTTCAGGCCGGCCGAGACATCCGGCAGGCGCTCGATCGCCAGCAGATTGGTGCCGGTTATCGCGCCGGCGATGGCCAGCGATATGCCGCTGGCGCAAGAGGCCGTGATGAAGCCGGCCTCGGCGCCCGTCAGGCGGGCAACGACCTTGCTCGCGGCGCGATGCAGATCATCCATTTCGACGAATTGCGGCGCGATCTCGGCCATTGCCCGGATGGCTTCCGGCACGATGATCGAGGCGCCAAGCGCCGTCATGGTTCCTGACACGTTGATGATCGGACGCAGACCCAGACGTTCACGGATCGTCTGGTTGCGCCTGGCATCGGCGAAGTCGGAGCGACTATCCATTGCTGTTTCCTTCAGGGAGAATTTCGACGATCGCCTCGACCTCGACCGTGATGTTGTTGGGCAAGGATGCGACGCCGATGGCGGATCGGGCGTGCACGCCATCTTCACCGAACACCTCGACCAGAAAGTCGGAGCAGCCATTGATGACGCGAGGATGGTCTTGAAAGTCCTGTGTCGCGTTGACGAAGCCCAGGAGCTTCACGAAGCGCTTCACACGCTTGAGGTCGCCAAGATGTTCGGCCAGGACCGACAGGATGTTCAGACCTGTAAGCCGGGCATGCTGATATGCCATCTCGACGCTGACGTCGCGACCTACCTTGCCCTTGTGAAGGATACCGTCGGCGTCGAGCGGCCCTTGACCCGACACATAGAGAATATTGCCGACCTGCAGCACATTGCGGAACGTACCGATCGGCGTAGGCGCCGGCAGAAGTTCGAGATCGAGCGCGGCGATCCGGTGATGGGGAGACATGACGGCCCTGACTTTGTTAATGCAAATGGCTGGTTCTGAAACGCGACAGGAAAGCATCCAGCCTTTCGTTGGAGCCGGCCTGTGCCATCAGCTCCTTGGGCGGCCCTTCGGCTGATATCTTGCCGTTATCCATGAACACGATGCGATTGCTGGCATCGCGGGCAAAGGCGATTTCGTGCGTGACCATGAGCATGGTCATGCCTTCTTCCGCCAACTGCCGCACCACGTCCAGGACCTCGCTGACCAGTTCCGGGTCGAGCGCAGAAGTGATTTCGTCGAGCAGCAATATCTTCGGATCCATGGCCACGGCGCGCGCAATGCCAACGCGTTGCTGCTGGCCGCCCGACAACTCCGACGGCAAGCTGTCGATGCGGTGAGCGAGGCCGACGCGCCTTAGCCAGTTCTCGGCGATCTCCCGCGCTTCCTTCTTCGATCTCCTGCGCACCTTTACAAGTCCGAGCATCACGTTCTGGGCCGCGGTCAGGTGCGGGAACAAATTGAAGCTTTGGAAAACCATGCCGGTTTCGGCGCGCATGCGTGCAAGATCCGTTTCGCCACGTCGCTTGCGGTTGTCGCTGTCGCGAAATCCCACCTCCTGGCCATCGATCTGGATCGAGCCGCGCTCGTAGGCCTCGAGAAAGTTCACGCAGCGCAGAAGGGTAGTCTTGCCGCTACCGGAAGGTCCGATGATGGAAACGACCTCCCCCTTGCGGACAGTCATGCCGACGCCCTCGAGGACGCTCACCTTTCCGAATGACTTCTCCAGGTTCTCTATTCTGAGAAGCGGCCGTTCGTTTGCGTCCATTGTTCAGTCCCGAATATATGCGAAGCGCCGTTCAACGACCCGGCTGGTCAGCGACAGGGAATAGTTGATCGCGAAGTAGAGAAAGGCGCCGAGCAGATAGAGCGGCATTGCGTGATACGTCCGTCCGATGACCTCGTTGATGGACTGCATGAGATCGACGATGCCGAGCAGCGAAATCAACGCGCTGCCCTTGACTGCATCCGTCACGCCGTTGATCCAGGGCGGGAGGAAACGGCGGATAGCTTGCGGGAAGATCACCGATTGGAGGCGCTGCACAAAGGTCAAGCCGATCGCCTTGCCGGCTTCCATCTGTCCCTTCGGGATCGACGAGATGGCGCCTCGCACATATTCGATGACCTGGGCGGCCTTGAACAAGGTCAGCGCGACCACGCCGGCCCAGAACGCGTCGATGTTTATGCCCAGAGGCGGGAAGCCGTAATAGACGACGAATATCAGCACCAGGATCGGAATGCCGCGGATGCAGTCGCTGAAAAGCCTCACGATCCATTGGACAGGTCGCGGGCCATAGACCAGTCCGACGCCGAGGATCACGCCGCTCGCCAGGGAGAAGATCACGACGAGGGCGGACACCCAAAGGGTGATCAAGAGCCCCTTCAGGAGAAAGGGAAGTGCGTAAATGACCGCTGACATGGATCAGCGCTCCACGCTGAAGCGGCGTTCCATCTGGCGTAAGCCGAACAGAATTCCGTAGCCGGTGATCAGGTACATGACGGTCGTGACGATATAGACCTCGACGATGCGAAACGTGTTGAAGTTGATCCATTGCGTCCCATAAGTCAGCTCGGGCACCGAGATGACGGACGCTACGGATGTGTCCTTGAACAGCGAGATGAAGGTGTTCGACAGCGCCGGAAGCGTGATGCGCGTCATCGTCGGGAGCCGCACATAGAGCAGGCGTTGCAGCGGTGTGAGGCCGATCGCCTTGCCGGCGTCGATCTGCCCGCGCGGCACGGCATCCAGGCCGGACCGGAAGACTTCAACGAGGTAGGCGCCTGCATAAAGCGACAGCGTGCCTACGAACGAGACAGTTGCGCTATACGCGAAGTCCACGACGGTGGGGATGCCGTAGAAGACGATATAGACAAGCAGGATCAGCGGCACGTTGCGGATGAATTCGACATAGGCCGAAATCACTGACCTGACGATCCGGCCGGCGGAGACGTACCAGATGGCGAGCGCCAGCCCGATGATCGCGCCGATCAGTATAGACAGCACGGCAAGCTCGAGGCTCAAGACGAGCCCCTGCCAGAGCTTGTCGAAATGCCGCCAGATCAGGTTGAAATTGAGGTGATAATTCATTCAGGCTTGCTTGACTTGAGCAAGCCCGGCGAGCCTTTGGCGGCCGGGCTTGCTTCAGTCAGATCGTCGGGAAGCCCGGCTTGCGCTCCGGCGGCTCCATGCCGAAGTAGTCCTTGAAAGCTTTATCGTAGAGTTCGTTCTGATGGCCGAACATCGCGATATTGAAGGCGGTGTTGACGAACTGCAGCCAGTCCAGATCACCCTGCCTGACACCGCCGCCATAGAGCATGGAGTTCCACTGCTTGCCCGCATCGAAATAACGGTCTGGGCTCTTTGAAACCAGCCAGCGAACGTTGGAAAGGTCGACCGCCGAAGCGTCGGCACGGTTCGAGTCGAGTGCCTGGAATACGTTGGCCTGGGTGTCGATCTGCATCACCTCAGCTTCCGGCAGCACCTTGTGCACGGTCGTTTCGGCATCGACGTTTTGCAGGATGGCGATCCGAGCGCCGCTGCCCTTGGCTTTCAGCTCGTCATAGGTCTTTGCCGGCGAATCCGGCTGCGTCATGAGAGCGACGCCTTCGACGTAATAGGGGCGCGTGAAGTTGATCAGCTGAGCCCGGGCACCGGAAATCGTCATGAACTGGAGCGTGATATCCACTTTCCCGGTGACGATGTTGGGGATGCGCTGCTGAGCGTCCTGCTTGACGAACTCCACCTTGGTCGGATCGTCGAACAGGGCCTGCGCAATGATACGCCCCATGGTGATGTCCATGCCAACGAGCTCGCCGGCATCGTTCTCGAAATGCCACGGCGCATTCGTGCTGCCCGTGCCGACGATCAGGTGTCCCCTGTCCAGCACGGTCCGCAAGAGGCTGTCGCCAGCCGCCTGCGCGGCTGCCTCTTTCGGGTTCAGCGCAACCGAGGCGACTGCTGCGCCAAGCGCCGCTCCACCCAGTCCCAACTTCAGGAAATCGCGACGTTCTGTGCCTGCTGTCATTGATACCTCCGCATTGTCAACAAGTTCCCTCATAGCCTTTCCGGCTTGCCAAGTCTTATATACTGGACTAGACTCTTATATTTAGGACGATACATCACTGCAGGTGTATTGGCAACGGGCATTGGGGAGCAGGCATGGATGGTCGCGTGGCTAAAACCCGCGTTGCCCGAGGGCCGCGAGAGCGTGGAATCGACAGGGTCCTGAAGCTGTTCTCGTTCCTGCAGGCCAATGGCGGCCCAGCACGGCTTGCCGAATTGCCGCAAGCCTTGGCTGCTCCGAAGTCGACGATCTATGACCTGGTCAACATCCTGGTCGAATCAGGACTGCTCGAACTTAGGGGCAAGGACGGCCAGGTCTATTTCGGCAAACTGATGCATCTCTATGGGGCGAGTTACCTGCGGGCCAACGATATCATGGCTCGCGGCCGGGAGATGGTGGACGGGCTCGCGAAAGAAACCGGCGAGACAAGCGAATTCTGCACAAGGCTGCGCGGCAAGCAGGTCATCGTCCATGCCCGCCCCGGCTCGCGCCCGCTGCGGATCAGTTCGGAGATCGGATCTCAGATCCCGATCCCGTGGACGGCATCAGGCCGACTGATGCTGTCGCATATGTCGCTGGCGGAGATCGATGCGATTCTCGATCCGGAGGACCGCAGGATGCCGAACGGCGCACCGGTCGATCTGGACGCTTTTGTCGCTGAATGCCATGCTTGCCGGGATCGTCCCATTGCGAGGACGATTGGCACGATCAACAGCTTCACCCAGTGTCTGGCAGCGCCGATCATCAATCACTCGGGCTCTGTGGAGGCGACGATCTGCTTCGTGCTGCCGATCGACATTCCGGAAGAAAAGAAGAACGATTTGGAAGCAAGGCTGATCGAGGCATCGAAGACATTGTCCTTGGCGGGCCTCAAAGATCCTTCGGAAGCCGGCTAGCCTGCGCGTTGGCGAGGCATGAGAAGGACGCGAGAGCGTACGAGCCAGCTGATTTTCTTCATTGATCCTTTGACGACCTTGCCTCATGACGTGCATGTCTAAGGCATCGATGCGGCTCGCCACCATCCACGAGACAGGGATGGCGCTGAACCGCACCGCTGCCGAAGCCATCATCGGACGCGAAAACGCCTGAGTGCCGGCGCATTGGGACGCAAGCAAGGGATGAACAGGAAATGACCAGCGGGACCGGCGAGGCTGACCTGCAATTTCCGATTCTGATCGGCGATATCGGCGGCACCAATGCCCGCTTCGCGATTCTGCCCGATGTTGGCTCCCCGTCGATCGAGTTCCCCAATGTGCGGACGGCCGATCACCCGACGATCGACAATGCGATCCGCGATGCGATCCTGACTGCAACCACTGTCAGGCCGCGTTCGACCGTGCTTGCGGTGGCGGGGCCGGTCAATGGCGACCATATTCCGCTCACAAACTGCCCCTGGGTCGTGAAGCCGCGCGAAATGCTGGCAACGACAGGCGTGTCCGACGTCGTCGTGCTCAATGATTTCGAGGCGCAGGCACTCGCTGTCGTGGCGCTCGGCCCCGAACACATGGAGAAAATCGGCGGCGGCGAAGCCGTGCCGGAAGCGGGCCGTGTGGTGCTGGGCCCCGGGACCGGCCTGGGCGTCGCCGGGCTGATCCGAGCCTGCGGCCGCTGGATTCCTGTCCCCGGCGAGGGCGGTCATATGGATATCGGCCCGCGCAGTCCTCGCGACCTCGAGATATTTCCGCATCTGGAGAAGATCGACGGCCGCATCTCCGGCGAGCAGATTCTGAGCGGGCGCGGGCTCGTCAACGCTTACCGGGCCGTCGCCGCGGCAAGCAATGCGACGGCCCGCTTCACGCTCCCCGCGGAGATCACGGCGGCTGCGCTCGCCAAATCCGACCCGATTGCGGAGGAAGCCTTGTCCTTCTTCGTGACCTGCCTCGGACGAACGGCTGGCGACCTTGCTCTGGTATTCAAGAGCCATGGCGGCGTCTTCCTGACCGGCGGCATCGCCCAGAAGATCGTGCCGGCGCTGAAGGCCAACAATTTCCGCATCGCCTTCGAGGACAAGGCGCCCCACGCGGCCATGATGCGCGCCATGCCGATCTACGTGATCACCCACCCGCTGGCGGCACTTGCCGGCCTTGCCGAGTTCGCGCGCCGGCCCGAGGAGTTCAGCATTCAGACCAAGGGCAGGCACTGGTCGTCGCAATAATGCAACGGGGCAAGCCTATTCCGCCAGCGGGACAGAGCATGATTCCGAAAAAGCTGCAGAGTTTTTGGATGAAAAAACAAATAGCTAGCGCAGAATGAACGACTCCGGTCCAATTCATCCCGCTCTAGGCAAGACAGAACGATCCCGCTAATAGAAGCCGCAACAGGAGCGCCGATCGGTCTCCCGAGTTGCAACGCCTTGAAGGGCCGAGCCCGCATTTGAATTCCGCAAGACCAAAAAGACCGGGCAGGGACCCCGGCGAGATCATCTCGGTGATCCGGCGCGTGCTCGCCGAGAATGGCCGCGAATATATCCCGCACTACCTTTTCGCCATCGGCTGCCTTCTGGCGATTGCCGCAACCACGGCCTTCAGCGCCTGGATCATGCGCGACGTGGTCGACGAGATCTTCTACCGCCGCCGGGCAGATCTCATCGCACTCATTTGCGGCGCGATCGTCGTCGCCTTCGTCATTCGCGGGCTCGCCACCTACGGCCAGTCGGTGGTGCTCGCGAAGGTCGGCAACAACCTCGTCGCGCGCTATCAGCAGCGACTGTTCGACCACCTGATGAAGCTCGGCGTCGGCTTCTTCAACGAGCATCGCTCCGCCCATCTCGCGGCGCAGATCAACCAGAACGTCACCGGCATACGCGACCTGCTCGGCATGACGATCACCTCGGTCGCGCGCGACCTCGTGTCGCTCGTCTCGCTGATCGTGGTCATGGTGGTGCAGGACTGGCTGCTCTCGATTATCGCCTTCATGATCGGCCCGCCGCTTGTCTTCACCGTCAACTACCTGATGCGGCGGCTGAGGCGGATTACGCGTGAATCGGTCGAAGTGAACTCGCGGCTGATCGGCGCCATGCAGGAAGCCACGCAAGGCATCACTATCGTGAAAGCCTTCACAATGGAGAACGAGCTGTCGGCCAAGATGGCTGGGCTGATTTCGCACGCCGAGCACCAGGCCAACAAGATGGCGCGGGTCGCCGAGCGTGTGTCGCCGATCGCCGAGGTGCTGGCCGGCTTTGCCGTCGCAGGCGTCGTCGCCTATGCGGGCTACCGGGCGCTCTATGGCGACCAGCCGCCCGGCGCGGTGTTCGCCTTCATTACCGCGCTGCTTCTGGCCTACGACCCGGCCCGGCGGCTGGCGCGCGTTCAGGTCGGCCTCGAGCGTTCGCTGGTCAATGCCCGCATGATCTACGAGATCCTCGATCTGCAGCCGCATCAGCGCGACATGCCCGGCGCCAGGCCGCTCGCGGTCAGCGCCGCGGAAGTCCGTTTCGACCATGTGACCTTCGCCTATCACCAGGGCACGCCTGTGCTCGAGGATGTGAGCTTCACGGCGGCAGCCGGAAAGACGACGGCGATCGTCGGCGGCTCGGGCGCCGGCAAGACCACGCTGGTTGCTCTGCTGCAGCGCTTCTACGACCTCTCCGGCGGCAGCATATTGGTCGACGGGCAGGCCATCGCGGAGGTCAGCAAGGACTCGCTCCGCCGCTCCATCGCCTATGTCTCGCAGCAGCCCTATTTGTTCGAAGGCACGATCCGCGACAATATCCGCTACGGCCGCCCCGACGCGAGCGACGCCGAAGTGGAGGAAGCGGCGCGGATCGCGCAGGCTGACGAGTTCATCCGCGGCCAGCCGCGCGGCTACGAGACCATGGTTGGCGAAAACGGCGTCACGCTTTCCGGGGGGCAGCGCCAGCGCCTTTCGATCGCCCGGGCCATCGTGCGCAACGCGCCGATCCTCGTGCTCGACGAAGCGACCTCTGCCCTCGACAATGAATCGGAAGCGCGGGTGCAGGCTGCGCTCGCCGAAGTGATGAAGGGCCGCACGACGATCGTGATCGCACATCGCCTTTCCACCGTCATCAATGCGGACCACATCGTCGTGCTTGCCCATGGCAAGCTTGTCGAGGAGGGCACGCATCACGAGCTGATCGCCAACCCGCAAGGCACCTATGCCCGGTTCCACGGCGTGCAGAGCGACAAGGGCCTGGGGCTCGTCGACGACCTCAAGGTCGCACCCATCGCCGCCGCGGGGAGCGCCAGGAGGAACAAGAGATGACCGACATGCGTCTCGTGGTGGTCGGAGCGGCCGGCCGCATGGGCCAGGCGCTGGTCCGCACCATCCATACCACCCACGGCGTCACCGTTGCAGCCGCGATCGAGCGGCCCGGCTCGCCACATCTCGGCAAGGATGCCGGCGAGATCGCCGGCGTCGGCGCGATCGACGTGCCGATTTCAGACGATCCGCTGCCGGCCTTCGCCAAGGCCGAGGGGGTGCTCGACTTCAGCACGCCGGCTGCCACCGTCGAGTTCGCCGGCTATGCCGCGCAGGCCCGCATCGTCCATGTCATCGGCACGACCGGCTGCACGGCAGATGACGACGCGAAGATCGCTGCCGCGGCGCGCCACGCCACGATCGTAAAATCAGGCAATATGAGCCTCGGCGTTAACCTGCTCGCCGCGCTCGTCGAGCAGGCGGCGAAGGCGCTCGACCCGCGCGATTTCGACATCGAGATCCTCGAAATGCACCACCGCCACAAGGTCGATGCGCCCTCGGGCACGGCATTGCTACTCGGCGAGGCCGCAGCGGCCGGGCGCGCTGTCGCGCTTGCCGAGAACAGCGTGCGGTCGCGCGACGGCCATACCGGGGTGCGCCCGACCGGCGCGATCGGCTTCGCCACGCTGCGTGGCGGTTCGGTGGTCGGCGAGCATGAGGTGATCTTCGCCGGGACCGGCGAGCGCATCACTCTGTCCCACCAGGCCGAGGATCGCGGCATCTTCGCCCGCGGCGCGGTGAAGGCCGCGCTCTGGGCGCGCGGCAAGAAGCCCGGCCTCTATTCGATGCGCGACGTGCTCGGGCTGACCGGAAGGTGAGGCAAGAGGCTTTGACGGCTCACAGCTAGAGCCTTCCATTTCCAGGTCGGCGCCGCCCCTCACCTGTATCCTCTCCCCGTGAACGACGGGGAGAGGGGTCACCAGCGTAGCGAATTGTTTTCCTGGCCAGTCAGATTTTTAGTTCCAAGGGGCGAAGCGCCAACGTCGCCGCCCCCTCCTCGTCCTTACGGGGAGAGGGTAAGGGTAAGGGTGAGGGGCAGCGCCGGCGTCAAGCGATTTGCAGAACGCGCCAGGCTGAGCCGAGTCCAGGCTCGACAGTCGCAGCACTGGCCATTATGCGTTGGCGCGCTATCCTCCCAAACCCACTCCAAGCGCAGAGATCAGGAAAATGTCCGGCACCCTCGTCCTCGTCCGCCATGGCCAGAGCGAATGGAACCTCAAGAACCTGTTCACCGGCTGGCGCGATGTCGGGCTCTCCGAGCAAGGCATCAAGGAAGCGAATGACGCCGGCAAGAAGCTCGCCGAGCGCGGCTTCAAATTCGACATCGCCTATACTTCGGCGCTCTCCAGGGCGCAGGTGACCTGCCAGCGGATTCTGGATGCGGTCGGGCAGAGCGGGCTCACCACCATCAAGGACCAGGCGCTCAACGAGCGCGACTATGGCGATCTCGTCGGCCTCAACAAGGATGACGCGCGAGAGAAGTGGGGCGAGGAGCAGGTCCATGTCTGGCGCCGCTCCTACGACGTCCAGCCGCCGGGCGGCGAGAGCCTCAGGGACACCGGCGCACGGGTCTGGCCCTATTACATGCACGAGATCCAGCCGCATGCATTGCGCGGCGAGACCGTGCTGATCGCCGCTCATGGCAATTCGCTGCGCGCGCTGATCATGGCGCTGGAGGGCATGTCGGGCGAGGAGATCGTCAAGCTCGAGCTCGGCACCGGCGTGCCGATGATTTACCAGCTCAATTCCGACTCGACGCTGAAGTCGAAGGAAATCCTCTAAAATCAACTAAAGTCGGGTGTTCTGCGCAGTGCAGCAAAAACCGCGTTGACACCCGCAGCCCGCCCGCCTACATCAGCGCCCGTCGGCCCAGATGGCGGAATTGGTAGACGCGCAGGTTTCAGGTACCTGTGCCGCGAGGCGTGGAGGTTCGAGTCCTCTTCTGGGCACCATCAACTTGGCGATACGCCAGGTTTCCCAAAACGGCCTCGGTATCATACGGGTCCCTTCTGTACATCCCGATATACACGTAGGAGCCACTGCCCGTGGCAATCCAGGTGAAGCGCACGCTGGAGCCGGCGGGCTGACAATGCCTTCGCCGACCGCGCGAACTGTCCTTCGCTGCCACAGTCCTCCGCTAAATCAGGTCGGCGAGCGTCTTGATGAAATCTGTGTACTGGAAGGGTTTCGTGAGATGAGGAAGGGTCCGGTACTCCCGACGGAGGCCCGACCTTTCGTACCCGGTCAAGAACAACACCGGTATGTCCGCGGCTTGCAGCGCATCAACAACCGGATACGCGTCGCCATCCTGCAGCGCCACGTCAACCACCGCAATGTCGAACCCATTCTCGCGGACAAGGGTGGCTGCCTTGATGATGGTACCGGCCGGTCCCACGACCTGGGCACCAGCGTTCTCCAGTGCTTCGCCGATGTCGAGGGCAATCAGGTACTCGTCCTCGACAACCAGCACACGGCGGCCCGCAAGTTCACGGCGAAGCGGCTGGTTCGACAACACGAACAACTCCCCTGCTCTGGCGGGTCCACCGCCTTTCAATTCAGGCGCGCGCTGACACGCGCTGGCTCCAGCCTGCTCTCTTGCGCGACCACCTCGCCCACAGCGAGACGAGCTTTTCGCCGGCCGGCCGCAGGTGTGCTACACTTTCCAGGCAAAGGCGCTAGCCAAATGGCTTTGCGTGCCGCAGCCCGAGCCCGTCTTTGCCACAAAGTGCTGCCGCCAAATCCTCGGTCTCAACAACGCCGTTGTTGAACAGCGCCATTATTCGTCGGCCCACCTGCTCATAAGCTGGCGTTCCAGGTTCGATGTCGGCAGCACCGCAATGCTCTTCGAGCATCGTGGTCAGAACTTGAAGTTGCTCCGGGGTGGCGATGCCAATGAGTTCTTGGAGCAAGATCTCGGCCGCCATTCCCGGGGGTTCGATCGCCGGAGCGCTGTCGACAATGATCGTCAGGCCGTCCAACGCGCAGTGCAGTCCACGTTGCTGGGCGTGGTGAAGCACCATGCTCTCGATGTCTTCGAGGGCAATATTCTCGTGGACGTTTCGACAGCGCACCTCCTCGGCTACCGCCGCGATACGAACCACACCATGCAGCCTGGCAGCCTCTGCCACGCCGTTGGAGATGTCTGAAATCAGTTTGGATGAAGGCGGGAGCATAGCTGCCTCCCTATAGCAGTGAGGAACATCACCATCATTCATGATGAACTCGTTTCCTCCGGTTGGCAAGAGGATATCGAAAAAATAATAGCAAAATCAAATAGTTAGTAGAATAACCCTTTTGCGGCCTCTGCTACGTCATAGTCTAGTCAGCGTCAGCAGCACTCCACGCTTTCGCCTCTCTTGAAGTGAAATATGCCGTTCACTAGGTTTACTCATACGGCGTCTACTACTCATTCGACGCCTTGGAGGGCTGCAATGGCTGACCTCGAACGCCCAGAGCGCTTGCAGATCATGCTCAGTGCTGATGAATTGCAGGCGGTTGAGAACTGGCGGTTCAGCAGACATATGCCGAGCCGTGCCGCTGCAGTTCGGGAGTTGCTGAGACGCGGGTTGGCTGCAGAAGGCTTTCTGACGGCTGGAATTGGCTCCAAGTCTCAGGAGTTTGGGGTGATTAGCGACGAGAGCAGATCGGACCAGAGCTGACTTTGCCTTCCGGCCCATCCCTGAGACGCGCCAACGCAAGATCGTGGGGTTGGCCAGCTTCGAGAAATCTTTAGCGCGAGTTTTCCTCAGAGACTGATCGACGTCGAATGAGCCGGGCACCCCGTCCCTGTAGCTTGAACCTTCAGGCTGTAAGAGCTGACATCGTTCAACGGACGATCTGGTCAACGGACATAACCATTCTGTGAGACGGGAGCAGCCAGTTTCCCAGACCGTCATTGTCCCGCATCCGATCCTGCGGCCGCTGTTGGTTGGGGGCAGTGATACTTGGTTTGTCGAAAAGGGGAACCTTTTGCGACCCCAAGCAGTTGGGACGGTTGGGGATGGAGAGGTGTATGCCCAAAATTTCGGCTGCGGGGAGCCCGGCAGCAGACCGCTTGGCGCCCTCCGTTCTCCTCGTGGAAGACGAGTTCCTGATCCGCTTGGACCTGGCCGATGCGTTTCGACGCGCTGGCTGGACGGTCTATGAGGCCGCGTCCGGGGAAGAGGCGATCCATTTTCTCCGCTCCACCATTGTGGTCGGCCTGGTCCTTACTGACGTCAGGATGCCGGGGGCGGTGGACGGCACAACATTGGCAGGTTGGGTCAGGCGAGAACGACCGGCTGTGAGAGTTGCCGTGATGTCGGGCCACTACGAGCCGAGCGTTGAGGAGCTATCTCTCTGGGACGCCTTCTTTACGAAGCCGGCTGCCCCGGAGCTGCTGGTGAAGCAACTGGACGAGCTGGTCGACGGAACCGGGCAAGACGCTCAGCGTTCCCCCAACGATGGAGGCACCCAACCAGCAGCCTGAGACAATTCTGGTCGTAGACGGTGATGTGATCACCCGGACGGTCATTGCGGACTACCTGCGCCAGTGCGGCTACCGGGTCATAGAAGCGGTAAACGCGTGGGAGGCAGAGCAAGCATTGAACCAGGAAGGTTTCGACGTCGACATTATCCTCTCTGACGTCGACCTGCCGGGGGAAATGAATGGTTTCCAGCTAGCGAGTTGGGTTCGTCAAAACATGCCTGACGTGAAGGTGATACTCTCTTCGGCTGTCGAGCGGACGGCGAGCGCCGCAGGTGATCTTTGCGAGGAGGGGCCCCATCTGGCGAAACCATATGATCCCGCCACGGTCGTGGACCATATCAAGCGGCTGAGAGGTGGATCGGATCGCTCGTAGATCTTGGAGGAGAACGCCAAGTCGGCATACGCGTCGTTCGGCCCGTCGCTTCTTCGAGGGCAGGCCCCCTCAAAGCATATCAAGCTCCAGTGGTTGCTCCTTCCCCGTAGCGTGCGGAGAGGACATGCGGCGGCTCCGAGGGATCGCTCGCCGCCAGCCGGCCAGACGGTGCACGGCTGGGGTCGAGCGCATAGCCGTTCGAGACGAGCTGTGGCGGAGATCGATCTGGTTCGACAGGCACCGATGTTGGCACGCAGCCCCTCCCCTCACTGCTTAGCTTGTTGCACTACCCTTTCACGAACCAGCGAGGCTGTCACGCGTCAGCCGCCGCTGCGGCCCGTTCCGGCATGACGCTGCCGCGTCGGTAGGGCTTCAGTGTGCGACCCTTCGGATCGAAGGCGAGGTGCAGCTTGCGTTTGAAGAAATGGCTGTGGTCGACCCGGCCGATATTGACGAGCGCGGAATCCGGCATCTCCTCATCGAGCGCAGAGAAGATCAGACTGCATGTGTCGGCCTCGAGCGTATCGAATGCCTCGTCGATGACCACCCATCGCGGTTTGTGCAGAAGAAGCTGGGCAAATGCCAGCAGCCGCTGATCGTCGTCGCTGAGCTCGCGATCCCAGCGCGCCAGGTGATCGAGATTGGCGGCGAGGCGGCTGAGGCCGACTTTGGCGAGCGCGGCGGTGAGATCGGCCTCGGCAAAGGCCTCCATTCCGCGCGGATAGGAGAGCACTTCCCGCAGCGTTCCGCGCGGGAAATAGGGTGTGCGCGGGATGAAGGTCACCGGCTCGCCGGTCGGCAGGCCTATGGTTCCGCTTCCCCACGGCCAGAGGCGGGCGATCGCTCTGAAGAAGAGCGTTTTTCCCGCTCCGGGCGCGCCGGTCACGCAAACGCGTTCGGTCGGAGCTATCTCGACATGGGCTTCGGTGAGCCTGGTGCATCCGGATTGGGACGCGACCTCGACGTGATCGAAGACCAGGCTGTCGGCCGCTTCCGTGAAAGCGATCCGCTTCTCGACCTCGTGCAGCTCATCGATCTTCACGATGGCCGAACGGAAGGCCGTCACGCGCAAAAGGGTCGCGCGCCAGTCGGCGATGCTGCTGATATTATCGACGAACCAGCGGAGTGCGGCGTGCACCTGATTGAATGCACCGACCGCCATCATCAGGCCACCGAAGGTCAGGTCGCCGGCAAAATAGATCGGCGCGGCGATGATGAAGGGTGCGACGACGGTGATCCAGCCATAGCTCGCCGTGACCCAGGTCAGCCTTACCGTTGCGATCAGTATTTGCCGGGTCGCCAGCAGAACCGAGCCCAGATCGAGCTCGAGCCGGCGCCTTTCATCCTGTTCGCCTCCGGCGAGCGAGATCGCATCGACGTGCTCGTTGACGCGCATCAGCGAGAAGCGCAGGTCGGCTTCGCGGCCATATCGGTCGCTGTTCAGCCTGACCAATGGTCGCCCGACCAGCCAGGAGAGCCACGAGGCCGTGCCGGCATAGATAAAGGCTGCCCAGACCATGTAGCCCGGTATTTCGAACGCGCGGCCGGAAATGTGGAACACGAAGCCTGACGACAGCGACCATAGCACGCCGACGAAGCTGACGAGCAGGATGGTGGCCTGCAGCAGCCCTACCCCGAGGTCGGTCGACAACTCGGTGAGATGACGCGCATCCTCATGCAGGCGCTGGTCGGGATTGACGCCGATCGCGCCGGCATTGGCGAGCCGGAACGCGCGCCGCGGCTGCATCCACACGCTTATCAGGTCGCCAACCAGACCCTCGCGCAGCTTGATGCGGAGCATCTGGTTCAGCCAGGTCTGGGTGACGTTGAGGATCAGCAAGCAGCCCGCGATCCAGGCGAAGATCATAAGCTGGTGGAAAAACGCGTGAAGATCGCGCCTTTCAAGCGCATCGTAGAAGGGCTGGTTCCAGCGGTTGAGCATGACCTGCCCGACCGCCGTCGCTATTACGATGACGAGGATCCCCAAGCCGAGCCCAATCAGGACGTTGCGGACAGGGGAAGCCATGAAGGCGCGGCGCATCATCATCAGCTGATCGAAGAAACTGTCTTCTCCCATGGCGCGGGGATCCAAGGCCTTCGCCTGGGGATCGGCCTTGGCGTTCATCTTGTCCGCCATCGATGCGGATCCTTTCCTGGGTTGGACTGACCGGCACCCGGGCGGAGTCCGACGGGCGGAGTCCGGCAGGAGCGATCACCCTCGATATGGAATGCCCGCGAAGCCCGGGCAACCTGTTCCGATCGCCAGCGCCATCAATCCTGCCGCGAACGAATGACGGGGAAAACGAACCGAGGGCGGACATGGCAAGCTCCGACATGGCGGGGCCGAGCAAGCTCGCCGGGGGTGAAGCTGGCCTCCCCTCAACCGGGATCGCTGTAATCACCAGAGAGCCCGAGCGCGCAAAAGATAATCTGTGCAATAGTTCGCGCGTCCTGCGATACGGGCGAGAATCCGACGACCAATCGCTAATAAAATGTTAAAACAATTTGTAGACGATCTTCCCCAAGATCACCTTACGAACTGTTTCGTCTTGTCACGAAACGTGTCGGCTCCGCCACGGAACCGCCGCTGGTCTGTCACATCCACTGCCACAATTCGCCCTACCCGCTCTAATTGTCAAACGGAGAGTGGGACACCCAATGTCGAACAAAGCCCTCGCGGCTTCAGGCCTCGCGCTTGCGTCGGGCCTGGTGCTTGCTGCCTCCGCGCTGCCTGCTTCAGCCCAGTGCGGCCGCGCCTCCTGGTATGCGCTGCATTCCCGGACTGCTTCCGGCGAACGCATGAACCCATCCGCCATGACAGCGGCTCATCGGAGCTTGCCGCTCGGCACAAAGGTCAAGGTCACCAATCAGAGCAACGGTCGTACCGTCGTCGTTCGCATCAACGACCGCGGCCCGTTCGTGAGGGGTCGCATCCTCGATGTTTCACGCGGCGCTGCTCAGCAGCTCGGCTTCGTCTCGTCGGGCCACACCAGCGTCTGCATGATCAGGTTTTAGGGGGAAGCCTCGCCGCAGCGGCCGCGGCGATCGCAGCGGCGAGGCTCAGGCCCCATTCGGCGCGGCAATAGGCGCGGAAGTCGAAGCAGGGCAGGCCGGGGCAGACCTCGAATTCGATGAGGTGCACCGTGTCGTCACCTTCGACGCGGAAGTCGGCCGAGAACACGTCCTTCAGGCCGAGACCGTTCATCAGCACGGCGGCGATCTGTCTGATCCGCTCGGCTGCGGCCGGTTGGGCCTCGCAGACTGCGACCAGCGTCGGCTCGGTGTAGCGCCCTCCGGCCTTGGCGGCCGCACCCGTCTCGCCGTAGAGCGCGAGACTGTCTTCCATCGTCTGGAAGTCGCTGCCGGAATCGACGAAGAAGATGCCGAGCCGGTCGACACCCGCATCAGGCTGCGCCGCAAGGAAGCTGGCTCGAACGTTGCGGCCGGCGACATAGGGCTGCACGACCACGGCATCCCGGTAGCCGTTGAACACCCGACGGCTGAGTTCCAGCGCGTAATCCGGTTCGGCGCATCTGGAGTCCGGCCAGATGCCGATCTTCGAACCGAGGCGGTTCGGCTTCACGAACCACCCTGCACGCGAAGGCGGCGGCGGCGCGATCCATTTCCCGTTCAGTGCCAGGCCGCATTCGGGCGAGGGCAGGCCAAGCGCGCTCAGCACCGCGCCGGACCGGAACTTGTCCTGGCACAGCGCGAACAGCGTGTCGTCGGAGCCGATCGTGCGGAAGCCGCCCAGCCGGGCTAGCGCAGGTGCGGCGCCGCCGCGGAAATAGGCAATGCCGTCAGTCAGCGTCCATACCAGCGTGTGCGCCGGGTCGCGTCTGGCGAGGGCGGCGGCTTGGTCCAGCTCGACCGGCGTGAAGGCCATGCCAAGCTTACTGCATTCGTCGGCAATCTCGGCGAATTCCAGCGCGAGATCGGTCGATTGCGCGAGGTAGGAGGTTATCTCCAGCGCACGCTGAGGCGGATAGCCGTCGGCTACAAGGCGCGCCTGGCAGGCTGCCTCGGGCTCGTAGACGAGAAGGAGTTCGCCTCGCTGCTCGGCCATGGTTATTTGCCCCCCTTTAAAGCCTTCTGCTTTCAGGTTGGCGCTGCCCCTCACCCTTACCCTCTCCCCGTAAGGACGGGGAGAGGGGGGCGCCAACGTCGATCACCCCCTCTCCCCGTCCTTAACGGGGAGAGGGTAAGGGTGAGGGGCAGCGCCTGCGTCCCGCGATTTGCAGAACCCGCTAGCCACGCCGAGAATGGCCTTCTGTTCAATCAAAGCTAGCGCGAATTCGACCTCGGCAAGACGCCGATGCGATAGGCGCAGCTCAAATCTGCACGTTCGGCTCGAAGCGGCCGCGCACCTCTATGTCGAGCAGGAATGTCTTGCCGGCTTCGGGGTCGATGGCGCGTGCCGCGGCGTCCTTGCCCTTCCAGGCGGATGTGACGGCGATCCGCGACGCGTCCGGCCCGACGAAGGCCGGGCAGGAGGATTGCTGCGCCGGCACCGGAATGGAGCGGACGAGCTGGCCGGCCGGCGAATAGGCGTCGACGCGCGCGCCGCCCCAGCGGGCGTTCCACAACGCCCCGTCGGCATCGACGACGGAACCGTCCACCCAGCCATCGGCATCCTTGCTGTCCACGAACACGTTCGGCTCGCCGATCGGGAAGCCAGTCGAGGGATCGCAATCCACACGATGGATGATGTTGGGGCGCTTGCCGGTGAAATAGGCGGTCGCGCCACCCGGCGAGAAGCAGATCGAGTTCGGCACCGTGATCTTGTCATAGAGCCGGCGGATCTCGCCCCTCGAGAACCAGTAGATCGCACCGGCCGGCGAACCCTCGTCCTTGGCCATTGTGCCGATCCAGAAGGAACCCGAGGGATGCACGCGCGCATCATTCGAGCGGTTGAGCGGATTGTCGGCTTCGAGCGCAGTGTGCAGCGTGAGCCGGCCCGTTTTGATGTCGCGCACATAGAGGCCGTCCTCGGCGACGAGCAGCTGGCGTTCCGCGTCGATCGTCGCGATGGCGCTGCCCATCACCGGCAGATCGTGAACGATGGTCGGCCCGTCCGGAAACTTCTTCTCGAGCAGCTTCTTGCCGACGATGTCGAACCAGAAGAGCTTGCCGGTTGCCGGATCGTAAGCCGGGCCTTCGCCAAGCTCGCAGACCACATCCGAGAAAATCGTTGCCCCTTCGGCTGCCATGTTCATCCCTCTCCGAAAACGCTGTCCCAAGCCGCGACTGCCGCCTTTGCCCGGTTGCCCACATCGGCCGCGCTCATGCCGGGCTTGTAAAGGCTCGAGCCGAGGCCGAAGGTCCTGACGCCGATCCTGGCAAAGTCGGCGAAATCGGCTTCCGAGACGCCGCCGACCACGCCGACCACCACGTCTTTCGGAAGCACCGCGCCGATTGCGGCAATGCCTTTCGGTCCGAGCACGCTCGCCGGAAAGAATTTCAGCGCCGACGCCTGCGCCTTGATTGCGGTAAAAGCCTCAGTCGGCGTGAAGACGCCGGGCATGGTGACGATCGACAGCTCGGCGGCGCGGGCAAGGACGTCGGCATCCACATTCGGCGCAACCAGAAGCCTGCCGCCGGCATCTGCCAGCCGGCTGACGTCGGCAACCGTCAGAACCGTGCCGGCGCCGACCAATGCGGTCCCGGGCAATTCCTCTATGATCGTCTCGATCGAACGGAACGGGTCGGGCGAGTTGAGCGGCACCTCGATCGCCTCGATGCCGGCTTCGAACACGGCGCGGCCGACGGCCTTCGCCTCATGCGGCTGAAGGCCTCGCAGGATGGCGACGATGTCGCGTTTCAGCTTAGGCCAGGACGCGCTCATGCTTCTTTCCTTCGCGTGCCGTCGAGGAAGTTGCGCCGCGCGGCCTCGGCCAGTCCGCGGCGCGCGGCCGTATCGGCATCGACCAGCGTCGCCGAGAAGCCGGCGCGCTTCAAGGCTTCCGAATAGAGGTCGCCAAGCGGGCCGGATACGACGAGGACCAGTTTCTTCTGCTCACCGAACATGCCCTTCGCCGAGGCGACCTCGCTGCCGATCAGCAGGCCCGACAGAGCTGCCGAGGCCTCGGCAGGCCGCATGTCGAGGAGCAGCGTCGACGCGCGGATACGAAAGAGCCGCGAGGCGGCATCGCCCGGATTGGCCAGTCCGTCGTCGAGCCAGGCGCCGAAGACGGCGTCGCCGGGCGCTACGCGGGCAGGCTCTGCGCCGACGGAATGGCGCAGGATCGAATGCCCGGCCAAGACGGAGAAAAGTTCGCCCGTCATCCATGTCGAGAAGCGCTTGATTGCTCCGCTCTCGAGCTCGACCCATTTCGAATGGGTGCCGGGCATGCAGACGATGAGATCATCGCCCTTATGAAGTCCGGCGACGCCGGCAAGCTGCGTCTCCTCGCCGCGCATCACGTCGGGCCGGGCGGGGTCGCGTTGCGCCACTCCCGGCACCATGCGGACGTCCCGTCTGGTTCCCGGCACCGCAACGGCGCTCGTGAAGATCTCTGCAAGCGACGCAGGGGTCGGCACATAGGGCGCCTCGATCCAGCCCTGCCGCGATCCCGCCATGCCGCAGATCACCACCGGCAGAGAGGAATCTGCGCCCATCGCCTCGAGATGACCTTCGAGCACCTCCGCGAAACGGTCGCGCGACAGAGAGAGAAGACCCTCTTCGCTGCGCCGTTCCGCAATGACTTCGCCGGCTTCATCGAGCAGCCAGGCACGAAAGCGCGTGGTGCCCCAGTCGACCGCTGCGAAAGCCGGCGCGGGTTGCGTCACAGATAGCCTCCGTCCACGATCAGCGTCTGCGCCGTCAGCATGCGCGAGGCGTCGGAGGCGAGGAACAGCACCGGTCCGACGAGATCGTCGGCCCGCATCACTTCCTTGATGCTCTGCTTGGCGACATGGGCGGCAAGCGCCTCCTCGGTCACCCAAAGCGCCTGCTGCCGCTCGGTGATCACCCAGCCCGGCGCGATGGCATTCACCCTGATGCCGTCGCGGCCGAGCCGCCCGGCAAGGCCTTTGGTGAGGCCGATGACACCGGCCTTGGCCGCCGTGTAGGACGGCAAGTCCGGGTGATTGATGAGAAACGAGGTCGAGGTGAAGTTGACGATCGAGCCGCGGCCCGCCTTCTTCATACCCGGCGCCACAGCCTGCGCGGTGAAGAATTGCGGGCGCAGGTTGATCGCCTGGTTGTTGTCCCAGAACTCGACGGAAACGTCTTCCACCGCGTGGCGGTCGTCGAGCGCCGCATTGTTGACGAGGACGGTGACGTCCCCATGTGCGGCGGCCGCCTTTGCCACGGCCGCACGCAGGGCCTCGATGTCGCGCAGGTCGGCCTTGATGAAGAGCGCCCGAGCGCCCAGCTCGTTTTCGAGCCGGTCGGCGAGCGCGTTGCTCGGCCCTTCAGCGATGTCGATGAAGGCTACCTTTGCTTTCTGGCGCATGAAGCCTTCCGTAAGCGCCGCGCCGATGCCCGACCCGCCGCCGGTGATCAGCACCGAGGCCCCTTCGAGGTCAGCAAATTTCGCGGATGGCATCATGCCGGCATCTCCCCAATCCTCTATTTCGGTGCGCAGCCCTTGAACGAGAAAGGCCGCGACGTAAAGCCCCGTCGATGGACCCGGTCAGACTGCGGCTTTTCTGCGGGTTTTCGGGCGCAGCCACTCGGGAAGCCAGTCGCCATGCGCGGCGACGAGCTGATCCACCAAGTCCCATATCTGGCCGAGATCGAGCTCGGCCGCCGTGTGCGGGTCGAGCATGGCCGCGTGATAAACGTGCTCCGGGTTCTCCGTCACAAGCGCCGCTACAGTGAGCTCCTGCAAGTTGATGTTGGTGCGGATGAGTGCCGTGAGCTGCGGCGGCAGCGCGCCGACATGGGTCGGCTGAATGCCGTTGTGGTCGACGAGGCAGGGCACCTCCGCCGCACAGGCGGCAGGCAGCGAGGTGATGCACTGGTTGTTGCGCACATTGCCGTAGATGACGGACGGCTCGCCGGTCCACACCGAGTTCATGATCGATGACGCATATTCGCGCGAGGACTTCACCTCGATCGTGTCGGTGTTGCGATACTCCTCGGCCTGGGTCTTCCACCGCTCGATCTGCTCGATGCAGCGCTTGGGATATTCGTCGAGCGGGATGCCGAACTTCTCAATCAGGTCCTCGCGGCCGTCCTTGATGAAATAGGGCGTGTATTCGGCGAAATGCTCGGAGCTCTCGGTGACGAAATAGCCGAGCCGCATCAGCATCTCGTAGCGCACCTTGTTGGGGCAGCGCGGGTTCCAGCTGCTCGGCTTCGGGAATCGCCCTTCGAGATAGCCGCGGCGCAGCGCCGGATAGAGATCGCTGTACGAGCCATCCGGCTGGCGATGCTCGAAATTCAAATAGAAAGCCATATGGTTGATGCCCGCCGCGCGATAGCGGATTTCCTCGATCGGGATGTCGAGATCGCGGGCAAGCTCCTCGGCCGTGCCTTGCACCGAGTGGCACAGTCCGACCTGCTTGATCTCTGGGTATTTCTCGGCGATCGCCCAGGTGTTGATCGCCATCGGGTTGACGTATTGCAGCATCACCGCATCCGGACAGACCTCGAGCATGTCCTCGCAGATCTTCCAAAGATGCGGCACGGTGCGCAGCCCGCGCATGATGCCGCCGACGCCGAGCGTATCGGCGATGGTGTGCCTCAGGCCGAAGCGTTTGGGCACCTCAAAGTCGATGACGGTTGCCGGCTCATAGCCGCCGATCTGGAAGGCGACCACTACGAAATCGGCGCCGGCGAGCGCCTTCTTCTGATCAGTATGGGTCTCGACCTTTGCCGACGCACCGAGCGATTTCACCAGCTTGCGGGCGACAATCTCCGATTCCTCCAGCCGCGCGGGGTTGATGTCCATCAGTGCGATAGTCGCGCCGGAAAGAGCCGGGCGCTGCAAAGTGTCGCCGATGATGTTCTTCATGAAGACGGTCGAACCGGCGCCGATGAAGGCAAGCTTGGGATCGCTTTTCATGTCGGGCTCCAGCTAGTTCCATTATTTGGAACGCAATTTGACTATTCAGAATTATTCCGATCAAGTAGTTTCACTGTCAAGAACGGACACCGTCAAGCGCCGGGCACAACCGGAGGAGAAATGACGAAATCCGGCGGGGAGAACGCAACGCGAACAAATGCTACCGGAACTCTGGGCAAGGCAATCGACGTGCTCGAAGCGGTTGCCGCTTCACCGACGCCACTTCGCTTCACCGACCTGCTCGGCCTCGTCGACCAGCCGCGCGGCACGCTCCACCGGCAAGTTTCGAACCTCATCGAGGAGGAGCTGCTCACGGTGCGGGCCGATCATTCCTACGAGCTCGGCATCAAGCTCCTGAAACTTGCTTCGCTCGCGTGGTCCGCCAACCAGTTCCGCGCCATCGCCGAGCCGCATTTGCGCCACCTCCACGAGGCGACCGGCGAGACCGTCCATCTCGGCGTCCTTCAGGGAGTCGAGGTGATCTATCTCGACAAGGTGGAGGGCCGCCAGGCGGTGCGCATGCACTCGCAGATCGGCAATGCCTCGCCGGTCTACTGCACCGGGGTCGGCAAGGCCGCGCTTTCGGCGCTGCCGGATGCCGAGCTCGAAAAGCGCATCGCGACGATGATCTTCCATCGCCATACCGAAAGCACGTTGGCCGACCGGGCGGCCCTTCGCGCCGAAATAGACGAAATCCGCCGCACCGGCATCGCATTTGACCGCCAGGAGCACGAGCCCGGCATCCACTGTGTCGCCGCCCCCATCCATTCGCGTGACCGCAGCTTCGTCGCCGGCGTGTCGGTGACCGCGCCTTCCTACCGCATCGGGCTCGCGCGGCTCGCAGAATGGGCACCGCTGGTCACGCAAGCGGGACACGCAGTCATGGAAGACATGGCTGCCCGGCTCGGCCCCAAAGCTTGAAGCAAACGAAGACCCGCCACTTATCCCTAAGCGGTTCTTGTCTGCCAGGCAGGCTCGTCTGCGCGGTAGAGCGTCTCGCGCAAAAAGCCCAGCGTGGCATCGGCGTCGGCCGGCTTGCCGAAGAGATAGCCCTGGCCTCCGCTGCAACCGAACTGGATCAATCTCTCGGCCTGCGCCTCCTCCTCGATGCCCTCGGCGACGACCTCCATGCCGAGACCAGCGCACATGGCGAGGATGGCACGAATGATATGCTCCGAGGGCCGATCGTCGAGGATCGAGGAGACGAAGGCGCGGTCGATCTTCAGCTTGTCGAAGCGGAAGTCGCGCAGCCGTCCGAGACTTGACTGGCCGGTGCCGAAATCATCGAGCGAAACCCTGATCCCGACACGGCGGAGGTCGTTGACGATCTTCTCGGCCGAAGCCGGATCGGTCATCAGGCCGGTCTCGGTGATCTCGATCTCGAGCCGGGCCGGATCGAAGCCGGTGCGATTGAGGATCGCCAATATGTGCAGGCCGGTGTTCTGGTCGACGAGTTGCGACGGCGACAGGTTGAAGGAGAGAAACAGTTCGTGCGGCCAGCTCCGAGCCGCCTCTGTCGCCTTGCGCAGCACCAGTTGCGACAGCGGCCCGATGATGCCGCGCTCCTCCGCGATCGGGATAAAGACCGAGGGCGGCACGTGGCCGAGGTCGGGGTCAGTCCAGCGCGCGAGCGTCTCGAAGCCGACCACCCGGCGGTCATGCAGGTCGACGATGGGCTGGAAGTGCGGCTCGACCTCGCCGGACGATACGGCACGGCGCAACGCCTGCTCGATGCGGGTGACGCGTTTTGCCGCCTCCTCCATCTCGCGCGTATAGACCACGACGCGGCCGCGGCCGGAACGCTTGGCCTGGTAGAGTGCGGTCTCGGC
The DNA here is from genome assembly GCF_033542235.1 of Mesorhizobium sp. BAC0120. Classification (NCBI taxonomy): domain Bacteria; kingdom Pseudomonadati; phylum Pseudomonadota; class Alphaproteobacteria; order Hyphomicrobiales; family Phyllobacteriaceae; genus Mesorhizobium; species Mesorhizobium sp. BAC0120. Next base: position 91,712 of record NZ_JAWRCU010000011.1, on the reverse strand, counting down.
CTTGTTGACCAGGATCTCCGTCGTCTCGTCGCCGGAATAGAAGAGCGAGCAGCCGACAGAGGCGGAAAGGCGCGCGGTGCGCTCGCCGACGTCATAGGGCGCCGACAGGATCTCGATCAGCATCCTGGACTTTTCGCTGGCCGCTTCCTCGCTGAACACCATCGGCAGCAGGAAGGCGAACTCATCGGCGCCGACGCGGGTGACGGCGGACTGCCCTTGCATCGCGGCGTGCAGCCGCATCGCCGCCTGGATCAGGATCTCGTCGCCCGCCTTGTGACCGAACAGGTCGTTGATCGGCTTGAAGCCATCGAGATCGAGAATCCCCACGGTGAACGGGGCCGGGTCGTCGGCGCGCTCGGCGATCAGACGGTCGACCTTGTCGAAGAAGCGCCGCACGTTTCCGAGCCCGGTCAACGGATCGGTGAATGCCAAGTCCGAAGCCGTTTCTCTGCCGGTCTGGCTGCCGCCAAACATCATGGTCATTATTGTTCCCGCCCTTGCCAGGCCTTTTCGCGGGACAATGGCAGCAAAGCGTTTAAGAAAACGTATCGCCACGTATATTTGTTTAAGATTCCCGCGGTCATGCGGATGACCGGGAAGCCAAATGTCGCCAGGTCATGGCATCTACAGCGCGATGAATTGGACGGAGTCATTCATCCCGCCATAGCTCTTGTGTTTTGCAGCATGATCTTATCGAAAGTCCGCAACTTCTTGTCGCACCGACCTTCGGTTCGCGACCATTCTCTAGAGCGGCTGACGCCCCGATAAATCCGGGCTGCCGCTCTATGTGTTTGTTTTTTCCGCATTTGTGCGACGCCAAGTGATTCCACTTGGCTGCAAAATGCTCTAGCGGACACGGTAGATTTCGAGCGCCTGGCCGGTCGGCCCGGAGAGCTTTTCAAGCCAGGCAGGCGTGCTGCCGCCGACGAGCGTCGCCAGTAAGCCTGCAGGCGCCCAGTGTTGGAACGCAGCGGTCTCGCCATTGCCGCGGCAAATTGCGACGAGCCCGACATCATTGTCCCGGATGATCTTGCGCGCCTCGTCCTCGGTGCCGGAGAGGGCTTCGAAGGCGATGAGGTCGCCGTGAACGTTGCGGTGATAGGGGCCGGCGAGGACGCGATGATGCGTATGGACGAGGATCGGCGCGCCGAGGTTCGAGATGGCAAGGACGGTGGTCGCCGGCATTGCGGCAAGGGCGGCAAAATCGCCTGGCGTGTCGCAGCTTGCGGCCGATGCCGCCTTCGAGGAACCGGGGCCGCCGAATGCGCCAACAAGGGCTGCGGCGGACACATGCCAGATGAACGGTATCGAGATCAGCCAGGCCAGCACCATCTTGAAAGTGGCCCGCCTGACGGAGGCTGCGACCCTCTCGCGCCAGCTGCCGATCCATGCGACGAGCGGGATGACGGCAAGAGGAAGCGCAAAGACGGCGCCGCGCACCTGCCAAAGGCTGACGGCGAGGGCGGCACCCAGGAAGGCGGCGACGATGATTTCGGTGCGAGCAGCACCCCTTCTCCAAACGCGCAGGGCCAGAATGACGAGACCGATCAACGGCGTCACGTAATAGCCCATCGCCATCGCCGGATCCTTCATGGCGAGCTTCCAGAAGGGCTGCGCCTCTTCGATGGCATCGAGCCAGAACTTCTGGAACTTCGGGTCGACGCCGGCATAGGGTGCGGCCACGCATTGCGGGAAGAAGACCACAGTGATGGCGCCGACGGCGATGCCCAAGAAACAAAGGCTGACGAAGCGGCTGAGCAGTGTCTTGCCCAGCGATCGGATGCCGGAGGCGATCGCCAGGCCGACGCCGGCAATCAGTGCGACAGTGAATTGCGGGGTCGAATAGGCGTCACATTGCGGCGCAAGCCACGCATCGGGTGGCACGGTGCCTATGAAAGCCACTATTCCGAGACCGGCCAATCCCAAGCCGAAGCCGCATGCCCTATGTGCCTCCTCGTCGCCGCGGACGAGAAACCCGATTGCGGCGGCAAGCCCGGCCACGGCGACATAGGGCAAAGTCTCCATGCCCACCGCCAGCATCAGCGCAGACGCAACGCCTGCTGCCAGCCCCGATGCAAAGCCTTCTGATCCAGAGCCTCGTCCGGCAACGAGCGCGCTGAGCGCCGCGAGCGTCAGCACGAGCTGGACATTGTGATGATCGATATCGGCGGGCGCGAAGACACCGATATAATACAGCGTGCCGCCGCCGACGAAGAGCGCCGGTAGAAGCGACCATTCGCCGCCAAGCGCCCGCGCGATCCTGACGATGAATGTCATGGCGAGCACCAGCAGAATTGTCGGCCACAGGACGAGGGCGACGGTCTCGCCCCGTGCCATGCTGCCCGTCAGGGCGGACGCGGCGAGGATGATGGCAGCGATCGGCGTGTCGACGATCCGCGACCAATGCATCACGAAGCCGCCGGCGGGGCCCATGCGGTACTGATGCAGGTCATACCAGCCTTGGCCCGCAATCAAATCGCGGACCTCGACCAGCCGCAGCAGGCTGTCATTGTCGCCGTGCGAGTCGGAGAGCGTCGAAAAGCCCTGCACGGCATACAAGCCGAGCATGATGAGCGCGACGATGGCGGCGGGCACGAAATCGGCTCGCCAAGGTTCCCACGGTTCGAGCCTTTCAGGCGTTGCTGTGTCGAGAGCGGTCATTGGCGTCCTATTGGGGCGTCCTGTTGGCGAGCGCCCAATGTAGCCCTGCAGCTTGAACAGACCGTAAAGCGTGGGGTTTCGTCAGCCGCGATACGGGAAAACCCAACTCGACGAAACCATGTAGCTCGCCCCGCCCGCTGCGATGGTCGTCGCCATCGACATGGCGAGCGGCGACATGGCGAGCCACTCGACAGCTGCGTGCGAGACAAGGCCGGAGAATATGGCGCATCCCGCCTGGAGGGCGAGATAGCGGCGGAAGGAATTGCCGTGATGCTGCCGGTCGCCGAAGGTCCAGCTGCGGTGCGCCGTATAAGCGATGGCAAAAGCCACGGAATAGGCGAGCACGCTTGCTGAGAACGGCGACAGTCCCATCGAGACCAGCAGGAAGCTGAGCACGAAAACCAAGCAGGCCGCGCCTACGCCCACCATTACAAACCGGACCAGGCGCACGCCCGCAAGGGCGCGGATCATTGCGCAAACGCCCTTTGGCCGGCTCCACGCAGGGCGACGGGGGTGTCATCGAGCTTCGAACGTTTCACGGGGATCTCCAGGATCCCGAGCAGGAAAGCCGAGAAGAACATCTGGAAGGCGATCACGATCAGTGTCAGGCCTAGCACGACGACGCGCGGAATCTCAGCATCTGTGAGGGGGCCGAAGCCGAGGCTCGCCCATTTGACCATCGCATAGCCGAAGAAGAGAACGCCGCCGAGGAAGCATATGCCGGCATCGACTGCGAGTCGGTCGGTGCTGATGACCCTGGTCAGCCAGTCCGAGCGTGGATTGTCCGGAAGGATGCCGGTGATCGCAGCGTAGTAGCGCGACAGCACGCCGAATGTGATGAGCTGAACCCCGGTCATCGCCATGAAGCATGCGGCAACGAAAGTATTGAGGTCGAGCGAAAGGTTGTCGGCAAGGCGCAGCGGTCCGAACAGAAGCGCGAGGGCCAGAAATCCGCCAAGTCCGCACAGCGTAGCGCCAGGGATGAAGAACAGCCAGCGCGGGTTGTACATCAGCAGGAATTTGAGATGGCGCCAACCGTCGCGCCACGTCTTCAGATGCGGCGGCCGGCTGCGACCGTCTTGTCTCAGTACGGTCGGCACCTCCTCGATGCGCAGGCCGGCTAGCGCGCTACGCACCACCATTTCGCTGGCGAACTCCATGCCGGTTGTCTGCAGATTGAGCGCGCGGATCGCCTCGGCATTGAACCCGCGCAGCCCGCAATGGAAATCGCCGGTCCCGATGCGGAAGAACAGCCGGCCGAGAAAGGAGAGCACCGGGTTGCCGAGATATCTGTGAAGCGGCGGCATGGCGCCGGCCTCGATGCCGCCCATAAAGCGGTTGCCCATAACCAGGTCGGCGCCGTCGCGCAGATGATCAAGGAAAGCGCCAAGCGTCGAGAAGTCGTAGGAGTCGTCGGCGTCGCCCATGACGATGAAACGCCCGCGAGCGGCCGCAATGCCGCCGAGCAGAGCCGCCCCATAGCCTTTCCTGGCCACGTTGACGACACGGGCACCCAAGGCGGCAGCGATCTGCTGGGAGCCGTCCGTGCTGCCATTGTCGGCGACAAGCACTTCACCGGCGACGCCTTCCTCGCTGAGGAAATACTTGGCCTTGCGTATGCAGGCCGCCAGCGTCTCGGCCTCATTGAGGCAAGGCATCAGGATCGTCAGCTCGACCGTTTCCGGGGCGATCTCCCCCAAAGGGGCAACAACGTTCATCTCGGTTTTGTCCAGCGCTTTTTCCGTGCGACGCACTCATTCTCCGAGTCCCGGATGGCATTGTGGCCGGCAAAGCTTAAGAAACCTTCATTAGACGAATGTCGCGATTGCCGCTGCGGCAGGCATGGCGAAGATGATGGCATCCGCCTCAATTCATCGAGGGCGGAGACAGACAGGATTGCGAAACTTCAGGGAGGAGAATTCGATGCATGACGTCATCGCAAATGCATTCCCATGTCGTGCCGCCTGCAGAAGACTGCTCTTCGCGTCAGCAATCGCCCTGGGCAGTTCCTTGGCCTTCACGGCACATGGAAGCGCTGCGGACAAGGCGGGCTGGATCGGCACTTGGACAGCCAGCGCCCAGCCCGCCTGGACGTCGGACTTTCCCCTCCCTCTGGGCTTTCCGAGCAATCTCTATCAGCAGACAATCCGACAGGTTGCCCGTGCCAGCATCGGTGGAAACAAGGTGCGCGTCGTCCTCTCGAACGAATACGGCAAGGTGCCGCTAAAAATCGGCGCGGCTCATATCGGGCTTACGGCGGAAGGCCCGAACGTTCAGCCGGGCTCCGATCGGGCCCTGACATTCGGCGGCACGGGCTCAATTACCATTCCCCCTGGCGCGCCGGTCGTCAGCGACCCGGTCGAGTTGACGGTGGCTCCGCTTTCGAAGCTTTCCGTCAGCCTGTACTTCCCGGAAACTGCGCCGACCGACACGATGCATTGGGACGGGCACGAGACGGCATTCGTAGCGGTCGGGAACAAGGTGGCGGACCCGGAACTGAAGCCCGACTCCAAGCAGACGCAACGGGTGTTCCTGTCGGAGATCCTGGTGGATGCCCCTGCCGATGCGCGAGCGATCGTCACCTTCGGCGATTCCATCACAGATGGGGACGGCTCGACGGTGGACGGCAACGACAGGTGGCCGGACCATCTTGCCGAGCGGCTGAAGGAGGCCGGCGGCGCCCCGGTGGCGGTGCTGAACCAGGGCATTTCCGGTGCGAAGGTGCTCTCGGACAGGATGGGCACCAATGCGCTCGCCCGTTTCGAGCGCGACGTGCTGAGCCAGCCCTATGCCGACACGGTCGTCCTGATGATGGGCATCAACGACATCGGCTGGCCGGGTTGTGGCCTGGCGCCCAACGATCCCGAGCCAACGGCCGAAGACATCATCGCCGGCTACAAGCAGCTGATCGCAAGGGCGCATGACGACGGCATGCGCATCATCGGTGCGACGCTGACGCCCTTCGGCGATGCCTTCAAGGGCGGCCCGTTCGACGGATACTATACGCCGGAGAAGGAAAAGATTCGGCTGGCGGTGAACGACTTCATCCGCAGCAGCAGCGCGTTCGACGGCGTCATCGACTTCGACAAGGTGATCGTCGATCCGCAGAAACCGGGCTACAGCAAGGCCGAGTACGACAAGGGCGACCACCTGCATCCGAACAAGGCAGGCTATGAGGCGATGGCCGCATCGATCGACCTCAAGCTGCTCGCGAAGCCCCAATGAGCTCGGCCTGCGGGCGCTCTGGCTCGGCCCAAGCGCCCGCCCGAGAAGGCCTATGCCAGCAATAACAGTGGCAGGATAAGAAGCGGCGAGATCGGAGCTCCGATCGCATTCAATAGAACAACAATCTGCGGCAGCGCCCATGCCGCGATCACTAAGAAGCCCGCGAAGAAGGAAGCAGGCCCTTCCCTCGAACCGAAGCGACGGACCATCAGCAATGCCCCGCAAAGCAGCAGCGCCAGGTCGTAATTGTGCAAGTAGGGCGTCATCAGCACCGTTGCGATCAGCAGCATCGCACTACGTCGAACGCCGTCCTTCACCTGCCAAAATCGGATGACGAGCACGATGAGGACCAGCGCGGCGAAGCCTGCGTGGACTGAAGACGCCAGCGATGAGTTGCCTGTGACGATGCGCAACGACATGAACATCGAGGGGATCATCGTCATGAAGGGGCCGCTGCCAGCCCGCTCGAGGGTCCCCAGGGTGGGCAGTGTATCGTTGAGATAGTCGCGCCATGGCTCCGGACCGAACAATGCGGCAGCCAGGGCAATCAGGCCGATGACAATCACGGCCGTCCACGCGATCATCCGCCATCGGCCCTGGAAGGCCCAGAGAAGCGGCAGCAGAAAACCGAACTGCGGCTTGATCGTCAGCAGCGCGCCAGCCGTAGCAGAAACCGGGTCGCGTCCCGGGCGCGGCGAAAGAGCCAGCAGAAGGAGGCCGGTCGCAAGGCTGCCGGTCTGTCCGAAGTATAGGTTCAAGAGGGTAGCTGGGGAGGTCAGAAGGATTGCGATCTCAAGGCGGTCGAAACCGAAGCGTCGTGCGCCGGTCGTCAACACGATAAGGCCGATGGCGGACCATACCGCCAGCGCTGCATAGTAGCCGAGCAAGCCGAACGGCCAGACGAACAGCAGCGACAGCGGCGGATAGGCCCACAAGCGCAGGCCGATATCCGCTCCATCTACGAACGTCCGCTCGTAAGCCATGAACCTGCCGACTTGATAGATATCCGCAGTCCGGTCCGCGAGAATGAGTTTGGCCGTGGTCCACAAATTGATGAAATCGCCGCCGACGGGAGTGCCGTCGGGATAGAGCCGGCCGGCGATTCCGACGGTCTCGCCGTATTTGACGATGCAGAAACCGACGAGATGAACGGCTCCGAGTACCAGCAGGGCAAACTTTAGCCTATGCTCCGCTCCGGCCATGCTGGTTTCTCCGGCGGCTCCTTGCTGTCGCGATTTTGCGGCGTAGTCGGTCACTGTCGTCGGCCGATGGCATTGGCTGGTCAGTGGCCAGTCTGGCGAGAAAACGTGTCGATTCGGTTAGGGGGGCGATGTCCGGCTGGCACTTCGGGTCACCCTGGTGATTGGCAGGCCGCTGCCGACGCGATACATGCTTGCCGCGAAAGCCAACGCATTGCAGGGAAGACCTCATGTCGCTCAAGATCGCTGTGCAGATGGACCACGTCTCGACGATCACAATCGCCGGCGACACGACCTTCGCGCTGTCGCTCGAGGCGCAGCGGCGCGGCTACCAGCTGTTCCACTACACGCCCGACCGGCTGACCTTCGACAACGGCAAGGTCTTCGCACGTGTCGAGGAAATGCGACTGCGCGAAGAGAAGGGTAACCATTTCTCGCTCGGAGAGCCGGCGCGCACCGATCTGTCGGAGATGGACGTGGTGCTCCTGCGCCAGGACCCGCCCTTCGACATGAACTACATCACCACCACGCATATTCTCGAACGCATTCACCCGAAGACGCTGGTGGTGAACGATCCGGTCTGGGTGAGGAACAGCCCCGAGAAGATCTTCGTCACCGAATTTGCCGAGCTGATGCCGGAGACGCTGATCACCAAGGATCCTGAAGAGGTCGCAGCCTTCCGCCGCAAGCATGGCGACATCATCATCAAGCCGCTCTACGGCAATGGCGGGGCCGGCATCTTTCACCTCGCCGAGGCCGACCGCAACCTTGCCTCCCTGCTCGAGATGTTCGGGCAGATGTTCCGCGAGCCCTACATCGTGCAGCGCTATCTCAAGGAGGTGCGCAAGGGCGACAAGCGCATCATCCTGATCGACGGCGAACCAGTCGGTGCCGTCAATCGCGTCCCCGCCGAGCACGAATCGCGCTCGAACATGCATATAGGCGGCCGCGCCGAGAAGACGGACCTGACGGAGCGCGAGCGCGAGATCTGCGCGCGCATCGGCCCGGAGCTGAGGCGGCGCGGCTTCATCCTGGTCGGCATCGACGTGATCGGCGACTACATGACCGAGATCAACGTCACCTCGCCGACCGGCATCCGTGAGATCGCCCGCTTCGGCGGAGACGATGCTGCCGCGCTATTCTGGGATGCGGTGGAGAGAAAGCTGGCCTCGGGCTGATCCGGCGTTCCGCCTTCGACGCGAGCCAGATTGGCTGCCGGGCAGCGGTATGTTCTCGTCTTGTTCTTGATTTGCTCACGGAACTATGCTTGTTTGCCTTCCGTGCAGGTAAACCTGTTCCGCGCGGCAATCGCGGGATTTGTTTTCGCAGCATGATCTTATCCGAGAGGCCCACAGCTCTTTTGCTGCGCTGATCTTCGGTTCGGGATCATGCTCGAGATCTTACGGCATGATCTTGTCCGAAAAGTCTGCGACTTTTCGGGATCATGCAGCATGAGGGGGCGGCATGGTCTCGCGCGTTCAGACGATCGCGTTTCAGGGCATCGAGGCGGTACCTGTCGATGTGCAGGTGATGGTGGCGCCCGGGAAGAAGAACATCCACATCGTCGGCCTGCCCGACAAGGCCGTCGCCGAGAGCCGCGAGCGGGTGCAGGCCGCCCTCCACGCTTCCGGCCTGTCCATGCCGGCGAAGAAGGTGACGGTCAATCTCGCGCCTGCCGATCTGCCGAAGGAAGGCAGCCACTACGATCTGCCGATCGCGCTCGGCCTGATGTCTGCGCTGGGCGCGATTCCCGGCGATGCGCTGGCCGGTTATGTGGTATTGGGCGAGCTGTCGCTCGACGGCACGATCGCGCCGGTCGCCGGCGCTTTGCCGGCAGCAATGGGCGCGAACGCGGCCGGGAAGGGTCTGATCTGCCCGGCCGCATCCGGGCCCGAGGCAGCCTGGGCAGGGTCGGACATCGACATCATTGCGCCGCGCAGCCTGATCGCCATCGCCAACCATTTCCGCGGCACGCAGCTGATCGCGCGGCCCGAGGCAAAGATCCATCAGCCCGCAGGTGACCTGCCGGACCTTGCAGACATCAAGGGACAGGAGAGCGCCAAGCGCGCGCTGGAGGTCGCTGCCGCCGGCGGGCACAATCTGATGATGGTAGGCCCTCCGGGATCGGGGAAATCGATGCTGGCGCAGCGGCTGCCCTCGATCCTGCCGCCACTCTCGCCACGCGAGCTGCTCGAAGTCTCGATGATCGCGTCGGTGGCCGGCGAGCTCGCCGAAGGCAAGCTCACCAACCGGCGTCCGTTCCGCGCCCCGCACCATTCGGCCTCGATGGCGGCGTTGATCGGCGGCGGCCTGCGCGTCCGACCGGGAGAGGCCTCGCTTGCGCATCACGGTGTGCTATTCCTGGACGAGCTGCCGGAGTTCCCGCCGCAGGTGCTCGATTCGCTCAGGCAGCCGCTCGAAACCGGCGAGTGCGTGATCGCGCGCGCCAACAGCCGCGTCTCCTATCCGGCGCGCATCCAGCTGATTGCTGCTATGAACCCGTGCCGATGCGGCATGGCCGGCGAGCCGGGCTATCGCTGCCTGCGCGGACCGCGCTGCCAGGCCGACTACCAGGCGCGCATTTCCGGCCCGATGCTCGACCGCATCGACCTGCGCATCGAGGTGCCGGCAGTCTCGGCCAGCGACCTGATCAAGCCGGCAAGTGCTGAGAAGAGCGCAACGGTCGCGACGCGTGTCGCGCAAGCCCGCACGATCCAGCGCGATCGCTTCGCGGCGCTCGGACTTGGCGGCATCACAACCAATGCGCAGGCGCCGACCTCGGTCGTCGAGGAGATGGCGGCGCCTGACGCTGCGGGGGTGACGCTGTTGCGCGATGCGAGCGAAAAGCTCGGCTTCTCCGCCCGGGCCTATCACCGCGTCCTAAAGGTGGCGCGCACGCTCGCCGATCTCGACGGCAGCGAGAAGGTTGGCCGCATTCACCTCGCCGAAGCGATTTCCTATCGTATGACCGGAGAAAGGCTCGCGCAGGCAGCGTGAGGCGGGAGCAGGTTCGTCAGCGACCTCACTGAACCGAGCCGACCAGCGGAGCGGAGTCTTCGCGGATCGACACCCAGCGACCGGTATGGTTGGTCGACTGACGCTTGAGATAGCGGTAGCCGGTTGCCTCCCAAGGCTTCACCGTTTCGCTGAGGTTGTCGAGGATGTAGTCGCCCTGGTCGGTCCGGACGGTCAGCACCGCGTGGCCTTCTCCGTCCGGCTTGCGCACGACAGTGATCAGGAGGTCCGAGAGCGAGATGCCCTCTTGGGAGAGCTTGCGGCGCTTCTCCAGCGCATAGTCTTCGCAATCACCATAGCCGTCATCAGGATAGGCCCACACTTCGTCCTTGCCGTAGTGATCGAGATCGCTCATCGCCTTCACGCTCGTGTTGACAAGCGTGTTGACGCTGTCGATCTCCTTCCAGGCGGCCTCCGTGAGGTGCAGCGGGCCGGGGTCGCGCAGCTTGATCGAGCATTCCGCCGGATTTGCCTTGCAGAATTCGTAGTGGCCAATGGGTTGCGAGGTGAGCCCGCCGGTCAGCATTGCCGACGACCTTTCGGCGGCAGGAGCCCCCGACACCACCATCATCATCAACCCGAACGCCAGCACCTGCGGCCTTCGGGAAGCTTTCGAGCGGAACATGCCCCCGACCCTCGCCACTTATTAACAAAGCGTTAAATGCGAATTGCCGGCAAAAGACAAGTAATCCGTTGGGATGATGGTTACCGCGTTCGGGATCGCGGCCATTTTGCAACAACAAGCCGAGGCGAGAGGGGCTGACGCTCGGATAATTCCGGGCCGGCTGCAAGAATGCTCCAGGGGCCCAGGCGCCTGCGCCTTGCGAAGCGGAGTCAGGCAGCCTTTCGAAATCACGAGACCAGATCACGAGACCAGGCGCGGCGTCGACCGTTTGCGGCTGCGCCCATAGCTCGCCTGAAAATCCAGTATGCGCGGCACGATCTCGGAACGGAAGCGCGAGCCGTTGAAGACGCCGTAATGACCAACAGCCGGTTGCAAATAGTGCGCGCGCATATTGTCGGGGATGTTGACGCAGAGGTCGTGCGCGGCTCGGGTCTGGCCGACGCCGGAAATATCGTCGTTCTGGCCCTCGACAGTCAAAAGCGCGACGCTGCGGATGGCTGCCGGGTCGACCTTCTCGCCGCGATGCGTCATTTCACCTTTCGGCAGTGCGTGGCGCACGAACACAGTCTCGACCGTCTGCAGGTAGAATTCCGCAGTGAGATCCATCACCGCCAGATACTCGTCATAGAAGTCGCGGTGCTTCTCGGCACTGTCGCCGTCGTTCTTCACGAGGTGCATGAAGAAGTCCTTGTGGGCGATGATATGCCGGTCGAGGTTCATGCTCATGAAGCCGGAAAGCTGCAGGAAGCCCGGATAGACGTCGCGCATGAAGCCGGGCGCCGGCCACGGCACCTGCATGATGACGTTTTCGCGGAACCAATCGATGCCGCGCTCCTCGGCAAGCTGGTTGACCGCTGTCGGGTTGCGGCGCGTATCGATGGGGCCGCCCATCAGCGTCATCGTCGCCGGGACCAGGCGATCGCCGCGTGCTTCCATCAATGCGACGGCCGCCAGAACGGGCACGGACGGCTGGCAGACCGCCATCACTTGAACGTCGGGCCCGAGCGTATGGAAAATGTCGATCAAATAATCGATGTAGTCGTCGAGGTCGAACTTGCCGTCCGTCACCGGGACCATGCGGGCGTCTGCCCAGTCGGTGATGTAGACATCCGCGTGCGGCAGCATCGCCTCCACCGTGCCGCGGAGCAGCGTGGCGTAGTGGCCGGAGATCGGCGCCACGATCAGCAGCTTGCGATCGGCCTGCCGGTCCGCAGGCAGAGCGCGCTCGAAATGAATGAGATTGCAAAAGGGGCGCTTCCAGACGACCTTCTCGCTCACCTCGACGGTCTTCCAATCGACGGTGGTGGTCTTCAGGCCGAATTCCGGCTTGCCGTAGCGGCGCGTCGAGCGCTCGAAGAGTTCGGCCATGGCCGCGACGGAGCGGCCGAGCTCAGTGTGTGAGAAGGGATTGAGCGGACTGGAATAGAGCAGCCTGATCGCGTCGGCGTAGGCCCGCGCCGGCTGCAGCGCGGCGTGGTTCATTTCATAGAGCTGGTAGAACATGGGAAGCTCCGGTCACGCCACGAGATCGTTAACATGCAAAAGTTAGCGATTGCCTGCTGCAATGCAATAGGTCACGTAAGGTGAATTAGTCCTACTTTTCGCTCAAGCTGTTGAAAACCAAGCCTCTCACGGGATAGCCGGCTCAGCGTATCGCGATTCCGCAACGCCAAAAGACGGCGATTTGTTCAGACAAATCGCCGTGTGGTGATTCGAAATTCGCCGCCATCAGAGCGGCGTGCGATCAAATTGAATTTTTTTGGCTGCTGAACTTCGGCTTGAGATCATGCTCTGGGATGAGCAAATTGGGACGACTATTCCACGCCTTCCACCAGCACCATCTCGGCGTCGGCATATTTCAGCCGGATGGCGCGGGCGGCCTGGTATTCGGGGGAATGATAGCAGTCCTGCGCTGCCTTGAGCGACGGGAACTCGATCACGACATTGCGGGCTCGCTCGCGGCCCTCTGTCTGCTCATAAGCGCCGCCGCGCGCGAGCATCCTGGCGCCGTATTTGTCGAAGGCGATCTTCGATGCTGCGACATAGTCCTTGTAGCCTTCCGCGTCGCGCACATCGACATGCGCGATCCAGTAACCCTTGGCCATCAGCGTACTCCTACCGCGTCTTTCATCTGTGCAAGGATTGCGCGCGCTGCCGCGGCCCTGTCGACGGCGCCGACGATCGGCCGGGCGACGACAAGATGGCTTGCGCCGGCACGGATCGCATCGGCCGGCGTCATCACCCGCTTCTGGTCGCCGGGGTCGCCGCCGAGCGGCCGAATGCCGGGTGTCACCACCGCAAGTTCCGGTCCAACGATCTTGCGCACTGCAGCAGCCTCACCCGCCGAGCAGACGATGCCGCCCATGCCGGCGCCAAGTGCCTGTTCCGCGCGGCGCAGCACCAGCGTGTGGGGGTCGTATTCATAGCCGGCGTCGATCATGTCCTGCTCGTCCATGGAGGTGAGCACTGTGACGGCCAGCAGGCAGAGGCCAGAGCCGCGAGCCGCCTCGACCGCCGCGCGCATCGCCTTCGGATAGGCGTGCAGCGTCAGCATGGTGACGCCCATCTTCACGATGTTCTCGACGCCCTTCGCAACGGTGTTGTCGATGTCGAGAAGCTTCATGTCGAGGAAGACCTTTGTCTCCCCGCTCGCCAGCTCGCGGGCGAAATCGAGCCCGCCGGCGAAGGCGAGCTGATAGCCGATCTTGTAGAAGGAGGCGACGCCGTCGAGGTCGCGCACGATCTTTTCGGCCTCGGCCACGGTCGGCACGTCGAGCCCGACAATAAGGCGATCGCGCAGCTCAGCTTCCATCTCGAACGCCCTCGAATCGTTCCACCGGGGTCCAATCGCAGAGCAGGCGCAGGCCGGCAAGGGAAAATGCATAGATGTTGCCGCCGCCGGCGGGCTGATCTTCGGCACGCGAGATCGGCCGCTGCCCAAGGTGGCATTTCAAGAGCGTGCCGACGGCCCCGTGTCCGACGAAGAGTATCTCTTTCCCGCGGTCGTTATCTTCCAGCACGCGCCGCACGGCCGTGACGATGCGCGCCTGCGCGTCGGCTGCGCGCTCCCATCCATTCCAGCTGACAGTGGGCTCGGCGAAGAATGCGTCGGCTGCCCGCTCGAAAGCGAGCGGCTCCAGAAACCCAGTCGAGGAGCGATCGTTTTCGCCCATATCGGGAAAAACCTCGCATGGCACTTCGAGCGATTCGGCAATGAGGCGGGCGGTCTCGATCGCCTTCCGTTCTTCGCTGGCGACGACTCGCTTCAAACCCTTCAGCCACGGGCGGCCAAGGAGCGCTTCGATGCGCTCTCTACCTCTGCTTGAAATGTTCCACTCCGGAACCGGAACCGCCGGATCAATCTCGACCTGAGGGTGGGTGAGATAAAGACCGATCAACTCAGTTCTCTGCCCTCGTGGAAAGCATGCGGGCGTGCTCGATGAGCGTTCTGCAAAGTCGCGTCATGCCCTTGCGCAGCCGCTCCTCCTTGAAGCTGCCGTCCTCCGCGAAGGCGTCCGCGCCGTGCGGCACGGACACCTGCGGCGCGATCACCTCCATCTGGATGTGCGACAGCACGGCACGCAGATGGTTGGCACTGCGGATGCCCGCGAAATGGCCGTCGGAGGAGGAGCAGATGCCGACCACCTTGCCGGGGTAGGGATTGAGCGGCTTGCCGTTGTCCCTGTGAATGCGGCTCACCCAGTCGATGGTGTTCTTGAGCAGCGGCGGCATCGACCCATTGTACTCCGGCGTGCAGATCAGCACCGCGTCATGGGCCGCGATCAGCCTCGCCAGCTTGAACGCATTCTCGGGGATGCCCCTTTCCTGCTCGAGGTCCTGGTCCATGATCGGCAGCGGATAGTCGGCCAGCGAGATGCGCGTCACTTCCGCGCCCTGGATCGCAAGCTCCTTCTGCGCCGCGTCGGCCGTCTTTCCGCTATAGGCGCCGGTCCTGACCGAGCCGGCGAATACCAATATCTTCGGAACGACGATCACCCACAGCCCTCCTAGCCTCACCCGCGCAGGCGAAATCAAGCTGCGAGCTGCGGTAATGTCAACCGGCGACGAGCCGCCGGTACACCCAAAGCTGCGTCGGGGGGATGTTGCGCAGCACGAAGTCGAAATGTTCGACCTTGTAGTGACCGCGCCCGGCAGGCACCGGCGAGAGCGGACCGTAGGTGAGCTGCATGATCGGCCGGCCGGCCGGGATGCGGTTGAGCAGATCCTCGATATAGCCAACCCGCTGCTGCACCGGGAAGTTGAGCAGCGGCACGCCGGAGACGACGGAATCGAAAACCATGCCACGCTTGTCGCCGAGCGTGGCATCGAGGTCGAACGCGTTGCCGTGGATGACGTTGACGCCCGGAAACTGGGCTCTCAGATGGCAGACGAAATCTTCCGAATATTCGACCAGATAGAGGTTCTCGGGTTTCACGCCGCGGGCGAGTATGGCCCGCGTGATGACGCCTGTGCCCGGGCCGACCTCCAGAACCGGAAGGCCTGAGTCGGGATTGACCACGGAGGCCATGCGGCGTGCGGCGATTGAGCTCGTCGGCACAATCGAGCCGACCGCCTTGGGCTTGTCGATCCAGCCTTTGAAGAATTTCAGTTCGTCGTCGAACTTGTCGGCGAGAGCCTTTCGCAATCCTTGTTGGCGCGCCATCCGGCACCTCCCGTTCAGCGTCAGTTCGACGTCGCATCGAAACGCGGTCGAAGCAAGCCGCGTTTCTGAAAAACCCGTGGATGCCGTTCTGTCGCGCGCTGCTATTCGCCGAAAGATTCGAAGAAATCTTTCATGCGGGCGAAGAAGCCGCTCGACTGCGGGCTGTTCTCCGTAGAAGAGATCTGCTCGAATTCCTCCAAGAGCTCACGCTGTCGTTTGGTGAGATTCTGCGGCGTCTCTACGGCGACTTGGATATAAAGATCGCCGACCGCAGGCTGACGCATCACCGGCATGCCTTTGCCCTTGAGGCGGAACTGGCGACCGTTCTGTGTGCCTTCGGGCACCTTCACGCGTGTCTGCGTGCCGTCCAGGGTCGTTACTTCGAAGGAGCCGCCGAGCGATGCCGTCGTCATCGAGATCGGCACCTTGCAGTAGAGATCGGCGCCGTCGCGCTGGAAGAGCTCATGCGGCCTCACGGCGAGGAAGATGTAGAGGTCGCCCGGCGGTCCACCGCGCAGGCCCGCCTCGCCCTCATTGGCGAGCCGGATCCGCGTGCCGTCCTCGATACCGGACGGAATGTTGACGGATAGCGACCTTTCCTCGGTGACACGGCCCTGGCCGGCGCATTTCTGGCAAGGGTCCTTGATGATCTGGCCGAGACCGTGACATTGCGGGCAGGTCCGCTCAATGGAGAAGAAGCCCTGGCTTGCACGTACGCGACCTGCGCCCGAGCATGTCGGGCATGTGGTCGGCGAAGTGCCCGGCTTGGCGCCGGAGCCAGAACATTCGGTGCAGGATACCGAGGCCGGCACACGAATCTGCGCGGTCTTGCCGGTATAGGCCTCCTCGAGCGTGATCTCCATGTTATAGCGTAGGTCCGCGCCCCGCTCACGTCCGCCGGACGAGCGGCGTCGGCCACCACCCATCATGTCGCCGAAGATGTCCTCGAAGATGTCGGCGAAACCGCCGGCCGCGAAACCGTGGGCGCCGTTCATGCCGCCATTCTCGAAGGCGGCGTGGCCGAAGCGGTCATAGGCGGCCCGCTTCTGCGGGTCCTTCAGCGTCTCATACGCTTCGTTGATTTCCTTGAATCTGTGCTCGCAAGCCTGGTCCCCGGGATTGCGGTCGGGGTGGAACTGCATCGCCAATTTGCGAAACGCGCTTTTGAGCTCCTTCTCATCGGCGTTCCTCTGCACGCCGAGCGTTTCATAGAAATCAGCCTTCATGGTTTCCCGCTGCTTCGATTTTTATCGCCCGCAAGGTGTCGATCATCAGGCATTTCGCCCCGATTTAGTAAAGGTCATACCCGGTTGCCATAGCTCGCGCGGCTTTGCTCAACAAAATTTACGTAACGGAAACCCGATAGTTTGTCCGAAACCGATACGCGAAAAGGCCCGGCGCGGGCCGGGCCTTCTTCAAACCGCCCATCGTTCAGGCGGATTTCTTCTTGCCGTCCTCGTCGATTTCTTCGAAGTCGGCGTCGACAACGTCGCCATCCTTCGCAGCATCAGCCTTGGCGTCGGCTTCCGCGGCCTCCTTCTGGGAGGCCTCGTACATCGCCTGGCCGAGCTTCATGGAGACCTCGGCGAGCGTCTGCGACTTGGCGTTGATATCGTCGACGTCGTCGCCTTCGGCCGCCGTCTTCAATGCTGAGATCGCATCGGCGATCGCCGTGCGGTCGGTCTCGGAGACCTTGTCTCCATATTCCTTGAGCGACTTCTCCGACGAATGGACAAGCGATTCGGCCTGGTTCTTCGCCTCGACCAGCGCGCGGCGCTTCTTGTCCTCGGCGGCATGAGACTCGGCGTCCTTCACCATCTTCTCTATGTCGGCATCGGAAAGACCGCCGGAGGCCTGGATACGAATCTGGTGCTCCTTACCCGTGCCCTTGTCCTTGGCGGACACGTTGACGATACCGTTGGCGTCGATGTCGAAGGTGACCTCGATCTGCGGCACGCCGCGCGGAGCCGGCGGGATGCCGACCAGATCGAACTGGCCGAGCAGCTTGTTGTCGGCCGCCATCTCGCGCTCGCCCTGGAAGACCCTGATCGTGACTGCCGACTGGTTGTCCTCGGCAGTCGAGAACGTCTGCCCCTTCTTGGTCGGGATCGTGGTGTTGCGCTCGATGAGCCGCGTGAACACGCCGCCCAGCGTCTCGATGCCGAGCGAAAGCGGGGTCACGTCGAGGAGCAGCACATCCTTCACGTCGCCCTGCAGCACGCCGGCCTGGATCGCCGCACCGAGTGCAACAACCTCATCCGGATTGACACCCTTGTGCGGGTCCTTGCCGAAGAACTGCTTCACGACTTCCTGGATCTTGGGCATGCGGGTCATGCCTCCGACCAGCACAACCTCGTCGATCTCGGCAGGCTTCAAACCAGCGTCCTTGAGCGCGGCGCGGCAAGGCTCGACCGTCTTTTGCACGAGATCGTCCACCAGCTGCTCAAACTTGGCGCGGGTCAGCTTCATCGTGAGGTGCTTCGGGCCGTTCTGATCGGCCGTGATGAAGGGCAGGTTGATCTCGGTCTGGGAAGCGGACGACAGCTCGATCTTCGCCTTCTCAGCAGCCTCCTTGAGGCGCTGCAGCGCGAGCTTGTCGTTCTTCAGGTCGATGCCCTGCTCTTTCTTGAACTCCTCGGCCAGGTAGTTGACGAGGCGCATGTCGAAATCCTCGCCGCCGAGGAAGGTGTCGCCATTGGTCGACTTCACCTCGAACACGCCGTCACCGATCTCGAGGACGGAAATGTCGAACGTGCCGCCGCCGAGGTCATAGACGGCAATCGTCTTGCCTTCCTTCTTCTCCAGCCCGTAGGCGAGAGCGGCAGCAGTCGGCTCGTTGATGATGCGCAGCACCTCCAGCCCGGCAATCTTGCCGGCATCCTTGGTGGCCTGGCGCTGGGCGTCATTGAAATAGGCCGGAACGGTGATGACGGCCTTCTCGACCTTCTCACCAAGATAGGCCTCTGCCGTCTCCTTCATCTTCTGAAGGATCATCGCCGATACCTGCGAGGGCGAATATTTCTTGCCGTGGACCTCGGTCCAGGCGTCGCCATTGTCGCCCTTCACGATGTTGTAGGGGACAAGCTTCTTGTCTTTCTCCACGGTCGGATCGTCGTAGCGGCGGCCGATCAGGCGCTTCACCGCAAACAGCGTTCCCTCGGGATTGGTGACCGCCTGGCGCTTTGCCGGCTGGCCAACTAGGCGCTCGTCGCTGTCGCTGAACGCCACGATCGAAGGCGTCGTGCGCGCGCCCTCCGCATTCTCGATAACCTTCGCGTCCTTGCCATCCATCACGGCGACGCAGGAATTGGTGGTTCCAAGGTCGATACCGATTACTTTTGCCATTTTCTTCTCTCCGCTAAGCAGGCCGTCAGGACCCTACGAGGCGTTCCTTGACAGCCCCTGTTACTTGGGATTTTCCGCATCGAACCAGCGGTTTGCCGGCCGAACAGAATTGCGGCGTATATAAGAAGGGCGTTTCTGGCGCGCAAGCCGTAGAGTAGCCCTTTGCTCGCGTTCAAAAGCGTCGGAAATCCTGAGTTTTCCGCCCTTATTTTCTGCTGTCAGGCGAACCGTATTCACTTGTGCCTAACTGTTGTGCCCAACTGTCCCAGCGCTTGGCTCCCTGCGGCGCAGACAAATGCTGCCGGACTCGGAAACCGGCCCGCCGCACTCCATATTGTCAGGCATGAGCATGCCCGCAAAGATCGACTACTTCGCTCACCGGCGTAACCGCATCCTGAACGCGATGCACACCTGGCTGCTCGCCAGCGGGGCCCTGCTTCTGCTCGCAGTCACTGCCTGGGCGTTCGGCGGCACGGTCGGCATCGTATATGCGGTCATCTTCGGCGGCGTTTCCGTCTGGGCGATGCGCAGGATCAGCCCTAAAATCGTGCTTTCGATGTATAGAGCACGCGAGGTGAGCGAGGCCGAGTTTCCGACCGGAGTCGGCATTGTATCCGAACTTGCGCGCCGCGCCGGCCTGCCGGCCGTGCCACGGCTCTACGTGATTCCCTCGCGCCTGATGAACGCCTTTGCGGTCGGCCGCCGCGACCAGTCCGCGATCGCCATCACCGACGCGCTCGCCAGAACTCTGCCACAGCGTGAGCTTGCCGGCGTGCTGGCCCATGAGGTCAGCCATATCGCGCATGAGGACGTGAAGGTAATGGCGCTCGCCGACATGGTGTCGCGCTTCACCTCGCTGATGTCGACGGTCGGCCTGATTTCGCTCTTCTTCAATATAGGCAGCTATGCGACCGGTGTGGCGGGGAGTGTGCCGTGGCTCGCGGTCGCGGTGCTGCTCGCTTCGCCGACGGTCGGCGGGCTGATCCAGATGGCGCTGTCGAGGACGCGCGAGTTCGATGCCGACCTCGGCGCGGCGCTACTCACCGGCGATCCGGACGGGCTCGCCTCAGCGCTGACACGGCTGGAGCGTGCGCAAGGGCGCATCTGGGAGAACATTTTCCTGCCGGGGGGCCGCATCCCCGATCCTTCGGTGCTGCGCACCCACCCGCTGACTGCGGACCGGATCGCGCGGCTCAGGGCCCTGAGAGCCGGCGCGGGAGTCGTCCCTGTCTTGCCGCTCGGCGGCCCAGTGAAGCAGCGACCTTCCTTCGTGCCGAGGATCAGAACCGGGCCGCGTCTCGACAGCTTGCATTTCGGGGGCTTCGGTGCGCCGCTGCTGTTGGCCGCGGATGCCGACAGCACCGCGCCGGCTTGCGACCACCCTCTCAACGCGCCCAGAGGCAATCCACGACTGCATTTGCGCGGCGCGGTATGGTGGTAGCAGCAGCTTGCTTCCTTTCGAAGCTCAGTCAATCCTGCGCGCGAAGCTGACGATCGGGGACCACGATGCTTGCGCCGAAAGCAACTCGAGTCATGCGCATCACCGAGCGGCATATCGCTGCGGTGGAGCGGAGGATCGCCGATCCGGGGCCGCTGCTCATCGCCGGTTTCCGCCCGGCGACGGATGCGGATTACGATGAAACGGTGGACCGGATCATGGCCTCGGCGCCGGCAGGCGATTTCTGGGTCTTCGCCTATGGATCGCTGATCTGGAATCCGGCCTTCGACCTCGTCGAGCAGCGGCTCGCCGAGGCGCGCGGCTGGCGCCGCTCCTTCTGCCTGGGCTGGGACTATCGCTTCCGCGGCAACCGCGAACAACCCGGTCTGATGCTGGCGCTCGACCGCGGCGGTCTCTGTAAAGGTGTCGCCTACCAGCTCCCGGCCGACGCGCTGAAGCCCAATCTCGACAGGCTGATCCGTCGCGAGATGAGCATGGTGCCGAGCGCCTTCCCGCCGCGCTGGATCAGGGTGACGACAGCGACCGGCCCGCTCACGGCGCTCACCTTCGCGATGAACCGCAAGAGCGGCCGCTACATCAACGGCCTCGACGACGATGAGCTCGCTGAAATACTGGCGACCGCCTGCGGCTTCCGCGGCTCGATGGCCGAATATCTGTTCGCCACCGTGAGGCATCTCGAAGAGCTCGGCATCCACGACCGCCACCTCTGGAAGATGCAGGAGCTGGTCGCCGAGCGCATCGAGCGCGCTCACGGCATATGAACGGTCAGACAGCCTCCCACCCTTCCTTGTCGCCGGCGCGGAAGATTGCGTCGATAACCTTCTGGTTGGCGACCGAGCTTTCCAGCGTGAAGATGTCTTCCTTGCTGCCTTGGGCAACCCGCGCGAAGGTCTCGACCTCGAGCTGGTATTGCTGTGTGCCCGGAAAGCGGAACACAGTCGCCTCGGTGTGGCCCTGGTTGTGCAGCTCTATCTTGTGGTGCTCGTAAAGGCCGGCATTGAAGGGCGATCGTACCTCGATGAAGCCTTTGTCACCGTGGAAGACCATGAGCTGACGGTTGGCAAGCTGGGTCGAGAGGTAGAAGGAGAGCTCGAACTCGCCGAAATCTGCGCGGATCGAGGAATAGATGTCGGTGCCGAATTTCTTGTCGCGTTCGATCGTCGCCTGCACGCGGCTCGGCTCCTTGCCGGTCACGAAGCGCGTCGAGACCGTGGGATAGACGCCGATGTCCGGCAACGCGCCGCCGCCCAGCGAGAGCACGTTGCGCATGTTGTTCGGATCGACATTGTAATAGGAGAAGGCACCCTGGACATGGCGCAGCCCGCCGATCGCCCCGGAGCGGACGAGGTCGCGCACCTTCAGCCATTGCGGATGATAGGTGACCATGAAGGCCTCCGAGATCAGCACCTTTTTTCTGTCGCGGAGTTCGATCAGCTGCAGAATGTCCTTGGCGTCCAGCGCCAGCGGCTTCTCGACCAGCACATGCTTGCCGGCCTCGGCGGCCTTCGCCGTCCACTCGACATGCTGGGAAGTCGGGAGCGGGATGTAGACGCCGTCGACCGTGTCGGAGGCGAGCAGCTCCTCATAGGAGCCGAAGGCGTGCGGTGCGCCGAACCTGTCGGCGATGGAGCGGGCGCGGGCGAAATCACGGCTGGCGATTGCCGACAGCACCCCGTTCTCGGCCTGCACGATTGCCGGGATCACCTGATCGCGCCCGATCTTCGCCGTCGACAGAACACCCCAGCGGAACATGACCTCTCTCCTCTTTGCTCAGCGGTGTGCGAAGCTAGCCGCGCGGCCATGAAAAGGAAAGGCGCATGAGGAGCGGAACGACGGTTCCGCTCGACGCCTGGCCGCTACCATGGAACCACCGTGATCTCCGGCCAATTGCGCTTTGCGCGTGCGCCCTTCTCTTCATGGGTCGCGCGGTTATCGAGGGCCCGATTGGGCGCCACGCGGAACGACAAAATATGGTCGAGGCCGAAGGGGGCGTAGAGGCTCAACTGCCCATCATGTTCAAGCCGAACGCCTACGGCGTGAGTCTCGGATGCGAAATGCCGGATCGCATGATCGGAGCTTACATATTTCGGGCAAGCCTGTCCGAATCTTTGGGGATACCAGAGATGGACGCGCGCCTGGTTCCGTATCTCCACGGGAACGGGCATATCAGCAAACATCGCCGCGCCGGCGCGAATGATCTCGTCTTCCGCCTCGTAGGACAGATCGGCTGTATCGAAATAGAAGAGGTCGATATCCTTGATGCCGTGGCCCGACGGCCGCCCCGTCAGGGCGTTCCACACCGTGTTGTACAGGACTCCCGACACGATACGCCAGTCGGGCAGCGCAAGTGAATGGGCGCGCGCCAGCGCGTCTCGAACAAGTGGCTCCGCCCACACGATATCCAGAAAGACCTGCCGTTGTCGATCGAACGGCAGGCCCGCATAGCGCAGATGGTCCACGCGCGCGCTCCTGACGAATCGAGCGGAAGCGTAGCTATTTGCCTGCCCGGAAGAAATCGACAAAAGCTCTCAGCGCCGGCCGCATCTGGCGGCGGCTCGGGTAGTAGACATGGAACCCATCGAAAGGCGGGCACCAGTCCTCCAGAACGCGCAGGAGCCCGCCGTCCGCGATTGCGTCCTTCACATAGTCCTCGAAGATGAAGGCAAGGCCGGCGCCGTCCATTGCGGCCTGCACAATGAGCCGGTCCTCGCCGACGACCAGCGGCCCCTCGACCGGCAGCTCGATTTCCTCCCCGTCCTTCTCGAACTCCCAGCGATAGATCACACCGCTCGAGAAGCGGAAGCGGAGGCAGCGGTGCTGGATGAGGTCGCGCGGATGCTGTGGGCGCGGCATCTTTTCGAAATAGGACGGTGCTCCGACGACCGCTCCGCGGATCGCGGGTCCGATGCGGACGGCGATCATGTCGCGCTGCAGGCTCTCGCCGAGCCGCACGCCGGCATCGAAGCCGCCCGCCACCACATCCGTGAAGCGATCCTCTATGACGAGGTCGAGCATGATGTCGGGATAAGCTTTGGCGAAAGCGCCGAGTTTCGGCGCAAGCACCAGATAGGCCGCGGTGCGCGGCACGGTGAGCCGCAAGTTCCCTGCAGGCACGTCACGCGCTTCGATTGCGGTTTCGAGCGCCCGGTCGATTTCGGAAAGGGCGGGGCGCAGCCTCTCCAGAAGCCTTGCGCCTGCCTCCGTCGGCGCGATGCTACGGGTCGTGCGGGAAAGCAGGCGAACGCCGAGGCTGCTCTCCAGGTTCGATACTGCGTGGCTGACCGCCGAAGGCGCAATGCCAAGCTCCCTGGCCGCTCCGCGAAAGCTTCCGTTTTGTGCAACGGCCGCAAGCACTGCGAGTTGCGAGAGATGGCTTCGGGTCATTTGATTGATCTATAAATTAGAACAGCCCGTGCAGACTTATCCCGATTATCGAACGGGAGGCAACGGCCTACCTAGGCTGCATCGCAGAGAGCAAGGAGCATGTGATGCAAGCCCGCAAACTCGGAACAGACCTCAACGTCCATCCCGTCGGCCTCGGCTGCATGGGCATGAGCTTCGCCTATGGCGGCCAGGACGAAAAGGACGCCATTGGAACGCTCCATCGCGCCGTCGAGATCGGCGTCAATTTCTTCGACACCGCTGAAGTCTATGGACCGTTCGACAACGAGATCCTGGTCGGCAAGGGCCTGAAGCCGTTCCGCGACCGGGTGACGATCGCCACCAAATTCGGCTTCAAGATTTCTGACGAGGGCGTCGGCCCGCAACGCATGGTCGGCATCGACAGCCGGCCCGAGCATGTCAGGGAGGTCGCCGAGGCTTCCCTGAAGCGCCTTGGGGTCGATGTGATCGACCTTTTCTATCAACACCGCGTCGACCCCAACGTGCCGATCGAGGACACGGTCGGCGCCATGGCGGACCTTGTGCGCGAAGGCAAGGTGCGGGCGCTCGGGCTGTCGGAGGCAAGTGCCGCCACGATCCGCCGGGCGCATGCGGTCCATCCGATCGCAGCGGTCCAAAGCGAGTATTCGCTGTGGAGCCGCGATCCCGAGGACGAGGTGTTGCCTGTCTGCCGCGAGCTCGGCATCGGCTTTGTCCCTTACAGCCCGCTCGGCCGGGGCCTGCTGACCGGCGCGATCCGCAAGCCCGAAGCTCTGAGCGCAGACGATTGGCGTCGAGGGCTGCCGCGCTTTCAGCCCGAAGCCATGCAGGCCAATGCGATGCTGCTGGACATGCTCGAAAGGATTGCTGAGGAGAGGGGCGTCACGCCGGCGCAGCTGGCGCTTGCCTGGGTCCTCGCGCAGGGGGACTTCATCGTGCCAATCCCCGGCGCGCGCAAGATCCGCCATCTCGAGGAGAACACGGCTGCTGGCCAAATCGTCCTGACTGCGGGCGAAATCGCGGCGATCGGCGACGCGCTCTCGCCCGAGCGCGTGACCGGCGACCGCTACAACGAGCGGGAGCTGGCACTGGTGAACGGCTGAGCCGAAATTGAGGAGGCGCTGGACGGTTTGTCGTTCAGCGCCTCCTGGTCAAGTCCTGGAATATCAGGCCCGCAATACGCCGCCGGTCTGTTTGGCGACGTTGTCGACGATCTTGGTCGCCAGCGCCTCGAAATCCTCGTCCGTCAGCGTCCGCTCGGTCGGCTGAATCGCAACCTCTATGGCGATCGACTTCCTGGTTGCGCCCAGCGCCTCGCCCTCGAATACGTCGAATACGGTGACCCCTGTGATCAGGTTGCGGTCGGCAGCAGCCGCCGCCCGCATCAGCGACCCGGCTTCGACGCCCTTGTCGACCACGAAAGCAAAGTCGCGCTTCACTGCCTGATAGGGCGACAGTTCGAGCCGCGGCTTGGTGCGGGTCGGCTTCTGCTTCGGTTCGGGGATCGCGTCCAGATAGATCTCGAAGCCGGCAAGCGCGCCCGATACGTCCAGCGCCTCCAGCGTCTTCGGGTGGAACTCGCCGAAATGCCCGAGCACCGTCTTCGGGCCGAGCTTGATCGTGCCGGAGCGGCCGGGATGATACCAGGATGGCCCACTAGCCTCGACCTGCAGCTTGTCGACGGGCGCGCCGGCCGCCTCGAGCGCCGCGAAGGCATCCGCCTTGGCATCGAACACGCCGACCGTCGCAGAATTTCCCGCCCAGTGCCGGCCCGCACCGTCGAGCTTGGCCGTGCCGCGCCGTACACCTGCCGCCACGCGCCGCTGCTTGTCCGGCGTATCGCCCTCATAGATGCCCGATACTTCGAACAAGGCTACGTCGCCCAGCCCCCGGTCGGTGTTGCGCTGCGCGGCCGCGAGCAAGCCCGGCAGAAGCGAAGGCCGCATGTCGGACATGTCCGATGCGATCGGATTCGAAAGCTTCAGCGCCGGCGCGCCGCCACCGAACAGTTCCGCATGCCTGGCCGGGATGAAGGACCAGGTCACCGCCTCCATCATGCCGCGCACGGCGAGCGCACGCTTGGCCGCGCGTGTGCGGATCTGCAGGGGGGTGAGGATCCTGCCGTTGACGGAGCCGTGGCTCGCCATGGGCTGCGGCGCGATCATGTCGACGCCGTGGATGCGCATGACTTCTTCGACCAGATCGGCCTTGCCGTCGATATCCGGCCGCCAGGAGGGTACCGTCACGTCCACGACATAGCCCTGGTCCCTCGTCGTGAAGCCGAGCCGCGAGAGGATCTCGATGCTCTCCTCACCGGGCACGTCGAGACCGGTCAGCCGCTTCACCTCGGGCGTCGGGAAGATGATCACCTTGGGCTCGTGACCGGCATAACCGACAACCTCCGCCTCGGTCGGCGTACCGCCGCACAGATCGAGCACCATGCGTGTCGCGAGTTCCAGTCCCGGCACCATGAACTCCGGATCGACGCCGCGCTCGAAACGGTAGCGCGCATCCGTGATGATGCCGAGGTCCCGGCCGGTGCGGGCGATGTTGAGTGGCTCCCACAGAGCCGACTCGATCAGCACGTCCCTGGTGTCGGCATCGCAGCCGGAGTGTTCGCCGCCCATGACTCCGGCGATCGATTCGACGCCGTCTCGGTCGGCGATCACGCACATCTCCGGCGTCAGCTCGTATTCGCGGCCGTCGAGCGCCAGCACCCTCTCGCCGGTCCTTGCGCGGCGCACGACGAGATTGCCCTTGACCTTGGCCGCATCGAACACGTGCAGCGGCCGGCCGCGATCGAAGGTGATGTAGTTGGTGATGTCGACCAGCGCATTTATGGGGCGCAGCCCGATGGCGAGCAGGCGCCGCTGCAGCCAGCGCGGCGAAGGGCCGTTGCTGACGCCACGCACCAGCCGCAGAGCGAAGCCGCGGCAAAGCGAAGGCGTATCGCTGAAGTCGAGGCTCACCTTGACCGGCGTCTCCCCCTCGCCCGGAACGGGCTCGACCGGCGGCGTTTTCAGCTGGCCCAGCCCGGAAGCTGCGAGGTCCCGGGCAATGCCGTAGACGCCGGTCGCATCCGGCCGGTTCGGCGTCAGGTTGATCTCGATCACCGGGTCGTCGAGATGGGCCCAGGCTGCGTAGCTCTCGCCAACCGGCGCCTCTTCCGGCAGGTCGATGATGCCTTCATGGTCGTCGGAAAGCTGCAGCTCGCGCTCCGAGCACATCATGCCGCGGCTTTCGACGCCGCGTATCTTGCCGACCGACAGGGTGATGTCGGTGCCCGGTATGTAGGTGCCGGGTGCGGCGAAGGCGCCGACAAGGCCGGCCCGCGCGTTCGGCGCGCCGCAGACGACCTGCACCGGCGGACTACCGTCGCCTTTGTCGACCATCAACACCCTTAGCTTGTCGGCGTCGGGATGCTTCTCGGCGGTGAGCACGCGAGCGATCACAAAGGGCTTCAGCGAAGACTTGTCGTCGACCGCTTCGACCTCGAGGCCGATGGCGGTGAGGCGCTCGACAATCTCGCCGAGCGAGGCGTCGGTCTCCAGATGATCCTTGAGCCAGGAGAGTGTGAATTTCATGATATCGTCTCGTCGGGTCTCGGCACGCTTGTCTTCAGATGTCGCTCAAGCCCGTCCGGCATGTGCACGTAGGGCAATTGCTCGCGCACATAGGCGTGCAGCGTCGGCTTGTAGTTCGAGGGCATATCCATCGCGCCCAGCATGAAATAGATTTGGTTGTCGAGGCGCTGGTCGTGATAGGCGATCGGCGAGCCGCAGACATTGCAGAAGCTGCGTGTCACCGCGCCGTTCTCATAGGTGCTGAGGCTCTTGCCGCCGAGGCTCACCTCGTCGGCGCGGAAGCCGACGAAGGCAGCGACGGGCGCACCAGTCGCACGCCGGCAGTCGCTACAGTGGCAGTAACTCACCGACAGCGGTTCGCCCTTGGCCTCGAAGCGGACCGCGCCGCAGCGGCAGCCACCGGAGTTGGGAAGAAGATCAGCCATCTGTTGTCTCTCGGTTTCCGCCCCCCGCAGGACTTCGACCAAGCGAAACTCTTCGCCGACGGCGCTGGTTGCCCGGAGCATAGGTTTACTCAGCTGCCAAGGATGGAGGGACGGCGCCCGGAGCCTTACGACCCTTCAACATGCCGTCGATCGAGAGGTCCTCATCAATTTCCGGCCAGTGAACTCCGTCCAACATCAACTCGACCGTATTGCGCTGCGCGGGCGTCGCTTTCAGCAGGCGCGGATACCACCAAAGTGGCGTGGAAACCTGCCTTCCATCCGCAAGCAGCACATGCAGGTGATGCAGATCACACCATGCCTCGATCGGCCGGTCCTTTTCCGGATAATCAGGCGAAGAATTCATTCCATGCCTCCAAAAGGCGCGATCGGTTTTCGGACACTATGGCAATTATACGACCCAACTCGACATCGCTGAAACCGCCGTTCTTGGCTACACGCACTTCTTGCAACCAGATTTTCGCCTTGCGGTCTCCGTCATCGATATGAACATGCGGCGGCTCGTGCCCGTCTCCCGAGAAGAAATGAAAGCGATAGCCGGCCTCTCTTAGAACGGTCGGCATCGCCTCTACGAACTCAACCCGCCGAACAGCGTCGGCATGTCGAGCGGGCGGAAACCGTAATGGGTGAGCCAGCGGACATCGGCGTCGAAGAAGTCGCGCAGGTCCGGCATGCCGTATTTCAGCATGGCGATGCGGTCGATGCCCATGCCCCAGGCAAAGCCTTGATATTCGTCGGGATCGAGCCCGCCATAGCGCAGCACGTTCGGGTGCACCATGCCGCAGCCAAGGATCTCGAGCCAGTCGCTGCCCTCGCCGAAGCGGATCTCGCCCGGCCGCGAGCGGTCGCACTGGATATCGACCTCCAGGCTCGGCTCGGTGAACGGGAAGAAGCTCGGCCGGAAACGCATCTTCACGCTCGGCACCTCGAAGAATGCCTTGCAGAACTCTTCATGCACCCACTTCATGTTGGCGACGTTGGCCGTCTTGTCGATGACCAAGCCTTCGACCTGATGGAACATCGGCGAGTGCGTCGCGTCCGAATCCTGCCGGTAGGTCTTGCCCGGAATGATGATGCGGATCGGCGGCTTCTGCGCCTCCATGGTGCGGATCTGCACCGGCGAGGTGTGGGTGCGCAGCAGCTTGCGCTCGCCGTCCGGTCCGGGCGGGAAGAAGAAGGTGTCGTGCATCTCGCGCGCCGGGTGCCCTTCCGGGAAATTCAGCGCGGTGAAATTGTAGTAGTCCGTCTCGATGTCCGGCCCCTCGGCAACGGCGAAGCCGAGATCGGCATAGATCGCGGTGATCTCGTCGATCACCTGGCTGATCGGGTGGATACGCCCGCGCTCGGCCGGCGAAGGCCGGACCGGCAGCGTCACGTCGACCGTCTCGGCGGCAAGCCGTACGGCGATCGCCGCCTCGCGCAGTTCCGCCTTGCGCGCGCCAAGCGCCTCCGTGACGCGGTTCTTCAGCCCGTTGATCGCCGGGCCCATGACCTGGCGCTCCTCCGGGCTCATCGTGCCCAGCGTCTTCAGCATGTCCGAGACCGAACCCTTTTTGCCGAGCGCCGCTACGCGCACCGCCTCGAGCGCCGGCTCGTCGCCCGCCCTTGCAATGTCGGCCATCAGCGCAGCCTCGAGCGCGCCAAGGTCACCTTGTTTTTCGTTCACGGCGAGATCCATTTCATCGTCTCCGTCCTGCCGCGGAGCCTCGTGCCTGCATCATCGGCTCCGGTAACAGAAAAACCCGCGCCAGCCCTGCCAGCGCGGGTTTCCCAATCAACAGTCTTTTCGAAAGCTTGGGAAGGCGCTGGCTAAGCGACAGCGCTCTCAAAAGCATTCGGCGTGGTGTTCTTCAGATATTCGAGCGCGACCTTGGCCTTGGCGACAAGCGCACCGAAAGCCTGCGGCTCGTGGATCGCCATATCGGACAGCACCTTGCGGTCGATCTCGATCCCGGCCTTGTTCAGGCCATCGATGAAGCGGCCATAGGTGAGGCCGTGCTCGCGCACCGCCGCGTTGATGCGCTGAACCCAAAGCGCGCGGAACGAGCGCTTGCGGTTCTTGCGGTCGCGATAGGCGTACTGCTTCGACCTCTCCACCGCCTGCTTGGCGATGCGGATGGTGTTCTTGCGGCGGCCGTAAAAGCCCTTGGCGGCTTTCAGGACCTTCTTGTGCTTGGCGTGGGCGGTAACGCCTCTCTTTACGCGTGCCATGTCATGATCTCCTTAAACGCTTCGAAGGCAGGGCTCAGAGGCCGCCGCCGTTCGGCAGAAAGTTCTTGATGACCTTCTTGGCATCAGGTTCGGCGAGAACCATCGTGCCGCGGGCATCGCGAATGAACTTGTTGGTGCGCTTGATCATGCCGTGGCGCTTGCCCATTGCCTGCGCCCTGACCTTGCCGGTCGCGGTAATCTTGAACCGCTTCTTCGCGGAAGATTTGGTCTTCATCTTGGGCATTTTGCTTTCCTTAAATTATTGGGGCGCGTGATTGCGCCGATCGCGTCATCGGGCGGACCAAAGCCCGAAAAGCAAACGGAACCGCCACGGCATGCCCTGCCGGGCGGTTCGGAACGCGGCCTTATAGCGATGGTCTCAACAAAGCGCAACACCCCGAAACGAGCGTCGCGCCCCAGATATCAAGGCGTCAGCGCGGCGCCAGCACCATCATCATCTGGCGGCCTTCGAGCTTCGGCTCCGCCTCGACCTTGGCGATCGAGGCTGTCTCCTCGCGCACCTTGTTCAGAAGCTGCATGCCGAGCTCCATATGCGCCATCTCGCGGCCGCGGAAGCGCAGCGTAAGCTTGACCTTGTCGCCTTCCTCGAAGAAGCGCCTCACCGATTTCATCTTCACCTCGTAATCATGGGTGTCGATGTTGGGGCGCATCTTGATCTCCTTGATCTCGATGACCTTCTGGTTCTTGCGTGCCTCTGCGGCCTTCTTCTGGTTGGCGTATTTCAGCTTGCCCAGATCAAGGATCTTGCAGACGGGCGGATCCGCATTGGGAGCGATTTCGACGAGGTCTAAGCCGGCCTCCTCGGCGAGAAGCAGTGCGTCGTTGATGGAGACATCGCCGCGGTTGTTGCCGTCGGCATCGATGAGCTGGACGCGGGGGACCCTGATATCCCGGTTTGAGCGCGGGCCTTCCTTCGTGGGCGCCGCGGCCTTGAATGGTCTGCGAATGGTCGGTTCTCCTTAGTCTGTTAATGATAGCGGTTCAGTCCGAACAAACCTTGACGCCTATGTCGTTCGGATCGAGCCGGTGTCAATAGCACAGCATGCGCCAAGAATCATCCGTTCAATGGAAGTAGATTAAGCGATCGTGACAATGCCAGCCCGGCGCTTTTCCTGGCAGCCCGACCGTGGCAGAAGGAGGCTCCTGCCGGAGTTCATTTCCACCCAGAGCCACATATGAGCCAGGACATCAGCGAAACGATCGAGGTCGGCGGCCTGCCGATCGCCGTACGCCGGCAGGAAGGCCGCGCGCCGGGCATCATCTGGCTCGGCGGCTACCGTTCCGACATGACCGGCACGAAGGCCGAAGCGCTGTCGGCCTTCGCGCGGGAGAAGGGCTTCGCCTTTCTGCGCCACGACTACTCGGGCCATGGCGCGTCCGGCGGCGACTTTCGCGCAGGTACGATCTCGCGCTGGCTCTCCGAAAGCCTCGCAGTGTTCGAGCGCTTCGCCGCGCCGCGCGCGATCCTGGTCGGTTCCTCCATGGGCTCCTGGATCGCGCTGCGCATGATCGAGGAATTGCGCAAGCGAGGCGCGGGCGGACGCATCGATGGAGTGGTGCTGATAGCACCGGCACCCGACTTCACCGCCGAACTGATCGAACCGCAGCTCAAGCCCAGGCAGAAGCGGGGACTCGCTGAGCAAGGCTATATCGAGGAGCCGTCCGCCTACTCGCCCGAGCCGAACGTCTACACCAAGTCGCTGATCGAAGACGGCCGGGCGAACCTGGTGCTCACCGGGCCGATCGACACGCATTGCCCGGTTCACATCCTGCAGGGCATGGCCGATCCGGACGTGCCGCATACCCATGCGCTCAAGCTCGCCAGCCTGCTGCCGTCCGACGATCTCACGGTCTCGCTCATCCCGGACGGCGACCATCGGCTATCGCGGCCACAGGATCTCGGCATGATCCTCAATGCGATCGAAGCCATGGCGGGGACCTGAAGCACGATGCGGCTCTCCGTTCCCGTCTCCGCCTTCGTCGCAGCCATTGTCGGCTTCGGCGGCACGCTCGCGCTGATCATCGCAGCCGCAAACGCGGTCGGGGCGAGCCGTATCGAGACGGCGAGCTGGGTGACGGCGATCTGCCTCGCGATGGCGTTCGAGTCCGTCTGGCTTTCCTGGCGCACCAGGATGCCAGTGATCACAGCCTGGTCGACGCCGGGCGCGGCCCTCGTAGCCGCCAGCTCGGGTTTCACCATGGCCGATGCGGCCGGCGCTTTCATCCTTACGGCGCTGCTGTTGATCGCCACCGGCCTGTTCAGGCCGCTGACAAGCCTGATTTCGCGGATCCCAGCTTCCGTAGCTTCGGGAATGCTTGCCGGCATCGTCGTCGGTTTCGCGACCAGCGCGGTGAAGACCGTCACTGCGGATCCGGTGCTCATCCTGCCGCTGGTCGCCGCGTTCTTCGTGATCCGCCTCGTCAACCCGGCACTTTCGGTGCTGGCCGTACTCATCGGTGGTGGGATCGCGGCGTTCCTGCTCGGCCGCGTCGGCAGCCTGCCGGCGCCCGAGCTTTCGACCCTGACCCTGATAAATCCGGCCTTCTCGCTGTCCGCGACGATCGGCCTTGCCATACCGCTCTATCTGGTCACCATGGCTTCGCAGAACCTCTCCGGTCTGGCCGTGCTCAAGGCCGCCGGCTATGAGCCGAAGCCGGGGCCGATCATCGCCTTCACCGGCTTCTTCTCGCTGCTGTCTGCGCCATTCGGGGCGTTGACGACCAATCTCGCTGCGATCTCGGCCGCCATCTGCACCGGACCCGACGCGCATCCGGACCCCATGGAGCGCTGGAAAACCGGGCCATTCTATGCTCTGGCCTATCTGATCTTCGCGGCTTTCGGCGCCTCGCTGGTGGCGGTGTTCGCGGTGCTGCCGCAGAGCCTGATCGTGCTGGTCGCCGGGCTGGCGCTGATGGCCCCGCTCGCCAACGCGCTGTCGATCGCGCTCAGGGACGAGCCGGAAAGAATGGCGGCAACCACCACTTTTGCGGTCACCGCGTCCGGCATAGTGCTTTTCGGCATCGGTGCAGCCTTCTGGGGGCTTCTTGCCGGGCTGGCCGTGCTTGGCCTCGACGCTTTCAAAAAATCCTAGGCTTTGCAGGCGGTTGTCGGATTTTGGATGAACCGGCCTTGAATCGCGTTTTTCGCCTATCCATTTCGATTTTGTGCAGCCCGCATCGGCTGTTCAACGGAAGGAACGGGAGAAAATGAACACGAGTGCACTGATCCGTCCGGCCTGGACGCCGGCGACCATCGCGCTGATGGTGCTGGGCTTCGTGGTGTTCTGGCCGCTCGGCCTTGCCATGCTCGCCTATATCATCTGGGGCGACAGGTTCGACGGGTTCAAGCGCGACGTCAAGGAAGCCAAGAACAGCTTCTTCGGAGGCTGCCGCGGCCGCCACGCCCGTCGCCACGGCTTTGGCCGTACCGGCAACATCGCCTTCGACGAATGGCGTGAGAAGGAGCTGGAGCGCCTGGAGGAAGAGCGCCGCAGGCTGGACGAGACGCTCAAAGAGTTCGACACCTACCTGCGCGAGCTTCGCCGCGCCAAGGACCAGGAAGAGTTCGACCGATTCATGAACCGCGCCCGCAACAATGAGCCGAAGGGCAACGACAAGCCACGCGACTCCGGGCCACAGGGCTCCGGACTGCTGGACGACGTCTGATCGCCCCCTGATGAATCCTCAGACGTAATAATATTACCGAACGGCGTCCTTTACGGGCGCCGTTCTTCATTTTTGTTGGCCTGCCGCTCGAATCGCATATTGTGGTTCCATGCCGTTCGTTCTGCATTCTCCCCGCCTGAAAAAGAGGCCGCCGGTCGAGGAACGCCTGCACGAAGTTGCCGGCCGCTCGCTGCCGCTGAAAATCGTTGAAAATCAACGCGCGCGGCGGCTGACCCTGCGCATCGATTCCGGCGGCCGCGGACTGCGCATCACCATACCGCCCGGCCTGGCCCGGCGCGAGGTCGAGCGCTTTCTCAGCAACCATCAGGGCTGGCTGGAGCAGCGGCTTGCCAAGGTGCCGCTCCGACCCCACGTTCGGCCGGGCATCAAGCTGCCCGTTCGGGGCGTGCCGCATCTGATCGTGCATCATGCCGGCACCCGCGGCACGGTCGAGGTGAGCCGCGACAATTCCGGACCGATCCTGATCGTGCACGGCGACCGCCAGCACTTACCGCGCCGGCTGGCCGACTTCCTCAAGCGGGAAGCAAAGCGGGAAATCAACCGCCTGGTGGAAAAGCACACGGCTACAGTGCGAAGACGCGCCAAATCGGTGCGTTTCAAGGATACGTCGAGCCGCTGGGGCTCGTGCACCGCCGACGGAGGCCTCTCCTTCTCATGGCGCATCATGATGGCGCCGCCGGAGATTATCAACTATCTGGTCGCCCATGAAGTGGCGCATCTCAAGGAGATGAACCACGGCCCGAAATTCTGGAAGCTGTGCACGCAGCTTTGTCCGGATACCGAGCGCTGCCGCGACTGGCTGAAGCGCAACGGAGGCGCGCTGCAGGCCATCGTATTCGAAATGAGCGAGTAGTGGGGCTTCCACTCGACTCGCCGGCCGTCCCGCGCTAATCCCGCCCCATGGCGCTCGACATCAAGATCTGTGGCCTGAAGACCGAAGCCGCGCTCGAGGCAGCGCTCGCCGGAGGGGCAGCCTGTGTCGGCTTCATCTTCTTTGCGAAAAGCCCACGTCACATCGAGCCGGCCGAGGCCGGGCGGCTGAGGCAGCTGGCAGTCGGCAGAGCGAAGGCGGTAGCAGTCACTGTCGACGCGAGCGATGAGACGCTTGATGCGATCGTCGAGAAAATGCGGCCGGACATTCTGCAGCTGCACGGAAGTGAAAGCCCGGAGCACGTCGCCTCGCTGAAGGCCCGCTACGGCATTCCCGTGATGAAGGTGTTTTCCGTGCGCGGCGCATCGGACCTCGAAGCGATCAGCCTCTATCGCGGCGTTGCCGACCGCTTCATGTTCGACGCCAAGCCGCCCGCAGGTTCGGAACTGCCGGGCGGCAACGGCATTCCCTTCGACTGGACCATCCTTGGCAGACTCGATCCGGAGCTCGATTACCTGCTCTCCGGCGGCCTCAATGCCGGCAATATCGGAGAGGCCCTGCGGCTCGCCAATCCACCCGGCATCGACATATCGTCGGGCGTCGAGAGTACCCCCGGCGTGAAAGAACCGGCGTTGATCGAGGCCTTCTTCCGGGCGGTGAGGGCGGCCGAGACGAGCCGGGCAGCCTGAGTTCGTGCCGCGGACAGTTTACTTTTTGCCCCGGACGGGCTTAAGCCTCGCTGAAGTCCCGCCTAGGGCAAAAAACAAACTGTCCCCAGAGCCAAAGCCATGAACAAGCCAGCCGAACCCAATTCCTTCCGCACCGGCCCCGACCCCGAGGGCATGTTCGGCATGTTCGGCGGCCGTTTCGTCGCCGAGACGCTGATGCCCCTGATCCTTGATCTGGAGCGCCACTGGAGCGAGGCGAAGGACGATCCGGCCTTCCGGGCCGAGCTCGAACATCTGGGCAAGCACTATACCGGGCGGCCGAGCCCGCTCTATTTCGCCGAGCGGCTGACGGCACATCTCGGCGGGGCCAAGATCTATTTCAAACGTGAGGAGCTGAACCACACCGGCTCGCACAAGATCAACAACTGCGTAGGCCAGATCCTGCTTGCCAAGCGGATGGGCAAGACACGCATCATCGCCGAGACGGGTGCGGGGCAGCATGGCGTCGCTTCCGCGACCGTCGCGGCCCGGTTCGGCTATCCCTGCGTCGTCTATATGGGCGCCACCGACGTCGCCCGGCAGCAGCCCAACGTGTTCCGCATGAAGCTGCTCGGTGCGGAGGTAAGGCCCGTCACGTCCGGCCACGGCACGCTGAAGGACGCCATGAACGAAGCGCTGCGCGACTGGGTGACCAATGTCGAGGACACTTATTACCTGATCGGCACAGCCGCCGGCCCGCATCCCTATCCGGAGATGGTGCGCGACTTCCAGGCGGTGATCGGCACCGAGGCCAAGGAGCAACTCCTGGCTGCCGAAGGCCGGCTGCCGGACCTCGTCATCGCCGCAGTGGGAGGCGGCTCGAACGCGATCGGCATCTTCCATCCGTTCCTTGACGATCGCTCGGTCAGGATCGTCGGCGTCGAAGCCGGCGGCAAAGGTCTTTCCGGTGACGAGCACTGCGCCTCCATCACCGCCGGCTCGCCGGGCGTGCTGCACGGCAACCGCACCTATCTGCTGCAGAACTCCGACGGCCAGATCAAGGACGGCCACTCGATTTCGGCCGGCCTCGATTATCCGGGCATCGGGCCGGAACACTCCTGGCTGCATGCCACCGGCCGCGTCGAATATGTACCGATCATGGACACCGAGGCGCTAGAAGCCTTCCAGCTCCTCACCCGGCTCGAAGGCATCATTCCAGCGCTGGAGCCCAGCCATGCGCTAGCCGAGGTGATCAAGCGCGCGCCGCAGATGGGCAAGGACGAGATCATCCTGATGAACCTCTCCGGCCGCGGCGACAAAGACATCTTCACCGTGGGCAAGATACTCGGGATGGAGCTTTGAGGATTGACCGGGCGCGCTGTCGAGCCGCTTTCCGCATATGTGCTGACGCGCGATAGCGAGCGCCTGCTCGATCGCGTGCTGCCCCCCCTGTCGCGCGTCGCCGACGAAGTGCTGGTCCTCGATTCGGGAAGCCGTGACCGGACGATCGAGATCGCCCGTCGGCACGGCTGCAGGGTCGAAACAAGCGAGTTCAAGGGCTTTTCTCGGCAGCGTCAGAAGGCGCAGTCATTGTGCACCTACGATCATGTGCTCTTCATCGACAGCGACGAGATCATGAGCGACGAACTCGTCGCCGAGATTCTCGCCCTCAAGGAGGCCGGGTTTCCGGCAGACGCCTATACCATCCGCCGCGATTGGTTCGTGCTCGGCAAACCAGTCCATGCGTTTTATCCGGTGCAAAGCCCGGACTACCCGATCCGCATCCTCGACAGGCGCAGGGTCGACTTCGCGACCTCCAACGAAGTGCACGAGACTGCATCGGGCTATCGCTCGATTCAACGCATCGAAAAGCCGCTCACTCATTTGACCTGCGCGACGAAGGATGAAGTCGAGACCAAGCTCAAGCTTTACAGCTCGTTGGCCGCAGCTGATTTGAGGGCGTCAGGACGTGCCATTCCGGCGCGACCTCTCGTGCTTGGCCGGTCGCTCGTGGCCTTCGTAAAATGGTATTTTGGCAAGGGCGCATGGATGGACGGCGGAGTGGGCCTGCGTGCCGGCGTTTTCGCTGCCCGTTATACTTACCTGAAATACGAGCGCGCGAGACTCATTGACCAACCGCAGCATGCAGTGCCTTAGGTGGAAAAGGCAGAATTGATACGTGCAGATCAAGATATCCCCGAAAGGCTCCGTATGACCACCCGCATCGACCGCTGCTTTGAGAAGCTGAAGGCCGAAAACCGGCCGGCGCTCGTCACCTATTTCATGGGCGGCGATCCGAACTACCAGACATCCCTGTCGATCATGAAGGCGCTGCCCAAAGCCGGTGCCGACGTCATCGAGCTCGGCATGCCGTTCTCCGACCCCATGGCCGACGGGCCGGCCATCCAGGCCGCCGGGCTGCGCGCGCTGAAAGGCGGCCAGACGCTCAGGAAGACGCTTGCCATGGCCGCAGATTTCCGCCGCGGCGACAATGACACGCCGATCGTCATGATGGGCTACTACAATCCGATCTACATCTACGGCGTCGACCGATTCCTCGCGGACGCCATCGATGCAGGAATCGACGGGTTGATCATCGTCGACCTGCCGCCGGAAATGGACCAGGAACTCTGCGTCCCGGCACTCAAGGCCGGTATCAACTTCATCCGTCTCGCCACCCCGACCACCGACGACAAGCGCCTGCCCAAGGTGCTGCAGAACACGTCCGGCTTCGTCTACTACGTGTCGATGACGGGCATTACGGGCGGGGCGCTGCCGGATACGTCCAAGATTTCGGGGGCCGTCAGGCGCATTAAGAGCCATACCAGCCTGCCGGTCTGCGTCGGCTTCGGCGTCAAGACGGCCGAGCAGGCAAAGGTCATTGGCACGGCGGCCGACGGCGTCGTCGTCGGCACGGCGATCGTCAACGCGGTGGCCAATGTCATCGGCCCGGACGGCAGGACGACGGCGGACCCGGCCGAAGCGGTGGCGACGCTGGTCAGCGGGCTTGCCGCCGGCGTCCGGGCAGCGCGCCTTGCGGCAGCCTGAGAAGCTTCCCATGTCTCTCGTCATGCCGTTCCGATCGAAAGGGCTGAAGCCATGAACTGGATCACCAACTACGTCCGCCCGAAGATCAATTCGATGCTCGGCCGGCGGGAGATGCCGGAAAACCTCTGGATCAAGGATCCGGAGACCGGTGAGATGGTCTTCCACAAGGACCTCGAGGAGAACCAGTATGTGGTCCCTTCATCCGGCCATCACATGCGGATCTCGGCAAAGGAGCGGCTGAAGTTCTTCTTCGACGACGGCAGGTACGAGGCGATCGACAACCCGAAGGTCGCGGTCGATCCCCTGAAGTTCCGCGACGAAAAACGCTATGTCGACCGCCTGCGCGACGCCAAGACCAAGACCAGCCTGGAGGATGCGATCCTCGGCGCGCTGGGCAAGATCGAGGGCCTGCCGGTGGTCGCGGTGGTGCAGGATTTCGCCTTCATGGGCGGCTCGCTCGGGATGGCGGCCGGCGAGGCGATCATCAGGGCATTCGAGGTCGCTTTCGAGAGGAAACAGCCATTGGTGCTCTTTGCCGCTTCCGGCGGCGCGCGCATGCAGGAAGGCATTCTCTCCCTCATGCAGCTGCCGCGCACCACGGTCGCGGTCGATCGCCACAAGGAGGCTGGGCTGCCCTATATCGTGGTTCTCACCAACCCGACCACCGGCGGCGTCACTGCCTCTTACGCGATGCTGGGCGACATCCATATCGCCGAGCCGGGCGCGCTGATCGGTTTCGCCGGGCCGCGCGTCATCGAGCAGACGATCCGCGAGAAGCTCCCGGAAGGCTTCCAGCGCTCGGAATATCTGATGGAGCACGGCATGGTCGACATGGTTGTCTCACGGCTCGAGCTGAAGCCGACGATTGCCCGCCTCTTGAAGATGCTGCTGAAGCAGCCCGCGGTTCCCAAGGCCGTCGAGCCGGAGATCCTGGCGCCGGCCGTGATCCAGGCCGAGGCGCGACCCTAACAAGCCATCAAGCACGAGACGCCGCACCGGTTGCTTGCCCGCGGCGCATCGGGCCGCGATCTGGACGTGCCGATCTCGCCCGACAGGCTAGTTTGGGCATATGGCTGGAAATGATTTCATGATTGGCACCGCAGCAGACAAGGAGATCGAGCGCCTGCTGGCCCTGCATCCGAAGGGCTTCGACCTGTCGCTCGACCGTATCACGCGGCTGCTCGCACGGCTTGGCAATCCCGAGAAACGCCTGCCGCCGGTCATCCATATCGCCGGCACCAACGGCAAGGGCTCGGCCTGCGCGTTCTCCCGCGCGCTCCTCGAAGCCTCCGGCCTTCGCGTCCACGTCCACACCTCGCCGCATCTGGTCAGGTGGCACGAGCGCTACAGGCTCGGCGCGCCCGGTGGCGGCGAGCTTGTCGAAGACGAGGTGCTTGCGGAAGCCGTCGCTCGCGTCGCGAAGGCCAATCGCGGCGAGACGATCACCGTGTTCGAGATCTTGACCGCCGTCACCTTCCTGCTCTTCTCAGAACATCCCGCTGACGCGGCGGTGATCGAAGTCGGCCTCGGCGGGCGCTTCGACGCGACCAACGTGATCAGCGAGCCAGCGGTTTCGGTGATCATGCCGATCTCGGTTGATCACGAGGCCTATCTCGGCGACCGGGTCGAACTGATCGCGGCGGAAAAAGCCGGCATCATCAAGCCTGGCCGGCCGGTCGTCATCGGCGCGCAGGAATCCGACACCGCGCAAGACGTCCTCCTCGAAGCCGCGGAGCGGCTCGGTGCGCCCCCGATCGTCTATGGTCAGGACTTCCTCGCTTACGAGGAGAATGGCCGCATGATCTACCAGGACGAATGGGGCCTGATGGACCTGTCGCCGCCGCGCCTGCCGGGCCGCCATCAATACGCCAACGCCGCTGCCGCGATTGCCGCAGTAAAGGCTGCCGGCTTCGAACTGTCGCACCGTGCCGCGGACCGCGCCATGACGAGCGTCGACTGGCCGGGCCGTATGCAGCGGCTGACACAAGGTGCGCTTGTCGAGCTCGCGCCGAGCGGTTCCGAGATCTGGCTCGACGGCGGCCATAACCCCGGTGCGGGAACTGTCGTGGCCGAGGCGCTTGCCGAGCAGGAGGAACGCTCGCCACGGCCACTCTTCCTGATTTGCGGCATGCTCAACACCAAGGACCAGACCGGTTTCTTCCGAGCCTTCCACGGCATTGCCCGTCACGTATTCACGGTACCGGTCAGGTCCAGCGATGCCGGTGTGCCGAATGCCGAGCTCGCGCTGCGTGCCGTCGATGCCGGGCTTTCTGCCGAGCCGGTCAATTCGGTCGCAGACGCGATGATGCTCTTGCGAGACACCTGGGACAGATCGGAGGTTCCACCGCGAATCTTGATCTGCGGATCGCTCTACCTGGCCGGCGAAGTGCTGGCGGAGAACGGTACGCCGCCGACGTGAGTGTTGGTGGCGGAGACAGCAAGAAGCCCGGCGCGAGGGCCGGGCTTCTGCGGTTAGTATCTGGGAGGATTACGCCACCGCGCCGCTGATCCAGTGCGACAGCGCCGTCTTCGGGGCCGCGCCGACTTTCATGTCGGCCACTTCGCCGCCCTTGAAGATCATCAGCGTCGGGATCGAGCGTACGCCGAACTGGGCAGCGAGCTCCGGATTCTCGTCGATGTTGAGCTTGGCGACCTTTACCTTGCCGTTGAGCTCGGTCGCGATGTCCTCGAGCGCGGGCGCGATCATCTTGCAGGGGCCGCACCACTCCGCCCAGAAATCCACGACGACCGGCTCCTTCGCATCGAGCACGTCCGACTTGAAGTTGTTCCGGTCGACCTTGACGGTTGCCATTTCGAGGATCCTTTCGGTGTTAACTTGCACAATATGTGGTGCGCAGCGGTCATGGCTTCAAGCACAGCTTGTGTCACGCTGTTTCTGTCACGCCTGGGCGAGTCGGGCAAGGGCATCTTCCATCACGTGTTCGGGCACGGCGATCAGCTGCGGTGTCTCCGTGAACAGCAGAGCCGCCCGAACAGCCCGGCCCGGATAGAGCGGTCCGAGCAGGGCGCGATAGAGCGCAAGCTGCGCGACGTAGGCCGGCGGCACGTCTGCGAGCCGCTCCGGCGGCGGGCGATTGGTCTTGTAGTCGACGATCAGCACCTCGTCCGCCGTTATTGCCAGCCTGTCGATCTTGCCGGAGATGGCGCGTTCGGCGCCGCCAATCTCGAGCGTGCCGGCGATGCTAACCTCCGCCCGCGACCGCGCAGAAAAGATCGGCGCGAAGGCCTCGTCGGCAAAAATGCGCATCACGGAGCCTGCGGCCGCCTCGCGATCCTCGGCCGGCCAAAGCCGGCCGATGCGCTCTATATAGCGCCGCGCGGCGAAGTCGCGCTCGGCCTCGCTCGTCTCGGGCAGCACCTGTAGAAGCTTGTGAACGGCGAGGCCGCGAGCAATGGCCAGCGACGGCTCCTCACCAGCGTCCAGCACCGGCGATTTCGGAATGGCAGCCGGTTCGATCGACTGGTCGATCGCCGCAATCGCGCGTGACGGCGTCAACGGCCGCGGCAGCAGCGGTTCCGGCGCAACCTGTTCGGTGAGCCAGGCCGGCACGGGGGCAGGTACGCGCTTCGCCGGGCGTTCGCTGTCACGACGCCTGACAGTGCTGTCGCCTTTTAAGACGCGGTAGCGGTAGCGGCAGCTGCCCTCGCCGAGCACCGGATCCGGCAGCGATTCGGCATCCGCCGAACCGGCGAGTGCCGCCGTCACCAGCGCGTGCCATGTTGCGCCGTTCTGCTGCTGCTTGCCGTGGTAGCCGCACACGATCAGCCGGTCTTCGGCGCGCGTCATGCCGACATAGAGAAGGCGACGGTATTCCTCCTCGGCCGCTTCCCTGATGCGGGCTGCCGCAGCACGCGAGCTCTCGCTCGCGAGATCGCTCGCAGCTCGCCAGAGAAAACCCTTGCCGTTCCACAATTTCCTGGCCGACTGGATCGGCAAGAGCCGCGGCAGGTGCTGCTCGCTGAACGGCCGCGCGCCATTGTCGACGAGAAAGACGACTGGCGCCTCAAGGCCCTTTGCCGCATGCGAGGTCATGATGCGCACCTCGGCGCGGCCCTGGTCCATTTCGCGCTTGATCTCGGGTGCTGCGCTTTCGAGCGTGGCGAGGAAGGCTTCAAGGCCCGGGGTCCCGACCTTCTCCTGCGCAAGGCAGAAGCTCATGAATTCGTCGATGATGTCGCCGGCCTCGGGTCCGAGCCGAGCGATCAGCTTGCGGCGCACGCCGTCACGGCCGAGCACGCCGGCGTAGAAGTCGAAGACCGGCTTGAAGGCAGCTTCGTTCGCCCAGCGATCGAGATCGGCGACGATCGCTCCAAGCTTCAGGTCGGTCTGGGCTTTCCTGCGCAAGGCACGGTCGAGCGAAACATCCCGCCGGCCATGGGCGATGTCGAACAGCGCCTTGTCGGAAAGCCCGAACACCGGACTACGCAGCAGCGCCGCGAGCGACAGATCGTCGTGCGGCTGCAGGGCTATGCGGCCAAGCGCGGCAAGGTCCTTCACTGCGATATGGCCGGCAAGGCTCAGCCTGTCGGCGCCCGTGACCGCGATGCGGAGGTCCTTGAGGCGCCGCGACAAGGCGTGGATGAAGCGGTCGCGCTTTCTCACCAGCACCAGCACGTCGCCGGCATCGAGCCGCCGTCCCTTCCCCTCGATGATCTCGCCCTTGCCGATCCATTCGGCGATGGTCCGGGAGATCGCGTCGGCAAGGCGCACGGCGGGTGCCTCGGCATGGTCGATTGCTTCGCGCCAGTCCTCCGGTTCCTCGATCGCCGTCGCCCCGATCGAGGGCCATACCTCGACATAGCCCGGTGCGCCGGCGCGGATCGCCTTGTGCTCGATAGGTTCGGGATCACGCGTCAGCCCCTTGCGGGCTGGCCCGTTGGCGAAGACCTGGTCGACAGCGGAGAGAATGTCGTCGGTCGAGCGGAAGGACCAGTTGAGCTTCACCGCCTCGAAGCTGCCCTTGGCAGCACTGACGCGCTCGCGAAAGAAGTGGCCGCTTTCGGCGAACAGCGCCGGGTCGGCACCCTGGAAGGAATAGATCGACTGCTTTTCATCGCCGACGGCAAAGATCGTGCGGTGCACGTTGTCGCGCGCGCTAACGCCGGAGAAGAATTCTTCGGCAAGTTGGCGCACCACCTTCCACTGCTCGGGACTGGTGTCCTGCGCTTCGTCGATCAGTATGTGATCGATGCCCTGGTCGAGCTTGTACTGAACCCAAGGCCCGACATCGCTCCGCGACAGCAGTCGCACGGTACGCGTAATCAGGTCGTTGAAATCGAGAAAACCGCGTGCTGCCTTCATCCCTTCGTAGCGCGCGATCAGCCAGTCGGCGACGATCAACGCGGCCGATGTCGCCTCGAGCATGCGGAACAGCGCCAGCCGGTCGGCAGCAGCCTGGATCGCAGCGACGGCAGCGGCGTAACGATCCATGAGGTCGGGGATGCGTTTCTGGAGCGGCTGCTTGAAGAGTTTCGGCGAATAAGGTTCGCCATCCCCATTGAGAAAGGCTTTTGCCAGCAGCCTCAAGCGCTGCCGGGGGTCGCTTTCGGCGAAGGCCGAGATCGCGTCCGGCAGGATGTTGGCGATGATGGCCTTCGCTTCTTCCGCGTGCGCCGCATGCACGAATTCTTCGAAGCCTGCCTGGTCGAAGCCAGGCAGCGGCCAGACAGATGCAGCGATCGAATCGGCGGTCTCCCCCGGCCTGAAGCCGAATTCCTCGAACAGGGCAGGGAAGGCGCCTTCTTCCTCGCGCAACTGTTCGATGAAGAGCCGCAACTCGTCGCGCTTGGCAACGATCTCGCCGAGCAGAATGTCGAGCCCGTATTCGCCGCCATGGGAGAGGATCTCCGAGAAGGCCGAGGCGAGCGTCGGCTGGCCGGACACTCCTGCCCCAGTGATCATCGCACGGCGGGCTTCGGAGATCAGCGCCTGCTCCATCTCGGGATCGAGCATCTCGAAATGGCCGGCGATGTTGGCCTCGAGCGGAAACTGGTGGAGAATCGCTTCGCAGAAGGCATGAATGGTCTGTATCTTCAGCCCGCCCGGCGTTTCCAGCGCCTCGGCGAAAAGCCGACGCGCCCGCGCGAGCTTCTGAGCATCCGGCCGGGCACCTTCCAGCGCTTCGACTTCGGCGGTCAACGCCTCATGCGAGAGCGCGGTCCATTTGGCGAGATCGTCATAGACGCGTTTGGCCATGTTGGCGGCGGCTGCCCGGGTGTAGGTGAGGCAAAGAATCTTCGATGGCTCCGCACCCTGCAGCAACAACCTGATCACCCGGCGCGACAACACATGTGTCTTGCCGGCGCCGGCATTGGCCGACACCCAGACGGAGTTCTGCGGATCGGCGGCAATCGCCTGCCGCTCGATCGTTTCCGGAGGTATCCGCCAATCCTCCTTCATTCGGACCCTTCCGCCTCGCCGTCGCCGCCGGCCGACCATTCGAGCACGCGGGCAAGGTGGTCGTAATCGCCTTCGACCTCGCCTTCGCGAAACGGCAGAGCGCGAGAGAGATAGCCTTGCCTGGGATCGGCATAGTAGTGCAGCAGGTCTTCCAGCCGGTTCCAGGCGAGCTCGGACAACTCCTTCGCTTCGCGCGTCGAGTTCCGGTGCTTGAGGATGGATTCCTCTTCCACCTCGCCATTGGCCTTCAGCCGCACATGGGCGAGTTCGTGAGGAAGAAGCGGCCCGGCGGCCTTGAACGCGCCGCGCATGAGAAGCGCGCCTTCCAGCGCGAGCTGCGGCGCAATCAGCGTGTGAGCCTGCGCCTTCGAGGGCGAGGAGCCTGTCTTGAAGTCGAGCACGTCCGCGCGGCCGGCGGCGAGCAGGTC
The DNA here is from genome assembly GCF_033542235.1 of Mesorhizobium sp. BAC0120. Taxonomy (NCBI): domain Bacteria; kingdom Pseudomonadati; phylum Pseudomonadota; class Alphaproteobacteria; order Hyphomicrobiales; family Phyllobacteriaceae; genus Mesorhizobium; species Mesorhizobium sp. BAC0120. The sequence goes on along the minus strand of NZ_JAWRCU010000011.1, from coordinate 46,778 downwards.
TATACGGTCGGCATAACCGAGAAGCGTGACGCCGGTGCCGCCGACCGGCAAGGGATCGGACCGGACTTCCGCCAGCCGCCTCTTCACCGCGGCGCGCTCGCGCCGCTCCCAGGCAATGATCGCCTCGACCGAGCCCTCGAAGCGGGGCCACCAGACCGCCTCCACATCGGGCGGCAAGCAGGCCTCCGCGAAGGCGCTCCTGGCGGCAGCGACCAACAGCGTCTCGGCGTCGGGCGCTGCCGGATCGGGACAGCTCTCGGTGAAGCGGCTCAGAATGAGGTGGAAAAGCGTCCCACGTTCGGCCGCGCCTGGGTCGCGCAGCAGCGGGTCCAGCGGCGAAAGCCTCAGCACATGACGCGCGTAGATCGCATAGGGGTCGCGTCGCAGCGTCTCTATCTCGGTCACGGAGAATCTCTTCGGCCGTGCGCCGAGCGGAGGTTTCGGCTTCGGCCGCGGCTCGAACTTCACCGCCGCGCCGGCGTCAAGGCTCCTTGCCCAGGCAATGATCTCGTCGCCGCGCGCGTGCATCCTTGCGGTCTCATCCGGTCCGGCGAAAGTTGCCAGGCGCTGCAGCCAGCGCGAAGCGGTGGCCGGCGCGTCGCCGGAACGTGCGGAGCGGGTCAGCACAATCTGTTCGTGGCCCATCGCCATCATGAAATCATGCGCGGCGAGACCAATGCGCCGTTCCGGCGGGTCGAGTTCGAGCCCCCCTTTCATGACACGCGACATGAAGCGGTCCGGCTCGGCTTTGCGCGGCCAGCTGCCTTCGTTGAGGCCGCCGACCACCAGCATGTCCACTGTCTGCAGCCGCGCCTCGAGCGCGCCCCAGATCGAAACCCTGCCATCGCTTCCCGCCGCCGGCTTCACGACCTCGCTGGCGATCAGCGCTGCCGCAACATCGGGCCAGTCCTGACCTGCGACTGGAAAATTGGCATTCGAGCTGACCAGCGCACGAAAGAAGCCGGCAAACTTTTCGCCCTGCTCGCGCTGGTAGAGCTCGGCGAAGCCGCCAGCTTCATCGCGCGCGAGGCGCTCGAGCGCTATGATCGTGATGCGCGCCAGCTCGGCGAGCTGGATCTCCGGGCCACCACGGCAGGCAGCGAGCGGGGCCAATGCCTCGGCGAGGCGATTGAGGACAGCACGGGCATCGGCGACCGAGACCAGGTCGATCCGGCCGAACCAGAACGGCTTGCGTGTCGCGGATCGAAACGCCTTCAGCCGATCGTCGAACAAGTGCTGCAGATCGGCAATATCGGGCCGGCCCGCGCCGCCCCGCAAGGCGAACAGCTCGATGGTCTCGGCGGCATGACGCACCTTTGCGCGCTCGAAGCCGAGCCTGAGGAAGGGGTGCTTGAGCAGCCCCGCGATCGGCACGGGATTGCCCGGCTCGAAGACAGCTTCAAGGACGAGCTTCAGCAGCTCCGCCGCCGGCGTGTCGGCAAGCGGCCTGCCGCCTGAATCGTCGGCCCGGATGCCGAACCGCTGAAGCTCGGCGCTCACCCGCCTCGCCAGCTCGCGATCGGTCGTGACGAGCGCCGCAGTCCTGCCCGGCTCGACGATGGCTCCGCGCAACGCCACCGCGATCGCCGCTGCCTCCTCACGCTCGTTCGCAGCTTCGATCAAGGCAATCCCCGCCAAGGCACTGCCGAATGCCGCCTCGTCCGTCCGCGCGCGGCTCCTCATCCAATCGTCGGTCGTTTCGGCAGGCTTCAGCGCCTCGCTCAGGATGGAACCGCGAATCCTGAGCGGGGCGTGCAACGCGCCAATCTCGGCGACGTCGGCGCGCGCTATCCCTATCGCCCGGAGCAGCCTGGCGAGGCCGAACTGGGGATGTCCGAAGACAGAGGGATGGGGCGCGACGCCGTCGAGAACCCGCCATGAGCGGTCGTCCAGTGCAAGGTCGAGGCCAGGCAGCACCACCGCACCGTTCGGCAGCCGCGATATGGTGGCGAGCAACTCGGCGGTAGCAGGTATCGAGCCGGTCGAGCCGGCCGCGATCACCGGTCCGTGCGCGGGCGCGCCGGCAAGGCGCTTCGCCTCGCGGCGGATCAAGGCATCCCGATGCGCAGCCGGGTTGGAGCGGTCGAGCTCCTTGAGCGCCTCCGGCCAGATCGAAGTGACGATGTCGAGAAAATCGAGCGTCACCTGCCACCAGCCAGCGAGACTGCCGGACACCAGCTCGCCGAGCTTCTTCCAGTCCGCCCCCTCCGTCTCGATCTCGTCGATGAGAGCGGCCAGGTCACGCGCCAGCCAGATCGAATCGGCGGCCGAAGCGGGCACGACCACCTGTTCGTCGAACAACGCCGTGATATGGGCCGGCAGCCGGCTCTTCCAGGCCCGCACCAGCGGGGCCAGCCTCAGCAGCCGTTCGAGAGGGGCGATAGGCGGGGCAAGTTCGGTCTCGGCCGGGTCGGCCAGGTCCAGGGCGGAATCATCCTCGTCGAACTCGCCGAGCGGTCGGATGACGGGCAGGATCGCCCCACGCCGGCACGATGAAGAAGCTAGCCGTTCGGCAAAGGTGCTGCGCAATTCGCGCGCCGCGCGCCGCGTCGGCACGAAAATCGTCATGTCGGCGAGCGTCAGCGGGTCGCCGTCCCAGGCGAATCCCGGGACGAGCGCACCGGACAGCGTCGCCTCGGCAAGCACCGGCAGAAAAGGCGCTCCGGTCGGAATGGAGAAGACCCGCGGAGGCCGGCCTGCAGTCACGGCTTCATAGCGTGGGCGACAGCCTGCTCGGCGAGCGGGATGGCGCCAGGCGTGCCGACCGTGATCCAGTGGCCTTCCATCCTCATGCCATAGAGCCGGCCTTCGGCGATCGCCCGGTCGAAATAAAGGTTGAGCGAGTGCGGCGCAGCCGAAGCACCGGCAAAGATGCGGGGCTTGACGATCGCTGCCCCGGCATAGATCAGCCCCTCGGGCAGGCCTTTCGAGCGAGCAAGACGGCCGCTCGCCGCGAGAAGGAAATCCGTGCCACCGCTATGACCCGTGGTTGATTCGATCTCAGCCAGCATGATGAGAATATCCATCTCGGCCGGGTCCCAGGCAAGCGCCAGCCGCTCCAGGTTGGACCTGCCGCTGTCGATCCAGAATGTATCGGCGTTGAGGATATAAAAGGGCTCGCTACCCAATTGCGGCAGCGCCCTGACGATGCCTCCGGCCGAATCGAGCAGGCCCGCGCTCTCGTCCGAGATGACGATCTTCGGCGCGCTGCGCGAGGCAACATGGCGGATGATCTGATCCGGGAAATGGTGGACATTCACCACGGCTTTCTCCACGCCCGCTGCGGCGAGCATGTCGAGGGAACGATCGAGCAGGGTCTTGCCGGCGATCTTCACGAGCGGCTTCGGCATCGTGTCGGTGATCGGCCGCATGCGCTTGCCTAGCCCGGCGGCGAGAACCATGGCGTTCTTTGGGCTTGTTCGATAACCGGCTATCGCCGATGCCGGCTGAGCTGTCCTCGACTCCATCACACCGCCCGCTCCTCGAGGAATCCGTGTCGCTCGTAGAATTCACGCATCTCGGCAAGCGCCGGATGCTTGAGCGCACGGCGCAGATAGGCGCGGATGCGCGGCAGGTGCTTCAGATAGCCCGGTTTGCCGTCGCGGCGATGCAGGCGCACGAAGATGCCGAGGATCTTGGAATTGCGCTGCGCGGCCATCACGGCATAGGCCTCGTCAAAGGCGGCGCGGTCGAAGCTGCCCGCTGTCCTGCGCGCGCGGGCGTATGCCTCCACCGTGCGACGCTCCAGTTCCTCGGGGATCGTGACACGCGCATCCATGGCAAGCGAGGCGACGTCATATGCCGACGGGCCGATCAGCGCATCCTGGAAGTCGATCAGGCCGATCCGGTCCAGGCCGATCCTCTCCTCACGCCATATGAAATTGGGCGACTGGACGTCGCGCAGCATGAGGGTGGTTTCGGTATCGGCCAGGCGATCGAGTGCCCTGCCCCAGACTTCTTCGAACCCCTCGCGTTCGGCGTCGCTCGCCTTGCGTCCGCTCGTCGCCGGTACGTACCACTCGAGCAGCAGCTCCGCCTCGATCATCGTCGCCCCTCGGTCGAATGGCGGAATAAGATGCGTCACGCCCGGCGCCGCTTCTGCCTGCGAAGGCCAGCGCCTCAGATGCAGTTTCGCCAGAAGCTCGGCCGCGGTCTCGTAACGCTCCGCGACAGGCTCGCCGCGGGGTCCGAGAAAGTTGCTCGAGCCGAGATCCTCGATGACGAGGAAGCCTTTGTCGAGATCCTGCGCATAAATTCGAGGCACGGCGAAACCCGCCTCATGCAGCAGCCGGTCGACGGCCACGAAAGCCGAGACCGTGCGCGCCGTGTGCGCGATCTCCGCATAGGCCTTGTCGCCCCGAACAGGTGGGCCGAGCACCAGCGGCGGCGAGTTCATGAGGATGGCTGCTGGTGTTCCCTCTGCCTCGACGATTTCGTAGGACCGTGCCGAGGCATCTCCGGCCAGGTGTGTGCGATAGGCGCTGCTCCAGTCGGAAAGTTCGAGGAAATCCCTGGCCTCGAGCGATCGTCCGATCCTCGCCAAAATCGCTTCCGAACCGGAGATCCGCGCCAGGCGGCCTTCGTCCTGATGCGTCAGCTCGATCTCGACCACTTCACCCGACAGGCGCTCGCCGGCCCGTTCCGGCCATTCGATCAGCGCAACCCCTTCGGCAGACTGCTCGGCGAAGCCGAGCTCGTCGAGTTCGTCGGGGGAGCCGAGCCTGTAGAGATCGAAATGCGCGACCGGAATGCGCGCATCATAGGTTTGTAGCAGAGTGAAGGTCGGGCTCGGCACGTCGAGACGGGGGTCTCCGGCGAGCGCGCGGATAATGGCGCGCGCCAGCGTCGTCTTGCCAGCGCCGAGATCGCCTTTCAGCGCAACGACATCACCGGCGCGCAGCGCTGCAGCAACATCATCGCCAAAGAGCTCCGTCGCCCGTTCATTCGGCAAAAAGCGTTCGATCGCGGTCACGAAACTCGGCTACTCCGCTGCCGCCCTTGTGCCGACGGGCGCGATCGGGAACCAGCAGGTGACGGTCGTGCCGCTGCCCTCCGCGCTGTCGATCCTGACGGTCCCACCGTGCAGCTCGACGAAGCTCTTGACGACTGCAAGGCCGAGCCCGGCACCGCGCCGGCGGCCGCCATTGGTGCGTGACTCGAAACGGCGGAAGACCGTGTCGAGGAATTCGGCCGGCATCCCGGGGCCATCGTCATGGACGGAGAAGACGACGCCGCTCTCCGACCCCTCGCAGGCAAGCACGATTTCGCTGTTTTCCGGCGCATAGTTGGCTGCATTGCTCAGCAAGTTGAACAGAATCTGCCGAACCCGGTTCTCATCAGCATTGAAACTCTTCGGCGCGCGCTGGGTTTCGAGCCTTACCCGGATGCCGTGCTCGCGCAACCGTTCGGAGACAAGCTCGACGGCATTGGCGATCGTCCTATCGACCTCTACCTCCCCGATATCGAGCTCCATGATGCCGGCATCGACCGTCGCGAGGTCGAGAATGTCGTTGACGATGGTGAGGAGCACCGAAGAGGACGAGCCGATATGGTCGACATATTCGCGCTGGCGCTCGGTGAGGTGCCCGGTCTCGGCAAGCTGCAGCAGTTCGGTGAAACCAATGATGTTGGTGAGCGGCGAGCGCAGTTCATAAGAGACGTGCTGGACGAAGTCGTTCTTGAGCTGATCAGACTTCTGCAGAGCCTCGTTCTTCTCCTTCAGCGCCCGTTCGACATTGACGCTGTCCGTCACGTCGACAAAAGTTATCATCACCTGGCCGTTCGGCAGGTGGATCACCCCGTAACGCAGCACGGTGCCATTGGTGAGTTCGGCTTGGCCGCGGCGGTCGCGGCGTTCGTCGTCGAAACCGGTTACGGCGGCCACAAAGCTCCCCCAAGGACTCGCGGCGAGCTTTTCATCGCAGACCGCGCGAATCGCCGAAATATGAGTGCCGGGCCGGGCCAGCGAAGGTTCGATGCTCCATAATGTGGAGAAAGCCGGGTTGGAGAGGCGCACGCGCCCGTCGGGGCCGAACACGGCGACGCCCTCGGCAAGATTGTCGAGCGTCTCGCCCTGCACACGCACCGCAGTCTGGTAGCGGCTTTCCAGGTCGATTTTTTCGGTGAGGTTTTCGAACAGCCAGGTTACGCCGCCATTGGGCTGCGGATTGGCGACCACACGAATCGTACGCCCATCCGGCAGGTGCCACCAGTGCTCCTGCGGGGCCACCGCGCGATAGGCCGAAAGCAGGTTCTCCTTCCAGCGCCGCCATTCCGGCAGCTCCGCGAGCTTGCCTGAGGTGCGGAGCCTATCGAGCAGCAGCGCGTTGTCCGGCGCGCTGTCGAGGAAGACATGCTCCAAGTCCCAGAGCTTCTGGAAGGCCTGGTTGAAAAAGCGCAGCTTCTGGCCGGCATCGAAAATCGCGACAGCCGTGGTGAGCTGATCGAGCGTATCGGCGTGGCTGCTCAGAGTGCGCTGGTGCTCTTCGCGCATCGCTTCGATATCGGTCACATCGGCGGCAATGCCGGCCGAGCCTTCCAGTCCTGCGAAATCGGTCACGGCGAACATCTTGCGGTCGCCTTTGATCACGGTCGAAAGAGTCTGTTCGAAAACCTGGCTGGAGGCGTGCTGTCTCGCAATCGCTTCACGCGCATGCGTGCCCAACAATTCCTTCCCGTCGCGCAGGGCAAGGCTCGACGATTCGGCCTCGACTGCTGCGGCGTAGGCGCGGTTCACCCATCTCAGCCGTCCATCGGCGCCGCGCAGCCAGAATGGCATCTTGAGGGCATCGAGCAGGCCGAGCAGCGTCTCGTGCTCCCAGGAAAGCCGCTGATTCTCGAGCTTCAGGCGAGCGTTGGCACGATGGATCTCCGAGAGCGAGACGAAGCGGACGATGACGTGCTTTGCCGTCCTGCGACCCTGCACTTCGAGGCCCGCACCATTGACCGCCTCGACGGTAAGGTCGAAGCCAGCCGATTTCTCGCGCAGCGCCATGATCGCATGGTCAAGCGCGGCAGCCGAGCGCGGAGCGAGCCAGCGGCCGAAGGCAAGGAAGGAGCTACGGTCCTCCGGCGCTCCGGACTCGGGGGACAAGGAGCCGATAAGCTCCGGCTTCTTGTGCTCGTTCGACCAGACGATGACACGCTGGTCGCGCAGGTTGAGCATCGCCTCGGAGCGTTGCAGCGCAATACTGAGATCCGCGACCTTGGCGCGCAGCACCCCGTTCTCGTCGAAGGTGCGCCCTCGCTCGCGGATCAGCCAGATCGCCGAAAGCAGTGCTGCGCTGAAGATTCCGACGGAAACGGCGATCTGGATCACCTCGAAGGTGCTGACCGACAGCGGTCCGCTCGCGGCCAAGGCGGCACTCGCCGGCAGGCCGGCAGCAGCCGAGGAAAATGCAGCCAAGGCGGTCGTGCGGAGCAGACGCGGAGCGCGCCAGGCGAAACGCCGTCGCGGCCCTTCCAGATCGGAAGCGCATTTATTGCCGCCGGAAACGGCTAGTCCCGCCGGTCGCGGGTTTTCGCCCGGCATGTCTTGTTCCTCTCCGCCGCCTCTCTGCCAAGACTGCCCCAACTCAGTCCTCGTGTCCCCACGACGGGCGCGAGCGTCGCGAATCACTGCAATCTAATCGCTCCCGGAATATGCGTGAAGCAGGGTGCTGTGCAAAAAGAAGAAGCCGGGCGGATCAATCACCGCCCGGCTCTCGGAATCACAAGAATAAACGCCAAGGGTTTCATTTTTGTCGCAGGTTCTTGTCGCAGAACCGTGGGACAGTTTTGCACAACCTGGTCGGCGGTCTCAGTAGCGGTAGTGCTCCGGCTTGAAAGGACCCTGAGGCGTGACGCCAATATAGGAGGCCTGGTCGAGGGAGAGCTCGGTAAGCTTCGCCTTCAGCTTCCCGAGATGCAGCCGCGCCACCTTCTCGTCGAGGTGCTTGGGCAGCACATAAACCTCGTTCCGGTAGTGGCCGGGTTTCGAATAGAGCTCGATCTGCGCGAGCACCTGATTGGTGAAGGAGGCAGACATCACGAAGCTCGGATGGCCGGTGGCGTTGCCGAGATTGAGCAGCCGGCCTTCCGACAAGAGGATCATGCGCTTGCCGTCGGGAAAGGTGATCATGTCCACCTGCGGCTTGACGTTGGTCCATTTCAGGTTGCGCAGGGCCGCCACCTGGATCTCGTTGTCGAAGTGACCGATGTTGCCGACGATCACCATGTCCTTCATGGCACGCATGTGATCGAGCGTCACGACGTCCTTGTTGCCGGTCGCGGTAATCACGATGTCGGCGTTTGGCGCCGCATCGTCGAGTGTCACCACCTCGAAACCGTCCATCGCCGCCTGCAAGGCGCAGATGGGGTCTGCCTCGGTGACCTGCACGCGTGCACCCGCCCCTTTCAGGGAGGCGGCCGAGCCCTTTCCCACGTCGCCATAGCCGCACACCACGGCGACCTTGCCGGCCATCATCACATCGGTGCCGCGGCGGATGCCGTCGACCAGCGATTCCTTGCAGCCGTATTTGTTATCGAATTTCGATTTGGTGACGGAGTCATTGACGTTGATTGCCGGGAACGGCAGCAGCCCCTTCTTTTGGAGCTGATAGAGCCGATTGACGCCGGTCGTGGTCTCCTCGGAGACGCCACGGATCGATGCTTTCTGCTTGGCGAAGAAGCCTGGCGTGGCGGCCATCCGCTTCTTGATCTGCGCGAACAGGATCTCCTCTTCCTCGCTGCCTGGTTTGGAGAGCACGTCCTCGCCGGCTTCGGCGCGCGCGCCCAGCAGGATGTACATGGTCGCGTCGCCGCCATCGTCGAGGATCATGTTCGACGCGCCGCCGTCGGCCCACTGGAATATCTGGTCGGTGTATTCCCAGTATTCCTCGAGCGACTCGCCCTTGACGGCGAAGACCGGGATGCCGGAGGCGGCGATCGCCGCGGCGGCGTGATCCTGCGTGGAGAAGATATTACAGGAGGCCCAGCGGATGTCGGCGCCGAGCGCCTTCAGCGTCTCGATCAGCACCGCCGTCTGGATCGTCATGTGCAGCGACCCGGAGATGCGCGCGCCCTTCAGCGGCTGGTCCTTGCCGAACTCCTCGCGGCAGGCCATCAGGCCGGGCATTTCGGTTTCGGCAATTTCGATTTCCTTGCGACCCCAGTCGGCAAGGCCGATGTCGGCAATCACGTAGTCGTTCGAACGGGCCATGATGTTCTTCCTATCGGTCTTTGAATCTGCTGGCGCTGAAGCAAGATGGCGGCGTCAGCCGCGGCGCGAAAATTGAGGCCTGACGTAGCAGATCGGCACTTCGCCGACAATAGGACATAAAGAAATGTTTATGCGTGCATATCTTGCACGCGCTGACGGCATTGAACCAGGAGCCAATGCGGACATCCGTAGAATGGCCCAAGAAATCGCTGAACCGCTTGTCTGGTTCAGGGCATTGCCAACAGAGGACGTTTTGGCAGAACCTGCTCAGATCTCCTCGCCGAAGCGCGAGCTGATCAGCTTTTCGAGCGCCGTCATGACCTCTTCGGCTTCCGGCCCATCGGCCGTCACCCGGATGCAGCAGCCGGGGCTCGCGGCAAGCATCATCAGCCCCATGATCGAGGTGCCGCCCACAGAGACGCCGTCCTTCTCGACCCGAACCTCTGCCTGGAAACCGCTGACGAGCTGAACAAACTTCGCCGACGCGCGAGCGTGCAGGCCGCGCTGATTGACGATCTCGAACTCTCGGACCAGCGGAGCCCCCATCCACACCTACTTGCCGTTGAGCAGCTGGCTGGCGACGTTGATATATTTGCGGCCGGCGGCCTGCGCATGCTGCAGCGCCATCGCCATATCGTCACCGGTGCGCACGCTGGAAAGCTTGATCAGCATGGGCAGGTTCATGCCGGCGATCACCTCGACCTTTCCGGATTCCATTACCGAGATTGCGAGGTTCGACGGCGTCCCCCCGAACATGTCCGTAAGAATGACGACGCCGGAACCCGTGTCGGCACGATGCACGGCATCGAGTATGTCCTGACGGCGCTTCTCCATGTCGTCGTCGGCACCGATCGACACGGTTTCGAAATTCTCCTGAGGTCCGACGACATGCTCCACGGCGTGCCGGAACTCCTCGGCCAGCTGACCGTGCGTTACAAGCACGAGTCCGATCATTCTTTTTGGGCTCCCGTGATGGCCCTTGATACGGGGCTCATGCAACTTGACCGTCGGCACACCCGCCCCGTCGGCAGGAGCGCTATCTTGTCGACGCGAAGCTCGTTGACAAGCCCAAATATGATGCCAATTCGGCCAAATTGACGCATTCTCGACAGGTTATATGACGAATTTCTAACAGAATGGAGGCGTTTTCAGCCACGCCGCAACGGCGAGAGAGGAGGCCGTCCTGTTGCGTGACGGCAGGTCGAGCCGGGGCAAGGCGATGCTTGCGACGGTTTCGGTAAGCGGGTCGGAAAGGCGCGGCGCATCGGCTTTTGGGACGAGGCGGACGACCAGGTCGACGACGGCTGATTCGAAATGGGGCAGCAGCTGGGGGCCAAGTCCATAAACCTCCGCCAGACCCGCAATCGTCCGGGGGCTGTAAACAACAACGCGGCCATGACGCGGTTTGACGAAGATCTGGTCGTCGGCGACGAGCCGCGCGAATGAACCTGCCAACAGGAATTTCCGAATCAGAACAAGCGCGAGCGTCGTCTTGCCCGAGCCGGAAGCACCGGTGATCAGAACACCTCGATCACCGAGCACGAGCGCCGTCGCGTGAATATTCATTTCGGACGGCCCGGCTCAGCCTTCGGCGGGCAAGGTCACGACGAAGCGTGCGCCACGCACTTCGCCGGGCTTGCCACCGGGAATGTTCTCCGCCGTCAGCGTGCCGCCATGCGCCTCGACGATCTGGCGGCTGATCGAAAGGCCCAGGCCTGAATTCTGGCCGAAGGCCTCGCTTGCCGGACGATCGGTATAAAAGCGCTCGAAGATGCGGTCGATATTGTCGGCGCGAATGCCGGGCCCGTTGTCGTCGAGCGTGATGATGACATGCCGTCCGCTCCGCGTCAGTGTGACTGCGATGCGGCCGATCTCCTCCGGCACGAAGGAGCGCGCGTTCTCGACGAGATTGGTGATCACCTGCCCCAGCCGCAGATCGTGGCCGAGCACATAGAAGCCCTTGGCACCCTGCGGCAGCTTGCCGATCTTGAGGTCGATCTCGACCTTCTTCTTGCCGCGGCCGGTCTCGCGTGACACGGAGATCAGGTCGCCGAGGAGCTTCCGCATGTCGACGGTCGCGGCATCCTCGCGGGCGAGCTCGGCGTCGAGACGCGATGCGTCGGAAATGTCCGTGATGAGACGGTCGAGGCGTCGCACGTCGTGCTGGATGATCTCCATCAGCCTCTGCCGCGAGTTCTCGTTCTTGGCAAGCGGCAGAGTTTCTACTGCACTGCGCAACGAGGTGAGCGGATTCTTCAGCTCGTGACTGACGTCCGCCGCGAAGCTCTCGATGGCCTCGATACGCGCATAAAGTGCATTCGTCATGTCGCGAACAGCCGAGGACAGATTGCCGATTTCATCCTGGCGACCGGAGAAATCGGGGATCTCCTCACGGTTCTTCACACCACGCCGCACACGCACGGCAGCGGCGGCAAGTCGTCGCAGCGGGTTAGCGATGGTCGAAGCAAGCAGCATCGAAAGGATCGCGGTGACGAGCGCCGCAACTCCGAACACGCGCAGGATCGCCCGCCGTTCGGCGCTGACGATCTTGTCGATATCGCCGCCCTGGGTGGACAAGAGCAGGACGCCGAGCACCGCGCGGAAGCGCTGGATCGGGACCGCGACCGAGACGATCTGCTCGCCCTGCTCGCTGATCCTGACCACCGTCTGCGGGCTGCCGGTGAGTGCGGTCATTACCTCGGGATAGGCGGTGCCGCTGCCGCCGGGTTGTTCCTTGTAGATCGGCAGGTCGGCGGAGCGGAACAGGCTGCCGACATATCTCTGGATCCGGTCGAGAACGCCGGTCTCCTCATCCTCGATCGGCGGCAGCTCGTAGCGCAGGATCTGGCCGCGCGAATAGAGGTGCCGTGAATCGAGCAACAGATTTGCATCGCGGTCGTAGATCCGGGCGCGCGTTCGGGTCGGCGAGATCAGCCTTCGCAGCACCGGCGCGACACGCTCGGGATTGATCGGGAAATCAAGGCTGTCGAGCTGGTCCGTGCCGGGCGCCAGGCTTTCTCCGGCCTGCAGCTCCAGGAGCTTCTCGGGATCGATGCTGATCGAATCCGTCTCCACCGTCGCCGAGGCTGCGACGGCGCCGGCAATGATCTCGCCCTGGGTCATCAGGCTTTCCACGCGAGCGTCGATCAGCCCGTCGCGGAACTGGTTTAGGTAGAGGATGCCGATGACGAGAACGCCGAGCCCGGCAAGATTGAGGAAGAGGATGCGTCTGGTAAGGCTCGAAAAGACATAGTGGCCGAGGAAGCGCCTCAGCGGCACCGTCACCTTCGACAGCACCTTCCTCGGAAAACGCCATGGCCCCCTGGCGACAGCCAAAGGCTTTTTGATCTCGGCATCAACTGCCATTCAGCCCCTAGTCTCCGGGCGGGTTTTCACGCCTCGCGAAACCGGTACCCCACGCCATACAGAGTTTCGATCATGTCGAAGTCGTCGTCGACGGCTTTGAACTTCTTGCGCAAGCGCTTGATATGGCTATCGATGGTCCGGTCGTCCACATAGACCTGCTCATCATAGGCCGAATCCATCAGCGCGTCACGGCTCTTGACCACGCCTGGGCGCTGCGCAAGCGAGTGCAGGATCAGGAATTCGGTTACGGTGAGCGTCACCGGCTCACCTTTCCAGGTGCAGGTGTGGCGCTCCTGGTCCATCACCAGCTGGCCGCGCTCGAGCGATTTCGACTGCTGGTTGGGTACCTTTGCCGCAGCTTCGCGAGCGCTCGTGCGGCGCATCACGGCCTTGACCCGCTCGACCAGAAGTCGCTGCGAGAACGGTTTGCGGATGAAATCGTCGGCACCCATCTTGAGACCGAACAGCTCATCGATCTCGTCGTCCTTCGACGTCAGGAAGATCACCGGAAGGTCCGTCTTCTGGCGGATGCGGCGCAACAATTCCATGCCGTCCATGCGCGGCATCTTGATATCGAAAATTGCCAGGTTCGGCGGACGCGCCGAAAGCCCCTCCAATGCCGATGCCCCATCCGTGTAGGTCTCCACACGATACCCCTCGGATTCAAGCGCGATCGAGACAGAGGTAAGGATGTTTCTATCGTCGTCGACAAGCGCGATGGTTGCCATGTCAAGCGGCTCCCTCATGATCGGGTGTCCCTTCCTGCTGTGTGCAGGGGGTATTGGCGTACGAATTGAGTACAAAATGTGGCACAGATCACCGCAACTGTCATGGCCGGCGCGGTGAACACCGCGTCGCCGTTACGAAGTCCATCGTCAGATCTTCCCTCGACCCGCCCTCGAGCCGACCCGCCTTTACTTAGCGGCACTATAAACGATTTAAACGATTCTCAAAATGTTTAAATCGATTAATGATTTGAATCCACACAATATTTCTGGTTCTGCCCTCAGGTAGGGTCCGCTGTGGACCACAACGTACTTGCGGAGAGCGTCATGAGTGAGCGCGGCAAACGAAACCCGGAGTTTGGGATCGAGGCCGCGGGTCTCATCAGCTCAGGAACGGTCAGCTATAATCTCGGCACGGCTCAGCTCGTCGAAGAATCGATTCGCCGCGGCGAGGTGCGACTCACCGCTCATGGGGCGATTGCCGCCGAAACCGGCCGGCACACCGGCCGCTCGCCAAAGGACAAACACATCGTCCGCGACGACAAGACCGGGCCGACCGTCTGGTGGGACAACAACCGCGCGATGTCGCGGGCCCATTTCGACGCCCTCTACGCCGATTTTCGCTCACATCTGGCCACGCGCAACCTCTTCGTCCAGGACCTTGTCGGGGGCGCAGATCACAGCCTCAAGGTGCGCGTCATCACAGAGCTTGCCTGGCATTCGCTCTTCATCCGCAACCTGTTGATCCGGCCGGCGGCGGCGGACCTCGAGGATTTCGTAGCCGAAATGACCATCATCGACCTGCCGTCCTTCAAGGCAGATCCGGTACGGCACGGCACCGCAAGCGAGACGGTGATCGCCATCGATCTCTCCCGCATGATCGTGCTCATTGGCGGCACGACCTATGCCGGCGAGATGAAGAAGTCGGTGTTCACGGCGCTCAACTACTTGCTGCCGGAAAAGGGAGTCATGCCCATGCATTGCTCGGCCAATATCGGGCCGGCCGGCGATGCAGCGGTCTTTTTCGGCCTTTCCGGCACCGGCAAGACGACGCTTTCGGCGGATCCGATGCGGACCCTGGTCGGCGACGACGAGCATGGCTGGGGCGCTGACGGGATCTTTAATTTCGAAGGCGGCTGCTACGCCAAGACGATCCGGCTTTCGGCCGAAGCCGAGCCGGCGATCTTCGCGACGACACAGCGTTTCGGAACGGTCCTGGAGAACGTGGTGCTCGGCGAAGACGGCGTGCCGGATTTCGACGATGGCAGCCTTACCGAGAACACGCGCTGCGCCTACCCGCTCGACTTCATCACCAATGCGAGCAGGACCGGGCGTGGCGGTCATCCGCGGAACATCGTCATGCTGACGGCCGATGCCTTCGGCGTCATGCCGCCGATCGCCAAGCTGACGCCAGCGCAAGCAATGTACCATTTCCTGTCGGGCTACACGGCCAAGGTCGCGGGTACCGAACGCGGCGTGACGGAACCCCAAGCCACTTTCTCGACCTGCTTCGGAGCGCCCTTCATGCCCCGCCATCCCTCCGAATACGGCAATTTGCTGCGCCGGCTGATTGCCGAGCACGGCGTCGACTGCTGGCTGGTCAACACCGGCTGGACGGGCGGCGCCTTCGGGACGGGCCGGCGGATGCCGATCGGCGCGACCAGGGGGCTCCTTGCGGCCGCCCTCGACGGCTCGTTGAAGGACGCTTCGTTCCGCACCGATCCTCATTTCGGTTTCGCCGTGCCGGTGAGTGTAGCAGGGATCGACCCGGCCATGCTCGACCCGCGCGAGACCTGGGCCGACAAGGCCGCCTATGACAGGCAAGCGAAACGGCTCGTCGGAATGTTCGCGGCCAATTTCGAGAAGTTCGAGGCGCATGTCGACGCAGCGGTGCTCGACGCTGCGCCCGCGCTCCTGGAAGCGGCGGAATGATATCCGATCGAACGACGACAATGGTCTGACAGCGGAACCAGGGGACCCATGCCCTTCCTTTTTGATGGTCGCCGGGCCATCAATGTCTGCCATGGACTCTGAAAGCATCATCATTTCCGGCGAAGCGGTCATCCATCCCGAGGATATCGCGGAGACCTTCATCCGCTCGTCCGGACCTGGCGGCCAGAACGTCAACAAGGTCGCGACGGCCGTCCAGCTCCGCTTCGACGCGTCGCGCGCTCGCGGCCTTTCGGAACGCGTGCGCGAGCGTGCCATCAGCCTCGCAGGTCAGAGGGCGACCAAGGAAGGCGTCATCATCATCGAGGCGGGCCGCTTCCGCACGCAGGAGCAGAACCGCGCCGATGCGCGGGCAAGGCTCACCGCGCTGATCGCCAAGGCAGCCGAACCGCCGCCCAAGCCGCGCAAGAAGACGAGACCAAGCAAGTCCTCCGTCGAGAAGCGCCTGAAGGCAAAGGCCGGGCGTTCGACGGTGAAGAAGATGAGAGGCAGGGTCGAGTCGGACTGAGGCGGCGTTCACTGCTGCTCGAAGGCTCGATCCGGGTGGCAAGCCTGCCTTAGCCTGATACGATCCGCCGAATCTCGAGTCTAACCGCCATGCAAGTCCTGCCCAAAGGCGTGCGCCACATCCCTTCCTGTCTCGACAGCGAGGCGCAGGAAGCGCTGGTCGAGGATATCCGTAATGTGGTGCAGGCAGCGCCGCTCTATGTGCCGACCATGCCGCGATCGGGCAAGCCGATGAGCGTGCGCATGACCAATTGCGGCGCGCTTGGCTGGGTGACCGACAAGGAGCGCGGCTATCGCTACCAGCCGACGCATCCGCTGACCGGGAAACCCTGGCCGCCAATCCCTCGGCGCCTGCTCGACCTCTGGAACACGGTGTCCGGCTATCCGCACCCGCCGGAGGCCTGCCTGGTCAACTTTTACTCGCATGACGCAAAGATGGGCTTGCACCAGGACCGTGACGAGCAAGAGTTTTCCGCGCCTGTCGTCTCGGTGTCGCTGGGCGATGCCTGCCTGTTTCGTGTCGGCGGAACGAACCGCGCCGATCGCACCTTGTCCTTGGAACTGAAGAGCGGCGACGTCGTGGTCCTCGGTGGCGAAAGACGCCTCGCCTTCCACGGTGTCGACCGGATTTATCCGGCAACGTCCGCGCTGCTGAAGAATGGCGGCAGGATCAACCTGACGCTGAGGCGCGTAACGAAGCCATAGAGCCGAGTCGCCAATTCGGCCGGTTCCGTCAGAGCTTCCTGAGCGCCACCTCTACCACGCGATGATTGTCGCCCTTGCGCAGGATCAGATCCGCCCGGGGCCGCGTCGGCAGGATGTTTTCCCTGAGGTTCTTCAGGTTGATGTTCGTCCAGAGCCCCTCCGCGATGCTGCGCGCGGCGTCTTCCGAAAGCGCCGCATAGCGGTGGAAGAAGGATTGCGGGTCGCGGAAGGCGGTTTCGCGCAGCTTCATGAAGCGCTTGATATACCAGCTGTGGATCAGCGCCTCCTCCGCATCGATGTAGATCGAAAAGTCGAAGAAGTCGGAAACGAAGGGGACGAACTTGCCGTCCTTGGGCAGCTCACGCGGCTGCAGCACGTTGATGCCTTCGAAGATCAGAATGTCCGGCCGATCGATGGTGATGAATTCACCAGGCGTCACATCATAGGTGAGGTGCGAATAGAGCGGCGCGCGGACGTTCGGCTGGCCCGATTTGATGGCCGAGAGGAAGCGCAGCAGCGCTCCGACGTCGTAACTGTCCGGAAAACCCTTGCGCTCCATCAGGTTTTCGCGTCGCAGCACCTCGTTCGGATAAAGGAATCCGTCAGTCGTAATGAGATCGACCTTCGGGCTCGATGGCCAGCGGGCGAGCAGCTCTTTGAGAACGCGAGCGGTGGTGGATTTGCCTACGGCAACAGAGCCCGCCATGCCGATGATGAAAGGGGTCTTTACGACGTCGTCTGCGCTGAAGAAGGCCTGGCGCTGCCGGAAAAGCAGCTGGCTCGCCTCGACATGGGCCGAGAGCAGCCGTGACAGCGAGAGATAAATGCGCCCAACTTCGTCGAGGTCGATCGGGTCGTAGAGCGAGGAGAGCCGCGCGACCTCCTCGGCAGTCAGGGTGAGCGGGGTATCGGCTCGAAACTCGGCCCAGCGCTCCGCGGAAAAGAACCAGTAAGGGGAGTAACGGTCGGTCGGGACAAGCTGATCCATGGATCAGGCACCACCTTTTCTGAGATCAGCCCTTTGGGCGCGAAGCCTTCTCGGCAATGCCAGAGCGGCCCGTGCGGTGCTCCAGCTCGGCAATCACGCTCGCGAGCGAAACGCCCGAGATCGCGAGCACGACGAGCAGATGATAGAGAAGATCAGCGCTCTCCTTCACCAGACCGTCCTTGTCCGCCCTTATGGCTGATATGACCGCCTCGACGGCTTCCTCGCCAAGCTTCTGGGCCGCCTTGTCGATGCCACGGGCGAAGAGCTTCGCGGTCCAGGAATCGGGATCACCGGAGCGCGCACGCTCGGCAATGATCCGTTCGAGGTCGGCTAGGGAGAATTCGGACATCGGACGCGGTTTAGGGTCAAGCGGCGGCGAAGTCCAGCCGCATGGCAAGCCCGGCCTCCGCCATGTATGCCTTGGCCTCGGCAATGGTGTAGGTGCCGAAATGGAAGATGGAAGCGGCAAGCACCGCGGTCGCATGGCCATCCCTGATCCCCTCTACGAGATGGTCGAGATTGCCGACCCCGCCCGAGGCGATTACGGGCGAGCGCACCGCGTCGGCGATCATGCGCGTCAGCGGGATGTCGTAGCCAGCTTTCGTGCCGTCGCGATCCATTGAAGTGAGCAGAATTTCGCCTGCGCCGCGCTCGACGGCATCTCGTGCGAATTCGACCGCATCGATGCCGGTCCGTTCGCGGCCGCCGTGGGTGAAGATCTCCCAGCGGTCAGTCTCGCCTTGGGCCGAGACTTTCTTGGCATCGATTGCCACGACGATGCACTGGTTCCCGAATTTGTCGGCGGCCTCGGCGATGAAGTCCGGGTTCTTCACGGCAGCCGTATTGATCGACACCTTGTCGGCGCCGGAGAGCAGAAGCTTGCGGATGTCGGCGACCGTGCGCACGCCGCCGCCGACGGTGAGCGGCATGAAGCATTGCTCGGCCGTGCGGGCCACGACATCGAAGATCGTCGCGCGATTGTCGGAGGACGCCGTGATATCGAGAAAGCAGAGCTCGTCGGCGCCGGCCGCATCATAGGCCTTCGCGGCCTCTACCGGATCGCCGGCATCGATAAGATCGACGAAGTTGACGCCCTTGACGACGCGGCCGTCCTTCACGTCCAGGCAAGGGATCACGCGGGATTTGAGGGTCATGTGACTCAGTCGAGGAGGCCGGCGTAGATCGACTGAAGCCGTATGGTCAGTCCCAGCCCCTGGAGTAGCACTTCCGAGTCGAGCCCTTCCACCATCGCTGGCTTCGACCAACCAGCCGGCTCCTTTGACCAGAGCCATACCCTTGGTCCATCCTGCGCCAGGATCAAATAGTGGCGGAGCGTTTCAACCGACTGATACTCGCTCGCTTTATGGTGGAAATCGACTGCGAGCGTCGAGGGCGACAGTATCTCTGCGATGAATATTGGCGATGCCGCCGCCAGATCGTTTGCCGAGCCTGCTGCGCCGTCCACCATGACATCCGGATATCGCACGCTGGTCGCCGTTTTGACCCCGAAGTTGGCCGTCGAAACGGTATAGGGTGGGAACGTAAGCGATTGCCCAAGAATGGTCGTCAACCGTCCCGCGATGATGGCGTGGTTTCTCGAAACGCGCACCATCGTGTCGACGATCCTCCCCTCGACAAAATCCCACTTGCTCTCGCGCCCCTCGTTCCAGCGCAGGAATTCGTCCGGTGTGGTCGGATATCGCGACTGAAGGTTCATGAATTCAATTTAGCATCGGCGGTTCGCCGCTTCAAATCCCTCAGGATCGCCAGCGCTTCCCGTGGATCGATGCGTCCATCGTAGAGCGCGCGGCCGGAAATGGCGCCTGCAAGCTTGCTTGCGTCGGGCAGGGTCATGCGCTCGATGTCGTCGATCGAGGCCAGGCCGCCCGAAGCGATGACGGGAATGGAAACAGCTTCGGCGAGCGCGATCGTCGCATCCCAGTTGATGCCGGCCAGCACACCGTCTCGGTCGATGTCGGTATAGATGATGGCAGCGACGCCGGCACCTTCGAATTTCCGCGCCAGCTCGATGACGCCGAGCGTCGAGGCCTCGGCCCAGCCCTCGACCGCAACCTTGCCGCCGCGGGCGTCTATTCCGACAGCGATCCTGCCCGGAAACCGACGGCAGGCCTCCTTCACCAGCGCCGGGTCGCGCACTGCGACGGTCCCAAGAATCACCCGCGCGAGGCCTTTCGCCAGCCAGTTCTCGACATGCGCCAACGTGCGAATCCCGCCGCCGAGCTGCACCGGGTTCTTAGTCGCCCCGAGGATCGCCTCGACCGCGGCGCCATTCACCGACCGGCCCTCGAAAGCGCCGTTCAGATCGACGACGTGAAGCCACTCGAAGCCTTGATCCTCGAATGCCTTCGCCTGCGCTGCGGGATCGGTGTTGTAGATGGTCGCCTGGTCCATGTCGCCAAGCTTGAGTCGCACGCAACGGCCGTCCTTCAGGTCGATCGCAGGAAACAGGATCACGGCTTCCACCTAAGAAAATTCGCTATCAGCGCCAGGCCGAGAGCCTGGCTCTTTTCGGGATGGAACTGCGTGCCGGCAAGGTTGTCGCGCGCGACGGCGGCGGTGACGGGGCCACCATAGTCGGCAACGGCCACCAGATCCTCTTCGCGCCTGGCGTCGAGATGGTAGGAATGCACGAAATAGGCGTGCAGCCCTTGCCCGCCCGTTCGGATGCCGGCGAACAGCGGGTGTTCACGCCGGAGCTCGATCGTATTCCAGCCGATCTGCGGCACCTTCAGCGCCGGATCGGCCGGTTCGATCTCCTTCACGTCGCCTGCGATCCAGCCGAAACCCGGTGTGATCGTCTTCTCCAGACCGCGGTCCGACATCAGTTGCATGCCGACGCAGATGCCGAGGAACGGCCTGGCTCTGGCGATTGCGGCCTCCTCGACGGCCTGCCACATGCCCTCGACGGCGTTGAGACCGGAAGCACAATCGGCATAGGCGCCGACGCCAGGGAGCACGATGCGGTCGGCGGTCCGCACCCGTTCGGCATCGGCCGTCAACTCGATCTCTGCAGCGATTGCCGCTTCCCGCGCAGCGCGCTCGAAGGCCTTGGTTGCCGAACGCAGGTTGCCCGAGCCGTAGTCGATGATGGCGACACGCATGTCAGCGGCCCGGATTGAGGAGCAGTTCGACCGGCGCGCCGGGTGCCGTGCCGGCGCGGGCCGGATTTATCGACGGCGCGATCGGCTGGCGCTCGGCTGCGTCGTCGGGCTCTGCTTCGGCCGCGTATCGAGCCTCGGCATCAAGCTCGCTGTCAGCATCGACGGCGCCCCAGAAGCGCCAGCCGCGACGCCGAAACGCGGCGATGCGCATGCCGTTGCCTTCGAGGCCGATGAAGATCGCGATCAACACTCCGGCCAGCGATGCTGCAAGCCCGAGGCCCTGGACGCGCTCGAGCGCGCTCGCGGCCAAAAGCGCGGCGAAGACAGCGACCGCCTCGACCCAGAGCCGGTGCCAGAGGAGCCATAGCGGCGAGAACAGGAACGCAAGCCACGAAAAGCCGTCGCGCACGAAGACGGGGTCCTGCTCCGTTGCGCGGCCCGTTTGCGGCGGCTGGAATACGACCCACGACGCCATCGCCCCTATCCCTTCAACGAGCCTTTGGTGGAGGGTACGGCGTCGGCCTGGCGTGGGTCATGTTCGAATGCGGTTCGCAGCACCCGCGCCGCAGCCTTGAAGCAGGTCTCGGCGATATGATGGCTGTTGGCGCCATAGAGATTGGTCACGTGCAGCGTGATGCCGGCATTGTGCGACAGGGCCTGGAAGAACTCGCGCACAAGCTCGGTGTCGAAAGTGCCGATCTTGGATGACGGAAAGGCGACATTCCATACCAGAAACGGGCGGCCCGACACGTCCACGGCAGCGCGGGTCAGAGCTTCGTCCATGGCAAGATCGATCGAAGCGTAACGGACAATCCCGCGCCGCTCACCTAGCGCCTTGGCGATCGCCTGGCCGAGCCCAATGCCGGTGTCCTCAACGGTATGGTGATCGTCGATATGCAAGTCGCCTTTGGCTTTCGCGGTAATGTCGATCAGCGAATGGCGCGACAGCTGCTCCAGCATGTGATCGAAGAAGCCGACGCCGGTCGCGATGTCGAAACGACCGGTTCCGTCGATGTCGACGGAAACGGCGATCGACGTCTCCTTCGTCTCGCGGCTGAACTTTGCAGCGCGTTGGCCCTTTGCGGACGCCATCGGGTCTTGCTCCGGTTAAGGATTGCGGCGGAGCCTCTTAACAGCACAACAGCGCGAATACCAGTTCACCCGAACCCCCTTGCAAGCATGGCCGGCCGAACGCTCCGGTTTGCAAATGAGCGGCTGTCGCATACATAGAGCGCGACCAACTCGTGCCGCGCGATTGCCGTCCTGGGATAGCGCGAAATCGGAGAAATTCCATGTCCAACGAACCAAGCATGCACGCCACAACGATCGTGACGGTGCGCAAGGGCGGCAAGGTCGTGATCGCCGGCGACGGCCAGGTGAGCCTCGGCCAGACCATCATGAAGGGCAATGCGCGCAAGGTGCGCCGCCTCGGCAAGGGCAATGTGATCGCCGGCTTTGCGGGCGCCACCGCCGATGCTTTCACTCTACTGGAAAGGCTCGAGGCCAAGCTCGAGCAATATCCCGAACAGCTTACGCGCGCCTGCGTCGAGCTCGCTAAGGACTGGCGCACCGACCGCTATCTGAGGCGCCTCGAGGCGATGATGCTCGTTGCCGACAAGAATGTGACGCTGGCGCTGACCGGCACCGGCGACGTGCTCGAGCCCGAGCACGGCGTCATGGCGATCGGCTCGGGCGGCAACTATGCGCTGGCGGCTGCCCGCGCGCTGATCGATACCGACATCGATGCGGAAGCCATCGCCCGAAAGGCGATGGAGATTGCCGCCGATATCTGCGTCTACACCAACCACAACGTTGTGGTGGAAACGCTTGAGACCACCTGACAAGCAGGCCCGGGTCCGCGCGGAGCGCTATCGCTTCCGGCCCGTGAGCGAAGACGACCTGCCTCTGCTTGCGGCGTGGCTTGCCGAACCGCATGTGGCTGAGTGGTGGGGCGACGGGCCGGAGGCTTCACTTGCGGAGATCCGCGAGGCCATGGACAGCATCTCCACCGAGCCCCTCATCGTCGAGCTCTACGGAAAGGCGATTGCCTATCTCCAGAGTTACGACCCGCATCTGGAGGACGACCATCCCTATCAGGATCAGCCCTTCGGCACACTCGGGCTCGATCTGTCGATCGGCAATCCTCGGATGGTCGGCATAGGGCATGGTTCGGCGCTTCTCAGCCAGTTCATCGAGGAGCTTTTCGCGGAAGGCGTTCCGCGTGTGATCATCGATCCCGATCCCGCGAACGCCCGCGCTGTCCGCGCTTATGAGAAGGCTGGATTTCGGGCGATCGGCGAGCGCACATCGATTTATGGTCATGTGCTCCTCATGGCCCGCGACGCAGAAGAGGGGGAGATATGACGGTTCCAGGCGGGTCGGCCGTGCGGCCGGGAGCTGCGGCGGCTACGGCCGGTCTGCTCGTAGCCGTCGCGCTGGTTGCGGCCCAGGCCGCGATTCTTTACGCGATGGGACGCACGCCGATCTGCGAGTGCGGCTATGTCAAACTCTGGCACGGCGTCGTGCTGAGCTCGGAGAACTCACAACACATCTCCGACTGGTACACGCCATCGCACATCATTCACGGCTTCCTGTTCTATGCGGCAGCGCGTTATCTGTTTCCGGGCTGGCCTGTCGCAACGCGGCTGGCGCTGGCTGTCGCAGTGGAAGGCGGCTGGGAAATCCTCGAGAACAGCCCCTTCATCATTGACCGCTATCGCGCCGGTACCATTTCCCTCGATTACTATGGCGACTCTATCCTCAATTCGGTCTCGGACACCCTCGCCATGGTGCTCGGCTTTGTATTGGCGTGGCGCCTCCCTATATTTGCAACGGCAGCTCTTGCCCTCCTCTTCGAGCTCGGCACGGGCTATCTCATCCGGGACAATCTGACGCTCAACGTGATCATGCTGCTGCATCCGTTCGAGTTCATCAGGCAGTGGCAAAGTGGATAGTTTGAAATGAGCACCTTCTCCCCTCGCGAGATCGTTTCGGAACTCGATCGTTTCATCATTGGCCAGAAAGACGCAAAGCGCGCCGTGGCGATCGCCCTGCGCAACCGCTGGCGGCGCCAGCAGTTGGAAGGCCAGATGCGCGAAGAGGTGATGCCGAAGAATATCCTGATGATCGGCCCGACCGGCGTCGGCAAGACCGAGATATCGAGGCGTCTGGCGAAGCTTGCCGGCGCGCCGTTCATCAAGGTGGAGGCGACCAAGTTCACCGAAGTCGGTTATGTCGGCCGCGACGTCGAGCAGATCGTACGCGACCTCGTCGAAGCGGCAATCGGCCTCGTACGCGAGAAGATGCGCGAGGACGTCAAGGCGCGCGCGCACCTCAATGCCGAGGAACGCGTGCTGGAAGCCCTGGTCGGCAAGACGGCGAGCCCGGCCACGCGCGACAGCTTCCGCAAGAAGCTGCGCGACGGCGAGCTGGATGGCAAAGAGATCGAGGTCGAGGTTGCCGATACCGGCGGCGGCATGGGCGGCTTCGAGATTCCCGGCATGCCCGGCGCCAATATCGGCGTGCTCAACATCAACGACATGCTGGCCAAGGCCATGGGCGGCAAACGCACCAAAATGCGCAAGACCACGGTGAAGGACTCCTACGAGCTCCTGATCGCCGATGAATCCGACAAGTTGCTGGACCAGGACGAGGTCGTGCGCAAGGCGATCGAGGCGACCGAGAATGACGGCATCGTGTTCCTCGACGAGATCGACAAAATCGCGGCGCGTGAGGGCGGCATCGGCGCCGGCGTTTCCCGCGAGGGGGTACAGCGCGATCTGCTGCCGCTCGTCGAAGGCACAACTGTCGCGACAAAGTACGGCCCGGTGAAGACCGACCACATCCTTTTCATCGCCTCCGGCGCGTTCCATGTTTCCAAACCGTCGGATCTCCTGCCGGAGCTGCAGGGCCGCCTGCCGATCCGCGTCGAGCTTCGTGCGCTCGAGAAGGAGGACTTCGTACGCATCCTGACCGAAACCGAGGCGAGCCTCATCAAGCAGTACATCGCCTTGATGGAGACCGAAGGCGTGAAGCTCACCTTCACTGATGACGCGATCGATTCACTCGCCGGAATCGCCGTCGACCTCAATGCCAGCGTCGAGAATATCGGCGCACGGCGCCTGCAGACGGTCATGGAGCGCGTGCTCGACGAAATCTCCTTCAACGCGCCAGATCAATCCGGAGGCGAGGTCGTCATCGATGGCGACTATGTCCGCCAGCATGTCGGCGATCTCGCCAAGAACACAGATTTGTCCCGATTTATCCTGTAGTAAGGCGGGGCGGGCGCTTGTAGCGCCCGTTTCATTGTCGGACGGGCCGTCGGCAGGAGATGGGGGATCTTTTGAAAAAGCGAAGCGCTGCTCCCTGCATGCGCGAAAGCGCGCCGGCCCTGACGAGCCCTCGGAGTAGCGGTTGGCGACTGCCCGGACTGGCCATCGCCGCGCTGCTTGCCGGCGCCGTGGCGGCTGCGGCAGCAACGATCGTGCCTCCCGGCAACCGCAACCAGGAGCAGCCACCCGTGCCTGGCGGGTCAGCGTCGCGCACACAGGCGCTCAAGACCACCTATGAGGCGAAGTATCGCAAGGTCTACAAGCTGCTTGCGAACGACAACAAGCTACGCGCGAAGATCCGCGAATCAGCAGCGGCCTATGGCATCGATCCGATGCATATCGTCGGCGCGATCGTCGGCGAGCACACCTATAATGTCGATGCCTACGACCGGCTGCAGACCTATTACATCAAGGCGATCTCTTATCTCGATCAGGCAATCTCCTTCTCCTACGGGGGCGAGAATGTCGACGACTTCGTCCAGCGGCCGGAATTTGCGGCCTGCAGCGGTTTGAAGGACAGCTACGAGCTGTGGACCTGCCGCGAGTCGGTATGGGAAGCAAGCTTCCGCGGGCGCAATAGCTTTCCGAACGACCGGTTCAGCGCCGTTTTCTTCCAGCCATTCTATGCCGGCCAGACCTTCGGAATAGGCCAGCTCAACCCGCTGACGGCGCTCGAAATGAGCGACTATGTTCATCGAGTGTCCGGCTTTCCGCGGCTCGATGCCAGCGATCCGCGCAGCGTCTACAAGACGATCATGGATCCTGACATGACGCTTCCCTATGTCGCTGCGACACTGAGGAAATCGATCGACGCTTACAAATCGATCGCCGGCTTCGACATCTCACAAAATCCCGGCCTCACCGCGACGCTCTATAATCTGGGCAATCCCGAAGCGCGGGCGCGCGCGCTCAGGGCGGAGAATGCCGACAGGCAGGCACAGGGGCTCGAACCGCGCCTGCCGCAAGAGAATTATTACGGCTGGCTGGTCAACGAGAAGCTGCCGGAGCTGAAGGCGGTGTTCTAAATTTAGAGCGGCGGCGTCCACATTGGATCGCCTCGGCTCTATCCTTTCCTTTGCGCTTCGGACCAAAGAGCCCGCTTAGTTTTACGATCTTCGATCGAGCATTGCGGCGATCGCCGTCAGATCGTCCTCGCCTAGCTGCGAAATGCGTCGGGCGAGCTTGTTGGCAAGCTCGGTGGCATTCGGCGAGAGTCCAGCCGTATCGATGACCACGCGCGGGTCTGAGCTGGCAGCGAGCTTCTCCAGCTCATCGGCATCATCCCAGATCACGTTGAAATAGCCGATGATCTTCTGGACCATCGCCCAGCTCGGCAGGCCGCGCCGACCATGCTCCAGCGCCGACAGATAGGCCGCGCTTACACCGAGCGTCGCGGCCATTTCCTTCTGCGACACGCCTTTGACGCGGCGCAGCTCGCGAAGCTTTGCACCGAACGGGGTCAAAGCGAGCGGCCTTCATTGAGGCGGCGCAGCCTGACATAGATAGCACCGGCGCCGCCGTGCTGGCGGGCGGCATTGTCGTGGCCGCTCACCAGTGCGCGAAACAGCGGAGTCGAGAGCCAGGCGGGCACAGCCCGCTTCAGCGCGCCTTCGCTGCCGAAGGACGTGCCTTTTCCCGTGATCACCAGCACATAGCGGAGACCGCTGGCATGCGCGCGATGCAGGAACGACAGCAGCAGCCCATGCGCCTCGCTCTGCGTCATACCGTGCAGGTCGACCCGCGCCTCGATAGGCAGGCGGCCCTTCAGAAGCTTGTCGCGCGTCTGCTTGTCGAAGGGGTGCGCCCCGGATTTTTCCTTGTGAATCGCCTTCTCGGAAGCTTGGGCAAGAACCGGCGCCGCAGTCGACAGCAGCTTTTCCATGGGAGCAGCTTCCACTGCGACTGGTTCGGGCAACGGCACAGCCCTGCCCTTCAACGGCTTGGCGGTTTTGGCCACCATCGCCCAGACGATGCGGTCCTCCTCGCTGAGCTCGCCCCGCAAGCGGCTGCTCATGCGGATTGCTCCGCGAACAATCCGAGCGGCAGAAGGGCATAGAAGTCGGCCGGATGGCGAATGACGCCGGCAATTTCGCCGGCCGCGCGACCCGATCCGGCGAACAGGTCGCCGCGTGCCGGGCCGGTAATGGCCGAGCCGGTATCCTGTGCGATCATCAGGCGCCGGAACGGTGCACCGTCGA
The DNA here is from genome assembly GCF_033542235.1 of Mesorhizobium sp. BAC0120. Taxonomy (NCBI): domain Bacteria; kingdom Pseudomonadati; phylum Pseudomonadota; class Alphaproteobacteria; order Hyphomicrobiales; family Phyllobacteriaceae; genus Mesorhizobium; species Mesorhizobium sp. BAC0120. Next base: position 19,687 of record NZ_JAWRCU010000011.1, on the reverse strand, counting down.
AAGCCAGAAGGCTTTGAGAATCAATGAAGAAGGGCGTGCCGAAGGTGTGCAGCAGCCGGTCGACTGCAACGGAGCGGCCCGGCGTGAGCTGGACCTTGGCTGCCGCGATCGGCCCGAGCGATTCGTCCGGCACAGGTGCCTCGCGAAAGAAGATATAGGAGCGGTTTTGCCAAAGAATCTCGTTAACGCGGCCGGGATTGTCGCCAAACCACATCCGGATCGACTGCATGGTGACGTCGCCGGGTGGAATCTCGCCAAGATCAGCGAGAACGCGCCCCGCGCCGGTGAAGCGGTGCCCGGTCTTTGCCGCATAGGTCACCCGGCGGATCGTGCCGTCGGTCATCTTAAGCCGGGCTGCGCCCTGGACATGAATGAAGAAGGCGTCGACCCTGTCCGCCAGCCAGGCGATCTCCAGCCCGCATCCGTCCAGCGCGCCCTGCTCGATGGCAGCGCGATCATAATATTCGACGATGCCGTTGTCCGCCTGCCGGCCGAAGGCAAAGTAGGAGTCAAAACCGGCAGGGCGATTTGTCTCGTCGATATCGATGAGATCGTCAGGGCGCGAAAGCAGGGGAACGGTGAAGCGGCCGGTGGCGACCGGCGAAGCTTCGACCTCCGGCTCGTAGAAGCCGGTCACGAAGCCGCGGCCGCCATCTTTCGGCGCGATCAGCGCAGGACGGAAATGCTCGACGAAAAAGGCGTCGGCCTCTGCCGGACCGACTGCCCCGAGGTTAAGGGCGGCTGCGTAAGCTGTCGCAAACGACCCGGCCTCGACGCCGAGACTGCCGCTCCTGTACGGCTTCTCTAGAAAACGGCAGGCGGACCGCCGGAAGGCCGCAAACGCCTGCGACTTGTCGTCATCGCGCCAGCCGGGGACCTCGTCGAAGGAGACGGGATGGAACAGCGGGGAAAGCGCCACGCCAGATACTCCCGCCCGACTTGTCCCGATCAGTCTTCCGCTTCGGTGGCGACCAGCTTCCAGTTGGGATCGCGCGAGCGCGTGTCACGGGCGAAGGTCCATACGTCTTTGACCTCGGCAACAGTCTCGGGATCGCCATCGATCACTTCGCCGGCGCCATTGCGCGTGGCCGAGATCAGCTCGCTCACGATGCGCAGCGTGATATGCGCTTCACTGCCCTTCATCTCGGCCGAGACGATCTCGGCCTTGTCGATGCCGACAAAGGAGGACTGGATCTTTTCCGAGCGGGATTCGCGTTCGGAGATGGCCGAAACGAAACCGTCATAGACCTCTTTCGAGAGCAGGTTCTTCAAGGTCTTCCGGTCGCCATCCGCATAAGCCATGACGATCATCTCGTAGGCCATCTTGGCGCCGTCGACGAAGCCCTTGGGATCGAAGCTCTGATCGGCGTCCTTGATCGCGCGCAGCCCCCTGTTGAGGTCGGTACCGGGCTTGGCCACGGTATCAATCACCTTATACGCGTCCTCGTCAGCGCCGGGCGACCGCTTCTTGGGTAAAGAAACGACGTTTTCCGTGCCGGAAGTTGCGGGAGCCGCGTCTTTCTTCTCCCGGCTACGCGCTGCGGTATAGGGATCGAAGGGCGGACGCTCATTGCCAGTGCGGCGCCCGAGCACGTTGCGCAACTGGAAGAAGATCACCACGGCGGCAATCAGGAAGAAAATCGTGCCGAAGTCGAAGAAGCCCATGTCTTCCGTCAATATTCCCTGTCCTCGGCGTCGCTTCCCGGTCGGTATGCCTCCGGCGGCAGCAATGCGCTATTCCTGATCAGAGCCACCATATAGAATGGCGGGCGCAATCATTCAAATCAAAGCCGTCCATACCCATCTTTTGGTGAATGTGCCGGCACAGCGTGCGCCTGCCATATTCGACAAGACAGGAAGGCTTGAGACATTTGCCGTTCGTTGGACTCATCCTTATCGGCCTGCCGCTGCTCGAGATCGCGGGTTTCGTGATCGTCGGCAGCAAGATCGGTGTTTTGTGGACGATTGCGCTGGTCATCCTTTCATCGATCGTTGGCTCGACGCTGCTGCGCGTCCAGGGCTTCAGCGTCGTCACCCGGATTCGCCGCGAGCTTGAAGCCGGGCGCGACCCCGGCCGTGAGCTGGCGGACGGCGCCATGATCATGCTTGCCGGTATTCTGCTCCTCATCCCGGGCTTTGTCAGTGACATTCTTGGGTTGCTGCTCTTCATTCCGCCAGTGCGCGAGTTCGTCTGGCGGCTCCTGAAGAGGCGGATTGTCGTCAGCTCCTTCGGCGCAGGTTTCGATGGATTCGGTACGAAGCGTCGCGGCGGCAAGACGATCGATCTCGATTCTGAGGATTTCAGCCGCACGCCAGATCCGAAATCGCCGTGGCGGATCGATTCCGATCGTCGATAAGCTTTCGCCGTCGGCCCACGCCTATCGGAGTGTGAGATGGATAATGGGCTTCCGGAGGTCTATCTGGTCCGGCACGGCGAAACGGAATGGAGCGCATCGGGAAGGCACACCGGCCGGACCGATATACCGTTGACTGCAGCCGGAGAAGAAGCGGCGCGCCAGCTTGCCGCCCGGTTGCGGGGGCTGTCATTCTCGGCTGTGTGGTCCAGTCCGTCTGAACGCGCGTTCCATACCTCCGTGCTTGCCGGGTTCGGCTCGGCAGCACTCAGGAAACCAGAGCTGGCGGAGTGGGACTACGGCGCGTATGAGGGGCTGACCACGAAGCAAATTCTCGCACAACATCCCGGCTGGCGCCTTTTTCGCGACGGATGTCCCGACGGAGAGAGTGTGTCGGCTATCGGGGCGAGGGCCGACCTGGTCGTCGCGGCACTGCGGGAGCTCGACGGCAAGGTCCTGGTCTTTTCCAGTTCCCATTTCCTCCGGGTGCTCTCCGCCCGCTGGCTCGGATTGCTTGGCGCAGACGGAGCACATTTCGTCCTCGATACCGCAAGCATCAGCATACTTGGCTACGAGCACGACCTCACCGAACCGGTGATCCGACGCTGGAACCAGAGGTAACGAGGGACGGCCGGCGCACAGTCAGTTCGGGCGGCCTGTAGTCCAGCGGGGGGTTCACATACCTTGGATCGTCTTCGCAGGATGGGCGAGGATCTCGGCGACCGTCTGCTCGACGGTGTGGGCCGAACTGTCGATCCAAAGCCCTATCTTCGGTGTCTCGGCGTGAAGCAGTTCCCGCATGTGCGTCGCGGCCCAATCGCCGTAAGCCGTCTTCTCGCGCGCTATGTCGCGACTTGCCAGGACTTGCGGCGAAGGGTCGAGGACGACAACGCCCGGGCGAAACCTGCGCAGTCGGCCGACCACATCGAGGAGCGACTTTCCCAGGATCACGTCCTGGTAAACGACCTGGAAGCCTGCGGCGGCATATTCCGAGGCGGCATGGCAAGCGAGTTCGTAGCGTAGTTGAAGCTGCCGCAATCCCTCGGGCGACAAGTCGGGGCCCATCGTCTCGCGACCGTTGACGATCATCTTGCGGTAGATATCCCCACGCAAATGAATGCTTTTCGGCAGCCGCTCCGCAAGCGCCTGCGCCACGGTCGATTTCCCGGCCGCCATTCCTCCCGTGACGACGAGAATTTGCGGAAGCTCTTGGTTCTCCATTCAATCCTGACCTTCACGAGTGGCGACAGCGTCCGGCGCTGCCTGTCTCCGGCTGACAATGCTTGATCCATACCAGCCGGTCTGCGATAAGCGGCGCGCGAAGCTGCTTAAACGCCATGAGGAGCGAATCGGTGGGTCCGATTGCCATCTTCAGTGGTAGTGCTCATCGCGAACTGGCGGAAGAGATCTGCGCGAAGCTCCAGGTACCTTTGCTGCCGACCCAACTCAAGCGATTCTCGAACGGCTGCATCGAGGTGCAGTTGCAGGCGAATTGCCGTGAGCAGGATGTCTTTCTCATTCAGCCGCTGAGCGCGCCGGTGCAGGATCACCTGGTCGAGCTGTTATTGATGCTCGATGCCGCCAGGGGCGCGTCCGCGTCGCGGGTGACGGCGGTAATGCCTCACTATGCCTATGCTCGTTCCGACAAGAAGGATGCCCCGCGCATCTCGATCGGCGGCCGTCTTGTCGCCGACCTCCTGGCGACGGCGGGGGCCAATCGGGTCCTGACGATGACGCTTCATTCTCCGCAAGTCCATGGGTTCTTCAGTATCCCTGTCGACCACCTCCATGCGCTCGGGGAGCTCTCGGATTACTTCCGGCGCTACGATCTCACCAACGGCGTGGTGGTGTCGCCCGATCTCGGCAATGCCAAGAACGCGGCCGCCTTCGCGAGGAGGCTGGGGCTACCCGTCGCTGCCGGTGCAAAGCAGAGGCTGAGCGACACTGAAGTCACGATCTCGATGCTCATCGGCGATGTCAGAGACCGCGACGTCATCGTCCTCGACGACGAGATCGTGAGCGGCGGATCGATCTTGGAACTGCTCCGGCATCTACGCGACCACAATGCGCGCTCCGTCCGGATTGCCTGCACGCATGGGGTCTTCGCGAGTTCCGCCGCGGAGCGCCTCGCTGCCGAGCCGGACGTGCTCGAAATAGTCACCACGAACACTGTCCCGATCCCGGCAGAAAAGCGTCTGCCCAAACTGACCGTATTGTCCATCGCGCCGGCGCTCGCAGAGGCCATGCGGCGCATCAACAACGGAGAATCTGTCAGCGCCCTGTTCAACTAGGCGCGGTGGAGGCCAAACTTCCGGCCCATGCGCCTGCCTGCGAGCTTGTGTTGGTCCGGTCAGCGTGCTAGCCAGCGCGCGTTTTCGAACCGGGCCGCTACAGGCCGAAGACAAAAACAAGAGAAGCAAGGGAACGGCCCATGGCCAATAATGACGAGGCCGCAAAGACCGGCACCGACGCTACCAAGAACGGCAATGGCAGTCAGGCGCAGCCGACACTCAACGTGCTCGCGCAATATGTGAAGGACCTTTCCTTCGAGAGCCCCGGCGCGCCGAATTCGCTGCGCCCCCGAGACAAGGCTCCCGGTATCAACATCAGCGTGAATGTCGGCGCCAATCCGCTCTCGGAGAAAGAGTTCGATGTCAATCTCACGCTCAATGCCAAGGCGAACTTCGACAAGGAAGTGCTCTTCAACGTCGAGCTGGTCTATGGCGGCGTGTTCCGCATCGACGGTTTCCCGCAGGAGCACATGCTGCCGATCCTCTTCATCGAGTGCCCGCGGCTGCTCTTTCCCTTCGCGCGTCAGATCATCGCCGAAGCTACGCGCAATGGCGGCTTCCCTCCGTTGATGCTGGATCCGATCGATTTCGCGCAAATGTTCCAGCAGAAGCTCGCCGAAGATCAGGCGAAAGCCAAGGTCCAGGTAAGCTGATTTCCAGCAATCTCCAACGCCGGAGATTGGCCGAGGCGCATATGGCGGCTCTTCCTTCTCCCACAGGGGCGAAGGGAGAGCTTGGCATCTAGTTCGCCGCAAATCTCAAACGCCTGAGTTTGACGGAGACGCAAAATGCAGAGCGTCTTCTTCCACTATGTGCAGAACCGGGTAAGAATTTGAGGGCAGGCGCGGCTATGGCCGCGCCATTTCAATCATGGGTAGCGTTCAGCCGCTTCCAGATTGCAGCGTCACCGAGCCCTGCAACCATTGCGGCATGCGCGGCGAGTTCTGCTTCGGAAAGCCGTGGAGTGAGCGGACGCGGGCGCGCACCGATCGTGACGGCAGCGATATCGATCTCGATCCCCTGCTGCACCTCCATAGCGGTCTCCAGCACGAGCGAGGCCTGCTTGCCGCCGACCAGCTCGATATAGACCTCGGCCAGCAGCTCCGAATCGAGCAATGCGCCGTGCTTGGTGCGCCGGCTGTTGTCGATGCCGTAGCGACGGCAGAGGGCGTCGAGGGAATTCGGCCCCATCGGATGCTTGCGGCGCGCGATCGCAAGTGTGTCGACCACACGGTCCGGCACGACTGGCAGATGACCGAGCCGCTCGAATTCGGCATTGATGAAGCTGATGTCGAAGGAGGCGTTGTGAGCGATCAGCTTGGCGCCGTCGATGAAGGCAAGGAACTCGTCCGCGATCTGGTCGAAAGGCGGTTTGTCCACGAGGTCTGCGGCGCCGATGCCATGGACCGCCTGTGCCTCGGCATTGATCTGGCGCCCCTGCGGATTGATGTAATAATGAAAGGTGCGGCCGGTGAGAAAACGGTTGTCCAGCTCGACGCCGCCGAGCTCGATGATCCGATCCTGGTAAGGATCGAGGCCAGTCGTTTCCGTGTCAAAGACGATTTCGCGCAACGAATCACTCCGTTGTGCCGAGAATAGCCCAGCCGACAAGCTCAATGCGACAGGGCCGAGGTTTTCCCCGTCAATTCGCGAATGATCGCCTCTACCTGCCCGCGCGCCGCTTCGACGCTTTCGCTGGTGTCGATCACGAAATCGGCGCGCCGTCGCTTTTCGGCATCCGGCGTCTGCCGGGCAAGGATGGCCGCGAATTTCTCTTCCGTCATGCCGGGTCGCGACAGCACGCGCTCGCGTTGCAGCTCGGCCGGCGCGGAGACCACGGCAATCCTGTCGACCCGGCTGGTGCCGTTGGTCTCGAACAGCAGGGGGATGTCGAGCACAACCAGCTGCGCGCCGGCTGCGCGAGCGCTTGCGACGAAGCGGTCGGCATCGGCCCGCACCAGCGGGTGGACGATCTTCTCGAGCCGCGCAATCGCTTCGGCATCGCCGACGACCTTTTTGGACAGCGCCACACGATCGACGACACCAGCGATGGCGGTGCCCGGGAAGGCTTTCTCGACCAAAGGTGCGGCTGCGCCGGCATAGAGCCTGTGCACGGCCTCATCCGAATCGTGCACGGGCACGCCGGCTTCGGCAAAGAGTTTCGCCGTGGTCGACTTGCCCATGCCAATCGAGCCGGTCAGGCCGAGCACGATCATCTGCTCTGCCCGATATCGGCGACCACCAGGGCCCTGAGCTCGTCGGTAACTTCAGGCATCACGCCGAACCATTTGCGGAAGGCGGGCGCGGCCTGATGGAGCAGCATGCCGAGCCCATCGACCGTCTTCAGCCCGCGGCGGGCCGCCTGGGCAAGCAACGGGGTCTCGAGCGGCACATAGACAATATCGGTGACGATCGCGTGATCCGGCAGCAGATCCGGATCGGCCGGCAGCTCATCACCCTCATGCATGCCGAGCGAAGTCGTGTTTACCAGGAGATCAGCTTCGGCAAGAACTTCGCGAAGCGCCTCGAGCCCGGATGCCGTTACGCCGTCGCCAAAGCGGTCCTTGAGCTCGGCCGCGCGCTCCGGCGTGCGGTTGGCGACGCGGATTTCGCCGATGCCGGCCTGCTTCAGTGCGTAGGTTACGGCGCGGGCGGCGCCGCCGGCGCCGATCACGACAGCGCTTTTTGCCTTGCGCCACTCCGGGGCGAACTGGTCAAGGTTTCCGGCAAAGCCCGCGACATCGGTGTTGCCCCCGCAGACATGACCGTCCTCGAGCCACAGCGTATTGACTGCACCGGTCGACTGAGCCGCCTCGTCGCGATAGCCCACGCCGATGAAGGCCGCCTTCTTGTGCGGAATCGTGATGTTGCCACCGGCAAAACCGGACTCAGGCAGGCTCCTCAGAAATTCAGGGAACTCGGAAGGCTCGACGTCGATTGCCCGGTAGCTGCCGTTCAGGCCGTAAGCCTTCAGCCAATAGCCATGAATCATCGGCGATCGCGAATGCGCAATCGGATGACCGCAGACGAAGGCATGGACCGGGACTTGCGGGGAACCGTCAGCCATCGATTGCTCCGAGCTTGCGCAGTTCGGCGAGCAGCGGCAGCAGCGGCAGGCCGACAATGGTAAAATAATCGCCCTCGATTTTCTCGAAAAGCTGGATGCCCTCGCCCTCAACCTGATAGGCGCCGACGCTCGACAGGGCCTTGTCGCCCACGCGCGCAAGATGGCGGCCGATGAAGGCCGGATCGAGGTTGCGCATAGTCAGCTGCGCCACGCCAAGATAGGACCACACCATCTCGCCGTCCCGCACGAGAACCACCGCGCTGTTCAGCTGATGGGTCTTGCCGGAGAGACGCAGCAAATGACGCCGCGCGGCTTCCATGTTCGCCGGCTTGTGGAAGATTTCGTCGCCGAGCGACAACGTCTGGTCGCAGCCTATGACGAGTGCCCCAGGATTGTCGGCGCTGACATCGTTGGCCTTGGCGGTTGCCAAGATCATCGCCACATCCTCGGGGCTCACTCCGCTCCGTTCGAGGGGTGCCTCGACCGCGCGTTCGTCGATGTCGGGCCGTTCCGAGAGGAAATCGAGCCCGGCATTGGCGAGCAGCGCTTGGCGGAACGGACTTGCGGAGGCAAGGATCAGCTTTGCGGACATCTGCTGCTTCCGATGTTGGCGCTAGAGCATGACGCAAAAACGGAGGGCTGAAGCGCGAGGAATCTATCCCGCCGTAAACCCTGCGGCATCTAGCGCGCCTTGCCGCGCAGCGCAACGATCGCTGCCGCCGTCTCTTCGATCGAGCGGCGTGTGACGTCTATCATCGGCCAGCCGTTGCGCGTGCAGAGCTGACGCGCGTAGGAAAGCTCCTCCGAAATAGTTGCCTTGTCCACATAGCTCTGGGTGTCGATCCCGGCGGCTGCACCGAGCACGCGGTTCTGCCGCACCTGGGCGACGCGCTCCGCCGTCGCGATCAACCCGACGATCAGCGGCCGTTTGGCATTGGTCAGGCTGCCCGGCATCGGCACTCCGAGCACGATCGGGATATTGGCGGTCTTTATGCCACGATTGGCGAGATAGATGCTGGTCGGCGTTTTGGAAGTGCGCGAGATGCCGACCAGGACGATTTCGGCCTCTTCGATGTCCTCGGGCAGCTGGCCGTCGTCGTGCTCCATAGTGAAGTTGAGCGCATCGATGCGGCGGAAATATTCGGCGTCGAGCACGTGCTGCGCACCGACGCGGCGGCCGGCGGGCGTGCCGAGATATGACTGGAAAACGGCAAGCACCGGCTCGAGCACGGAAACGCAGGGCAAGCCCATCGCTGCGCAGCGCTCGTCGATGGTGCGGGCAAGGTTCTGGTCGACAAGCGTATAGAGCACGATGCCGGGCTCGAGCTCGATGTCCTCGAGAACATTGGCGAGCTGCTTGTCGGTGCGAATCAGCGGGTAAATATGCTCGATCGCCCGGGCATCCTTATATTGCGCGGATGCGGCCCGCCCGGCTGCGATCAACGTCTCGCCCGTCGCATCGGAAATAAGATGCAGATGGAAGAAGCTTTGCGGTTTGTTCACGATTTAAATGACCTGCTGTGGAAAGCTGTGAGCGGAAGGTGAGTTCCGGCCAGTCCGGCCGAGACGGACTGTATCAGACACACCGCCGTCCACAATTTGCCCTGCGGCGGAACGCCGATTGACTTTGGGGATAAGAGCCGGGAGAGTTCGAGCCATCCCAAGGCATGGTGCCCGATCATGCAAATGGCAGGGAACTAACACCATGAAATCTAATGCGTAATTAGAGTTACCCCCGTTGTTGACATATGCAGATCCAAGGCCGTTCTTGGGCTGATGAAAGTCGTTTCGGAGCCGAAACCGGGGATCGATGCGAACTCCCGATTCCAACAGAGTCTTAGAATCAGAAAACTCTTTTAAGAGATGAATATTGATTTGAAGCGCGAGGCTGGAGACGCCGTGGCCGGCAGGAAAACAGTGCTGGAGGTGCTGCAGGGCAAGGCGGTCTTCCCGCCGCCGATCTGGCTGATGCGCCAAGCGGGACGCTATCTTCCCGAATATCGCGAGACCCGAGCCAAGGCAGGTGGTTTCCTGGACCTTTGCTTCAATCCCGACACCGCAGTCGAGGTTACGCTGCAGCCGATCCGGCGCTTTGGCTTCGATGCAGCGATCCTGTTCTCCGACATTCTCGTCGTTCCTCATGCGCTCGGACGCGACCTGCGTTTCGAGGAGGGGCTCGGTCCGCTGATGACGCCGATTGCAGCGAGCGAGATCGAACGCCTGGACGGCAGTCGTTTTCACGAGAAGCTTGAGCCGGTCTACGAAACCGTGCGCCGGCTGAAGAGGGATCTGCCCGCCGAGACGACGCTCATCGGCTTTTCCGGCGCGCCCTGGACGGTCGCGACCTACATGATCGCCGGCCAGGGCACGCCGGACCAGGCGCCAGCCAGGCTTTTCGCTTATCGACACCCCGAAGCGTTCGCGAAGCTGCTCGCCCTTATCGCCGATTGGTCCGCCGATTACCTTGTCCGGCAGATCGAGGCGGGGGCCGATGCGCTGCAGATATTCGATTCCTGGTCAGGTGTGCTTGATGAAGCGGCTTTCCAGGCAGCTTGTGTCGCGCCGGTGAAACGGATCGTCGCGCGGGTGCGAGAAAGCTACCCCGACGTGCCGATCATAGGTTTTCCAAAGGGTGCGGGTGCGCTTTATGGCGGTTACCGGGAGCAGACGGGCGTGACGGCGCTCGGGCTCGACTGGACCGTGCCGTTGTCGCAGGCGCGGCATTTGCAGAAGGCTGGTCCGGTTCAAGGCAATCTCGATCCGTTGAGACTGGTTGCAGGCGGCCGGGCGCTTGCCGAAGGCATCGATCGGATCCTCGACGAACTTGGTAAAGGGCCGCTCATCTTCAATCTCGGTCACGGCATCACGCCCGAGACACCCGTCGAGCATGTCGAGGAAATGATCGCGCGGGTCCGCGGGAGGACGAAGCGATGAACGAGGCTCGGCACACTGCCGCTCGCGGCGGATCGCCTGGAATTCGAACCGCGGTCGCGCTGGCCCTCTTCGTCGTTTTGGTGGCCGCGCTCTTCTTGCTCGTTCCCGATGACTACTATCTCTGGATCAAGGCGATCCACATCATCGCGGTAATCTCCTGGATGGCGGGCATGCTCTACCTGCCGCGCCTCTTCGTCTACCATGTCGATACCGAGATCGGCTCGAAGCAGTCCGAGACGTTCAAGGTGATGGAGAAGCGGCTGCTGCGTGCCATCATCAATCCTGCCATGCTCGCGACCTGGGCAGCTGGGCTATGGCTTGCCTGGAAAGGTTTTGGCTTCAGCGGCGGCTGGCTGCACGCCAAGATCGCGCTGGTTCTGGTAATGTCCGGGGTGCATGGCTATCTGTCGGCTGCAGTCAGAAAATTTGCCGAAGATCGCAATGAAAGGCCGGCGCGCCACTGGCGGATCGTCAACGAAGTTCCCACATTACTTATGATCGCTATCGTGATCCTTGTTGTCGTTAAGCCTTTCTAGCTTGGCGGCTGTGGGGTTCGAGCTTAGAGCCCTTGCTCTTTCGCTTTAGCGCGGATAGAAGTTGGCCTTCTCTCCCCCGCCTAGCGCCGTTTGTTCCTTTTTGAGCCAGCGCTTCCGGCACGCCTAGCGTACCGCTGCTTCGCCATTTTCCCGAGAACGCCCATGCAGGAAATGAAATTACAGGAATTCAAGAACAAGAAGCCGACGGACCTGATCGCGTTCGCCGAATCGCTCGAGGTCGAGAATGCGAGCGTCATGCGCAAGCAGGAGCTGATGTTCGCGATCCTGAAGAAGCTCGCTGCGCAGGATGTCGAGATCATCGGCGACGGTGTGGTCGAAGTGCTGCAGGACGGCTTCGGCTTTTTGCGCTCCGCCAACGCCAACTATCTTCCCGGCCCGGACGACATCTATATCTCGCCCTCACAGATCCGGCGTTTCTCGCTGAAGACAGGCGATACGGTCGAAGGACCGATCCGTAGCCCGAAAGAAGGCGAACGGTACTTTGCACTGCTCAAGGTCAACTCGATCAACTTCGATGATCCGGAGAAGATCAGGCACAAGATCCATTTTGACAATCTGACGCCGCTCTACCCGACCAAGCGGCTGAAGATGGAGATCGACAATCCGACAACCAAGGACATTTCGCCGCGCGTGATCGACCTGGTCGCGCCGCTTGGCAAAGGACAGCGCGCGCTGATCGTCGCGCAGCCGCGCACCGGCAAGACGGTGCTCCTGCAGAACATCGCCCATTCGATCACGGCCAACCATCCCGAGTGCTACCTCATCGTTCTCCTGATTGACGAGCGGCCGGAAGAAGTGACCGACATGCAGCGTTCTGTGAAGGGTGAGGTGGTCTCCTCGACCTTCGACGAGCCGGCGGCGCGCCACGTCCAGGTCGCCGAGATGGTAATCGAGAAGGCGAAACGCCTTGTCGAGCATGGCCGCGACGTGGTCATCCTGCTCGATTCCATCACGCGCCTCGGCCGCGCCTACAATACGGTGGTGCCATCATCCGGCAAGGTGCTTACCGGCGGTGTCGACGCCAACGCCCTGCAGCGGCCGAAGCGCTTCTTCGGCGCGGCGCGCAACATCGAAGAGGGCGGTTCGCTCACCATCATCGCGACTGCGCTGATCGATACCGGAAGCCGCATGGACGAGGTGATTTTCGAAGAGTTCAAGGGGACAGGCAACTCCGAAATTGTGCTCGACCGCAAGGTCGCCGACAAGCGCATCTACCCCGCCATGGACATCCTCAAGTCCGGCACGCGTAAGGAGGATTTGCTGGTGCCTCGCGCCGACCTCCAGAAGATCTTCGTGCTGCGCCGGATCCTGGCGCCGATGGGCACCACGGACGCGATCGAATTCCTCATCGACAAGCTCAAGCAGACGAAGAGCAATTCCGAGTTCTTCGATTCGATGAACACCTGAGGCACTCTAAGCAGGTAGTGGTGGAACAAGCCACGAATGCGTGCCGAAAGCATTTTGCTGCCACGTGAAATCACTTGGCATCGCACAGATGCCAAAAACAGACAGATAGAGCGGCAGCCGGGATTTGTCCGGCGTCAGCCGCTCTAAGACCGGTGGCGTAGGTTGTCATCGTAAAATCGTAAGACACCTTTGCGCCGCCCACTTGGCTCAGGCGCCGGTCGGCCGCAGCGCCTTTTCCAGCTCGGCTGCATCGTCGATCGGCGGCAGGCAGGCCTGGCCGATACAGAGCCAGGCGGCGGCCCGGCTCGTATCCAGCTTCACCCCGCCGGGCAATTCGACGGGCTCCCCCCCGAGCGGCAGAACGAGGTCGGCGCGCCGCGGGTCTGGGTGGGCGCGTGCCGCCTTCGATAGTGTCGGCCCGGCCTGATCCTCGACAATGACCAGCTTTCGGGCGCTTTCGAGCATGGTGCACGCGTTCACGATGCCGGACTGCCCATAAGCCTGACTGCGCAAGCGCCCTGACGCGGCCTTTGCGATTGTCCAGGCACGGTCGAGGAGATCGATGCGATTGGTCGCGGTGCCGACGCGAGCAAAGGCTTCGATGATCTGACCGGTGGCCGAGGGAATTGCCTCATCGACGTCGCCGCGAATTCGAATAGGCACATCGGTGGCGTCGGACGCCGTCAGATAGTGGCCTTCATGAGCTTCGTCGATGTACCAGCGATCGGTGAGTTCGAGGAAGGCCGAGGCATCGTTCACGTAGGTGGCTTCGCCGGTGGCCTCGTAGAGCGCGATTGCGGCGCCAGCCATGGAGGCGTAGTCCGAAGACATCGCCGGGAACAGCTTTCGATCACCGAGGATCGAATGCGGCAAGCGCCCATCTGCATCCTTCGATTCACGAACGAAACGATAAGCCGATTTTGCGGCCTCCAACCATTCGGGTCGATCGAGGCCCCGCGCTGCTTGCGCCAGCGCTTCAATCAGGAGGCTATTCCAGTCGACCAACACCTTGTCGTCACGGCCCGGCCGCACGCGTGTCTCCCGATGGTCGAGCAGGCGGCCCAGCAATGGCCGGAGACCCTCGCCCGATGCCGCACCATCCGGCGAACTGCTGCGGTGGAGAATCGGCCTGCCCTCCCAGTTTGCCGGGCCCGACAGGGTGTAAGCGGAAAAGAAGGTCTCCGAGTCGGGGCCCAGCACCGATTCGATTTCGGAGCGATCCCAGGTATAGAAAGCGCCCTCCTCTCCGCCGCTGTCGGCGTCGAGGCTTGCCGCGAAGCCGCCGCCCTCGACACGCATTTCCCGCAGCAGCCACTCGACGGTCGTTTCGATTCGATCGCGAAATGTCTCGTCGCCGGTTTCCGCCCAAGCCCAATTGGCGATGCGGATGAGCTGCGCGTTGTCGTAGAGCATCTTCTCGAAATGCGGGACGAGCCATTCGGCGTCGGTAGAATAACGGCAGAGGCCGCCGCCGACATGATCGTAGATGCCGCCGTCGAGCATATTGCGGAGGCTGAGGATGACGGCATCGCGGTGGTCCGTATTGCCGCTTTCGAGCCAGCTTAGCCAGAGCGTGACCATGAAGGGCGCGTGGGGGAATTTCGGCGCCCCACGCAGTCCGCCGAGCCGGTGATCGATCATCGAGTGGATGCTGCCGGAGAGCTGGGGCAAAAAGCTCCGCGCCGTTTCGTCCGCGGCCGGATCCAGTGCCGAAAGCCGTGCAGCGACGTGATCGTTCAGCACATTGCCGGTATTCGCCAGCTCGTCGCGCCGGTCCTGCCAGGCGCGATGGACGGCCCCGAGAACCTGAATGAAACCGGGGCGGCCAAAGCGCGGGTTCTTGGGAAAATAGGTTCCGCCCCAGAAGGGCTTTGCCCCGGGTGTCAGAAACATGGTGAGCGGCCAGCCACCCTGCTCGCCCGTGGCGCTGAGGGCGGCCATGTAGATCTGGTCGATATCGGGCCGCTCCTCGCGGTCCACTTTGATGTTGACGTAGAGCCTGTTCATGAGGGCCGCGACATCCGGATCCTCGAAGCTTTCATGCGCCATCACGTGGCACCAATGGCAGGCCGCATAGCCGACCGAGAGAAGGATCGGGCGGTCGAGCTCCGCCGCCTCCGCGAGGCTCGCTCGAGACCAGGGACGCCAGTGGACTGGATTGTCCTTGTGCTGCCTGAGATAAGGGCTCGTCTCTTCCGCGAGCAGATTGGCCTGTGGTAGGGGCACGGGTCGCTTTCTGGGATTGGCCGTTCGGATCTAGCCGGACATTTTGAGGGTTTTTCCCAAATGGCTGGTTAGTTCCTGTTGTTACAGGTTCTTACAGGTCTGACCGCAGACTCCCTGGGACAGGTTGCGGGACCTGCTGGCGAAGTTAGGGCGACGTGGAGGCCGCGGCAAATGCAATTCCCGGACACGATTTTTGCGTTGTCGAGCGGCAGGCCGCCATCGGGCGTCGCGGTTATCAGGCTGTCGGGTCCCCATTCGCGATTGGCGCTGGAGGCGATCGCCGGAAAAGTGCCGCCGGCACGGCGAGCCGTTCTGTCGGATTTTCGGTCGACAAGCGGCGATCTGATCGATCGAGGCCTCGTGTTGTTCTTTGCTGAACCCGCTAGCTTTACGGGAGAAGATTGTGCCGAGCTGCACGTCCATGGCGGGCGGGCAGTGGTCGACGCGATGACCGGGGCGCTTTCGCGCATCCCTGGCCTGCGTGCTGCAGAAGCGGGTGAATTCACCCGCCGGGCCTTTCTCAACGGCAAGATGGACCTGACCGAGGCTGAAGCGCTGGCCGACTTGATTTCGGCCGAGACGGAGGCGCAGCGGCGCTTTTCAGTGGTGAGTGCCGGCGGCGCACAAAGCTCGATCTATACCGGCTGGCGCAAGCGCATCGTGCATGCGCGGGCGATGATCGAAGCCGAGCTCGATTTCGCCGACGAAGGCGATGTCCCCGGCTCCGTCTCCGATCAGGTCTGGCAGGACGTCGCTGCGCTGGTCGGCGAGATCGGGACGCATGTGGAAGGTTTCCACCGTGCGGAGATTATCCGGGAGGGCTATTCCGTCGTGATTGCTGGCGCGCCCAATGCCGGCAAGTCGAGCCTAATCAATGCGCTGGCGCGCCGCGACGTCGCGATCGTCACCGACGAACCGGGCACAACGCGGGACCTCGTGCATGTCGCCCTCGATCTTGACGGGGTAAAGGTGGTGGTGACCGACACGGCCGGAATTCGTGAGGGCGCGGGGAAGGTCGAGACGATTGGCATTGAGCGGGCGCTGGAGAGCGTGCGTAAGGCAGACCTTGTGGTGCTGCTGGAAGACATGAGCACCCCGGCAGGGTTAACGTTTCCTGAATCACAGGCGGAGAGGCTGAGGGTCGGCAGCAAGGCCGATCTGGTCGACCGCCGCTTGGTGTCTGCCGGCGGCCATTTCGACCTGACGATCTCCGTCAAGACCGGAGAGGGTGTCGACCAGCTTCTTGGGCTGATCGCGAACAAGGCAGGAGCGGCAATCGGCGCGGTCGAAAGCCTGCTTCCGGCTCGAGCTCGTCATGTCGCCCTGCTCAGGGAAGCCGCGGGGCGCCTGACCGGGTCGCTTAGGGAAGGTGCGGACCTCGAGGTGCGTGCCGAGGAGCTTCGGCTCGCAAGCCAAGCTTTCGGGAAAATTGCCGGCACCGTGGATGTGGAGGAGGTGCTCGGGGTCATCTTCTCGGAGTTCTGTATCGGCAAGTGATTCACGTGAAACAGACGGCGAGGGGACGGTGATCGGCGACGGGCCGCCGGATTCACGTGAAACACTGCACATGCGGCGCCATGAATTTGGCGTTTGCAGCTATCTGACGGTGAAGAACTGCGGAAACAGACGTTTCCCTGGGAAGTGCGGAAGGTAAGTGCCCTACGTCGCCCCCCTCTGTCCTGCCGGACATCTCCACCACGAGGGGCGAGATCGGCCGTCATCAGCGGTTTCGCCAATCTCAGACGCTGACCATTGACGAAATCCAAGCGGCCGTCCGACCTCCCCCCATGGGGAGAAGATGTCCGGCAGGACAGGGGGGCGCTGTCAGCC
The DNA here is from genome assembly GCF_033542235.1 of Mesorhizobium sp. BAC0120. Classification (NCBI taxonomy): domain Bacteria; kingdom Pseudomonadati; phylum Pseudomonadota; class Alphaproteobacteria; order Hyphomicrobiales; family Phyllobacteriaceae; genus Mesorhizobium; species Mesorhizobium sp. BAC0120. The sequence continues at coordinate 3,021 of NZ_JAWRCU010000011.1, read as the reverse complement.
TTGCCGCGGTAAAGTCAGGCGCGCGTCTCGCACGTGGCAATGTGCCCGCCATAGCACGGTCCTAATTCTCCTTTTTGCGCTGGGTCCTGCGCAAAAAGCTCACAGCGGCTCGCCGGATGTGTGCATGATTGCCGCCAAAATGTTTCACGTGAATCCGAAACGATCCCCGCACAACTTGACAAAGCGGCGCTTGAGGACGAAGGGCTGGCCTATGCAGAAGTTCGATGTCATCGTCATCGGGGGCGGTCATGCCGGCTGTGAAGCCGCGGCCGCATCGGCGCGGGCCGGCGCCGAGACCGCGCTTGTCACCCTCAGCGCCGACACGATCGGCGTGATGTCCTGCAACCCGGCAATCGGCGGACTCGGCAAAGGCCACCTCGTCCGCGAGATCGATGCGCTGGACGGGCTGATGGGACGGGTCGCCGACGCAGCCGGCATTCAGTTCCGATTGCTCAATCGCCGCAAGGGCCCCGCTGTGCGCGGTCCGCGCACCCAGGCCGATCGCAGGCTTTACCGCAACGCCATGCGCGCCGCGATCGATTCGCAGCCGAAACTTACTGTGGTCGAAGGAGAAGTGGTCGATCTGTCGATAGCCGAAGGACGCGTTGCCGGGGTCGCGATGGCGGATGGGCGCCTGCTCTCTTGCGGTGCCGTCGTGCTGACGACCGGCACATTCCTGCGCGGGCTGATCCATATCGGAGAGCGCAAATTTCCAGCGGGCCGAATGAATGAAAAGGCGTCGGTGGGACTGTCTGGGACCTTCGTCCGCGCCGGATTCAAGCTCGGCCGGCTGAAGACGGGCACCCCGCCGAGGCTCGACGGGCGCAGTATCGATTGGGCGTCGCTGGACATGCAGGCTGCGGATGAGGTGCCAGCCTTCTTCTCGCTTATGACCGATCGTCTGGCAAACCGGCAGATCGCCTGCGGGGTCACCCGTACGACGCCGGCAACACATGAAGTGATAAGAGCCAATCTCAGCCGCTCCGCCATGTATTCCGGGTCGATCGAAGGCATCGGGCCGCGTTATTGCCCATCGATCGAGGACAAGATCGTCAAATTCGGCGATCGCGACGGCCATCAGATCTTCCTCGAGCCTGAGGGGCTCAAGGACGATACGATCTATCCCAACGGAATCTCGACTTCGCTGCCGGAGGAAGTCCAGCTCGACATATTGAAGACGATTCCCGGGCTTGAACGGGCCAGCATGCTGCAGCCCGGCTATGCGATAGAATATGATCACATAGATCCGCGCGAGCTATCTAAGTCATTGGAAACACAGCGCATTTCTGGCCTTTTCCTGGCTGGGCAGATCAACGGCACGACGGGTTATGAGGAGGCTGCTGCACAGGGCATTGTCGCCGGCATCAATGCGGCGCGCAAAGCTTCCGACGCCGGCGAGATGAGCTTCGGGCGAGCCGACGCCTATATCGGCGTGATGATCGACGACCTCACCAGCAACGGGATCACCGAGCCCTACCGCATGTTTACCTCGCGCGCCGAGTTTCGACTGTCGCTGCGTGCCGACAATGCAGACGATCGGCTGACTCCCCTCGGGATGAAACTCGGGATCGTCCAGTCCGAGCGGGCAGGCCGGTTCAGGTCAAGACAGGACGCATTGGGGCGCGCACGAACGCTGGCTAAGAGCCTGACGCTCACCCCGAACGAAGCGGCCCGATTCGGACTCGAAATGAATCGCGATGGGGTTCGTCGATCAGCATTCGATCTTCTTGCCTATCGTGACGTCGATCTGGAGCGGCTCAAGACGATCTGGCCGGAACTTGGCGGCATCGACGAGCGGTCGGCAGAGGCGCTCGAGACCGAAGCGAAATATGCGGTTTATCTCGACCGCCAGGCCGCCGACGCGGCGGTCGTGCGTCGAGAAGAAGCTCGGTCCATCCCTGCTGATCTGGACTTCACGGACCTTCCCGGTCTTTCGAACGAACTCAAACAGAAGATGCGTATCCGCAAGCCGCGGTCAATTGCCGAGGCGCAGCGCATCGATGGCATGACGCCCGCGGCGCTCGGGCTGATCCTGGCATATATAAGGAATGCCGAGATCGAGCTGCGGAAAGGGGCGGCGTGAGCCGGGGCGAGAACAGTCCAGCGGTGGCGGTCGACTGAAAGAGCAAGGCCAACTACTGAAGGCATGTGTCAGATATGTCCTGAAGGCAATGTGTCGGACATGTCGCCCAGAGCCTTCGGGTTTTTGAGTTTACGTCACCCGCCCCTCCCTGTCGGGAAAAGCCACTGGGTGAAGAAGGCGTTCAGCTGAAAGCTAATCACCGAACCCGGAGGATTGGCTGAAGCGGAAATGCGAGGCTCCCCCTTCTCCCCTTGTTGGCTAGAGTGCGCTCACATGTGATTTTCGACCAATAAAATCAATGGCTTAGCGGAACGCGGGGTGAAGGGGCGGATTTGTCGACAGTCGGGCGCAACAGCCTGGAAAAGGTGCCTTCCCCGGTCTCCGGCCCGTCGAAGAAGCGGCGCCTCCGAATCAGATGTGTGCGCACGCTAGCCCCTTGTGTGCAAGGTGGATCGGCGCGCAGCGCCGAGACGGAGTAGGGGTTTGCAGGGCGCGTTGCCAGAGAAAGCGCTCGATGATGGTGTCTCAGGCGCTGGTGAACTCCTCAGCACCTGGTCTCTCCAGAAGCACAGCACGCGATGCGCGCATCGAGTTCGCTAATGCAACTTGACACCTCAGATAGTCGCTCATCCGTCCCGGCGCTTCGCGCTGAGCCACCTTCTCCCACAGGGGAGCCACAGGGGATAAGGAGGAGCTTGGCATTTGGGTCGTACTACGCCCCGACGATGCGCAGAGGCCATTTAGGTCGGTGTCAACCGAATTGCAGGACACCCAGGCCAGTGCGCAATGTCGGTTGCCTCTCCCGGCTTCCGCAGGGCTGTCCGGGGAAAATTTCTGGTGAATCGAAATGCCGCAGGCGCATGCCCCGCAAGACGGGGATTTTCCGTCTACCTTCTGGTTGTCGAGACTCAGAAAGGGGACGGGGCATGCGCTTTTCA
>NZ_JAWRCU010000010.1:0-241433 GCF_033542235.1 Mesorhizobium sp. BAC0120 | reverse complement strand
GCGCAACGGAATCACAAATCCATTTTGCAAGGAATCCCCAGCCGAAGACTTATTTTCCGGCAAAATCGGCAGCTTCGACTGCCCCAAATTCCCACTGCAAATCAGCGACTTGGCAATTCTTCACGGCTGACGAATTGGCTGCTGCTCCGCGGACATCTACCGCTTCCCCAACCCAGCCGCCTCGCGCGCCAGCGCCTCGATGCGCCCCCAGTCGCCGGCCTTGACGGCGTCGTCCGGCGCCACCCAGGAGCCGCCGACGCAGATCACGTTCGGCAGCGAGAGGTAGTCGGTTGCGTTTTTGGCGGTGACCCCGCCGGTCGGACAGAAGCGGAGCCCGGCGAAGGGCGAGGCGAGCGATTTCAGGAAGGCTGCACCGCCGGCCTGCTCGGCCGGGAAGAATTTCAGGAAATCGAGCCCTTCCTCGAGCGCCGCCATCATCTCGCTCGGCGTGATCGCACCGGGCAATAGCGGCACCTCGCTGTTCTTCGCAGCCGCGAACACCTGCCTGGTGGCGCCGGGGCTCACGATGAACTTCGAGCCAGCCGCGGCCGCCTCGTCGAACTGCTTTGCAGTGAGGATGGTACCCGCGCCGACCACGGCCTCTGGCACTTCCGCGACCGCGCGGCGGATCGATTCGATCGCGGTCCTGGTGCGCATGGTGATCTCGATCACCTTCAGCCCGCCGCGGGCCAGCGCTCTTGCCAGCGGCACAGCGGTGTCGACATCGTCGATCTTCAGCACCGGGATCACCGGCTGGCCGTTCAGCAAAGCGAGGAGCTTTTCGGTTTTCGATGACATTGTCGGCTGCCTTTTGGGGAGGGGAGGTCAGGACCGCTTAGCAGAATAGCCGAGTTGCGTCCACGCGGCTGCCCGACACGACTGCAACGATTACGGGCATTCTTCACGCCATCGCCCCGGTCGGTTTTCGCGCTTGTCCGGGTAGCAAATTGCGGTCGCGCCAGTATGTTCCAATCATCCGGCCGGGCGTCAAAAAAGTCGGTTCTTGAACAAGAGCCCCCCGCGGGACTAGTTCAGAGGGATCATGACAGCTTCCCTGACCACAATCCGCGTTGCCGCGCTCTATCGCTTCTGTCGCGTCGAAGCACCGGAGCGGCTCACCAAGCCTCTCGCCGCCTTCTGCTGCGAACGCGGCATAAAGGGCACCATTCTCCTTGCGAAGGAAGGCGTCAACGGAACCATCGCCGGCTCTGTGCAAGCGGTTGACGAGTTGGTCCGCGAACTCAAGAGAATCCTGGAGACGAGCGAGATCGAGGTCAAGTTCAGCGAGGCGACCACGATGCCCTTTCACCGCACGAAGGTGCGGCTGAAGAAGGAGATCGTGACGATGGGCGTGGACAATATCGACCCGCCTGCCGATGCCGGCGCCTATGTCGAGCCCGCCGAGTGGAATGCCCTGATCTCCGATCCGGACACTGTCGTCATCGACACCCGCAATGATTACGAGGTGGCGCTCGGCTCGTTTAGGAATGCGGTCGACCCGAACACAGCGAGCTTTCGCGAATTTCCGCAATGGGTCAGTGAGAACCGCGCGTCGCTGGAAGGCCGCAAGGTGGCAATGTATTGCACCGGCGGGATCCGCTGCGAGAAGGCGACGGCCTATGTGCGCGCGCTCGGCTTCTCCGAGGTCTACCACCTGAAAGGCGGCATCCTGAAATATCTGGAGACCATGCCTCAGGCGCAAAGCCTCTGGCAGGGCGAGTGCTTCGTCTTCGACGAGCGCGTCTCCGTCACCCACGGCCTGGTCGAGGGCGAGGCCGAACTTTGCCGGGCCTGCCGGCGGCCGCTTACCGCGGAAGACCGCAAATCCGTGTTCTACAAGGAGGGTGTCTCCTGCGCCCGGTGTCATGACAAGCGCAGCGATGAGGACCGCGCCCGCTATGCCGAACGGCATCGCCAGGTGCGGCTCGCGGAACGCCGCGGCATGCGCCATATCGGCAGCTGAACCGGCTGATCTTCTTGCCGTTAAAAAAAAGGGTTTCTTAGGCGAGCTGCCGTTCTCTGCGCAGGCTTGGGAACTTTTGTCCGTGCGGACGGCAACCAGTCATTGTAATGTCGCGATGACTTCCTACGTCCCGTTCGCGCCCAACCGCGGCGCCCATAAAGGAGGCCCCGATGTTCGATCCGAAATCGCTGCTCAACGACCTTCTCGGGTCGCAGGTCCCGGGAATGGGAGGCACCGTCCGTGATGCCGGCAGCAAGGCGACCCAGCTTGCCAAGGACAATCCGCTGGCTGCCGGCGCTCTGGTGGCCGTGCTGCTCGGGACCGATACCGGACGCGAGGTCACCGGTGCGGCATTGAAACTCGGCGGCATCGCAGCGATAGGCGGCCTTGCCTACAAGGCCTGGCAGAACTACAAGAATGGCGGACATCCGGAGGAAGCGGCAAGGGATCCCGAATTGCTGCCACCACCCGCGGATACCAGCTTCCACCCCTCGCAGGCGCCGCAGGGCGAGAGCGAGTTCGCGCTGACGCTGATCAGGGCCATGATCGCGGCGGCCAACGCCGACGGTCATATCGACGACGACGAGCGCAAGAAGATCGCGGACAAGCTCGCCCTTTCGGGTATTGGTGCCGAGGCCGAGCAATTCCTCAACAGCGAGCTGCAGAAGCCGCTTTCGATCGATGAGCTGGTGGCTGCCGCACAGACCGATGCGCAGAAGCTCGAGCTCTATACGGCCAGTCGCCTTACCATCGATCCGGATACGCGTGTCGAGCGCGGCTATCTCGACCTGCTCGCCGGCCGGCTGAAGCTTCCGGATGCGCTGGTCGACCATGTCGAGGCGACCGTCTCGGCGGTGAAGTCGGCTGCGCCTGCCCAGCCTGCTCAGGCGCCCAGCTCGCCCTGGTAGCAGCCTCGCCGGAACCGTCCCCTCACAGGTCGCATTACTCCCATCGTTGACAACGGCAAACGGTTCCGCCGCCTGCCGAGCGCGGCGTAGAAGAAGTCCGGCTTCGAAGGCGCAGTATCTCATCTGAAAAAGGCGCAAGATACCAAGACAATAAGGGTATCGTTTCAGTTCGTCGAACAGGCGGGCATCAATGTTAATGTCGTCGCTTGCAGCGGAAAGCTGGTTTGCTATGAATTTCGACTAGGGGCCAGGCTTGGCCAAGTTTTAGGCATCGCCCGGCGTGCTCTGAACATTGATTTGGTGGGACATGGCGTTCGAATCTCCGACCTTGCAGGGCAGTCCACGACTTGACAGAGCCGCGGCGGGCGGCGGTTCGGTCAAGCTTGGTCCACCCCATGACGATCCGGAAGCGGTGAGACGCATCCAGAGAGGCCTGAATAAGCTTGGCTATCAGATGCCGCGATCGTTTCCCAAAGGGGACGGCCAGGAACCTGACGGCGTGTATGGCGAGGAAACGCGCCAAACGGTGTTGGATTTTCAGAAGCGGAAGTTTCCCAGCGATCCCAGTCAATGGGACGGGCGCACCGGCCCGAACACGCTGCGCGAAATGGACAGAATGCTTGCGAAGGGCGAGAAGGTTTTGCCGGGTCCTGCCCCTTTGCCTGTTCCGCCGGTCCCCAACGGGGCTTGCACTCCCAAGGACGACACGATCCCAACCGGTCCGCCCTATGACGGCATCCCAGCCGACACTATGCGAATGCTGCAACGTTCTTACCGGGAGCGCGATGGCCGCAACATGAATCTCGTCGAGGGATTCCCGGAGGACAGATATGCTCCGTGTCCGCAAGCAAAAGTCACCTTTCGAGAAGTTCTCGATACGCTGATGAAGCGCAACGGCTGGTCTGTTCTCGATGAGATGCGCAGTCGTTGCGAACTGATGGTGCCGGGCCTTTGGGGCAAGATAAGGTGGCTCCACGATGTCTACGACTTCGGCAGCTCACGCGGAATCTGGTGCTGTGTCGATCCCGATCAGATTCTGCTCTTGCGAAACCAGCTAAAGGTATCGCCAAACTTCTGCTCCGACATGATAGTCGGTCATTCGACGCATCAGAAGCATATGCGGACCGGTGAGCCGGTTCCTTCTCAATGTTATCGGGAGTTGAACAAGGTCGGCCAAGCCGGGCTGCATCTGTGCACGATGGTGGGCTCCGCCAAAGGGTCCATATTCGGCGAATGGCAGAATTTTCACATCGACCCGCATCAGATTGGCGCAGCCAAGGGCAAGAAGTGCGCTTGCTGGTATGCCAAGACGAAGCATCACTTTGGCGATGTCGGCCGCTGGTGCGTTGGATGGTTCCTCAACAATTACGGGCAGCGAACAGAAGTCAAAGCGGCCCTCTACGTGCTCGATGTCGATCCTAAGAATGAAGAGCAAGCTTATCAGAAGCTGATGCAGGTTGTGGGGGACTATGACACCCTGGTGGATATGGCCGACCATCCCGGACAGTACAGCCGCCCGTGGGACCCGAAAAGGACTGCCGTGTTGGCGTTGGCTCGCCTGTATAAAGAACTCTACCTCGCATTCATGGCGCCGCAGTATGATCCATGAGCAAGATGGCTGCGCCATCGGCCAGCGCAATGTTGCGGCCCGCTGACACGTTAACGGATCGCTAACCTGGAAAAGGCAGAATAGGCTCAGTCGGATCGGCGTTTCTCCTCCCAAGGCCGATTCTGATTCGAGGGCGGTCGCCAATGGCCGCCCTTTTTGCATGGCGCTTGCCTCCCTCGTCTGCATCTGCGATGCCAACTCTCTACTCGCATCGTGTTTCAGGGAGGATCAGTCATGGCCGCGAAAACCGCTATCGTCACAGGGGCCGGTTCGGGCATCGGCAAGGCGACGGCGACCGCGCTGCTGAAAGCCGGGTGGAATACCGTCTTTGCCGGACGCCGGCAGGCGCCGCTCGATGAGGCAGTCCAGGCGGCCGGCAGCACAGATGCAAAGGCGCTGGCGTTTGCTGCCGACGTGACGAAAGCCGACGAGGTCGACCGGCTGTTCGACCGTGCGGTGAAGGAGTTCGGCCGGGTCGACCTGTTGTTCAACAATGCCGGACGCGGCTTCAAGACGACGCTGATCGACGAGCTGCCGGTCGATGTCTGGAACGATGTGGTCGCGGTCAATCTCACAGGCTCGTTCCTTTGCGCCCGCGCCGCCTTCCGCGTCATGCGAGCCCAGTCGCCCCAGGGCGGACGCATTATCAACAACGGCTCCATCTCGGCTCATGCGCCGCGGCCAGGCTCCGTGCCCTACACGGCGACCAAGCATGCGATCACCGGCCTCACAAAGACGCTGGCGCTCGACGGGCGCCCCTTCGACATTGCCTGCGGGCAGATCGATATCGGCAATGCGCTGACCGACATGGCGGCGTCGATGACGACCGGCATGCCGCAGGCCAATGGCTCGATTGCCGTCGAGCCGGTCATGGATGTGCAGCGCGTCGCGGACGCAGTGGTCTACATGGCGAGTCTGCCGCTCGACGCCAACGTGCTGTTCCTCACCGTGATGGCGAGCAAGATGCCGTTTGTCGGGCGGGGGTAAGGGGCTGCGAAGACTTGCCAAGGGGTAATTATCTGACTAATGTCAGAGAATGGACGAGCAGCAAATCCGGCAGGTTCGCAGCTTCAATCGCCTCGTGACCCAGCGCATCGGAGCGCTGGAGGACAGCTATCTCTCCCGCGGCCGTCCGCTTGGCGAAGCGCGGGTCATTTTCGAGATCGGCAGTTCAGCCGGCATCGATCTACGCGCATTGCGCCAGAAGCTCGGCCTCGATTCCGGCTATCTCAGCCGGCTGATGCGTTCGCTCGAGGTGGAGGGGCTGATCGAGGTGCGCAAGAGCCCGATCGACGGTCGGGTCCGCCACGTCAGCCTGACCAGAGCAGGTCAGGCGGAATATGCCAGCTATGACAGGCTGTCGGACGAGCTTGCCGAGTCGATCCTCGCCCCCCTCGACGCGGCCCGTCGCGAGCAGCTGATCGCTGCCATGGCCGAGGTGGAGCGGCTTCTCGGTGCCGACCCGATCGAGCTGTCACTGGAGCAGGCAGCGAGTGCGGACGCTCGTTGGTGTCTCGGCCAATATTTCGCCGAATTGGACGAGCGATTCGAAAACGGCTTCGACCAGACCCTCGGCAACAATCTGACGGAGGCCGAGATGACGCCTCCGGCAGGCTACCTGATCCTGGCGCGGCTCGCCGGCCGGCCGGTCGGATGCGGTGCGCTGAAGCGGCTTTCAGCAGATGCCGGCGAGATCAAGCGCGTCTGGGTAGCGCATCAGATGCGCGGCAAACGGGTCGCGAGCAGGCTGATGGACGAACTCGAAGCGCTGGCGCGGAAGGCTGGTTTCCACACGGTCAAGCTCGACACCAACAAGGCGCTCACGGAGGCCCACGCACTATATCGCAAGCGCGGGTACCGCGAGATCGAGCGCTACAACGACAATCCCTACGCGCATCACTGGTTCGAGAAACGGCTTTAGCTGGCGGCCTTCTCGAGAAAGTTCTTTACCCTCTCCAGCGCCCGCAAGATGTTCTCTTCCGAATTGGCGTAGGAGAGGCGGATATAGCCCTCGCCGAGCACGCCGAAATCCGGGCCGCCGATCAGCGCCACGCCGGTCTCCTCGAGCAGTGCGGAGGCGAGCTTCTTTGCCTTCCAGCCCGTCGCGGAAATGTTGGGGAAGGTGTAGAAGGCGCCCTTGGGCGTGATGCAGGAGATGCCCGGCAGCGCGTTCAGTCCTTCGACCACGACCTTTCGCCGACGGTCGAAGGCGCGCATCATCTTCTCGACATCGTCTTGCGGCCCGTCGATCGCGGCAATCCCGGCATATTGGCTCGGCGCGTTAACGCAGGACCAGCAGTTCACCGCCAGCTTGCGCACCTTGTCGTAAAGCCTGCCGCTCTCTTCCGAGTTCGGCCAGATCGACCAGCCCATGCGCCAGCCGGTCATCGCCCAGGTCTTCGACCAGCCGTTGAGGATGATCAGCCGTTCGCGGATCTCGGGGAATTGCAGCAGCGAGCAATGCTTCTCGCCGTCATAGGTCATGACGTCGTAAATCTCGTCCGAGAGGATCGCGACCTCAGGGTGAGCGGCGAGGCCCTTCACCAGCTTCTCGATCTCGGCGCGGGGCGTCACGCCACCGGTCGGGTTGGCGGGCGAGTTGAGGATAAGGAGGCGCGTTTGCGGCGTGATCAGCGAGAGCGTCTCCTCGGCCGAAAAGGCGAAGCCGTTCGCCTCGCGGATCGGCACCGGCACGGGCCGCGCTCCCGTGTACTCGATCATGGAGCGGTAGATCGGGAAGCCCGGATCCGGATAGAGAATGTCGACGCCCGGCTCGCCGAACATGACGATCGCCGCATACATGGTCGGCTTGCCGCCGGGCAGGATCATCACATTCTCCGGCGATACCTCGGCGCCGGTAGTGGCGAGGGTTCGGCGCACAACCGCCTCGCGCGTGGCGAGCAATCCGGTCGCTGGCGTATAGCCATGATGGCCGTCGCGCAACGCTTTGATCGCGGCCTCGACGATGTGCGGCGGCGTTTTGAAATCGGGCTGGCCGATGCCGAGATTGATGATGTCCTTGCCCTCGGCGGCAAGTGCCGTTGCGCGCGCAAGAACTGCGAAGGCATTTTCTTCGCCGATGCGATCGAAGGCTGCAATTGTATGGAGCATTTTGGATCCCGTCAGGCCAAGGCCGGAGTGATATCGGTGTGGCGAAAGTCTTCGCCAGAAAAGAGGAGCGGCATTTCACGATATTTCGCAACTGCGTAAACAAGGCAGTCGCCGAAATTAAGTTGGGCACGGTGGCCGGAGCCCTTGCCGTATTTGCGGGCCGCCATAACGGCCATTTCCCGCTGCTCAGGCTCGATTCCAGCAACGGCCACACCGCCTCTCACTGAGAACGCGTCAAGCCAAGCCATCCGCTGCGGGCCCAGTCGATGAAGCAGACCGAATTCCACAAAGCAGGATAGCGGGATCAAAACAAACGGCCGATCCGCGATGACCCGGTCGAATTCTTCGTAACCCGGCTCGGCAAGGAAGAGGCGTGTGAGCGCTGAGGTATCGACAATCACGTATTGTCTCGCGGGTCCCGATTGTCGGGCCTGTCAAGATAATCGTAGAGAGCTTTCCTCTCACGTTCGACCTCCTCCCATGTGGGCTTTGGATCCGGGGGAGGATATTTCTCGCGAAGCTCGCGCATGAACTGAATACGTCGGCGGATTTCCTCTTCCGATACCTTCTGCTCGTTCTGGCCCAACGCTTCCGCCGACACCAACCTGCGCACCACCGCACTTGGTCCTTCGCCGGTGCGCCGGCCGATCTTGCGGATGAGCTCCTCTGTCGTCTTGTTCCTTATGGTGATAGCCATTTGGCTCAATCTCCACTCTGACGGAAGCATATATTGCTATGCAGCCATCCTCAAGCTGACGAGATCCCTGATGACCGACCTGTCCAACTGGCAGCCCCGTCCTCGGCCCGAGCGCATCGTGCTCGAAGGCCGCTACGTGCGGCTGGAGCCGCTCAGCGCCGCAGAGCATGGCGACGGGCTCTACGAAGCGTCGACAGTTGCAGATGCTGCGGAGCGCTTTCGCTGGCTGCCGGACTTTCCACCGGAAAGCCGGGCCGCCTTCCAGCCCTGGCTCGACAAGGCTGAGGCAAGCGGGGATCCGCTCTTCTTTGCCGTCATCGACAATGCAAGCGGCAAGATCGCCGGACGGCAGACGCTGATGCGGATCGATGCCGCCAACGGCGTCATGGAGATCGGCAACATCTATTGGGGGCCGCTGGTTTCACGGAAACCCGCGGCGACCGAAGCACATTTCCTGTTCATGCAATATGCGTTCGACGGGCTGGGCTACCGGCGCTGGGAATGGAAGTGCAACAATCGCAACGAGCCGTCGAAGCGCGCGGCGGAACGCTTCGGCTTCAGCTTCGAAGGCATTTTCCGCCAGCATATGATCGTCAAGGGCGAGAACCGCGACACCGCCTGGTATTCGATTCTCGACAAGGAATGGCCGGCCGTGAAGCAAGCCTATGAGGGCTGGCTCGATCCAGGCAATTTTGATAGTGACGGAAACCAGAAGCGCCGGCTGGAAGACTTTCGTAAGTCATTGGAGTGAAAGGTTATTTCGTTACAGGAAGGGCTGTTCATGGCGAACGCCTCCCATCATGCGAGCCACAGCCATGATCACAACCACGATCATGACGACGGAGCTCATTCGCATGGCCACCAGCACGGGCCGGGCCACGTCCATGTCGGCACCGACAAGACGCGGGTTCTGATCGCGGCCTGCCTCACGGGCGGCTTCATGGTCGCTGAAGCGCTCGGCGGCTGGCTGACAGGATCGCTGGCGCTGGTGGCGGATGCCGGTCATATGCTCACCGACACGGTATCGCTGTTGCTCGCCTGGTATGCCTTCAAGATCTCGGATCGCCCGGGCAATGCGCAGCTCACCTACGGCTTCGATCGGGTGAAGACGCTGGTCGCCTATACCAACGGTGTCGCCATTTTCGCGATCGCGCTGTGGATCTGCTACGAGGCGGTCGTGCGCTTCATCGAGCCGACGCAGGTGCTCGCCGGCCCGATGCTGTGGGTCGCGTCGGCTGGGCTCTGCGTCAACATCGCGGCTTTCTTCGTGCTGCACGGCGGTGACCGTGAGGGCCTCAACATGCGCGGCGCGATCCTGCATGTCGTGGGCGACCTGCTCGGCTCCGTCGCGGCGATCGCTGCGGCCTTGATCATACTTGCGACCGGTTGGATGCCGGCGGACCCGATCCTCTCCGTGCTGGTCGCGGTGCTGATCCTTGGCTCGGCCTGGAGGCTGATGCGGGACGCCGCCCATGTGCTGCTCGAAGGCGCGCCGCCCGAACTCGACCGCGAGGGCATCGCAAGCGACCTCGTGAAGAACATCGCGGGTCTGCGCGAAATCCATCACGTGCATCTATGGTCGCTCGACGGTTCGCGGACCATGGCGACATTGCATGTTTGCCTTGCGGAGGGCGCCGACTCCAATATCGTGGTACGCGAGGTGAAAGCTCGGCTCGCGACAGAATTCAGCATCACGCACGCGACCGTCGAACCGGAATATGGACATTGCGCCGACGCCGGGCTCGCTCATCCACATTGAACCAACAGCGCAATTTGGGGAAACGCATGACAGGCAGGTTGCAGGGCAAGATCGCGGTCGTCACGGCTGCAGGGCAGGGAATCGGGCGGGCAATCGCCGAGCAGTTCCTCGCCGAGGGCGCAATCCTCCATGCGTCCGATGTGGACGCCGCCAAGCTGGAAGGACTCCATGCCGCCGACAAGACAAAGCTCGACGTGCTGTCCACGGAGGCTGTCGAGGCCTATGCGGCCAGGATCGGCAAGATCGACATCCTCGTCAACGTCGCAGGCTATGTGCATCACGGCACGGTTTTGACCACGTCGGAGAAGGACTGGGACTTTTCCTTCGACCTGAACGTCAAGTCCATGCATCGTACGATCCGCGCCTTCCTGCCGGGCATGCTGGAGCGAGCAAAGCAAACGGGCAAGACATGCTCGATCGTCAATATCTCGTCTGGCGCGTCGTCGGTCCGCGGCATTCCCAACCGCTACGCCTACGGCGCCAGCAAGGCGGCTGTCATCGGGCTCACGAAGTCGGTCGCGGCCGACTTCATCCGTGACGGCATTCGCTGCAACGCGATCGCGCCGGGCACCTTCCGCTCGCCGTCATGGGAGGACCGTGTCGAGACGCTCGGCAAGGAATGGGGCAGCAAGGAAAAGGCGCTGGAGATGTTCGTCTCACGCCAGCCGATGGGCCGCGTTGCCGATGCCGCCGAGATCGCGCCGATCACGGTCTATCTGGCGGCGGACGAGTCCGCCTTTTGCACCGGCACGGTGATGTCGGTCGACGGCGGCTTCGCGCTCTGATGGCCGCAGAACCGATGGACAGGAGCACCCGCAACGCCGCTATCGCAGCGGCCATCTTCGTGATCGGCTTCGGGATCCTTGCCTTTTACCTGCCGACCATCATGCTTGCTGTCGGCGAATATTCCACCGTCGCGGCCGGCGTCATCGCGGTGGCGTTCGTGGCGGCGTTCTTCCTCATTCTTTGGCTGCGCGCCCGCAGCCAGCGCGGAGACTGACATGCGAATACTGATCACGGGAGCGGCCGGAATGATCGGCCGCAAGCTCACCGAGCGGCTGGTCAAGCTTGGAAAACTGGCTGGTCGGCCCATCACGGCGCTCGACCTGAGCGACGTCACTCCGGCGCTGGCGCCTCCGGCGCAGGGCATCAAGATAAGATCCCGTGTCGGAGATATCTCGATGCCGGGGATCGTCGACGCCCTGATCGAGAAACGGCCCTCGATCGTCTTTCATCTAGCAGGCGTCGTATCGGGCGAGGCGGAATCCAATTTCGATCTCGGCTACCGCGTCAACCTCAACGGGACGCGGGCGCTCTTCGACGCGATCCGACTGGCAGGCTACGGGCCGCGCGTCGTCTATACCTCATCGATCGCCGTTTTCGGCGCGCCTTTCCCGGATGTCATCGATGACGATTTCCAGCAGACGCCGCTCACCTCCTACGGCACCCAGAAGCTGATCGGCGAGCTGATCCTCAGCGATTATACACGGCGCGGCTTCCTCGATGGCATAGGCATCCGCCTGCCGACCATCTGCGTGCGGCCCGGCAAACCGAACAAGGCGGCGTCGGGCTTCTTCTCCGGCATCATCCGCGAACCGCTCGCCGGCCTTGAAGCGGTTCTGCCGGTGCCGAAGAGCGTGGTGCACACGCATGCGAGCCCCCGCTCCGCGATCGGATTCCTGGTTCATGCGGCGGAGATCGACGGCGCTGCCGTCGGTCCGCGCCGCAACATCACCATGCCCGGCGTCGGCGTTTCGGTCGGAGAACAGATCGAGTCGCTCAGGCGCGTCGCCGGCGACGACGTCATCAAGCTCATCCGCGAAGAGCCCGACGAGACAATCTGGAAGATCGTGCAGAACTGGCCGACGCGTTTCAACGCGAGCCGGGCGCGCGAACTCGGCTTCAAGGCCGAGGAGAGCTTCGACGAGATCGTGCGCGCCCATATCGAGGACGAGCTTGGCGGGAAGATCTAGACGCGGCCTATTGGAACCTCGCAATCCCGGCCTGGACCAGCTTCTCGCTGGCCTGACCGAAGGCGCGTCCAAGTGCCTCGTCGGCGAATTGCTTGGCGGCGCTTTCGAAGCGGACGCCCATCGTCACCAGATCGCTACCACTCAATTCCTCGCGCCACCACGGTGGCGGCGGAACAGGCCTTGGGAATTTGAGCTTGAAGTTGTTGCCGCACAGCTCGTCCACATAACGGAGCACGCGTCCGCCGACGATGATGATGCCGTGCTCCTCGCCTTGCTGCGGCAGCCAGTCCGCGATCCCCTGAGCAAACGCCGCGCGCTCCATGAGTTCGTCGGCAAGAGCCGTGGCGAAGACGATGTGGGGCGGAAGAGGCTGCGGATTGAGGGTCATCAAGGACAGAGGGTCGCCGCCAAAGAGGTCCCACAGCTCCGGATGCCGCTCGGCGATGATGTAGAGCAGCCAGGGATCGGGATGCGGACCAAACCTTGCGCTTCGGGCCAAAGCCGCCCGAACTATCGGGTCCCAAGGTCCCGGCCGCCGCTGCTCGTCGGGGTTGGGGTAACTGCCCAGCAGGTCGCGCACGAAGGAGACGAACAAGTCGCGCGAAACGCCATCTGACGAAACAGAGGAGGAAATATTGTGCATTGTGGGCCTCCCAAGGCTGGTCCCCCGCGCGAACGACGCGTTGTGACAAACAACCTATAGGTGGCTTGCGCATGAACGCTGTGGGAAATCCCACAACGGCGGAACGGGTATCTGCGGCGTCGTTCCTATACCGTCAGGCTTGCCGTCAAAAGCAGCAGCCCGACGACCAGTACGAAGGCTGCGCCGAGGATCTCGATTGCCGTGTGGATATGGCTGCCGATGCGGCCATTGCCGGCGAGCATTACCGCCCAGTTCTTGGCTGTCACGGCAATGGTGGCAAGGATCGCAACGGTGATCCCCGTGCCGACTGCCATCGCCATCACCGATAAGATGCCACCGGCCCACAGGCCATTGAGAAAAGCGAAGGAAAGCACGATCAGCGCACCGGAGCAGGGCCTGAGGCCGACGGCGACAAGGGCCGACCAGGCCGTCCTCCAGTCGAAGCGATCGCCGGAAAGCAGAGCAGGGTCGGGCGCATGCGAATGGCCGCAAGTCTCGCACACCTCGCCGTCGCCATGGACGTGATCATGATCGTGCGAATGGCCGCGAAATGCCTGCGATAGCCCGGTCAAAATCGAGGTCGATGAATTGGCGGCGTGCGTGTGAGCGCTGTGGTCGTGATCGGCATGGGAGTGGTCGTGGACGCCATGCCGGTGCACTGCTGCTGCCCTGGCCGCTTGCGTTTCAGCCGAATGGCGGTGTGCATGATCGTGCATGTCATGGTCAGAATCATCGTCAACGTCGTGATCGTGCTCATGGTCATGCGCGCCGTGATCGTGATGGTGATCGTGATGCGCATGGCCGTGCGGGTGCGCGGGCGCAGCAGCCGAAAGGCTGTGCGCGGGCCGGCCGCGGAATAGCGGCGCCACCTTCTTCCAGAGCAGCCAGGCGCCGAACGCCGTGATAAGCGCATAGCTCGCCACTTCGAGGAACCATGTCGCGTCGGTCATCGAAATCGATGTGCCGCGCAGCACGAGGAAGACGAGCGTCATCAACACGATCGCCGTCAGTGCCTGGAGGAAGGCCGAGATGAAGGAAAGCAGTATGCCGCGCCTCAGCGCGACCTCGTTGGCGAGCATGTAGGACGAGATCACCGCCTTGCCGTGCCCTGGTCCGGCGGCATGGAAGATGCCGTAGGCGAAGGAAAGGCCGGCCAGCAGCCACAGCTTGCTGCCGTCGGTGCGCATCGCCTTGAGAGCGCCGGTCAGCGATCGATAGAACTGCTGCTGATAGAAATTGATCAGGTTGAACCAGTGGGCAAACACGCCGGTCGAGGGCAGCGTCGCCTCGTTCGTGCCGATCCCCAGCGAACTCTGAGCCTGTGCGTGCGGCATGAAATGCGCCGCTGCAAGGGCAATGGCAAGCGTGGCAAGCGCAGTTCGGATCAGGGCCCTGTTCACGGGATCACCTCTTGGCTTTGCAGTTGAGCTCGAGCTTGGTCGCGAAAATCTTGCTCAAATCGGTGCCGGCCGGGTCGTTGAAGAAGGCGTCGGTCAGCGTCTTCTGGTTCTGGGCGATGGCCGTATCGGGATCGGGCCGGATCACTTCGCGCGTGCAGTCGGCCGGCATCGGATCGACCCTCATATGGTCGTCCTCGGTGAAGTCGATCGCCGTATAGAAGGTCGGGTCGTAGATGCCGAAATCGATCTTGCCCGAAAGCTTCAAGGGCTCGGCCGGCTCCGATTCGAACAGGATCAGCAACTGGTCGTTCTCGTAATTCGCCATCAGCTTCGCCGGCGGCTTCATCTTGACGTCCTTGCCGTCGACGGTGACGAGTTGGAAGTAATTGTACTCCGCCAGCGAATCAAAGACCGTCTTCGACACCTCCTCCAGTTCGCTGTCGTCGAGCTTCAGGTCGGAGTTCTTGTCGAACTCCATCAGCACGGTCGAGGAAAAAACGTCGTCGAAGCGCCAGACATGGCGCAGCGCCTTCACGGTCTCGTCGGGATTGACCATCACGTCGAGACGGGCCTCGGCGAAGACATGTGGATGCACGCTGGCGGGGCCTGTCGTGGCCAACATTACAGCGACAGCCAGCATCGCCGTTCGCGTGCGAATTCGCATAATTGAAGATTGTCCCACGGTTTTTGGTGGCTGCAAAAGGCTACAGGAACGGGGCGAAATTGGGACCCGCTCGCCGAATTAGAGCGGGCCGGTCGCGACGGTATCGCGCGCCGACGCTTTTGCCGCCGGCTCGGCCGGACAGGGGAATTTCTTGAACCACTGAACCAGGAAGTCGACGAACACCCGGACTTTGGCCGGGAGGTAGCGGCGATGCGGGTAGACGGCGAAGATGCCTCCCCCCGTGGGCATGCGGTCGTTGAGCACGGAAATGAGCCTGCCCTGCTCGATATCGGCCGCCGCGACGAAGCCGGGCAGGATGGCGAAGCCGAGGCCCGCTACCGCCGCCGCCCGAGCAGCCATCGGACTGTTCACCTCGATCGGACCGGAGACGGACACGCTCGTCAGCTCGCTGTCGTCGCCGATAAAGGGCCAGTTGGAGAGCCAGCGGCCGTTGGTGTCGATGATGCAGGGCTTGTCGGCCAGGTCGCGCGGGTGTCGGGGCTCGCCATATTTCTCGAGCAGCTCGGGTGAGGCGCAGAGCTGCATCGAGAAAGGCGCGAGCCGGCGCGCAATCAGCGAGGAGCTCTCCAGCCGCGTGATGCGGATCGCGAGATCGAAGCCTTCCTCGACGAGGTCGACGAAGCGATCGTCGAGGTCGATCTCGAGCACGATGTCAGGATGTTCCAGGGCAAAGTCGATGAGCGAGCGCCCGATTGGCGCGTCGGCAAAAGTGCGCGGGGCGGAGAGCTTGATACGCCCGCGCACGTCGCCCGACGATTCACGCACGGAGTCGGCAAGATTGTCGATCTCCCGGACGATCTCCGTCGCCCGCCTGTAGTAGGTATGTCCGGCCTCGGTCAGCGAGAATTGCCGCGTGGTGCGGTTGAGGAGCAGCGCGCCGAGTTCATCCTCCAGCTCGCGGACATACTTGGAGAGCAGCGCCTTGGAGCGGCCGATCTTGCGGGCGGCGGCCGAGAAGCCTTCGGCCTCCACGACGTCGATGAAGGCACGCATCCGGGTTAGCGTATCCATCAATTTTCCTCCCGTCTTGCAGCATCGAGAATGCGCCGGCCGAGCCTGATCAGCGCGATGTCGCTGCCGGCCGGACCGAGCAGCGAGAGGCCGAACGGCGCGCCGTGCACCTCGCCGACCGGCAGCGTGATCTGCGGGAAGCCCGAGAGCGGCGCAAGGCAGAGCAGCCTCAGCGCTCGCTCGCGATAGGCCTGCATGTCTTCGCGTGTAGCGTCCTTGAGCGGCGCGGCGCCTGGCACGGTAGGCATGACGATAAAGCCATCCTTGCCGAGCAGCTCGGCAAGCTCGGCGCGGAAAGCGATCCGGCGCACCGCCTCGGCATGCACAATCTTGTCGTCGACCGTCGCACCGAAATCGAATCGGTCCTTGGTGTCGGGGCCGAGCTGTCTGGGTTTCGCCTTCAGCCACTCGCCATGGCATTTCCATGCCTCGCGCGCCTGCAGCCTGCGGAAGCACCAGTAGAGCTCGTCGATGCTCGCATGAAAGGGCGATTCCAGCGTCTCCTCGCCGGTCACGCTGCGGACGATGTTCCTGGAGCGCTCGTATGCCCCAGCCTCGTCCTTGCCGAGCACGAGGGCATCGAGCCGCGCGATCACGATGGGCCGCTTGAGAGCGCTGCGATGCGGGTCACGGCCGAGCAGGATACGCCCGACCGCCTCATAGGCCTCGATGTCCTCGGCAAACCAGCCGAATGTGTCGAATGAGGGAGCGAGCGGCATTGCCCCGTCGAGCGGGATCCGGCCATGCGTGCTGCGCAGGCCGATCAGGCCGCAGAAGCTTGCCGGCGCACGGATCGAGCCACCGGTGTCGGAGCCGACCGCGATATCGGCGAGCCGGCCGGCGACGGCGGCGGCCGAGCCGGAGGAGGAGCCGCCGGTCACGCGATCGGGCGCGGCCGGGTTGACGGGAGACGGGAAGTGCACGTTGATTCCCATGAGCGAATAGGCGAGCTCGTCGGTCTGCGTTTTGCCGGCGAATCGCGCGCCGGCTTCGAGCAGTGTCTTCACGGCAGGCATCGTCCGCGACGCAGGCTTTGCCTCCGCAAATTTCTCGGGATTGCCGCAGCCTGTCCTGTAGCCGAGTACGTCGAAGATGTCCTTCACGCCAAGCCTGAGCCCTGCAAGCAGGCCGGATTCCTTCGACAGAACAGGCACTTGGTCCAAGTCGAGGAATGCGTTCAAGCGATCGCGCGTGCCCACTCTTTGGTTCGACATCGTTCAAGCCCCGGAAACGATCTTTCCAGCTTTGTTCAGTGATCGCATTTTTTCAAGCTGGGGCGAGTTTTTAATTGATTGTGAAGCCGTCCGCCCTTATATCGCGCATGCCCAAAGTCGCACGTGCCTGTGGGCGTCCCCCGAACCTCGAAATGGCGAGGCAATCGGGACGGTACCCGGGAAGTAACGAGCCCGGTCGGTTCAGCGGCCAACCGCCGATCCGAGGACGTCTTGAAGCAACGACGGTGCGGGCCTTTCTGGTGTCAGCCGGTTGTCCATAGACCGGGGTTACTAAAGAGGCACACCTTCATTGCCGGCAGTGCGGAGAGGTCCATCCAATCCAAAGCTGAGGCAGACAAAGCGAGCTTAAGCCGCAAGGCTTCTGCTCATCGCCGCGAGACGGCATCTCATGGTTCCGGGGTCTCCACCGGCTGGTTCCATGCGATCGTTGTCCCGCCTTTGTCCACCGCGCGAACCGCCGGGGAGGGATCCCGTGTCGCGCAGCCTTACTGAAGCGCGGTGTACCCCGCGCCTTGGAGAGACCGATGGCAACTCAACGCATCCTCGATTTCCTCGCAACCCGACGTCCAAACGGGCCTTGCCTCGTCGTAGACCTCGACGTCGTGCGCGACAATTTTCGCGCCTTCGAGAAGGCGCTTCCTGATTCCAGGATCTACTATGCGGTGAAGGCGAACCCTGCGCCCGAGATCCTGCGCCTGCTTGCCTCTATGGGGTCGTCCTTCGACACGGCGAGCGTCGCCGAGATAGAGATGGCGCTCGAGGCCGGAGCCACGTCCGACCGCATCTCCTACGGCAACACGATCAAGAAGGAGCGCGACATCGCGCGCGCCTATGAGCTCGGCATCCGTCTCTTCGCCGTCGACTCGAAGGAGGAGGTGGAGAAGATCGCGCGCGTTGCGCCCGGCACGCGTGTGTTCTGCCGCGTTTTGACCGATGGCGAGGGCGCCGAGTGGCCGCTGTCGCGCAAGTTCGGCTGCGTGCCGGCGATGGCCGTTGATGTGCTGCGCCATGCGAAGAAGCTCGGCCTCGACGCCTACGGCGTATCCTTCCATGTCGGCTCGCAGCAGACCGACCTCTCGGCCTGGGACCGTGCGCTCAGCGATGCCAAGCGCGTCTTCGCCCGGCTTGCCGAGGAAGGCATCGTCCTGAAGATGGTCAACATGGGCGGCGGTTTCCCGACCCGCTACCTGAAGGACGTGCCGGTGGCGGAAGCCTATGGCCGCGCGATCTTCTCGGCGCTCAAGAAGCACTTCGGCAATGCTCTGCCCGAGACCATCATCGAGCCGGGCCGCGGCATGGTTGGGAATGCCGGCGTCATCAAGTCGGAAGTCGTGCTGATCTCCAACAAGGCCGACAACGACAATGTGCGCTGGGTCTATCTCGATATCGGCAAGTTCGGTGGTCTCGCAGAGACCATGGACGAGGCGATCCGCTACCCGATCGTGACCGCGCGCGACAGCGACGAGAAGGCGCCCTGCGTGCTCGCGGGCCCGACCTGCGATTCGGCCGACGTCATGTACGAGAAGACGCCGTACCCGCTGCCGCTGTCGCTCACGATTGGCGACGAGGTGCTGATCGAGGGAACGGGCGCCTATACGACCACCTACGCCTCGGTCGCCTTCAACGGCTTCGAGCCGCTCCGATCCTACGTGATCTGACAGTTCGCAAGAGCTGTCGGATCACCCCGCTCGCCGGCGTCCTGCCGGCGACGGGTTCGCTCGTGGAAAACACCTCCGCCTGTGAAGGATCAACGAAATGGACAACCTGGCAACCCAGCTTGAGAACGCCGGCATTGGCGATTGGCCAATCTCCCCCCTTGTGGGGGAGATGGGCGGCAGCCCAGAGGGGGGCGCTGTCCCGCCGGCTTTTCAGGTATTCAATGCTGCAGGTCCACAAGACCAGCGCTCTACGTTGCCCCCTCTGTCCTGCCGGACATCTCCCCCACAAGGGGGGAGATCGGCGGTGGCCTGGCCTTCGTCGTCACCGCCGAAGTCGTCGGCGATGTTGCGGCCAGGGAAGCCTTGCTCGACCGCGCCATGGGCCCAGGCCGCAAGCGCAAGTCGTCGGAGAAGCTGCGCCGCTGCCGCAAGCCATCGGAGGGACTGGCTTTCGTCGCGCGGGACGTGGACGGCCGCCTGGTCGGAACCGTGCGGCTGTGGAATGTCGCGGCAGGCAGAGACGGCCGGCCGGCATTGCTGCTCGGTCCGCTTGCCGTCGATCCTGCGCTGAAAAGCGCCGGCATCGGCTCGGAGCTGATGCGGCATGCGGTCGAGGAGGCGCGCCGGCTCGGCCACTCGGCAATCCTGCTTGTCGGCGATGCGCCCTATTACGCGCGCTTCGGCTTTTCGGCCGAAAAGACCGGCCGGCTTTCGATGCCCGGTCCGTACGAGCGGCACCGCTTCCTGGCGCTGGAGCTCGAGCCCGGCGCGCTCGACGGCGCCCATGGCGTGTTGAGGGCCACCGGCCGGAAGCTCGCAGCGAAGGCGCTGTGGACTGTGGCGTAGCGGCGGAGATTGGCCGAAGCCCGTCGCAGGCAGCCCTTAGCGATCGTAAGGCGCGACGCTGACGACCCCCTCCCCCTTGTGGGGAGGGAGTCAGGGTGGGGGTGCGAGGCGCGCCAATCCAAGCCGGAGTTTCGCCGCAGCTAACCCTGCAGGGTAATCGTGAGGCACCCCCACCCTGAATCCCTCCCCACAAGGGGGAGGGGGCACCGGCGCCGCGCCAAACCCAATTTCCTGGAACCCCTTACCTCAGCCAGTGGTCGTAATCAGAGACCAGAAGGTGCAGGGGCTCTTCGTCCTCCTCGATCTCGGAGAAACGGCCGATCGGCTCGGCGAAGATGTTGTCGGTCAGGTCGTCATTGACAGTCGACACCTCGCCGATGAGCACGTCCGCGCCCTCGCCCCAGAAGGCATGCCAGACGCCGGGAAGCAGTGTGACGCTTTCGCCTGGATCGAGCTTCAGCAGGCCGCCAGCGGGCAGCTTGCGGATGACGCCATCAGTCGGCACGGTGACTTCCGCCTGGCGGTCGATGCCGCCGTCGGCCGCCGGCATGAACAGTTCGAGCACGAGTTTGCCGCCGCCGCGGTTGATGATGTCCTCGGCCTTGATGGCGTGCCGGTGCATCGGCGAGAGCTGGTCCTTCCGCGAGATCATGATCTTCTCGGCATAGAGCATGCCCTTCCCGCGGGCGAGATCTTCGGCGCGGCCGTTACGCACCGTGAAGAGGAACAATCCAAGCTCGTCGAATTTGCCCCGGCCGTAGTCGGTAATGTCCCAGCCCAGCCTTACGTCGACGATCCCAGCCGGGCGCCTTTCCCTTAGCTCCTGCGGCGACCAGTAGGCGAAGGGCGGCATGACGTAGCCGAACGAGCGGATGAAGGCGTCCGCCTCCCTGATGATTTCATTGACGCGAGACCGTTTCATGAATGAATTCCTCCGCTATCAGGCCTACCGTCTCTCCAACATTCAGGCAATTGAACCGGAATTCCAAAAGAGGCAAGTGCCGAGAAGCGATTCTCGAACAATGACTTAGCTCCAAATTTCGCCGTTGATGCCGGATTCAATGAGCGATTCCACGTATTTAGCTATTTACGGTCCGATTCGTCTGCGGTTACAGTAAGCGCGAATCAGCCGGGTCGGTCAGGCTCGACGAACCACCTAAATCCTTGTTGTTCCGGCAGCAGGTCGGACAGGGCGCGGAAGGTTTCGCGAAGGCTCGGCGGATTCAGGGATCGTTAGTACTTCGCGTCGGGGCGGCGCGTTTTCGTGAAAGTTGAAGCTTTGCTGGTTCGGGTGCTTCAGGCGCATCCGGACTGCATAGGGATTCGGGGCGATTTGGGGAATGGCCGGGCTCGCCACAAACGACCAAGCCGTGGATTTGGGGAAAGGACTGACGTCACGCGCTGATGTCACAGGCTTCTTCATGCAGCTTTGCGACGAGATCGGTGCCGGCAGCTACATGCTGGTGGCCGTCGTCAGCGGCCACGAGCGCCCGGAGCTCCGCATCATCGCCTCCAACTGGGTCTACGACGCGATCAGGCTGATCGGCCACGAGTTCATCATAAACCTCGTCGAGAGCGGGCTGACAGTCCCGCCCGGCGGTCGCGCCAGCTCCCTCGAGTGCAGCCGCTCGCCGGACATGCCGGAACTCATCAGCGGCGAGCAGGCCAGGCTCCTCGACGTACTCGGCCATGCCGAGATATTCAGCCTCAGGGTACATGTCGGGAGGCGCCGCTACTTCGTTCTGTTCTCGGCGGCCGAGGCCGACAGCATCGACGCGGAGCGCCTGCCCCGGGCTCAGATGCTCGCGACCTATGCGCTGTCGCAGGTGCCCGAGATCCTCGCCGCCGCAGCCATGCAGAACCCGCTCTCCGAGCGCGAGCGCGAATGCCTCTATTGGGTCTCCTCCGGAAAAACCACCGACGACGTGGCGATGATCCTGGGTGTGTCGTCGAACACGGTGAACAGCTACGTCACCCACGCGATCCGGAAGTTTCAGGCGAAGAACAGGGCCATGGCAATGGCCACGGCGATCAGGAGCGGTATCATATGAAAGGCCGGTCGAACCTGCGCCGGGTCGGGACGCCCAGCCAAGGGCACGCAAACCCGTTCGGCGCGACGCGACCGGCGGGGGATACGCATCACACCACAACGATGGCGGATGCGGTGCGCCGCTGCCGCTGGATCGCGATCGATATCAACGCATCCGGCTTTATGCTGCTGTTCCTCGGCCCGCCTGAGGAGAAGCGGCGGCTGATACACGGCTTCGATGCCGATTTTCCGACTCAGTCGGCTGTTTCGAGATTGGTCGCGACCTGCCTGGCAGATGATATTGCCTGCCGCATCAGCGTTTCCACCGTGCCGCTATGGTGGTCGTCAGGACCGGAAGCAGCCAGCCATGCGTCCTTTCACGCACTGGAATGGTGCGAGGGTCCTATCAGCGGCCCGCATGACATGTCGGGCATCGTCTTTCCCGTCCATGCAGATCGCGGCCAATCCGGCGTGGTGATCTTTACCGGCGACGACGTGACGATCGACAACGGCTTGCTTTTCGAGACGCATGCGCGCTGTTTCGCGCTGTTCGCCGCGGTAACGCGGCTGAGGCCGGTCGACGGCGGTAGCAGTCCGGCAATTTCCAAGCGCGAGCTCGAATGCCTGACCCTCACCGCGAACGGGTTGACCAGCGAGGAGATCGCCGCCGAGCTTGGCCTGTCGGTTCATACCGCCAACCAATACCTCACCAACACCGCTCAGAAGCTCAATGCGGTGAACCGCATGCATGCGGTCGCGAAGGCGCTGAGGCTGGGATTGATTGAGTAGGGCAGTAGGGCAGTAGGGCAGTAGGGCAGTAGGGTTACCCGCTCGAGAGCCTACGGATTAGAAGCCTGAGAAGTTTGCCGACGCTTTCGCTGTGCGTCATCAGCGGTTTGACGGTTTCCGAAGAAGCGATGCCTACACGCTGCGAAATCAGCAAATGCGTCTCGAGCTCCTTCAACGAGCCTTGCGCGATTCGAAGGAACTGCTGATACGAACCGCGATTCTCGCGGGCATAGCCTTCAGCGATGTTGACCGGAACAGAAGTCGCGGCACGACGGACTTGCGAGGTCAGTCCGTAAAGCTCGTCCTTCGGCCAGTTTCTTGTCGCCTGATAGATAGCTACAGCTAAGTCCATCGCCTGCTGCCAGACGACAAGATCTCTATACGAATCGATCTTTTCGGGCATTCTTTCCCTACTGCCCTACTGCCCTACTGCCCTACTGCCCTACTGCCCTTCCTTATCTTCGACTGCTCGATCGCCGTCGCGAGGAAAGCGGTGTTCTCAGCCGGCGTGCCAGCCGCGTTCTCGAAGGCCACGTAGTTGACATCGATCGATGCCGTCTCGGCGCTCATCGCGAGCGTGAAATAGACGGTTGCGCCACGCGGGCGGAGCTCCAGGTCGAGGACGATCTTCGGCTCGCCGCTCCAGGCAAGATGCGCCTCGCCGCCATGGCCGAGCCTGATCGTGCCCGGCATGAAGAAGCGTTCGGCGGCCGAATCCACAAGATCGGAGACATTGGCGAAATGGCCCATGCGAATGAATGCGACGTAGTCGCTGACATCGACCATGCGCAGCTCGCTCACGACCTCCTTGATCGCATTGGCGACGACGACTTCGCGATCTGCGGAAAACGCTTGCCGATTCATGTCTGTCTCTGCACCTGTCGCGGCCCGCCCTGTTTTGCGTAGACGACGCGCACCAGCTCGGCGACCGCCTGGTAGAACTGGGGCGGAATGACGCTATCAACCGAAACTTGTTTGTACATGGAGCGGGCGAGCGTCACCTCCTCGAAAACGGGTATGCCGTTCGCCTCGGCGATCTCCCTGATCTTGAGCGCAACTAGGTCCACGCCCTTGGCGAGCACGACCGGTGCATTGTCCTCTTCGCGCACATATTTCAGCGCGATCGAATAGTGCGTGGGATTGGCGATCACCAGCGTCGCCCGGGGCACCGCCGCCATCATGCGACGGCGCGCCCGATCGCGTGCGAGCGAACGCATGCGCGATTTGATGATCGGATCGCCGTCGCTCTGCTTCAGCTCGTCCTTCACTTCCTGCCGTGTCATGCGCAGGTCGCGACGCCAGGAGAAGCGCGACCAGACGATATCGGCGGCGCCGATGATGAGCATGGCGAATGTGAGCGCCAGAAGGATGTTGATGGCGATCTCGCGGATCACGAGTCCGAAGGCGACCGGCTGCGTGATCATGCCGAGCAGCAGGCGCTGCATTGCCTCGTTGACGGCGAATATCACGAAGGCGAGGGCGAATACGAGCTTGCCGAGCGATTTCAGGAATTCCACGAAGCCTTGCAGACCGAAGAGCCGCTTCCAGCCCTGGCGGATCGAGATACGCGACATTTTTGGCGTGATGCGATCGAGCACCAGGCTCGGCACGTGCTGGAGCACGGAAGCCGCAACGCCGGCGACGACCAGAAGGATGATCATCGCGGCGATGGTCTTGCCGACTTCGAGGAAGATGGTCCTCATCAGGTTGACGACATCGAGCTCCGTGTCGATCGGCCAATCCTCTGGCTTTTCGATGAAGATTGAAAGGAAGCTGCCGAGCTCGACGACGCTGTTCTTGGCGAAGAAGACGGTGAAGACGAGGATCGCCGCGAACGAGGCGAGGATCGCCGCCTCCTTCGAGTGGGGAAGCTGACCCTTCTCGATGGTATCGCGGATCTTCTTCTCGGTCGCTTCCTCGGTTTTGCTTTCCTTGTCGTCAGACTCGGCCATGCGTCACACGGTTCGCGAGGGAGATGATCAGGCGGCAGCGTCCTGCTTCTGGGTGGAAGGCAGCTCGAAGGCTCCTTCGCCCGCAAGCCTGATGGCGGCCGACGCGATCGACTTGCGCGCCCGCGAAATGTCGTCGCTGCTGATATTGCCGATGTCGGTCGCGAGCTCGGCTTCGATCATGCGGCGCGAGCGCGCGCCGATCGAGGAAAGCACGGATTCCGTCATTGCGGGCTCGGCGCCGCGCAAGGCGAGCGTGACCAATTCGGTCGAGATGCCGTCGAAAAGCGTCACGCGCGCCTTCTGCGTGAGTAGCAATATGTCCTCGAAGGCGAAGAGACGTGCCCGGATGCCGTCGAGGTCGCTTGCCCCCGAGGCTTCGAGGTCCCGCATCATCTCTTCGAGCTTGTCCTTCTCGAGCTCGTTGAGGACGTTGGCGACACGTGCCTGGCCCGCCGACATGTCCTTTACCGCATTCTCGACGAGCAGCCGTGCCCGGATCTGATCCTCGACGATCCTGACCGCGCTGTCCGGCACGTTCGCCATGGTCATCATGCGTTTGATGATTTCGCCGCGTGACGACTTCTCCAGCGTGAGCAGCACATTGGCGGCAGCCTGCGGGGCGAGCTTGGAGAGAACCACGGCGGCCGTCTGGGGATGCTCGCCGGCCAGGAATGCGCCGAGCCTGGCGGATTCGAGCTTCTCGACGTCGGGCCAGATCGGCGGAGGCGCGTCGGCTTCCTGCTCCGTCTCGACGCCCATCAGCGCGTTCATCTCTTCCGGTGAGAGCGACTCGTTGAGCATCCGCTCCATCGTGTCGGCGGAATCGAGCAGGCCCGCCCCTTCCGTAAATTCCGCCTCGAATTCGGCGACGATCCTTTCGAGCTCGCTCTGGGGAATCGTGCGCAGCATGCGCGCTGCATCCACCAGTGCGCGCAATTCTTCCTGCTTGAAGAATTTGAGAAGCCTGCTGGCGGACGGCTTGCCCATTGCGACGAGGATCGCCGCAGCCTTCTGAGGGCGCGTGAGAGCGAGAGCGGTCGTCACGGCAGGCTACCTCTTGCCAATTGCCTAAGCGCCCTCGTCATCAGACCGGCTTTGCCGTGATCACTTCGGTCAGTCGGATGCCGAAGCGCGATGGATCGTTCTCCAGCACCGTAATCTCGCCTTTGGCGATCTTGCGTCCGTTGACGACGACGTCAACAGCCTCGCCTATCCTGCGGTTGAGGGCGACCGTCGACCCTTTCTGCAGCGCCATCAGCTCCGATACCGGCATTTCGGCGCTGCCGAGCACGATCTGCACGTCGACCGGAATGTTCATGATGACGCTGGCGTTGCCCCCGCCTGCCGACATGGACGACGCGCCTTCGCTGAGCGCGCCCCGCAATTCCTCGATAGCGCGATTGAGCTGCTCCTCCTGGATGTCGTCAGTCGGGACGGGATTGCGCTCGCTCATCTTTCATCTCCATCTCGCATGCCGATTCAGGTGGGCAAGAGCCCGTCCATGAATTCCTGAGCAGCATCGTAAGCATGTCTTACTCGGACTGTGTAGTTCTGGCCCAGCTTGCCGAACTCGCACACGAACAAGGTCTGCTTGCGAGCCGAAAGCAGCGCACGCGACTGCGCAGCCGGGTCGATGGCGATCACCTGCCCAGCACGAAGAGCGGCGATCTCCCCGAGCGTCATCTTGGGTAGCGGCATGGTCGCCTCGAGCCTCACTGCCGAGCGCATCACTTCTTCACCGAGCCGCTCGCCCCAGGTGGCGCCATGCTCGTCGCTCTTGGCCTGCACCGTATCGCCGCGATGCTTCAGCAGAACGCGCTGCGGCATGACGAGGCTCAAACTACCCGAACCGCCTCCGGTGAAGATGCTGAAATCGATGCGCACTGCCGGGCCGTCGCGAATGATGTGCTTCGCCATTTCCGTGCCGGTGATTGCCGGAGGCAGCGGGAAACGGATGTTGAATGCGCGGGTGCCGGACCCGTTCACCGCCTCGGCAAGCTTATTGAAGACCAAGCCGGCGACACTCGTCTCCGTCGGTGACAGGCTTCGTTTGATCGGCGTGAAAGGGAGGTCTGGGTCTCCTCCGAACAGCGCATCGACGACGATCGCGATCGCGTCGGCGTCGATCAGCATCATCATCGCATCGGGCGAGGAGTCCGAAGGCGCGATCGTCATTGCATGATTGGTCGGACCTTGCGGGCGCGCTTTCGCCATCCGGGCGAGCTCGACCTTGCTCACGTCGATATTGACGGGAGAGGCGAGTCCGTCGTTGAGCGAGGCCAGCACCGCAGGCACCGCGCGCTCGGCCAGCGCGCGTGCGGCTTCGATGACGCGGTCGGGCTCGCCGGTTTCGCCGACGAGGCGCTCGACGATGAAGTTGCGGGATTCCGCGGGGCTGCTCATCGCTTCACGCAACCGGGCTGTTCGACTTCGGCCATAGATCAGGCAGCCTTCTTGGCGTCGCCAGCGCCTGTGTTCAGCGTGCTCTGCTCGACGGCATCGATGGTCGGACGGTCATAGGCCGAGATCGTCTTGCGCCCGAACTCGATTGCGACTTGCGGCAGCGATCCGTTCATGTAGGCGAGCAGCGTCTGCTTGACGATGATGTAGAGGCGGTTCTGCTTGTCGCGGACCATCTTTATCTTGGCCGCGATCGGGCCGACCACCGCATAGGATGTGAAAATTCCGAGGAAGGTACCGACGAGCGCCGCACCGATCAGCCCGCCGAGGATTTCGGGGGATTGGTCGAGCGCGCCCATCGCCTTGACCACGCCGAGAACAGCCGCGACGATGCCGAGCGCCGGCAGCCCATCGCCGACCTGCACCAGCGCATGGTACGACTTCAGCTTGTCGGCGCGGATGGTGTGGATTTCTTCGTCCATCAACGCCTCGATCTCGTGCGGCCTGGCGTTGCCGATGATGATGATGCGGCAATAGTCGCAGATGAAATTGGTGAGGTCGCGGTTCTTCAGGATTGTCGGGAAGGCTTGGAAGATGGCCGACTCCTCGGGATTGTCGATATGCGCCTCGACCTCGCTGCGCGACTTGGTCCTGAGCTCACGCATAAGGCTGTGCAGGACGCCGAGCGTCTCGAGATAGTCGCGCTCCTTCGGCACGGCCTGCCTGAACGCTTCCATGATACCCCTGCCGGCATCCTTGACGGTCGACATCGGATTGGCGACCAGAAAGCAGCCGAGCGCTGCGCCGCAGATGATCACGGCCTCCCATGGCTGCATCAGCACGTGCAGGTGGCCGCCCATGGCCATGAAGCCCCCAAGCACGCAGCCGAGTGTCACGACGATACCGATAAGGATTCCCACCTGCACACCTTTCGTGGATGGCCTGTCGAAATTGGTTAACGTGCGTGCCTTGTGTGAGGCTTGAATGCAGGCGCAAGACAGCCCGGTTTTCGTCCCTTCAGTTTCGCGCAAGGAATTCGGCCTATTCTCACACAGTCCGAATGGCCGGAGGATTGCGCGTGCTCGATACCTATACGAGTTATCAGCTGATCATGAGGGATCTTCCGAAAGCTCTTGGTCGCGTCGAGAAGCAGCCGGTGGTCGATCGCGAGACCGCTTATTATCTCGAGAACATCACGAAGGTGAAATCGGTCGACGATTTCGTCAACAACTACCGGCTGTTCAGCTACGCAATGAAGGCGTTCGGCCTGCAAGACATGACCTACGCCAAGGCGTTCATGGTCAAGGCGATGAAGGGGGGCGTTTCCGATCCCAACAGCTTCGCCAACAAGCTCACCGACAAGCGGTATGCGGAATTCGTCAAGACTTACAACTTCGCGGCCAATGGCGAGCAAACGACCTCCTACGTGAAAGCCCAGCAGGAGGTGACCGCAAATTACGCCACGCAGGCGACCATTGCAGGCGTCGATCCGAACTCGGAGGCGGTAAAGACCGAGACGAACTACTACCTCGCCAATATCGTCAAGGTGAAGTCGATCGATGACTTCCTGAAGAACGACAGGCTCGTGGCATATGCCTTGAAGGCGTACGGCATCAACCCCGCGAATGAGACCAAGGACCATGTCCGCCAGCTTCTCGAAGGCGGTCTGAGTGATCCGAACAGCCCCGCCAACAAATCGGGCGACGTGCGCTACAAGGCTTTCGTCTCCGCTTTCAACTTCCAGGAACTGGGTGAAAACACGACCACCTACAACCCGGTCCAAAAGGTGGCGGTCGACAAATATGTGCGCCAGACGCTGGAGGAGAATGCCGGCCAGCAGAACCAGGGCGTCCAGCTCGCCCTCTACTTCGAGCGCAACGCGCCGGGGATCAAATCATTCTACAGCATGCTGAGCGACAAGGCGTTGAGGCAGGTCCTCTATACGGCGCTCGGGGTGCCCGACTCCTTTGCCACAGCCGACATCGACCACCAGGTCGCCTATTTCAAGAAGAAGCTCGACATCGCGGATCTCCAGGATCCCGAGAAGCTCGGCAAGTTCCTCACGCGCTTCACGGCGCTTTGGGAAATCAAGAATCCGAGCACGCCGACCCAGGCTTCGGCCAGCGTGCTGTTCGCTCGGCCGACGGAAGCCGGTATCTCGACCAATCTCCTGCTCACCCTGCAGAACATGAAGCGCTGAACCCCGCATGCAAGACGGTCTCTACGTTGCCCTTTCCGCGCAGGTCGCCCTCGACAAGCGCCTCACGACCATCGCCGACAACGTCGCCAATATGTCGACGGTGGGCTTCCGAGCTACGGAGGTGAAGTTCAAGGATATCGTTTCGGGGGCCGGCCCCAACTCGGTATCGTTCGCTTCTCCCGGCGATACCTATCTCTCCCCGAAGGCCGGAGGATTGCGCGAGACGCAAAACCCGTTCGACTTCGCGATACAGGGCGATGCCTGGTTCGGAATCGAAACGCCGGCCGGCACGGTGATGACGCGCGACGGCCGCTTCACCCTGACGGATGCCGGACAGCTGGTCACCCATGAAGGCTATCCGGTGCTCGATGCCGGCGGCGCGCCGATCCAGCTCGACCCGCTGAACGGCCCGCCGGAAGCCAGCCGCGACGGCACTATCCGCCAGAACGGACGGCTCGTCGGCGCGATCGGGCTCTTCGCCTACAATCCTGGGCCGAACTTCAACCGCTTCGGCAATTCGGGCGTGATTCCGGCAGGCGAGCCGGATCCGATCGTGGACCGTGTCGATGTCGGCGTGGCGCAAGGCTTCGTCGAGGAATCCAACGTCAATCCGGTGCTCGAAATGACGAGGCTGATCATGGTGCAGCGCTCGTTCGAGAACGCGATGGCGATGACGCGCGACACCGAAACGACCTTCGACGACGCCGTCAAAACACTTGGCAGCAATCAGTAGTCCGGGCTCTTAGATGACGACGCAATCGCCTGTACCGGTGAGGCAGACGGCGCCTGCCGGACAAGGCGAAGCGCTTCTGGCGCTCGAGCGTATATGGCAGGCATTCTCCGACGGTCGCACGCTGGTCCGCGCGGGCGGCAGGATCACCGAAATTTCCGCGACGCATTACCGGGTGCGCGGCCTGTCGCAAAGCGCGCGGCTCGGCGATGTCGTCGAGCACAGATCGCAGGGCGGTTCACGCGCCGGCGAGATCGTTCAGATAAGCGCGGACCTCGTCCTTGTGGCGCCGTTCGAGCATAGTGCTGACGCCGGGGTCGGCGATCCCGTCTTCAACCGCGGCCCCTTCAGCGTCGCGCCGGACGTCTCGTGGCGTGGTCGCGTCCTCAACGCGCTGGGACGGCCGATCGATTCCGGTCCCACCCTTATGCGCGGCGAGAGCCTGCCTGCCGGAACGCCTGCAGCGCTAAACCGCGAGCGGGTCGGCATGGCGCTGAAGACCGGGGTGCGTGTCATCGACATATTCACGCCCCTCTGCTTCGGCCAGCGTATCGGCGTCTTCGCGGGTTCGGGCGTCGGCAAATCGACGCTGCTTGCCATGCTTGCTTCGGCCGACGCCTTCGACACGGTCGTCGTTGCGCTCGTCGGCGAGCGCGGCCGCGAAGTCCGCGAATTCCTCGAAGATACGATCGGACACAAGAACATGGCGAAGACCGTCGCGGTCGTGGCGACCAGCGACGAAAGCGCGATGATGCGAAAGCATGCCCCGGGCACAGCGATGCGCATCGCCGAGCACTTTCGCGACCGCGGTGACCGTGTGCTCCTGGTCCTCGATTCCATCACGCGCTTCGCGCATGCCCTACGGGAAGTCGCGACGGGGTCGGGTGAGCATCCCGTCGCGCGCGGCTACCCGGCCTCGGTCTTCACGGATCTCCCGAAACTCCTGGAGCGCGCCGGCCCCGGCGCGATCGGCACGGGATCCATCACCGCCGTCATCTCCGTGCTTGTCGACGGCGACGACCACAACGACCCGGTTGCCGATTCGGTGCGCGGCATTCTCGACGGTCACGTCGTGCTCGACCGCTCCATCGCGGAGCAGGGGCGCTACCCGCCGGTCAATCCGCTGTCTTCGATCTCACGCCTGGCGCCCAAGGCCTGGAGCGACGACGAGCGGGTTCTCGTAACGCGCCTGCGCGCCATGATCGCCCGCTTCGAGGACACGCGTGACATTCGCCTGCTCGGCGCCTACCAGCCGGGCGTCGACCCCGAGCTCGATATGGCCGTGCGCCAGGTGCCCCTGATCTATGAAGCGCTCAGCCAATCGCCGAGGGATGGCGCGTCTCGTGACGCGTTCGGCGATCTTGCACGACACCTGAAGAACAAGGAGCGACCGAATGCCGTTGTTCAGGCGTAAGCGCGAGATAGAGGACAAGCCTCGGCGTCCCGGCGGTCTCCCTGCCGCGCCGCAGAAGCTTCGCTTTCGCTTCCGTTCCGCCAAGCCGAAAGGCTCGTCGCAGGCAGAGCGGTCGAGCGACATGACGATAGCGGCACTCGGGGTTGCGCTCGGCCTGATCTGCGCGCTTTTCCCCTGGTACATCTTCCTCAACCAGGACAAGTTCGGTTTCCCCGCGGTGAAGCTCGAAGGTCGCGCGCCGCCGGTCGCCGAGCCCATCGGATCGCAAGCGATGCGCATGGGCATGCCCATCGGTATCGGAAAGCTACCGCTCATACAGCTCGACCCTCTCGCGACGGGCACGGCATTGCGCAAGAAGGGCGGCGACGACGCTGCTCCCGGGCTGGACGAGCAGCCGTTCCCCACGGACGCCCAGCAGTTCAGGCTGGTGCATGTCGCCAATGGCCGCGCCATGATCGGAGACGATGCCGGCTTGTGGGTCGTCCAGCCAGGCTCGCTCCTGCCGGATTCGAGCCGCGTCTCCAGCATAGAGGAGCGCGGCGGCAAATGGGTGCTCGTGACGTCGAACGACCGCGTCATTGAGATGACGCCGTAGGAGAGGGTGCAAGGCCTTTTTCCGGCAAAGCAGCGCCCTGCAGACCCCTCAACCGTCTCGGCGCTAAAGCGCCGAGACGGTTGAGGGGTACGTGACGTGCGCGACGTTGGCGAAGAAGGGCAGGGCCGCTTCACCCTCGCGCAAGGCCCGCGCAAGACTGACTTAATACTCTATTAACGTCCGTCCTCGGGGAAGCGCAGATGCAAGTGAATCTGTTCGATCTGGCCACTAAGCAGGCGCAGTGGCTGTCGGTCCGTCAGTCGGCGATCGCCGGCAATATCGCCAACGTCAATACGCCCGGCTATCACGCACTCGAAGTGGAGCCGTTCGCGAAGGTGCTCGACGGCAATCGCGTCGCCATGCAGGCGACTCAGCCGAATCATCTCGTCGGCGGTGCCGGGGCAGAGGCCGTCGCCGTCCGGTCACGCGAGGAGCAGGGCGCCGCCGTGCTCCCTTCGGGCAACAGCGTCGTGCTCGAGAATGAGCTCATCGATGCCGGCGATGTTCGCCGCTCGTTCGAGCTCAACACAGCGATCGTCAAGGTGTTCAACCGCATGACGATGCTGGCGTCGAAGGGTTAACCCGCATGGATCCGCTCTCCACCGCACTGAAGGTCGCCGCTACAGGGCTCACCGCCCAGTCGGAGCGGCTGCGCATCGTTTCGGAAAACCTCGCCAACGCGCAATCGACCGGCCAGACGCCGGGCAGCGATCCCTATCGCCGCAAGACCATCAGCTTTGCCGCCCAGCTCGATCGCCCGAGCGGCACCTCCTTCGTCGAAGTGGCCGCAATCGGCCACGACCGGTCCGACTTTCCGATCGAATATCAACCCGGCAATGAAGCTGCGAATGATGCCGGCTACGTCAAGATGCCGAACGTGAACGTGCTGATCGAGATGGCCGATATGCGTGAGGCCAACCGCTCTTATGAAGCCGATCTGCAGGTGATCAAGCAGGCTCGCGAACTGATCAGCATGACCATCGATCTCCTCAGGAGCCAGCAATGATCCCCTTGGTCGCACCCCTCGGCACAAAGCTCATCGAAGGAATAGGCGAGGGCACAGCCACGTTTCTGGGCAACACCGCGCAGCCTTCCGGGGGCATCGCCGCCTCATTTTCAAGCATGATCGGGAATGCCGCGACACGCGTGGTCAGCAACCTGGAACAGGCCGAGCAGGTCTCCGCCAAGGCGCTGCAAGGCCAAGGCGATACGCGCAGCGTCGTCGATGCGGTCATGACGGCCGAGCAGTCGCTGCAGGCGGCCGTCGCGATCCGCGACAAGATCGTCACTGCCTATCTCGAAATCAGCCGCATGGCGATCTGAGGAGACCGAACATGAAGGCACTCGCCATTGCAGCGACGGGCATGAACGCCCAGCAGACCAATCTCGAAGTGATCGCCAACAATATCGCCAACATCAATACCACCGGCTTCAAGCGGGCGCGGGCGGAATTCTCGGACCTGCTCTACCAGACCGAGCGCCTGCAGGGCGTGCCGAACCGCGCCGACCAGAACATCGTGCCGGAAGGCGCCAGCATCGGCCTCGGCGTGAAGACCACGGCGATCCGCAACCTTCATATCCAGGGCGGGCTTACTGCGACCGGCAACAAGTTCGACCTGGCGCTCACGGGAGTGGGCTGGTTTCAGATCGAAGGGGCGGACGGCGAAACGCTCTACACGCGCGCCGGCGCCTTCAACACCAATGCCAATGGCGAGCTCGTCACGGCAGACGGCTATCTGGTCCAGCCGGCGATCACCGTGCCCGCCGACGCTGTCGAGGTCATCGTCAACAAGACCGGACAGGTCTTCGCGCGCATCGACGGGCAGAACCAGCTCCAGCAGCTCGGCCAGCTGACGCTCGCTACTTTCGCCAATGAGGCCGGCCTCGCGCCGCTCGGCGACAATCTGTTCCAGGAGACCGTCGCATCCGGCGCTCCCAATGTCGGTGTTCCAGGCGACCCGGGCTACGCCAAGGTCGAACAGGGCTATCTGGAGAACTCGAATGTCGATCCGGTGAAGGAAATCACCGAGCTGATCGCCGCGCAGCGCGCCTATGAAATGAACTCCAAGGTCATCCAGGCGGCTGACGAAATGGCTGCCGTGGTCTCGAAGAACATCAGATGAATCGCGCAGTGCCGTCGCGCCGCACTAAGCAGGCATTCGTGGGCTGGCCCACAAATGCCTGCTCAGTGCCCTCTATCTGTAGCAGGTTCTTGTCGCAAAACCGTGGGACACTTTTGCGGAACCTGCTTAGCCGAATCGCGGGCCTGGGGCTCGCGATTGTCGCGTGGTCGTTGCCGGCCGCAGCGGAGGAACTCGGCGTCACTCCGACGCACGTCATCTATCCCGGCGAGACCATCAACGCCGAATCCCTGCAGATGGCGCGGGTCAGGAAAGGCAAGCCGACCACGACAGAATTCGCGCACAGGACCGAGGAACTCGTCGGCAAGGTTGCCAAGCGAACGCTGCTGCCCGGCCGGTTCGTCCCGCTCGCCGCGGTTCGCGACGCCTTCCTGGTCAACCAGGGGGCGTCTGTGCAGGCGATATTGGTCCAGGGCGGGATGACGATCTCGGCGACCGCGATAGTGCTCGAATCCGGATCCGCCGGCGACGTCGTCAAGGTGCGGAATATGGACAGCGGCGCGGTCTTCTCGGGCACTGTCATGGCCGACGGCACCATCCGGGTCGGCGCAACATGATCTCGCGCGCGTTCGGGCTGGCTCTCGGCATCCTGGCCGGCCTGCAGCCGCTGGCTGTCCTCGGTGCTGATCTCGGTCCCGGCAATGCTGCCGGCGGGCGCGGCGGGCAGGTGGTTCCAGCCAGCGCCGGACCGATCTCGCGCATCAAGGATATCGCGACGGTGCAAAGCGCACGCGACAACCAGCTTGTCGGCTATGGCCTCGTGATCGGTCTGCAGGGCACGGGCGACAGCCTGCGCAACGCCCCCTATACCGAGCAGTCCATCAAGGCGATGCTGGAGAATCTCGGCATCGCGCTCGAGGGCGGGCGAGCCCGCGCCAAGAATGTGGCAGCCGTGATAGTCACGGCCACGCTCCCCGCCTTCGTTGAATCCGGGGCGCGCATCGACGTCAGCGTCTCCTCGCTCGGCGATGCTACATCCCTTCAGGGCGGCATACTCGTCATGACGCCGCTCAAGGCTGCCGACGGCCAGATCTATGCGGTGGCGCAGGGTTCCGTCTCTGTTTCCGGCTTCTCAGTGAAAGGGCAGGCTCAGCAGCTGACACAGGGCGTGCCGACCGCCGGCCGCGTGCCGAATGGCGCGATCGTCGAGCGGCAGGTCGCCGGCGAATTTGCCGACCTCGGCGCGATGACCCTGCAACTTCGCAACGCCGATTTTTCCACCGCCGTCATGGTCGCCGACGTCATCAACGAATATTCGCGCGATCGCTTCGGCAAGCGTGTCGCGAGCGAGCAGGACTCGCGCACCGTCATCATCCGCAAGCCGGCAGGCATCTCGGCGGCGCGCTTCGTCGCAGAGATCGAGAACCTGCTCGTCGAAGCCGATACGCCGGCACGCGTGGTGCTCGACGAGCGCACAGGCACGATCGTGATCGGCCAGGACGTGCGCATCTCCAAGGTAGCGATCAGCTACGGCACGCTCACCGTTCGCATTACCGAGGCGCCAAGGGTCGTCCAGCCCGAACCCTTTTCGAGGGGACAGACGGCGGTCGAGCCCTATACGACGATCGACGCCTCGCAGCCCAACGCCCGCGTCGCCGTCATCGACGGCCCCGACCTCGAGACGCTGGTGAGCGGCCTCAACCGACTCGGCGTGAAGCCTGACGGCATCATCGCCATTCTCCAGGGCATCAAGTCGGCCGGCGCGCTGCAGGCGGACCTCGTGGTGCAATAGGGGCGGCCATGACAGTTTTTTCCCGCTACGTCGCACTCTGCAGACCCCTCATCCGTCTCGGCGCCAAAGCGCCGAGCCCCCTTCTCCCACAGGGGGAGAAGGGGGGCGTGTTGCATTTGCGTTTCCGCCAATCGCCGACTTTCGCGATTTGCAGCGAGCTAACTGCCAGGCTCCCCCTTCTCCCCTTGTGGGAGAAGGTGGCTCGGCGCGCAGCGCCGAGACGGATGAGGGGTCTGCAGGGCGCGGCGATTCCGGAGCACGCACCCGTCCGACGAGCACTGTATGCAGCGATCGGCATCGCGGCCGTGCTCTTCGCGGCCGGCCCTGCACGGACTGCACAGGGCGAACCCGTTCAGGCTGCAGCGCCCACAGACAGCAGCACAGAGGTGGAGCGCTTCTGCTCCAATATAGCCGACGCCGCCCGCGACCGGCGCTACGCCTTGCAGGCCAAGGAACTGGAAAAGCTCAAGTCGGACATCGATGAGCGTATCAAGGCTCTCGAGGCCAAGCGGCTCGAATATGAGCAATGGCTGAAGCGTCGCGACGATTTCCTCGCCCTGGCGCAGGACAACGTGGTCAAGATCTACGCGAAGATGAAGCCGGATGCTGCCGCCGAGCGCCTCTCGGAGACCAGGATAGACGTTGCGGCCGGCATATTGATGAAGCTCGATGCCCGGCAGGCGAGCACGATCCTCAACGAAATGGACCGGAAGGCGGCTGCCACCATCACCGGCATCATGGTGAGCGCGACACGCAAGGAAGACCCCTCATGATCCGCAAGCTGTTCGTTCTCGTCGCTTGCGTCGCGGCCTCGGGCTGCACATCGACAGCCTTCAAGGAGATCGGCGTGCCGCCCACGATGTCGAAGGTCG
This sequence comes from Mesorhizobium sp. BAC0120, assembly GCF_033542235.1. NCBI lineage: Bacteria > Pseudomonadati > Pseudomonadota > Alphaproteobacteria > Hyphomicrobiales > Phyllobacteriaceae > Mesorhizobium > Mesorhizobium sp. BAC0120. Next base: position 205,081 of record NZ_JAWRCU010000010.1, on the reverse strand, counting down.
GATCCGGAATCGAAGCCGAGGGCTATTCGCTTTACGATTACCCCGAGAAGCCGGCGAGACCTCTCCACAAATTCTCGGTCTGGGACGACCGCCAGGCCCGGCTCTTCACCGACGCGCGCGCCCTAGATGCGGGCGACGTGCTGACCGTGCTGATCTCCATCAACGACCGCGCCAAGCTGAAGAACGACACCAACCGCAACCGCACCGCCAAGAGGACCCTCGGGCTAGGCGCGTCGTACGACGTGGACGGCGTCGGGGATCAGTTCAACGCCGACGGCAAGATCAATTCCCAGACGGACACGCAGGGAACAGCCGCCACCGACCGCTCCGAAGCCATCAACCTTGCCATGGCGGCGGTGGTCACCCGGGTGCTGCCCAACGGCAATCTGCTGATCAGCGGCTCGCAGGAGGTGCGCGTCAACGCGGAACTCAGGATACTGACGATCGCGGGCATCGTGCGCCCGGTCGATATCGGCCCCCGCAATACGATCTCTTACGACCGCATCGCCGAGGCGCGTGTCTCCTATGGCGGCCGAGGCCGGCTGACCGAGGTGCAGCAGCCGCCTTACGGTCAGCAATTGATCGACATCGTTTCGCCTTTCTGAGCCTTACCGTGGCGACCGTAGAACAAGCTCCTGACAAGAAGGCCGGCCCCTCGATCATTATCCAGGTCGCGATCCTGGCGATCATGACGGCCGCGGCGATCGGCATAGGCTGGCTCTCCGGTTCCTATCTGAACAGCACGACGAAACGTGATCAGCCGGCGGCTGCTGCCAGCGAGCCGGCCGCGAAGGGGAACGAAAAGGCGAAGGCCGGCGAAGAAGGTGACAAAACGAAAGGTCCGAAGGTTGTCGACCTTGCGCCCATCACCACCAACCTTGCCGCGCCGAGCGACACCTGGGTGAGGCTCGACCTCTCCATCCGGCTTGATGCACCCACTGAGGATGCCACGCTCGCCGATACCATCCAGCAGGACCTGCTCGCCTTCATCCGCACGGTGAAGCTGCATCAGATCGAGGGGGCAAGCGGCTTCCAGCACCTCAAGGCGGATCTTGCCGAGCGCGCAGCGATCCGCAGCAACGGCCTCGTCACGGCCGTCTATATCAGGACCCTGATCTTCGAATGAGAAAGCTCGGACTGGCACTCCTGCTGCTGGCGTTCGCGGCGATGCCGGCTTCGGCGCAGCAGATAAATCTCGGCGCGCTTGGCCAGACCGACGGCTCGACGGTCGGCTACATCATCCAGATGTTCGGCGTGCTGACGGTGCTTTCGGTCGCGCCCGGGCTGCTGATCATGGTGACGAGCTTCACGCGCTTCGTCATCGCCTTCTCTATCCTGCGCGCCGGGATGGGCCTGCAGTCGACGCCGGCCAATTTGATCCTGATCAGCCTTTCGCTGTTCATGACATTCTACGTGATGGCGCCGGCTTTCGATCAGGCGTGGAACAGCGGCGTCAAGCCGCTGATGAACAACGAGATCAGCCAGACGGTCGCGATGGAGCGCATTTCGGCGCCGTTCCGGGATTTCATGGCGCGCAATGTCCGCGACAAGGATTTCGACCTCTTCGCCGATCTCGCCCGCGAGCGCGGCGCCACGGACACGGCCAGAGAGACGATCGACCTGCGCGTGCTCGTTCCGGCCTTCATGATCTCGGAGATCAGACGCGGCTTCGAGATCGGCTTCCTGATCGTCCTGCCGTTCCTGGTCATCGACCTGATCGTCGCGACGATCACGATGGCGATGGGCATGATGATGCTGCCGCCGACCGTCGTGTCGCTGCCCTTCAAGATCATGTTCTTCGTGCTGATCGACGGGTGGAACCTGCTCGTCGGCAGCCTGGTGCGTTCGTTCAACTGAACTTGGCAGGCCGGTAAGTATTTTTACAGAAAATTAACCATAGTCTTTTAGGCATTGTTTACCAAACGCCGCGACCTGGAAGCTTGAATCGACGAACTGATCGCTCATCGCATCTTTTAACATCGATATTATTATTTTGGCAGGAATTATCCGCCATAGATCTCCGCGTTGGGCGGGTGATCCATTGTTTTGAGCGATCATTAGGCATGATGCCGCGCCGCCGCGCCGGCCAATCCGGCATGTTCCTAAAAAAGTATTGATTAGAAGGAACAAGACTGATGTCCAGTCTTCTCACGAACTCGTCTGCAATGACGGCGCTGCAGACGCTGTCCATGGTCAACAAGAACCTCTCCACCACCCAGAGCCGCATTGCCACGGGCCAGAAGGTTGCCCAGGCGTCCGACAACGCCGCCTATTGGTCGATCGCGACGACCATGCGCTCCGACAACGAAGCTCTCGGCTCCGTACAGGAAGCGCTCGGCCTCGGCGCGGCCAAGGTCGACACTGCCTATTCAGGCATGGATGCCGCCATCAACGTCGTCAAGGAGATCAAGAAGAAGCTGGTCACCGCTCAGGAACCCAGCGCCGACAAGGCGAAGATCCAGGGCGAAATCACTCAGCTCCAGGATCAGCTGAAGGGTATTGTCGCGTCGGCTTCCTTCTCCGGCGAAAACTGGCTGACCGGCGATGCCAGCACGACGGCGATCAAGACCGTCGTCGGTTCGTTCGTGCGTGATTCTTCAGGCAGCGTCTCTGTCAAGACCATCGACTACAAGCTCGACTCCAAGGGGATCCTCGTCGACAGCTCCGGTGGCAACCTCGGCCTTCTCGACAAGCAGTACAACGTCTCTCAGAACAGCGTCACGCTGAAGGTCAACACCAACGGCACCCAGACCGAATATACGGTTGCTGCCTATTCGACGGACGACCTGATCGCGCAGGGCGGCAGCGAATTCCAGGGCAACTACGCGAAAACCACTTCTGGCGATTTCGTACAGGTCCAGGGCGTTTGGGTCGCGGCCGTTGACGCCACCACCGTCGCGGGTCAGGACATCGCCGCTCAGACGACTGCTTCCGGCACCATTACCGCGGGCGACTGGGCAATCGACACCGGCGCCGCTCCCGCAACCAACGTCGCTGCCGGTGCCTCGATCCTCGCTATCGATCTCACCAACACGACACAGGCCGGCAAGGTTGCCGACCTGATCAAGGGCGTCGATGCTGCCCTGCAGGACATGACCAGCGCAGCCGCCTCGCTCGGCTCGATCTCGTCGCGCATCGACATGCAGAACGACTTCATCTCCAAGCTGTCGGACTCTCTCGATCGTGGTGTCGGCCGTCTCGTCGACGCCGACATGGAAGAGGAATCGGCACGGCTCTCGGCCCTGCAGGTTCAGCAGCAGCTCGGCATCCAGTCGCTGTCGATCGCCAACTCCAACTCGCAGAACATTCTCTCGCTGTTCCGCTAAGTCGCGATCGAACTGTCTCAGGCCTCCAAAAGCTCGGGCCGCGCATACCGCGCGGCCCGAGTTTATTTTTGGGCAAGCGAAGAGAGTTGCCGAGCGCTTAATAATTAACCTTACTAAATTATTGCTTTGGTAAGAATTGTCCGCCATAGATGACGCCACTGGGCGGGTGATCCTCCTGAAGAGGGTCACGGGGCATGATGCCGCGCCGCCGCGCCGATCCGGCATGTTCCCAAAAGATTCGATCGCGAAGGAACAAGACTGATGTCCAGTCTTCTCACAAACTCGTCTGCAATGACGGCGCTGCAGACGCTGACTCAGATCAACAAGGATCTCGCCACCACGCAAGGCCGTATTTCCACCGGCCAAAAAGTCTCCAAGGCTGCTGACAATGCCGCCTACTGGTCGATCGCCACCACAATGCGCTCGGACAACGAGGCGCTCGGCGCCGTCCAGGAAGCGCTCGGCCTCGGCGCCTCGAAGGTTGATACGGCCTATTCCGGCATGGATGCCGCCATCAACATCGTCAAGGAGATCAAGAAGAAGCTGGTCACCGCCCAGGAACCCAGCGCCGACAAGGCGAAGATCCAGGGCGAAATCTCTCAGCTCCAGGAGCAGTTGAAGGGTATTGTCGCGTCGGCTTCCTTTTCCGGCGAAAACTGGCTCACTGGCGATGCCACGACGACCGCAATCAAGACCGTGGTCGGCTCGTTCGTGCGTGATTCTTCAGGCGGCGTCTCGATCAAGACCATCGACTATACGCTCGACTCCAGCACGATCCTCATCGACAGCTCTGGTAATGACGCCGGCCTTCTCGACAAGCAGTACAACGTCTCTCAGAACAGCGTCACGCTGAAGGTCAACACCAACGGCACCGAGACCGAATACACGGTTGCCGCCTACACCACTGACGACCTGATCGCGCAGGGGGGCAGCGAATTCCAGGGCAACTACGCGAAAACCGCTTCCGGCGATTTCGTACAGGTCCAGGGCGTTTGGGTCGCGGCTGTTGACGCCACTACCGTCGCCGGTCAGGACATCGCCGCTCAAACGACTGCTTCCGGCACCATTACTGCGGGCGACTGGGCAGTCGACACCAGCCCCGCCGCCGCTCCGGCAACCAACGTCCCTGCCGGTGCCTCGATACTCGATATCGACCTGACCAACACCACACAGGCCGGCAAGGTTGGCGACCTGCTCAAAGGCGTCGATGCTGCCCTGAAGGACATGGCCAGCGCGGCCGCCTCGCTCGGCTCGATCTCGTCGCGCATCGACATGCAGAACGACTTCATCTCGAAGCTGACCGACTCGCTCGACCGCGGCATCGGCCGTCTCGTCGACGCCGACATGGAAGAGGAATCGGCACGGCTCTCGGCCCTGCAGGTCCAGCAGCAACTCGGCATCCAGTCGCTGTCGATCGCCAACTCCAACGCCCAGAACATCCTCTCCCTGTTCCGGCAGTAAGGTAGCGGAGCGGGAGTTCACTCGCTCGACAGCTCTTCCGTTCAGCGGGCCGCGCTTTTCCGAAGCGCGGCCCGATCATTTTCGCACAAGGTTGGGCCCCTAGTCTGGCGAAAGCCGTTTGCCGGAAGATGCGTGCCAATGCCTGAGCAGATCCAGACTATCCTTGCCAATCTCCGCAGCTTCGGCCCGCGCAAGCTGGGCATCATGGCCGGGATCGCGGCGCTGGTGCTGGCGACGATCGGGCTCGGCTCGTACTACCTCAACCGTCCCGCCTTCGAGACGCTCTATGTCGGCCTCGACCGCTCCGACGTGAACCAGATCGGTCTCGTGCTCGGCGAGGCGGGCATAGACTTCGACGTCGCCTCCGACGGAACGACGGTGCTGGTGCCGGCAGGCAGCACGGCCAAGGCCCGCATGCTGCTCGCCGAAAAGGGACTGCCGACCAGCGCCAATGCCGGCTACGAGCTCTTCGACAATGTCGGGTCGCTCGGCCTCACCTCCTTCATGCAGCAGGTGACCCGCGTGCGGGCGCTGGAGGGAGAGATCGCGCGCACCATCCAGTCCATCCAGGGCATCAAGGCGGCGCGCGTCCATATCGTGATGGGCGAACGCGCCAATTTTCGACGCGAGGAGCAGCAGCCGACGGCCTCCGTCGTGATCCGCGCCTCGGGCATCGATGCCGTGAAGAGCGCGATGTCTATTCGCTATCTCGTAGCGGCCGCCGTGCCCGGCCTCAACGCCGACAAGGTGACGGTGCTCGATTCGAGCGGAACGCTGCTCGCAGCCGGCGACGATCCGAACAACAGCAGCGCCAGCCGCTCGATCGGCGTCGAGCGCACGGTCGAAACCGAGATCGAGGACAACATCCGCCGTGCGCTGACGCCCTACCTCGGGCCCGACAATTTCCGTGCCAGCGTCAAGGCCGACGTCAACACCGACCAGCGCCAGACCGAAGAGACGATCTACGATCCGGAATCGCGCGTCGAGCGCTCCGTTCAGGTCGTGAAGTCGAACGAGAACAACACGCAGAAGTCGGCTGCTCAGCAGACAAGCGTCGAGCAGAACCTGCCGGAAGCGGACACTACCCCTACCGCCGGGCCAGAGAGCTCTTCCGCCGCAGATCGCAAAGAAGAGACCACCAACTACGAGATAAACTCCAAGCGCATCGCGACCGTCAGCAACGGCTATTCGCTGACCAGGATGTCGATCTCGGTCGTGGTAAACCAGCAGCGGCTGATGGCAATCCTCGGCAAGGACGCAACGCAGGATCAGATCAACAGCCGCATCGCCGAAATCCAGAAGGTGGTCACCTCGGCGACAGGCTTCAACGAGCAGCGAGGCGATTTCATCAACGTATCGGCGGTCGAGTTCATCGACGGTCTCGACGGCGTCGCGGTGCCCGAGCCCGGCTTCTTCGATTCGATCAACCTCCAGGCCGGCACGCTCATCAACGCACTGGCCTTCATCGTCGTCGCTTTTCTCGTCGCCTGGTTCGGCCTGAGGCCAATGGCTGCCGCGCTCACCACCCAGGCGACGCCGGCGCTGCCGGCGCCGAGCTTCGAGGAGGTGCAGCGCTCGCTGCCGACGCCTGACGCGGCGGTGGCCGCAATCACTTCAGATCCCGCGGCAGTGGCAGCCGAGCGGCCCAACCCGATCGACGACATCCGCAACAAGATCAAGCCGGCGCCGCAGGATCGGCTTGCCCGTATGGTCGACCTCAACGAGGAACGCTCGGCTCAGATCCTGCGTAAATGGGTTGCGAGGGAGGCGGTTGCCTGATGCCCGCGCCCGCGCTGTCCGATTTTCTGCCCGACTTCGGTAGCCGGGGCAATGGCAGGCCGGTGCAAGCCCCGGCAGTCAGGCCTGAGCCCGTCCTCGAGCCTCTGCAGACACCGGCGGTCGATACGTCGAAGCTCGTCGCGGAGGAGGTGGCGAAGGCCGAAGCTGCTCTGACGGAGCGGCTTTCGGCAATCTATGAGGCCACGCTTCAGGCCGAGCGCGACAACCATGCCGCCGAGCGTGACGAGCTGCGCCAAAGTCTCGGCAGCGAGGCGGCGGCGCTGATCGAGGTGCGCCTTGCCGCCATGGAAGAGCAGTTGCTGGCCGGCACGACTTCGGCCGTCGCGCGCATCCTCGGCGGCCTGCTGACCGACGAAATCCAGAAGCGCGCCATCGACGCGCTGTCCGTCAAGGTCCGCGAAGCATTGCGTGAAAGCGAAGCCGTGCGCATCAAGGTTTTCGGACCGCAGTCCCTGTGGGAGGCGCTCAGCGGTCTGCTCGGCGATCGTTCCGCGGCCATCGAATTCACCGAACGGGCATCGTTCGACCTGACGGTCAGCATCGACAGCAGCCTCTATGAGACGCGGCTTTCCGAATGGTCCGCTGAACTCGCAGGAGTCCTTGCATGAGCGCAGGCGGAGCCGACCACCATCCGCACGAGATCATCATCGTCAGGCATAGCCGCGGCGATCACGAGGAGGGTCATCACGGCGGCGTCTGGAAGATCGCCTTTGCCGATTTCATGACCGCGATGATGTGTTTCTTTCTCGTCATGTGGCTGATCAACGCCACCAACGAGCAGACCAAGGCCTCGGTCGCGAGCTATTTCAACCCGGTCAAGCTGGTCGACCGCAGTTCGAACAGCAAGGGATTGGACGATTCTGGCGAGGGCCCGAGCAATGGCAGCTCCGAGATGGAGAAGCCGGAGCAGCCAAGCTCCAGGAATGGCTCCGAGGGGCGGTATCGCGGCGGCCAGCAAGACGTCCGCAATTCGAAGAACTCGAAGGACAAGCGGTTCTTCTCGGATGAATATCTGTTCTCCGATCCTTACGCGGTGCTCGCAGAGATCGCCCAGGACACCGGCGTTAAGCAGAACATCTCGGCCAAGGGCGACGGCGGGGCGCAGACTTCGGGCCCGGCGACCGGTGCATCCGGTGGAGAATCCTATCGCGACCCGTTCGCGCCCGACTTCTGGACAAAGCAGGTCGAGGCGCCTGTAGAGACGGAGCCGAGCATCGAAGCGCCTGCTGTCGAAAGAAGGGCGGCTGAGGGCGCGAAGAACGACGGCACGCCGACGGCCGCCGGAGAGCAGAAGACCGCTTCCGACAGAGCGCAGCCGGCGAAGAAGGACACGTCCGCTCAGGACGACAAGAAATCTCCCGAGAACGGCGAAGCGAAGGACTCCGCGGAGGCGAAACCTGCGGACAAGGACACAACGCCGACCTCGCAGGCGGTCGAGCAGGCGAAGGACATCAAAAGGCAGATTGCTCAGGCCATGGGCACCGGCGACAAGCTCGGCAACGGCCTCGATGTCGTGGCGACCGACAAGGGCGTGACGATCTCGATCACTGACGACTTCGATTTCGGCATGTTCGAGATTGGCTCGGCCGTGCCGCGGCGCGACCTGGTGCTGGCGATGGAGAAGATCGGCAAGATCCTGGCGAGCAAGAACGGGTCCGTCACCATCAACGGGCACACGGACGGACGGCCGTTCAAGAGCGACACCTATGACAACTGGCGCCTTTCCACCGCGCGCGCTCACTCCGCCTATTACATGCTGGTTCGCGCCGGTCTCGATGAGAAGCGGGTGAAGGAGGTAGCAGGTTTCGCCGACCGCCAGCTGAAGATCAAGGACGACCCCTTCAGCTCCGCCAACCGCCGCATCGAGATCCTGCTCGAGGTCGGCGGATGATGTGGCCTCGCCACTACATCCTTTTGCTTGCGCATCGGATTTGCCCGAAAACCGCTGGGCACTTTTCGGTCCGATGCGCTAGAGCGACCGTCACGGCATTCTCTCTTGCCGGCGGCATCGACGCGGCGTTCGCCCAAGGCGAAGCTCCGCTCGAGCCCTATCAGATGGTGCGCTCGCTGCAACTCGTGCAGGACCGGATCGCTTCGGGCGACCATGCCGCTTTGCCGATGCAACGCAAGCTGCTCGAGATGATCGATGGACGCTTTCGCTCTGCGCCTGCCGAAGAGTTTGCAGACAAGCGCAACTACCAGGCCCTGCTTGTCTATGCGATGAGCGGCGGCAATCCGGCGACGATCGACCTTCTGCTGAGAAAGCTCCACCTCGATGAGGCGGACCGCGCGCTGGGTGACGGCATTCTCGGTTATCTGAACGGCGATACAGTGTCGGCGCGCGGCTCGCTCGATACGGTCGATCCATTGAAGCTCATGCCTGAGGTCGGCGCATTCCTGGCCCTCGTGAAGGGCTCGGTGGCCGTGCCGGAGGATCCGAAGGCGGCGTTGAAGATGTTCGATGAGGCGCGCCTGCTTGGCACGGGCACGCTGGTCGAGGAGGCCGCGCTGAGGCGCTCCATTGGGCTGGGCGCACACAATCTCGATGCGGCGCGTTTCGTCACGATCAGCGGGCAGTATGCCCGCCGCTTCCTGTATTCACCCTACGCCAACCAGTTTGCCGACGCCTTCGTGGCCGGTGTCGTCGCGCTCCATGGGACCATCGATCTTGCCGAGGTCGATCAGGTGATTGCCGGCATGGACCCGGAGCGGCAGAAGGTCATCTATCTGAGGCTTGCCAGGCGGGCAGCGATCGACGGCATTCCGGATCTCGCGGAATACGCTTCCAGCAAGGCCGATGCGGTCAAGCTCGGAGGCGCTGGGCAGGATTCCGATCCGCGCACCCTGCTTTACTCCGGCCTCGCTACCGTCACCTCTGCCACGGTCGATCAGGTCTTGTCGAAGCTGAAGGGGATCGATCGTTCGCGGCTATCCGAGAGCGACCTCAAGCTCCTGGAAGCGGCCGAGGCGATCGCCGCCGAGGTGACCGCGCCGCCGGCAGCACCCGCGGAGGCGGTGCCAAACCGTGGAGTGGCAGATCAGCTTGACCGCGAGCAGGCGGCGCAGGCTTCCGTTGCCGCCGGAACTCAAGACGATTTGCCTGAGGCAGAGCCCATCGATGCGCCGCGATCTGCGGACGCTTCACCACCGGCGCAAGCCGCGCGGTCGACGGAAGCGGCCGGCTCGCCGGCTCCCCCGCCGCAAACTGCTCCGCCGCAGCTCGTGCAACAGGGCGGAGCCGGGGGAGCAGCCGAGCAGCCGGGGAATGCCGCCGTTTCAGGCAAGGCCGACGCAAATTCCGCCGGGCCTGAAGACGCGATAGTGGCCGACACTCGCAAGAGACTCGATGAGATCGACAAGCTCCTCAAGGACACCGCACAATGACAGCAGGCGTCGCACAGGCTTCCATGGCGGCGGGCTTCGCGCCTGCCGGCTATCGTTCCGCGCAAGCCGACCACTCCTCGAATGGCTTCTCGGAAGCGCTCGGCCCGCATCATGCGGGATCGAACGTGCATCATCGGCAGCACCGGGACGCAAAGGACAAAGGGATCTCCGTGCATGATGCGCTAGCCGCTGCCGAGGCAGAGGAAGGGGCCTCAGCCGGAACCGAGACAAACGGCGACGATGGCGATGCTCTGAGCGCGCTCGATCAGGCCGTATCGGATGAAGTTGGTTCCGACAGGGGCGCTGACGGCGAGGAAGCCGGCGTTCCGGCCCAGATCAAGGCAGAACAGACGATTTCGGCCTGGATGGCCATGGCGCCGATCACTCGACGCGGCTCTGCCGAAGCAGGACAGCATGCGAGAAACGCCGGCGGGCCGGAGTCCGCAGGCTCGGATCGAAAGTCGGCTGCACATCGTGCCGTCCGCGCCGGGACCACGGGCGAGCAGGCTTCGGAAACCCTGGCCAAGGAGCAGCTGGCCCCGGCAAATGCAGAGGGCCTGGCGGAGAGCACAGGTAGGGCGAGGACGCCGAACCTCGGCGAAAAGGCGGTCGGCGATCCGGCCGCCGACAAAACACTTGCGTCGACAATCGGAGCACTCCCGAACAAGCTGAAGCCCCAGGCCGTCGATACATCCGGAGCCGGCAGGCATGTCGGCAGTTCCGACACCGGCGTCGAGAAGAGCCTCTCGGCAGCAGTCGCTCTTGCAGGCTCGCGCAAGCCGACGGCAGACGGTTCGAGGAGCGGAGGAAATTCGGCTGCGGATTCTTTCGCCTCCTCGAAACGGGCAGCCGAGGCGCGCCGCGGGGGACAGCAATCCGCTACCGGTCCGATATCGGTTCTCTCGCAGCAAGCTGCACCGGCGCCCGCGGCCCCTGCGCTCACCGCCAATGCCGCCGCAATCGTTTCCGCGCTCGGCGCCGACCAGGACGTGCGCGCGGCAGCATCCGGCTCGGCGGTCCATTCGGCATCGGCATTCAAGAGCGCACAGCCCATGCGCACACTAAAGATCCAGCTGCATCCGGCCGAGCTCGGCGTGGTGACTGCCAAGCTGAAGAGTGCCGGAGACCATCTCACGGTCGAGCTGCAGGTCGACAATCACGAAGCCTATCGTCGCCTCAGCGCCGACACCGATGCGATCGCCAGCTCGCTGCGCTCACTGGGCTACGATATCGACCGGATTACGATCCAACAGCCACAGGCTGCGAATGGAGGCGCCACGAGCTCGGATGCAGGATCGCTTTCTCGCGATGCCTCGTCTTTCCAATCCGGAAATTCGAGCAACAGCGGCGAACGCTCAGGCGGTCAAGCGAGCGCAGAAGGGGCGAGCGGCCAAGGAGCGAGCGGATGGGGGGATCGCGGTGGCACGGAACGCAGTGAGCAGGCTTATCAGCGTAGCTCTGGCGACGGCCTGTATATCTAGCAGCTCGATTGTTGCGGCGAATGCCGCGGCCAATCCCTGCGAACCGGAGATCGTGAAGGCTGCCACACGCTACAGGATTCCGCTCGGAATTCTTTACGCCGTCGGTCTTGCCGAAACCGGCCACAAGGGAAGCTTGCAGCCGAACGCCCTGAATATCGAGGGAAGGGCCGTGTTCCCTGCCTCCAGAAGCGCGGCCGTAGCCGCCGTCGAGGAGGCCCGCCGTGGCGGGGCCAGGCTCATCGACCTCGGCTGCATGCAGATCAACCAGCACTATCACGGGTCGCATTTCCGCAGCCTCGCCGACATGCTCGACCCGCGACAAAATGTCGACTACGCAGCCCGGTTCCTGGTCACGCTGAAAGGTCGTCACGACAGCTGGTCGATGGCCGTCGCGCGCTATCACGCCGGCCCCGATAATGATCCCGCGCAGAAGCAATATGTCTGCCGCGTCATCGCCAATATGGTGGCGACGGGTTTCGGGCGGTGGACCGCCAATGCCCGATCCTTCTGCGGCCAGTGACAGGCGAACTCGCCCGCGCCACGAATCAACTGCGTCGGACTTGGCTTTGCGCCACTCCCAAGAAACTAGACCCAAGAAATCACGGTTAGCGCAAATTTCGCGCATGGTTAACTTTTGAAGTAACACTTTAGCAACTGATTCGGAGGGCGGCGCCGATGATAGTGATCGTGGATGAACGCGATCTCGTAAAAGAGGGTTACCATTCACTTTTCGACCGCGAAGGCGTGGCAAGCGCCGGGTTCGGGTCGAGCGAGTTCGGTGAATGGATGACGAGCGCGGCGGATGAGGACCTCCAGTCGGTCCGCGCCTTCCTGATCGGCGATTGCGGTCCCGATACGCCCCGCAGGATCCGCGATCGCACGGCCGCGCCGGTGATCGCGCTCAGCGAGCAAAATTCTCTCGAAAACACTCTTCGGCTGTTCGAGGCAGGCGTCGACGACGTCGTCCGCAAGCCGGTCCATATCCGCGAGCTCCTTGCCCGCATAACTGCGATCCGGAGCCGTTCCAAAGAGACGGTCAATTACGTCCAGGTCGGCGCGATGCGCATCTTCATGGACGGACGCGATCCCGAGATCAACGGCGAGCCGCTGCCACTGCCACGCCGCGAGCGCCGCATCCTCGAATACCTCGCCTCCAACAGCGGGCGGCGCGTCACCAAGACCCAGGTCTTCAATGCGATCTACGGCATCTTCGACGACGAGGTCGAAGAGAACGTCGTCGAAAGCCACATCAGCAAGCTGCGCAAGAAACTGCGCGACCGGCTCGGCCACGATCCGATCGATTCCAAGCGTTTCCTCGGTTACCGGCTGATCGTCTGATGACGGCGCTTCCGGCAATGCCGAGCGCTACAAAAGGGGCGCCCTGGCTTCCGCGAACGGCCCTGCGGAAAGTCCTCAGCGAACAGCTCCGAGCCAGCCTCGCGCAAGTCAGTTCCGCTAGCCTTCGGCCCATTGCGACGGGCTTCCAGGAGATGTGTCGATGAGCCTCTACGGGATGATGCGGACCGGCGTGTCCGGCATGAATGCGCAAGCCAACCGTCTTTCGACGGTGGCCGACAATATCGCCAACTCCGGCACCACCGGCTACAAGAGGTCAAGCACGGAATTCGCTTCGCTGGTGATACCGAGCGGCACGGGCAACTACACGTCAGGCGGCGTCAACACCAGCATCCGCTACGCGATCTCGCAGCAGGGCGACTTCAAATACACCACCTCCGGGTCCGATCTGGCGATCAACGGCGAAGGCTTCTTCGTCGTGCAGGATGCAAGCGGCAGGCCGTTCCTCACCCGTGCCGGTTCCTTCGTTCCCGACGACCAGGGCCGGCTCGTCAATGCCGCCGGCTTCTACCTCCTCGGCTATAGTGCCGCCAACGGCACGCCGAGCACGGTTGCCAACGGTTTCGGGGGCCTGGTGCCGGTGACGATTGCGCAAAATGAACTTACCGCGACTGCGTCGAAAACCGGCGTCTTCACGGCCAACCTGCCCGCCGACGCCACGATTGTCGCGGCCGCTGACCTGCCGTCGGCAAACGGCGCAACGGCGACCTCCTCGGCAAAATCGTCGCTGGTCGCCTACGACAATCTCGGCAAGCAGGTGATGCTCGACCTTTACTATACCAAGACGGCGGACAACACGTGGGAGGTCGCTGTCTACGACCACTCGAAGGCGAATAGCGGTACGACACCTTTCCCCTACGGAGCCGGCGGTCTGCTCGGCACGGACACACTCACTTTTGACGGCACCACTGGCAAGCTCGATGCGACCAGCGTCACCAACATCACCTTTAACGTGCCCAACGGCGCGTCGCTGACGCTCGACCTCTCGAAGATGACCCAGCTCTCGGCGAAATATCAGGAGCTCGATGCCAAAGTGGACGGCAACGCGCCGAGCGGCATCGACAAGATCCAGATCGACGCGGACGGCACCGTCTACGCCCAATATGAGGACGGTTCCTTCAAGGAGCTCTACCGCATCCCGATCGCGACCGTGCCAAGTCCGGATCAACTGACCGTCGAGTCCGGCAACGTTTTCTCGCAAAGCTCCGATTCCGGCGCTGTGCGGATCGGCTTCCCGGGCGAGGGCGGCATGGGATCCGTTGTTTCCGGCGCGCTCGAGAATTCCAATGTCGACATCGCCGAAGAGCTCACGAACATGATCGAGTCGCAGCGCAGCTACACTGCGAACTCCAAGGTGTTCCAGACCGGCGCCGATCTAATGGACATTCTCGTCAACTTGAAGAGATAGCCGGATCGTATCCGTCCAAGAAAGGTAAAGAATGTCGTCGCTGACCACCGCTTTGGCCATCGCGCAATCGGCGCTTCGCACCACGGGAAAGCAGACGAGCATCGTCTCGCGCAACATTTCCGAGGCTCAGAACCCCGATTACACGCGCCGCATAGCGGCGGTCAGCAGCACGGCACCCGGCGCCCGCTCCATCAGCGTGCAGCGCGCCGTGGACGCGCTGCTCTTCAAGAACAATCTGAATGCGCAGTCGGCGTTCCAGGCACAGCAGACCCTCTATGACGGGATGGAGCGTCTCGGCCTTGCGGTGAATGGTGTTGAGAACGTCTCCTCCGCGGCGACCATGCTTGGAAAGCTGCAAGAGGCCCTGCAGACATATTCGTCCGCCCCCTCCAACCGCAATCTCGGCCAGAATGCGGTCGAAGCGGCGCGCGATCTGGTGCGGTCGCTCAATGACGGCACGAATGCCATCCAGTCCTTCCGCGGCGACATGGACTCCCAGATCGGCATCGCGGTCAATCAGCTCAACGACCTCCTCGGCCAGTTCAAGGACGCCAACACCGAAATCGTCAAAGGCACCCACAGCGGCAGCGACGTCTCGGACGCGCTCGACCGGCGCGATGCGCTCCTCAAGCAGATATCGAGCCTCGTCTCGGTCTCGACGTTCACCCGGACGGACAATGACATGGTGATCATGACCGCCGACGGCGCAACGCTGTTCGAGACGGTTCCGAGAAGCGTCACCTTCAATCCAAACGCCATCTACAGCGCCACCACGTCAGGCAATGCGGTCTATGTCGACGGCGTGCCTCTCGCCGCGGGCGCCGGAGGCAACACGAATGCGGGCGGCAAAATCGCCGGACTGCTCCAGCTGCGCGACGAGGTCGGCGGGACCATGCAGAGCCAGCTCGACGAGATCGCGCGAGGCCTGATCACTGCATTCGCCGAGACGGATCCCAGCGGGACGCTGGCGCCGCAGGCCGGGCTGTTCACATGGTCCGGCGGTCCGGCCATCCCTGCATCGGGCACGCTCGTCAGCGGACTTGCTGGAACGATCTCCCTCAATGCCGCCTTCGATTCGGCAGCCGGCGGCGATCCAAGCCTGCTGCGTGACGGCGGCGCTAACGGCGTGGCTTACAAGCACAATACCACCGGCGCGGCATCCTATTCGGACCTCCTGTTTTCCTATTCCAAAAACCTCGATGCCCCGATGGCTTTCGATCCGGCCGCGTCGAACGGAACTACCCTCAGCCTGTCGTCCTTCTCGACCAATGCGATCAGCTGGTTCGAGGGCATGAGAAGCAATGCTTCGACCGCAGCCGACGCCAAGGCGGCGCTGGCGACGCAAACAGCTGAATCGCTTTCAAACCTTACCGGCGTCAACGTCGACACGGAAATGTCGATGCTGCTCGATCTTGAAAATGCCTATGAAGCGTCGGCTCGGATCATCCAGACTATCAACGACATGCTGCGCGCTCTCCTGGATGCGGTGAGATAACAAGATGAAATCGACATTCGTTTCGACTGCTGCCGTTTCCCAAGCCCTGCGCTATTCACTACTGCGCATGCAGAGCGATCTGACCAAGGCTGCAAAGGAAGCAACGACCGGTCGCGTCTCCGATCTTGGCCTGGCACTCGGCGCCCGGACTGGATACTCGGTATCGCTCTCTCGCGATCTCGATCGGCTGAAGGGGATCGTAGACACCAACGAGCTTGCATCATCGCGGCTTTCGACGACCCAGGACGCGCTGACGCAGATCACCACCGCCACGAAGAATTTCATGTCCACCTTGATCACCGGCTCATCGGGAGGAACGACGGCGGCGGTCGTGCTCGCAGATGCCGAGAGCACACTGAAGTCATTCAACTCGGTTCTGAACACCAGCTTCAACGGCGAGTATCTGTTCGCGGGCATCAATACCGACGTCGAGCCGATCAACGATTTCATGGATCCCAGCTCGCCCAACAGGGTGGCATTCGACACGGCCTTCTCTACCTATTTCGGCTTCCCCTCGAGCGATCCCCAGGCCGCCAATATCACGGCGGCCCAGATGGACGGGTTCCTGACCACCGTGGTCGAACCGCAGTTCCTCGGCGCTGGCTGGCAAGGCACATGGTCCAACGCGACCGACGAAGGCATCACCTCGCGGATCTCGCTCAACGAAACAGCCGAAACCTCGGTCAGCGCCAACGAGCAAGGGCTGCGAAAACTGGCGATGGCCGCGGCAACCGTATATGTCGCCTACAGCTCGAATATGAGCGATGCTGCTCGCCAGTCGGTCGTCTCTCATGCGGTAAGCATGCTTGGCGAGACCATCGCCAACGTTGCCGATCTGAGCGCAAAGACCGGCATCATCGAGAATCGGGTCACGAACGCAACCGATCGCATCAAGCTGCAGGTGGATCTCTTCCAGAAGAACATCCTCGATATTGAGGGCGTCGATCCCTACGAAGCCGCGACCCGCGTTTCGCAACTTCAGCAGCAGATCGAGACCTCATACGCCCTTACTGCAAGAATGCAGCAGCTCAGCCTCGTGAAATACCTGACCTGAACCGTGCAGCTTGGACGCCGAACAAACGGACGCAAAATGTATCAGTTCTCATACGCGGAAATTCAGTCAGACTCGGTGGCCGACGCCAAGGATCGCGAAAGGCAGCTGCTCACGCGCTCCATCGACCTGCTCGCCGTCGCGCACCACAAGGGGAACGACTCTGTGGAGGCCATAGAGGCCATCCACTTCCTCAATCGGGTCTGGACCTCCTTCATCGAGGACCTCGGAAGTGCCGAGAACGAGCTGCCGATCGAGCTTCGCGCCAACCTGATTTCGATCGGGCTATGGCTCCTCCGGGAGGCCGAAGAGGTGCGCCAGGGCCGTTCGAACAATTTCGAGGGGCTGATCGAGGTGTCGCAGATCATCCGTGACGGCATACAATGAAGCGCACCTTGAAGATCTCGTTGAAGCCCAACGAGAAGATCTACATCAACGGCGCTGTGCTCCGCGTCGACCGGAAGGTCTCGATCGAGCTCCTCAACGATGTGCAGTTCCTGCTTGAAAACCATGTGCTGCAGGCCGAGGACGCCTCGACGCCGCTCCGCCAGCTCTACTTCATCGTGCAGGTCATGCTGATGAACCCGGAGGGTGCCGACCAGGCGCTCGGCATTTTCCGGAAGTCGCTGCCGTTGCTGATCGCAAGCTTCACCAACGAGCAGGTGCGCACAGCCTTGAAGAACATCGACAGGCTGGTCAACCAGGGTGAAGTTTACGAGGCGCTGAAAGAAATCCGGGCGCTTTACGCAGTCGAGAATGAAATTCTCAATCAAGGCAGGCAGGCGGCGCCGATGCCCACGGAGAGCCGTGAACTGCTTGCTGCAGAAGGGATCAGAAGATGACCACCATCGCTCCCGTCTCCAATCCGCCCGCGTCGAACCCGAGTTCGCAGACAGACGCAACGTCGAAGACCAGGGTCGACTACAATTCCTTCCTCAAGCTGCTCGTCGCGGAGCTGAAGAACCAGGATCCGACCAAGCCGATGGAATCGACCGACTTCGTCGCCCAGCTCGCCACCTTCTCGCAGGTCGAGCAGAGCGTCCAGTCGAACGCCAAGCTCGACCAGATCCTGCAGTCGAATACCCTCACGCAGGCGGGCTCGCTGATCGGCCGCGAGATCACCTCTGCGGACGGCAAGACGAGCGGCATCATCTCGCAGGTCAAGGTCTATTCCGACGGGCTCATGGCCATCCTCAAGGACGGCAGCCAGCTCGTCGTCGGGCCCGGCGTGACGATCAAGGATGCGAGCAGCCAGCCCGCAGCCTGATCTGGTCCAGGCATACCCATGAACGAGGCAGATGCTCTCGACCTGGTGCAGTTCGCTATCTGGACGGTGCTGACCGCGGCGGGCCCGGCCGTCGGCGTCGCCATGCTCGTCGGCATCGGCATCGCGCTCTTGCAGGCACTGACGCAGGTCCAGGAAGTCACGCTGACTTTCGTGCCGAAGATCCTCGCAATCCTGATTGTCATCGCATTCTCCGGCTCCTTCATCGGCGGCCAGATCTCGGCCTTTTCGAACGTCGTGTTCCAGCGCATCGAAAACGGGTTTTAGCTAAAGCGTCCAGCAAATCGCTAGAACACAGGCGCTGCCCCTCACCCTCACCCTCTCCCCGTCAGGACGGGGAGAGGGGGCGGCAACGTCTCAGAATCCCCTCTCCCCGTCTTTCACGGGGAGAGGGTGAGGGGCAGCGCCAACCTCAGAACAGAAGGCCCTAGTCACGCCAGAACACCCCCGCGCAAGCTTCCGCGACTAGCGTTCCCCGCACCGCGTGCCGAGGGCGCGCCGCTTCGAAACAGGTCAGCGTCGGCTCATGGCGATCAGCGAAAGCATTCAACCCAAACAGGCTGCGGGCAATGGCCGCGACGTGGGCTTCGCGATCGGCATCATCATCATCTTGTCGGTGCTGTTCCTGCCGATCCCGGCCTTCTTCATCGACATGGGCCTGGCCGTCTCGATCGCGCTATCGGTGCTGATCCTGATGGTGGCGCTGTGGATCCAGCGGCCACTGGATTTCTCCTCGTTCCCGACCATCCTCCTGATCGCGACGATGCTCAGGCTGTCGCTCAACATCGCCACCACCCGCATGATCCTGTCGCATGGTGGGGAGGGGACGCAGGCGGCGGGCTATGTGATCAGCGGATTCTCGCAACTGGTGATGAGCGGCGATTTCGTCATCGGGCTCATCGTCTTCATGATCCTGATCATCGTCAACTTCATCGTCATCACCAAGGGCGCGACCCGCATCGCCGAGGTCGGCGCGCGTTTCACCCTCGACGCCATTCCCGGCAAGCAGATGTCGATCGACGCCGACCTGTCGGCCGGCATCATCAACGAGAAGGAAGCACAGCTTCGGCGGCGCGAGCTCGAGGAGGAGAGCTCGTTCTTCGGCTCGATGGACGGTGCGTCGAAATTCGTGCGCGGCGATGCGATCGCCGGATTGATCATCACTGCCATCAATATCGTCGGCGGCATCATGATCGGCTATTTCCGCCACGGCATGGCAATCGGCGAGGCGGCGGATGTCTTCGTCAAGCTGTCGGTCGGCGATGGCCTGGTCACGCAGATTCCCGCGCTCATCGTGTCGCTCGCGGCCGGCCTGCTGGTGTCGAAGGGCGGCACTCGCGGCTCGGCAGACCAGGCGGTGTTCGGCCAGCTCGGCGCCTATCCGCGCGCCCTGCACGTCGCGGCGCTGCTGCTCGCCGTGCTGTCGCTGATGCCGGGCCTGCCGATGCTCCCCTTCCTGGTGCTCGCCTGCTCGATGGCCGGCATCGGCTATATGATCCCCCTGCAGAACCAGCGCCGCGCGGCCGAAGCCGAGAAAGCGGAAAAGGCAAAGCAGGCGTCGAAGGAAGAAGAAGAGCGGAGCTCCGTCAAGGCTTCGCTCAAGACGGCCGAGATCGAGCTTCTGATCGGCAAGCAGCTCTCCACCAAGCTGCTCACCTCGCATCAGGAGCTCGCCTTCCGCATGAGCAAGATGCGCAAGAAGTTTGCCACCCAATACGGCTTCGTCGTCCCCGAAGTGCGCCTCAGCGACGACTTCAGCATCCCTTCCAAGAGCTACCAGATCAAGGTGCACGGCACGGTGGTCTCCGAGTATCAGGTTCGCATCGGAGAGGTGCTGGCGCTGCTCGGCAACCGCCCGGCGCCGGATATTCCCGGCGAGGAGGTGCGCGAGCCTGCTTTCGGCATGCGCGCCTATTCCGTGCCGGAGACGTTGAGCGAAGATCTGAAGCGCGAGAACTTCGCCTTCGCCGACAACATGTCGGTGCTGCTCACGCACCTCTCCGAGGTGATCCGCAACAACCTGCCGCAGCTCCTGTCCTACAAGGACATGAAGGCGCTGATCGAGCGGCTCGACCCGGAATACAAGAAGCTCACCGACGAGATATGCACTTCGCATATCACCTATCCCGGCCTGCAGGCCGTGCTGAAGCTGCTGCTCGCCGAGCGCGTCTCGATCCGCAACCTCCACCTGATCATCGAAGCGATCGCCGAGATCGCGCCGCATGTGCGACGCACCGAGCAGATCGTGGAGCATGTACGCATCCGCATGTCGCAGCAGATCTGCGGCGATCTTTCCGAGAACGGAGCGCTGAAGGTGCTGAGGCTCGGCAACCGCTGGGATCTCGCCTTCCATCAGAGTCTGAAGCGCGACGCCAAGGGCGAGGTACGTGAGTTCGATATCGATCCGCGGCAGCTCGAGGAGTTCGGCCAGGAAGCTTCTAAGGCGGTGCGTGCTCACATCGACGCCGGCGAGCGCTTCGTGATCGTCACCGCGCCCGACGCTCGGCCCTATGTGCGCATGATCATCGAACGCCTGTTCCCGACATTGCCCGTGCTCAGCCATGTCGAGATCGCCAAGGGAGTCGAGATCAGGGTGCTCGGCACGATCTCGTGAACGTCGCTCTCCAGAGCATCATCATTGCCGCCTTCCTGGCGTTCTGCCGCGTCGGCGGCTGTTTCATGCTGATGCCGGGCCTGTCGAGCGCCCGCGTACCGTTGCAGGTGAGGCTGTTCGTGGCGCTCTCCGCAAGCGGAGCGCTCCTCATCCATCTGTGGGACCGCATCGCCCCGTTTGCGACGCGCGAGCCGACAGTGCTGCTCGTGCTCATAGCTTCGGAGAGCCTGATCGGCGCCCTTATCGGGCTGATGGCGAGGCTCTACGTGCTTGCCCTGCAGTTCATCGCTTCGTCGATCGCCACCTTGATCGGCTTCGGCGCGGCGGGCGGCGCCGGCATCGAGGAGGTGGAGCCGCAGTCGGCGCTCGGCTCGATCATCTCGTTCTCGGCGCTCATGCTGCTCTTCGTGTTCGACTTCCACCACGAGATCATCAAGGCGCTGGTGATGTCTTACGACGTCGCGCCGATCAGCGCGATGTTCAACCCGCAATCGGCGCTCGTGGACATGACAGACACCGTGTCGGAATCCTTCATGGTGATGATCAGGCTCGGCAGCCCATTCATCGCCTATGCGATCCTCGTTAATCTCGGCATCGGCTTCATCAACAAGCTCGTGCCGCAGATACCGGTCTACTTCATCTCGCTGCCTTTCGTCATCGCCGGCGGGCTGATCCTCCTCTATTTCGCAGTGCCGACCCTGCTCAGCCTGTTTGCCGACGGCTTCGTCGACGTAACTATCGGGCGGTGAGATGACGACGCGACGAGAAAGATTGCAGAAGCTTGCGAGCGTGCAGGAAAAGCTCAAGGCGTTCCATGAAATGCGGCTGGCAGGCTTTCGCGCCGAGGCCTTGGCTGCCGAGCGAGAAGCCAATGCGATGCGCGAGGCGTTCGATATGGGCGACTCGATGTCGGCGCTGTTTCCGGAAATCTACCATCGCCGCATCGAGCGAGCACTCGATCGAGCGGCGGCCAACATGACGCTGGCCGAAGCGGAGGCGATGCAGCTCGCGGCCGCAACCGCGCGCAGCAACATGGTCGATCGGGCCTATCGGAGCGTCACCCGCCAGGAAGAGCGAGCGCAAGCGGACCGCGAAAGGCTCGAAATGATCCTGCGCGGGCGGCCCAAAGGAAGATGAATTCCGCACCGCAGTAAGCGCGTCGGATTGCGGAATCCAAAGTCAGGCTGCGGCAAGCTTTCACCGTCATATTCGTCGTTGTCGAAAGAGAAAACGGAGCATCTCAATTGGCGATTTCCCCCCCAAGCGACATTGTGCTGGACGTAGCACGCGCGGTCGAGCCGGAGGCGCTCGAGGCTGCGCGTGCACGGCTTGCGAGCCGAGGCGCCGCAGCCGGGCCGAGCGAGGCCTTCTCAGTTGGCGACCTTCGCAGCTCGGGCTTGGCCGACGCAGCTGCGGCTGCAGAAGCAACGCCCGAGACCTACAGGAAGTTCGAGGCCATGGTGCTCTCGACCTTCGTCCAGTCCATGCTGCCCAAGGGGGCTGGCGCGGTCTATGGCGAGGGGCTGTCGGGCGATATGTGGAAATCACTGTTGTCGCAGCAGCTCGGCACCGTGATCGCCGATCGCGGCGGGATCGGCATCGCCGACCGCCTGCTCAAGGACCACTATTACGAGGGCGACACGAAGGTGGCCATGTCAGGCGTGTCCGGCGGCCCGGATAAAGCGCGCCTCGACCAGGAGCACAGCCTGTCGGCGGCGTTGGTCCAGGAGATGCAGCGGCGGCTGACGTCCGACATTACCGGCGAAGCCAGTCCGCCGGCCGCGAGCCGCTAGAGCAGGATGAATTCGGCGGGGTTTTCATCCTACCCTAGCTCTTTGTTTCCATCATCAGGGAGTAGATCGATATGGTCGATCAGACGCAACCCAAGGACGAGTCGGCGCGCGCCGAAAGAGCTGCCGACTTGCCGGCGCCGCGATCGGCGGGCCATGCAGGGCTCGCCAGCATCATCAGCCGCATCGAGCAGGCCGTCGAAGAGGAGACTGTCGCCATGCGTACCGATACGAGCTTCGACCTGAGGGCCTCGAACGCCCGCAAGAGCCGCTATCTCTACGAGCTGTCGAGGGCGGTCAAAAACAACGGCGGCGCCGAGCTTGCCGACGAGCAGCGCGCGGCGATCGTGAGGCTGCGCGAGAAGCTCGCCAAGAACGAGGCCGCGATCCTTGCCCACCTCAGCGCCGTGAACGAAGTGGCGACGCTCATTCAGGGGGCGATCCAGCGCGCCGAGGCTGATGGCACCTATTCGGCCGGAGAGTTCGCCCGGCGATGATCAAATTCATTGTCGCCGGTCTGTGGATCTGCGCCGCCACCATCGGCGCAGTCTTCTTTTCTTTCCAGATGTCCGGCGCCAAGGGCGCGCCCGAGCCGCCACCTGCGCTGCTCGGCGGGTTGGACTATGTCAAGACCGAGGTCCTGTCGGTGCCGGTGCTGAAACAGGGCGGCGTGGTCGGCTATTTCCTTGCCCAGCTGGTCTATACGGTCGAACCGGAGAGGGCGAAGAAGCTGTCGGTGCCCGCCGAGACGCTGTTCAGCGACGAGCTGTATACCTACCTCTTCGCCAATCCCAGCATCGACTTCACCGAGACCAAAAAACTGGACCTCGACCAATTTCGCAACGGCGTCAGGGAGGCGATCAACAAGCGGCTTGGAGAAGATCTGATCCACGACGTGATGATCGAGCAGGTCGACTATCTCTCCAAGGAGGAGATCCGCAACAACATGCTGCGCCGGAGTCTCATGGGCGATGAGAGGCCGGAGACCGCCAAAGCGAAGGACGCGGCCGCCGCGGAACAACCGGCCGAAGAACCGGCTCATTAAGAGCTGGCCATTTGTTCTTGTCGTCAGACCGCGGTAGAGGTTGGCCGCCGGGGACAGTTTACTTTTTGCCGCGCGAAGGCGCGGTATTTCACCCAGGTCGCACTCGCGGCAAAAGGTAGACTGTCCCCTCAGTCCCACGCGATATCGATAGGAGCAGGTCATGGGAATTGAGGACATCGCCGCGAAGCTCAAGCCACGCGTCGAAAGCGGAAGCTTCGATCGGTCGGTGAAGTTCGATACGGGCGGCGACGGCGTCATCGTCATCGACCGCAATACGATCTCGACGACCGATGGCCCTGCCGACTGCACGATCAAGCTGTCGCTCTCGGATCTCGAGGATCTCATGTCCGGCGAGCTTAGCCCGACGACTGCCTTCATGACCGGCAAGCTCAAGATCGAAGGCGACATGGCAGTCGCCATGGCGCTGCAGCAGCTGATTTAAGGACTGCGCCAAGCTGGAGCACCCCCGTACCCCTTCGCTGCGGTTCCTTGGGATGCATACCGTGAGTCACGCTGCGTTCCGCTACGCTTCACTGCGCGCGACCCACGGCATGCATCCGTAGGAACCGCAGCAAAGTGGTGCAGGGGTACTCGAAGAGCGCGGCCGTGCCGGAAGAAACGCAACCGCCCGCCCACATCACGCGGCATTGCTACCCCGAAACATGCGTCGTCACATCGGCGGCCTTCAACGCCTGCATCAGCGTCTCCGAGGGAGGCATGTCGGTGACGACATGGTCGATTTCCTCGAGAGCTGCGATGCGCTCGAACGCAACCTTGTCCAGCTTCGTGTTGTCGAGCACCAGAATGGTCTGGTCGGCCTGCCTGATCATCGTCCGCTTGATCCAGACCGAGGCGGGGTTGAAGTCGCTCGGCCCGTCATTGTCCAGCCGGCTGGCGCCGATGATGGCGTGATTGACGCGGAACTGCGTAAGGTAATTGATCGCGTCGGGGCCGGTCACGCCGCCGTCGCCTGAATCATATTCGCCGGGGCAGACGCGGATCCGGATCGACGGATTCGTCGCCAGCGCGGAAGCGACCCCGAAGCTCGTCGTCACGACCGTGATGTCCTTCAATTCCGCCGCCAGGCGCCGCGCGACGAAGATCGTGGTCGCACCGGCATCGATCATGAGACTGTCGCCGTTGCGGATCAGGTGAGCGAGCGTCTTTGCCATTGCGGCGCGCTGCTCCTGGTTGGAGAGATAGCGGTCGCTGAGCAGCGGCTCGGGGAGCGCCGTGCCAGTCGCACCGCCATAGGTGCGGCTGATCAATCCCCTGGCGCTCAGCTCGTCCAGGTCGCGCCTGACGGTCTCCGTCGAAACGGCGAATTTAGCGGCAAGCTCGACGATGCGGATGGCAGGCGTCGCCCGCAATTCGGCGAGGATGGTCTCCTGCCGCTGGGACTTCGATCTCATTTGAGGCGTGGCTCCTGTCACCAGAGCAGGTCAATGGAGCGAACACATTCAACCCGCTCTAACTTTTGTTTTGCCGCATGATCTATCCGAAACGTTGCAACTTCCGGGATCACGCTCTGGCCCGAGCGATCGCCGGTCCGGCGCCGCCACGGCTTCGGACCGGATTGCTACAGCAATCGTTTACGCGAAAGAAGCTGAATTTCGAAGCAGGCAGAAAGCCGACTAAGAATCTGGCTCGGGATCAGCCTCGGCGATCGAGGCGGGCGACCAGGCGGTCACCGACCCATTGGATGCCGCTGACAAGGATGATCAGCACGACCACAACTGCGACCATGACTGCGGTCTCGAAGCGCTGGTATCCGTAGCGAATGGCGAGGTCGCCGAGCCCGCCGGCGCCGATCGCGCCGGCCATCGCCGAAGCCCCTACGAGCGTTACCAGCGTCACGGTGAAGCCGGCGACGATGCCGGGCAGCGCCTCGGGAACGAGGACTTCGCGTATGATCGTCCAGCGATTGCCGCCCATGGCGCGTGCGGCTTCGATCAGCCCGTGATCGACTTCGCGCAGCGAGACTTCCGCAATGCGGGCATAGTAGGGCGTTGCAGCGATGGAAAGCGGAACGATTGCCGCCCAGGTGCCGATCGAAGTGCCGACGATGAAGCGTGTCACCGGGATCAACGCGACCAGGAGAATGATGAAGGGAACCGAGCGGAAGCCGTTGACTACGGCGCCGAGGGCGCGGTTCACCCAGAGGTGCTCGGCAATGCCGCCGCGGTCGGTGGCGACGAGCGCCAGCCCAAGAGGCAGGCCGGCGACCAGCGAGATGAAGCCCGATGCCGCGGTCATCAGCACCGTTTCCCAGAGCGAGCGCAAGAGCAGCTCAATCATTATCGGAGACATAGCCGACAACCTCCGCGCGGGCGCCGCGCCCCTTGAGAAAATCGAGTACCTGCTTCACATGCCCGGCGTCGGCGGGAATGCCGAGGAACAGGCTTGCCACCGGCTGCTGCTGGACATGATCGATGCCGCCATGGATGAGCCGGAAAGAGCCCGGCACGGTGGTGGCGAGATCGGACAGGAGCGGCTGTCGAGCGATCTCTCCGGCGATGTCGACCCGCAGGACCGCTTCTGGGCCAGCCGACTGGGAAAGTCTGGCCGCAATCTCTTCGGGCAATTGTGGACGGATGCCGCCGAGGAGGCTTTTGGTGATCGCCGACCGCGGATCTGCAAAGACGGACCATACCGGACCTTGTTCGACAATGCGGCCGGCGTCGATCACCGCGACTCGGTCGGCGATCGAGCGTATCACTTCCATCTCGTGGGTGATCAGCAGGATGGTGAGGTCGAGGCGGCGGTTGATGTCCCTGAGTAGTGCGAGGATCGAACGCGTCGTTTCCGGGTCGAGCGCGGAAGTCGCCTCGTCGGAGAGGAGCAGCGCCGGGCGTGCCGCGAGCGCTCTGGCGATGCCGACGCGCTGTTTTTGTCCGCCCGACAGCGAGGCAGGATAAGCCTTCGCCTTTTCGGAGAGGCCGACAAGGTCCAGGAGCTCGGCCGCGCGTGCGAGACGCTCCGCCTTCGAGCGCCCTTCGATCTTGAGCGGCAGTGCGACATTGTCCTCGACGGTCTTGGCCGACAGCAGGTTGAAATGCTGGAAGATCATGCCGATGCGCCGGCGCAGCGGCTGCAGCTCGCGCTCACCGAGCCGGGCGATGTCGCGCCCTTCGACGATGACCTGGCCGGAGTCCGGCCGCTCGAGCCCGTTCAGGCAACGGATCAGCGTCGACTTGCCGGCGCCGCTGCGGCCGATAATGCCGAGGATCTCGCCTTTGCGAACGGTGAGCGAAACTCCATCCAGGGCAGCGGTCGCACCGAACCGGCGCTTGAGATCGACCAGGCGCACGACATCTTCCTGCGGGGCGGCAGCATCGGCCGGCGGCGTGTATTGCGTCTCTGCGGAGAAATGCTGGTTCAACGCAGGTTCTTCCCTGTGGTTATTGGAGGGGAGCATCCGACATATATAGACCGGCGGCCCGCGCCTTCGACGCGGACCGCCTTTTTTCAGTGATCAGTTGCCGGACAGGCAGGTCAGTACGCGCTAACGCCGGTGCCCTTGTAGACGCGATCGAACTCGGCCTTGACCGTGTCGTTCTGGTAGGACTCGACCAGCGTCTTCACCCAGGGCTCATGCTCCGCGCCGGCTTTCACCGCAATGAAGTTGCGATAGGGATTGTCGGCGATCGGCTCTTGGGCGATGCGGTTTTCCGGAGTGAGGCCGCTCTTCAGCGCCCAATCGGTATTCACGACCGCGGCATCGAGATCGTCGACGGACCGGCCGACGATGCCGGCGTCGAGCTCCTTGATCTCGATGTTCTTCGGGTTCTCGACGATGTCGGCGGTCGTTGCGAGAATGCCCGTGCCTTCCCTTAGCTTGATCAGCTTTTCGTTCTGCAGGACGATCAGCGCGCGGCCCTCGTTGGACGGATCGTTAGGCACGCCGATCACGGCGCCGTCAGGCAGGTCCGCGACTTTCGCATGCTTCTTGGAGTAGAGGCCGATCGGCCATACGGCGGTGTAGCCGACGGGGACGATATGATAGCCCTGCGTCTGGATCTGCTGGTCGAGATAGGGCTTGTGCTGGAAGGCATTGGCGTCGAGCTCACCACGCTCCAGTGCCTCGTTCGGCTGCGTGTAGTCGTTGAAGACGACGGGCTCGATGGTGAGGCCGCGCTTGGCGCCTTCCTGAGCGACGACGCGCCAGACGTCCTCGTCCTCGCCCGCCATGATCCCGACCTTGACCACCTTCTTGTCGTCCGCCGAGGCCGGAACCGGCGCGGCGATGGCGATCACCGCAAGCGAGGAGGCCAGAATTGCGGCGAGGCTCGCGCGCCTTGTCATCGCTCCGGAAAGGAGACGGCGCGAAACTTTCGTAAGGTCAACCATAATAGCCCCTGTTGGATGGACGAGACGGCAACGCGATGTGCGAAACCTCGGTTCCCATGATGTGAAATGCACGTCCTTTCATCAAAGGACTGCTTTGCCTGCACATTGCCCGGGCAGGAATTTTGTCTCAAAGATTGCGCAGACAAGGGCAGAACAGACCCTTCTCTTCGCAGTTGCGAGATGGCTGGTGCTGCGGGACCCGTTGTGCCGTCGTGAAATGTGATGACGCTTGGTCCTTAAGGCGGCTTTCGGGTCAGGCTCGGGAAGACAGAGCATGCTCCATGCGCAGCAAAACGCGAGATGAGCTCGAATCTTCTCAGCTAGCTTGAGAATGGCTGAAGCATTCGTGCAAGGCTGCAGCCACTTTTTTCAGAACAAGCGGACTTTCGTATGCAAATGATCACAGACGCACTTCCAAGGCGCGTCGCCATCAGAGGAGCGCCCTGGCTCTACGCAGGCGATGCTAAATTATAAAGGTTTTGATTAGAAATTTGGAATACAACAGTTCACGGCTGGACTCTAGCGAGGCACTCATGAGCGTAGATCTGAGGCGAGCACCAAGACACAGCTGTCGCGTCCCGGCGCAGGTTCGCGTCCGCGGCAAGAGCTACCCCGGCTTTATCGTCGATGTGTCCGAAACCGGCGTGCGGGTGGTTGGCGACCAGTTGAAAAACATTTCGACCGGTGATCGCATCGAGCTTTTCAGCGAGGACCTTGGCTGGATGACCGGAGGCGTGCGATGGCAATACCGCGGCACTCTCGGCCTGAAACTGGAAGAATCCAGCAATACAAGGGCGAAGTTCGAAGCCTTTCGGAGAAACTTCGCGACGGCCTGAACAATAGGAACGCTGAACCGCTCCCCGAACGGCGTAAGGCCAGTCCGTATAGCTCCGACCGGCGAGAGCACTGAGCTTTCCCCGGATGCCGTCTCCGGCTGTGCCCAGGTGGCCTTCGATTTCGACTCCCGTAGCTTTCGATTTGATTTGCCGCAATTCCCTTCCGGCGCCTACACGATATGAGCCACGGCTTGCAGGGAGCAAATCTGTGGATCAGAAACGGATTGGTCGTATCGATCTGCGTAGCAAGATGATGAGCGCCGACGCTGCGGCTGCCTTCATCACCTCCGGGAGCACGGTTGGCATGAGCGGCTTTACCGGCTCCGGCTATCCGAAGGCTGTGCCGCTTGCGCTGGCAGCGCGGATCGAGGCCGAGCATGCGGCCGGCAATCCCTTTCGCGTGCGGGTGTGGACCGGTGCCTCGACAGGCCCCGAATTGGACGGCGCGCTGGCGAAGGCAGACGGCATAGAGTTTCGCCTGCCGTACAACTCCGATCCGGTCGCGCGCGAGATGATCAATCGCGGCGAGATGGAATATTTCGACATGCATCTGAGCCAGGTTGCGCCGATGGCGTGGCAAGGCTTTCTGGGGCCGCTCGATACCGCCGTCATCGAAGTGACGGCGATCAGGCCGGACGGTGCGCTGATCCCGTCATCCTCGGTAGGCAACAACAAGACCTGGCTCGACCGTGCCAGCCAAGTGATCCTGGAGGTCAACAGCTGGCAGAATGCCGCGCTGGAAGGGATGCACGACATCTATTACGGCACTGCGCTGCCGCCCAATCGCGTACCTATTCCGCTCGTGCATGCCGGTGACCGGATCGGCGAGCCCTGTTTCCGCTGCGACCCCGGCAAGATCGTCGCGATCGTCGAGACCGATGTTCCAGATCGCAATCTTCCGTTCGCGCCATCGGACGATGTCGCGCGGGCGATCGCCGGGCATCTTCTCGAGTTCTTCCGGCACGAGGTGGCGAAGGGCCGTCTTCCCGCCTCCTTGCTGCCGATCCAGTCCGGCGTCGGCAACG
Source organism: Mesorhizobium sp. BAC0120 (assembly GCF_033542235.1). Classification (NCBI taxonomy): domain Bacteria; kingdom Pseudomonadati; phylum Pseudomonadota; class Alphaproteobacteria; order Hyphomicrobiales; family Phyllobacteriaceae; genus Mesorhizobium; species Mesorhizobium sp. BAC0120. The sequence continues at coordinate 175,374 of NZ_JAWRCU010000010.1, read as the reverse complement.
TCGCCAATGCCGTCCTCGGGGGGCTGCTCGATGGTCCGTTCGAGAACATGACCGCCTACACCGAGGTGATCCAGGACGGCATGCTCGACCTGCTCGCTGCCGGTAAGCTGCGCGTGGCCTCGGCGACTGCGTTCTCGCTGAGCCCGGAGGCGGCGGCAAGGCTCAATGCCGAGATGGCAAGATTTCGCGACAAGATGATCCTTCGACCTCAGGAGATCAGCAATCATCCGGAGCTGATCCGGCGACTGGGTTGCATCGCCATGAATGGCCTGATCGAAGCCGACATCTACGGCAATGTGAACTCAACCCACGTCATGGGGTCGCGCATTCAGAACGGCATCGGCGGGTCGGGCGACTTCGCGCGCAATGCCTATGTCTCGATTTTCATGACGCCTTCAACCGCCAAGGGCGGCAAGATCACTGCGATCGTGCCTCAGGCGAGCCATGTGGACCACATCACCCAGGACGTCCAGGTGATCGTCACCGAGCAAGGACTGGCGGACCTGCGAGGCCTCTCGCCCAAGCAGCGCGCGAAACTCATCATCGAGAACTGCGCCCATCCCGACTACAAGCCTGGGCTGCTCGACTATTTCCGGCGTGCCAGGGCGCATTCCTACGGCCAGCAAACGCCCTCGCTGCCGGGCGAAGCCTTGTCCTGGCACCAGCGGTTCATCGATACAGGATCGATGCTAGGATAGGGCGGTTGCGCTGAGAGCGACGGTGCACGAATGCGGACGGACGGCAGGGTCGTTGCAATCCGGGGAGCGGTGATCGACATCGAGTTCTGCGATGCCGATCTACCCGGGATCGACGAAGCGCTTTCGATTAGGGATGCCGAGCATGGCCGGGTTCTGGCGGAGGTCCAGGCCCATCTCGATGAGAGGACCGTGCGCGCGATTGCGCTTCAGGCCACCACCGGCCTGAGGCGCGGTGACGCCGTTGCAAGGATCGGCAGTCCCGTCGTCGTGCCGGTCGGCGAAGCGGTCCTCGGCCGTCTTCTCGATGTTACGGGCCGCGTCGGCGACCGAGGCCAAGACCTGCCGGCCGATGTTCCGCGCCGGCCGATCCATCGCAAGTCTCCGCCGCTATCGGAGCAGACGGGTGCGACGACGCTCTTCGCAACTGGCGTCAAGGTCATCGATCTCCTGGCGCCGTTGGCGCAAGGCGGCAAGGCGGCGATGTTCGGGGGGGCAGGCGTCGGCAAAACCGTGCTGGTGATGGAGCTCATCCACGCCATGGTGGCGAGCTACCAGGGCATTTCGGTGTTCGCCGGCGTCGGGGAGCGTTCACGCGAGGGCCACGAGATGCTGCTCGACATGACGCATTCCGGCGTGCTCGATCGCACGGTCCTCGTCTACGGGCAGATGAACGAGCCGCCGGGCGCGCGCTGGCGCGTACCGATGACCGCGCTCACGATTGCGGAATATTTTCGCGACGAGCGCCACCGCAATGTCCTGCTGTTGATGGATAACGTCTTTCGCTTCGTCCAGGCAGGCGCGGAAGTATCCGGGCTTCTGGGACGGCTGCCGTCACGTGTCGGCTATCAGCCGACGCTGGCGAGCGAAGTTGCGGCGCTGCAGGAGCGGATCGCCTCGGTGGGCGATGCTGCCGTGACAGCCATCGAGGCGGTCTATGTTCCCGCCGACGATTTTACCGATCCGGCTGTGACGACGATTGCTGCCCATGTCGACAGCATGGTTGTCTTGTCGCGCAACATGGCAGCGGAAGGCATGTATCCGGCAGTCGATCCGATTGCCTCGTCATCGATCCTGCTCGATCCCTTGATCGTCGGTGCCGAGCATGCCGAAGTGGCGATCGAAGTGCGGCGAACGATCGAGCACTATCGCGAGCTCCAGGACGTGATCTCCCTGCTCGGCATGGAGGAACTGGGCGCCGAGGATCGCCGGATCGTAGAGCGGGCCCGCCGGCTGCAGCGTTTCCTGACGCAGCCCTTCACCGTCACGGAGGCGTTCACCGGGGTCGCAGGTCGCTCCGTTCCGATCGTCGATACGATCGCCGGATGCAGGGCAATTCTCTCGGGCGCCTGTGACGACTGGCGGGAGAGTTCGCTCTACATGCTCGGGACGATCGAGGAGGCACGGCAGAGGGAGGAAGCCGCGCGCAGATCGGACGGCTCCTCCGGCGGGCGGCAGGACAGGGTGCCGGCGGCATGAGCGCGACGCTTCATCTGACGATCACCACGCCCTCCGCCATTCTGGCGGATCGCGTGCAGGTCCGCTCCGTTCGTGCCGAAGATGAAAGCGGCGGGTTCGGCATTCTGCCCGGCCATGCCGATCTCCTGACCGTTCTTTCTGCTTCGGTCGTTCGATGGCGCAGCGACGACGATATAAGGCACTATTGCGCGCTGCGCGGCGGTGTTCTGACTGTCACCGAGGGGCGTCAGGTCGCCATTGCCTGCCGACAGGGTACTCTCGGCGACGATCTGGCGAAGCTCGAGGCCGAAGTCCGTGCGATGCGTGCCGCCGAGACCGATGCCGATCGCCGGGCCAGGGTGGAGCAGATGCGCCTTCACGCGCGCGCAGTGCGCCAGCTGATGCGCTATCTGCGGCCCGGCGGCACTGGCTTTGCCGAGACTCCCCCATTGCAACGAGACAGATCATGACAGCGCCTCGTCCAACCGGGCCCAAGGATCGGTTGACCGAGGCCGCGCGCCAAGCCGCCGAACGCGCGAAGCAGGGTGAAGAAAATCCCGAGCCGTCTCTCGGCGCTCGGTTCGGCCAAATCGGAATTCTTGGCTGGACCATCGTCGTACCGACATTGGTCGCGGTCTTCGTCGGGCGGTGGCTCGACCGAATTCTCGACACGGGCATCTTCTTTTCTGCGCCGCTGATCATGATCGGTGCCGCCATCGGCCTCTGGTCGGCCTGGAAATGGATGCACCGCGCTTGATGGAGACTGTGTTGATCCAAACTCTTTCCGGCGCTCAGGCGCTTTATGCATCTCTCGGCCTGTTCGTGGGGGCGCTCCTCGGGCTGTTTCACTTCGTTTCCCTTCGGGTGATCGTCCGGCTCTACGTCGAGGGAGGAGCGGCACGGGCCGTCGCCATCAAGATCCTCCGGTTCGGGCTGTTGATCGCCATTCTTGCAGCCCTGGCGAAGGTCGCCGTAGCCGCCCTCGTCGGTGGCGCGTTCGGCCTTCTGGCCGCACGCGGCTTCGTGCTGAGGCGCCTTGGGTCAGCGCCATGAACTCGCCGCTGATGACACAGCCGCTCTTCTTTGCCGGCCCAGTGCCGATCACGGCGCCGGTTGTCGTCACCTGGATGATCTTGATCCTCGTGACCGTGCTGGCGAGGCTCGCCACGCGGAGCCTCACACTCGTTCCTTCCACGGCGCAGGCCGTGGTCGAGACAATGATCGGCGCGATGGACACGCAGATCAATGAGACGATGCAAACCGATCCAGGTCCCTATCGCGCTCTGATAGGGACGATCTTCATCTACGTGCTCGTTGCCAATTGGTCGTCGCTCGTACCGGGCATCGAACCGCCGACCGCACATCTGGAGACGGATGCAGCGTTGGCGCTGATCGTCTTCTGCGCGACCATCCTCTACGGCGTCCGCAGCCGCGGCTTTGCCGGCTATCTCAAGACTTTCGCGGAGCCGAGCTGGGTGATGATCCCGCTCAATCTCGTCGAGCAGGTCACGCGCACATTTTCGCTGGTGGTGCGCCTTTTCGGGAATGTCATGAGCGGCGTCTTCATCGTCGGCATCATCCTCTCGCTGGCAGGTCTCCTCGTGCCAATTCCGCTCATGGCGCTCGATCTGCTGACGGGGGCGGTACAGGCCTACATATTCGCCGTGCTGTCGAGCGTGTTCATCGGAGCTGCCGTCGGCGAGCGCCGCACATCCTCCCAAACCGCGTACCAGGAGCCGGACACGCCATGAACGTGATCGAGATCGTCAGCATCATTGCAGCGGCGCTTGCCGTCTCCTTCGGCGCCATCGGGCCGGCGCTCGCCGAGGGCCGTGCGGTGGCCGCAGCGATGGACGCCATCGCTCGCCAGCCCGAGGCGGCCGGAACCCTGTCGCGGACGCTCTTTGTCGGGCTTGCCATGATCGAGACGATGGCAATCTACTGCCTCGTGATCGCGTTGCTTGTCCTCTTCGCCAACCCTTTCGTGCATTGAGCCTCGCACCGCGATGAAGATCGACTGGTGGACACTCGGCCTTCAGACGATCAACGTCCTCGTCCTCATCTGGCTGCTCAGCCGGTTCCTGTTCCGCCCGGTCGCCACGATCGTGAAGGAGCGCCAGCAAGCCATCTCCAAGCTGCTCGACGAGGCTCACACGAGCAAGGCCGAGGCCGAGGCCGAAAAGGAAAAGGCTGCCGAGGAGGTCGCCAATCTCGCGGCCTCGCGCAGCGAGACGCTGAGGGCAGCGGCAAGCGAGGCCGATGTGGAGAAAGCCGCGATCCTAGCGGCTGCCAGGGCAGACGCAGATCGGTTGCGTGCCGCGGCCGAGGCCGAGATCGCAAGCGCGCGGCAGGGCGAGGCAACCGCGGCTGCGGACCGCGCGAGCCGGCTCGCCGTCGACATTGCCGCCAAACTCCTTGACCGCCTGCCGGATGCAGCGCGGGTGACCGGCTTTATCGAAGGGCTTTCCAAAGGACTTGCAGCCTTGCCGGAAGCAAGCCGCGCGAGCATCGGCGCTGACGGCGTGGCGGTACGCGTGCTTTCTGCCCGCGCTCTCACCGACGCGGAAAGCCAGGCCTGCCGCTCGATGCTTGCCCAGGCGCTCGGCCGGCATGTCGAGATGACCGTCGAGGTCGATCCGGCTCTCATCGCGGGGCTGGAGATCGACACTCCCCATGCAGCGATCCGCAACAGCTTTCGGGCCGATCTCGACCGCATCACCACGGAGTTGACGCGACATGAGTCTATCGGAGGGTAGCGCGGCCGACTGGCTCGCGCGCAGCCGGGAGAGGCTGGCACGGACCGAACTCTCCCCGGAGGCGGTATCGATCGGGCGCGTCGAGCAAATCGCCGATGGCATCGCGCGCATATCCGGCCTACCGGACGTCCGGCTCAACGAGCTTCTGCATTTCGAAGGGGGTGGCAGCGGCTTTGCCCTCGCGCTGGACGCTGACGCGGTCAGCGCCGTGCTCCTTGATGACCAGACGGCAATCGAGGCGGGGACGCGGGTGTCCGGTACCGGTCAGGAGGTGCGGGTTCCCGTCGGTCCGGGCCTGCTCGGGCGCGTCATCGATCCGCTCGGCCGGCCGCTCGACAGGGACGAGCCGGTGGGCGTGGAGGCATACCATTCCGTCGAACGGCAGGCGCCTGCCATCATCGAACGTGATCTGGTGTCGGAACCTGTCGAAACCGGGATCCTCGTCATCGATGCTCTCTTCACGCTTGGCCGCGGCCAGCGCGAGCTGATCATCGGCGACCGCGCGACCGGCAAGACCTCGATCGCGGTCGACGCTATCATCAACCAGAAGCACTCGGACATAATCTCGGTCTACGTCGCCGTCGGCCAACGCGCGACCGCGGTGGAACGCGTGATCGAGGCGGTTCGGCAGCATGGCGCGCCGGAACGATGCATCTTCGTCGTCGCTTCGGCGGCAGCAGCGCCGGGTCTGCAATGGATCGCGCCCTTCGCGGGCTTCACGATCGCCGAATACTTCCGCGACCGCGGCGGCCATGCGCTGATCGTGGTCGATGACCTCACCAAGCACGCTGCCACCCATCGCGAGCTGGCGCTTCTCACGCGCGAGCCGCCGGGCCGCGAGGCATATCCGGGCGATATCTTCTACGTCCACGCCCGGCTGCTCGAACGCGCCGCCAAGCTGTCGGCGGAACACGGGGGCGGCTCGCTGACGGCCCTGCCGATCGCGGAAACGGATGCAGGCAATCTGTCCGCCTATATCCCGACCAATCTGATTTCCATCACCGACGGCCAGATCGTTCTCGATTCACGCCTGTTTGCAGCGAACCAGCGTCCGGCGGTCGATGTGGGCCTGAGCGTCAGCCGCGTCGGCGGCAAGGCCCAGTACCCTGCGCTGCGCCAGGTCTCCGGCCGGATCCGGCTCGACTATTCGCAATTCCTGGAACTCGAGATGTTTACGCGCTTCGGCGGGATTTCCGACACGCGCATCAAGGCCGAGATTGCACGCGGGGAACGCATTCGCGCCTTGCTCATGCAGCCGCGATTCGCGACGCTCAGCCTCGTCGATCAGGTCTCCCTGCTCGCCGCGTTGGGCGACGGTGTCCTGGACGGCATGCCTCCCGCGCGGATCCCGGAGCTGCGCGAGCGGGTCGCCGCTCAACTCGACACCTATGCCCCCGGCGCGGCTCAGGCTCTCGCTGGCGCCGACGCCCTCGACGGCACGTTGCGGGCGCGCCTCGTGACGGCCGTCGGGTCGCTCGCCAAGGATATTGCCGGCCCCGCGGAGGCACGGCCATGACCGAGCGGCTGAGCGATGTCACGGCCCGCATCGGATCCGTGCGGCAGCTCTCCGCTGTGATCTCCGCCATGCGAGGCATTGCCGCTGCCCGATCGCGAGAAGCGCGGAGCCAGCTCGACGGGATTCGCGCCTACGCCCGGGCGATCGCGGATGCCATCGGGCATGCTCTGGCCCTCCTGCCGGAAAGCGCCCGCTCGGAGCATCTTCAGCAGCGTGCGGAGGGGCATGCAATCATTGCCTTGTGCGCCGAGCAAGGCTTTGCGGGGACTTTCAACGAGCGAGTGCTCGAGGCCGTCCAACCCTTGATGCAGGGCGGGTCGCGGGGGTCGCCGGTGGAGCTTCTACTGGTGGGCGATCGGGGATTGATGGTCGCCGAAGAACGCGGCCTCGTCTGCGACTGGTCCGCTTCAATGATTGCGCATGTCGGGGAAGCTGCGCCGCTCGCCAGCCGGATCGTGGAGGAGCTCTACAGGCGGCTCGGGACGGGAAGAGTGACGCGCATCAGCGTGATTCACGCGATACCCGGTTCGTCGGCGACCATCGACGTTGCGGAGAAGGTGCTCGTCCCCTTCGACTTCGGCCGTTTCCCGATTCCGCGCGGTGCCGCGGTCCCGTTGATCACTCTGCCGCCAGCGGTTCTCCTTGCCAGGCTTGCCGAGGAATATGTCTTTGCCGAGGTTTGCGAGGCCGTGATGCTGTCCTTCGCGGCCGAAAACGAAGCCCGGATGCGAGCCATGATCGCGGCGCGTACCAATGTTGCAACCACTTTGGACGATCTCGTCGCGCGGTCGCGCCAGTTGCGGCAGGAAGAGATCACCAACGAAATTATCGAGCTCGCAAGCGGCGCCTCGGACACGGTGAGGTGAGCAAATCGCAGCTTGACGCAGATGAGGAACGCTGCCCAAGCTTTGCTTGGAACCCGGCGGGACTTGTCGAGACAGGAGAATGTGATGACAAAATTTGCGCTGTACGTTCCGCTGGAGGCGAAGCCGGGCAAGGAGAAGGAGGTCGCGGATTTCCTGCGGTCCGCCGTGCCCTTGGTGAATGCGGAGGCCGGCACGGTCTCTTGGTTCGCTATTCAAGAAGGACCGTCCTCGTTCGCTATCTTCGACACGTTCGACGACGAATCCGGGCGCGATGCGCATCTGAACGGCAAGGTGGCGGCAACCTTGATGGAAAAAGCAAAGGCCGGTGAGCTGTTTGCCAAAACACCGGAGATCCACAAGCTCGGGATTCTTGCGGACAAACTTCCGGGATAATTGCAACCATTTCACCTGGTATCGCAGGCGACAGCGCCGCGGATCGGCCAGGCTCCCAATTTCTGCTCGGCAGGGAAAAGGCGTCCAGCTGACAGCCGGACGCCTCTGGCATGGACCCTTCAACTTTGAAAGGCTTAGCGCGCTCTCATTGCTCTCCGCCGCGCATGCGGGCCTGGAAGGCCGGCAGATGCTTCTTCTGAGCTTCCAGCATGCGCTCGCGATAGACGCCGTAGATGATATCGGTGTCGTGCAGCGTCACGCCGGCAATGGTCGGCGAGGCGAAGACCGGGAGTTCGATGCCGCGTTCGGCGAGATTTTGCGCGGTGCGGGCGAGCAGTTCGTGCGCCATGATCATGGCGAGCACCGTGGACGAGCCCGCGACGGGCCGGCTCCAGCCGTCGATCGGGACAACCGCGTCCTCGATCGGCGAGCAGGTGTCGATCACGAGATCGGCCGCATCCGCCAGCCGCTTGCCGGACGAGTGCGTGGCCGGCTTGTCGAGGTTGTTCTTGCTGGTGATCGCCACCACGAAGATCCCGCGTTTCTTCGCATAAAGGGCGGTGTCGATGCCCGAGGCATTGCGCCCGCTATGGCCGAAGATGATGATCGAGTCGCCCTTGTTGAGCGGCTGATGGTCGAGGAACTTCTCGGCATAGTTCTCGGTCCGCTCGAGCCAGAGCAACTCCCGCACGCCGCCGGCGCCGAGCACATTGTGCCACATCACGCGGGGGTCGGTGAGGGGATTGAAGCCGACAAAGCTGCCATAGCGCGGGAAGATCTCCTGGCAGGGGAGGACCGAGTGGCCGGAGCCATAGAGATGGATCAACCCGCCGTCGGCGAGCGAGTCGGCGAAGCGGCCCGCGGCCTTGTCGAAGGCTTCGGCATTGGCCTTGGACGCCTTCTCCATGAGGGCGGCAAGGCGAGAAATATAGAGATCGGACACTTTTCTACTCCTGTGTGAACGGGTTGGCGTCAGGGCCGGTCGCCGGAAATCGTGCGGCCGGCGCGAAGCGTCGACCTGATCTCGTAGCGATCGCCCCGCATGATGGAGACGGTGAATTCGAATGGGCCGCGCTCGTCCGTGGTGATGCGTTCGACGACGAAGGCCGGGCTGCCTGGAGCAAGATCTAGGAGCTCTGCATCGTCCGGCCCGATGGCGGCGACGCGATAGACCTCCGTCGCCTCGATCGGCACAATTCCGTAGCGCTTCTCCAGAGCCTCATAGAGCGAACCCTGAAGCGATCCGGAATCGAGAAAGCCGGGAGCGCGCGCAGCGGAGAGCTGAGCCGTCTGGATACCGATCGGCGCATCATTGCCGAGCCGCAGCCGACGAATGCGCACCACGGGGTCGCCTTCCTCGATATCGAGCGCGGCGGCCGTCGCGGCATTGGCCGTCGTCAGGCTGCAATCGAGTAGGCGCGAGCCCGCGACGATGCCGACATGGCTCATCTCCTGTGTGAAGCTGGTCAGCTCGCGCGTGCCGGCGACGAGCGTGGTGGAGCGTACGAAGGTGCCGCGGCCGTGCTCACGCCTGAGCAGGCCGTGCTCCTCGAGATTGCGCAAGGCATGGCGCAAGGTGATGCGGCTGACGCCGAGCAGTGAACAGAGCCGGTCTTCTGCAGGAATCTGAGTCCCGGTCGCCCATTCTCCGCTCTTGATGATGGCGCGGATCGCCTGCTCGACCTGATACCAGAGCGGTTCGGGCCTGCGCCGGTCCGGCAGCGGGAAGCTGACTTCGCTCATCTGATGCGCCTCCACTCCGATCCTGCCGCGCCGGCAAGCGCCGCGCCGACCAGGCCCGCGCGGGGCCCGAATGATCCCGGCTTGATCGTTATGTTCCTGAGATGTTGAGGCAGTTGCCGCTGCATCGCGGCCAGGATTATGGGACCGAGCACGTCGAGCGCGTCCGAAATGCCGCCTGAGATCAGGATCCCTTCTGGATCGAGCAGGGCGACCGCACCCGCGAGCGTCGTTCCGAGCTTTCGGGCCGGTTTTTCGAGAGCGGCGTGCGCAGCCGGGTTGCCTGCGCGAGCCGACGTGATCAGCGCTGCGCCGCTTGCCATGCCGAGCCTTTGCGCGATGAGGTCAAGCGCGCGGCCGGAGGCGACGCGTTCCAGCCAGCCGCTGCGATCTTCGCCGGGGTCGTCTGCGTCGCCGCAAGCCCAGCCGAAGGAGCAGGCGCCGCCATGCGACCCCGCGACAATACTGCCATTGGCAAGCACGGCCGAGCCTATACCCGTGCCGATGGCGAGCAGGATGACGTCTGATAGGCCCTTGGCCGCTCCGGCTTCTGCCTCGGCGAGCAGGGCGACCTGCGCGTCATTGCCGATGCCGATACGCAGGTCACGCGCTAGCGACTGCATGTCGAGACCGTCGAGATAGGGCAGGTTGGGTATCCAGCGGCAGGTGGTGCCCTGGACGAGCCCGGGCACGGCGAAGCCGATTGCCTCGATATCGCCGGCTGCGGCCCTGAGCGCGGCGAGCCGATCCGTGAACGCGGTGAGATCTGCCGGGGCAGCCTCGTGAGTAAGCATCCGGAGCGCCGATATGTCGCCCGAACAAAGCGCGGCGCGCATGTTGGTGCCGCCGAGGTCGATAGCCAGCACGCGCGTCACCGAGCCTTCCTCCCTCCGGCTGAGGGAGAAAACAAGCCCGCACCGGCATTCCAGGAATGCGACGCTGCTGCGAAGGCCTGCGCATACCGCGTGCCGCGCAGACAGCCGCGCAGGCGATAAAGGGCGGTGTAGTAATCGATATAGGGAAAACTGCTCAGACCGCGCGCCAGCTCGTATTCGTTGACCGCTTCGCGCCAGGCGTCGAACCCCTCTGACACGTCGACCAGGTGCTCCGGCCTGAAGCCTTCGTCGTCTTCCCAGTTCTCGCCGAACAGGAGGAGCCCGGGCGTGTGCGCGGGTTCGGGCCGCTTCAGCGTCGGCAGGGCGGCAAAGAGCATGCCGGTTCTGGCGAGTTCCGCCGCGGCGCGATGGTCCTTATGCCAGCTTCCATGCCAATGGGTGATGACGACTTCGGGCTTCAGCTCGCGGATGACGTCGCAGACCTTCAGCACGGTCTCGTCGTCGTTCGGCAGGAAGGCGTCGCGAAGGCCGAGATTGCGGACGGAGGCTCCGAGGCGTGCGGCGGCACGAGCCGCCTCGTCCTCCTTTTGTGCGCAATAGTGTTCCGGGATGAGGCAGGGATGACCCTGCTCGCCCATGGTGAGGTGCAGGAAGGTGACCGCGGCACCTTGCCGTGCAGCCTGGGCGGCCAGCGGCCCGGCGATCACCTCGGCATCGAAGGCATGGGCGCCGACCACCAGGATGGAACGCGCCGCGTAGACCCGGTCCTCGATCATTTCATGCCTCCGCCGGCCCCGACGCCCTCGCGAATCTGGCGCGCGAGCAGAGCATACATGATGAGAATCGGCGCCATGGAGATCGCAAGCGAAGCGAATACCAGCCCCCAGTCCGTGCGGAACTGGCCGACGAAAACACTGATCGCCAGGGGCACGGTCTTGTAATGGTCATCGAAGATGAAGATCAGGGGGAAGAAGAAGTCGTTCCACACAGCGATCGCCGTGAAGATCGCCACGATCGAGATGGCGGGCTTCACCAGGGGCAGGATCACCTGAAAGAGAATGCGTGCCTCGCCGGCGCCGTCCATGCGGGCTGCTTCTTCGAGCTCCGACGGCAGCACGCGCATGAAGTTCGCGAAGATGAAGACGGCAAAGGGAATGCGGATCGCGGTATAGACAAGGACCAGGCCGGTGAGCGAGTCGAGCAGGTCTAGTTTCCGCATCAGTGTGAAAAGCTCAACGGATGCAAGCCTGATCGGCAGCATGATGCCCGCCAGGAACAGGCCGAGCATCCAGCTGTTCCAGCTAAGCCGGTACCGGCTCAGCGGAAAGGCCGCCATGGCTGCGACGATGATCGTCAGTACCACTGCCCCGCCGGTCACAATGAGGCTGTTGACGAAGTTCCGACCGAGCTCAGCCCGCGTCCAGGCGTTGACGAAATTGTCGAGCGACCAGCGGTGCGGCAGGCCGAGCCTGTTCTCGTAGATTTCTGCGGTTGTCTTGAAGCAGGAGACCACGAGAATGTAGAGCGGCAGGAGCACTGCTCCCGTCCACAGGACGAGGGCTGTCCAGCCTGGCAGCCTCATCAGTCGGCCCTGCAGCGTTGCCGCGCTCATGGCTGCACCGTCCGCCGGTCGAAGAAGCGAAGCATCATGAGCGTGCCGACGCTGAGCAGCAGGAAGAGCAGCGTACCGAGCGCGAGCGCCAGCCCAATGTCGGTGATGCCGACCGCGCCCTCCGCTCCGAAGGCCAGTCGGTAAAAGTATGTGACCAGCGTGTCGGTCGCGTAGTTGGGGTTCCCCTGCACGCCTTGCATCACATAGACGATGTCGAACTGGTTGAAGGTGTTGATGAACGACAGCGTCGTGAGCGTGCTGATGGCGGGCACGAGCAGCGGCAGTGCGACGCTGAACAGCATGCGTGCGCTGCCGGCGCCGTCGATCCTTGCCGCTTCGAAGATCGGTGTCGGGATCTGCCGCAACCCGGCGGTGAAGATCAGCACCGGCAGGCCCATCCAGTTCCAGGCATCGACTGATATCAGCACCCAGAGCGCGGTCGCGCTGTTGCCGAGTACCGTCAGGCTGCCCTCATGCAATCCAAGCGCGTTGAGCGTCCATTCGATGATGCCGCCGGGGGCAAGAAGCAGTCGCCACAGGGCGCCGACGATGACGGGGCTCAGCACCGCCGGGAAGAAGAACACCGACTGGATGAAAGCGGCGCCCTTGTCGCGCAGGAACAGGAGGTAGGCGAACAACAGTCCGAGGCAGTTCTGGAACAGCATGATCCCGAAGAACCAGGCTGCGTTGTGCCAGAGCGCACCGGCCAGCCTCTCGCTGCTTGGGAAAACGAACAGCCGGCCGAAGTTCGACAGCCCGGCGAATTCGAGCATGCGCAGCCCCTTCCAGACAAAGAAGCTGCCCCACAGGGACATCGCCAGCGGGTACAGCACGAACATTGCATAAATTGCGAGCGCCGGCAGGATGAACAGCACGGCCATGCGCTGCTGCGCGCGCGACAGGCTGTTTTTCGTGCGGGTCTGGGTCATGCGGAGTCGTGGTTCGCGGGGGGATACCGAAGGCGGCCGATTGCCGGGCGTCGACCGCCTCTTTCCGATTACTGTTGTGGCTTGAACCAGGTGTTCACGGCAGCCTGGATGTCGGCCGCCAACTTCTCTGGTGCGATCTTGCCTTCCACAGTGTCGATGATCTCAGCCTGCAACACCGAGGAGGCGGTTGGAGCCTGCCAGCGGAAACCGACCAGGGTGAGATAGGGCGTGGAGTTCTTCGACATCTCCATCATTCTGGCGAGCACCGGGTCCTTGACGGTGACGTCGGGACGCGCCGGCGGCCAGCCCAGCTCGTCGGCAAAGAGCTGCGCGAATTCTGCCGAGGCCATGAAATTCAACACCTTCGTCGCCGCCTCCTTGTTGGCGCTCTCGGAAACGAGACCATAGGAGCCGTCCGAGAAGGCCGAGGTGTAGAGCGGCGTGGCCGGATCATCGGCGGGGAAGGGGAAAATCGAAAACTTCAGCTTGGGGTTCTGTGACTTGAAGCTGCCGTTCTCGAAGGAGCCGCCGAAGAACATCGCCGCCTTGCCGTTGATGAACTGCTGCGTCGAGGTGGTGTAGTCGACGCCGGCGAAACCTTCGGAGAAATAAGGTTTGAGCTCGGTAAAGCGCTTGACCGCAGCGACCCAGCGCGGGTCTTCGAAGGTGGCCTTGCCGCTCATCATTTCATCATAAAAGCCGGGGCCGTAGACTGTCGGACCAACTACGCCGACGCCAATCTCGAGCGCCCAGGCCGAGCCGTTGGCGCCACCGGCGGCGATCGGCGTGATGCCGGCCGCCTTGAGCTTCTCGCAGGCAGCTACGAATTCCTTGTAGGTCTTCGGGATCTCGATACTCTGTGCTTTGAAGATATCCTCATTGTAGAAGACGCCCATCATGGGCACCGAATAGGGTACTCCATAGAGCTTGCCGTCGGCGCGGCCGCGGGCACCGCCAAGCGCGGCGTCGGGCAAGTTCTTGAGCTCGGGAACGGACTCGTCGAGCGCGTCGAGATAGCCGGCCTCGACGAAGGGCTGCAGCTCGCCATAGGCCTTGAGCTGGGCAATGTCCGGTCCGCGGCCACCGCGCAAGGCCGTGCTCAGCCTGTTCTGGTAGTCGGCATCCGGGGTGAACTGGATGTCCACCTTCACGCCGGGATTTTCCTTCTCGAAGACATCGAAGATGCGGCGCATCGCGGCCTCGTCTTCGGTGCGCCAGCTCCATAGCGTCACGCTGTCGTCGGCCCGCGCAGGGAGCATCGGCATCGCTCCGGCGATAAGGGCGGCGCCAATCAATGCCAAACTCTGGCGTCTGTGCATGCTGAAAATGCTCATTCCGGTACTCCCCTCTGTTCTGGCGGCTTCGTGGGTACTGTTGCCGAGCAGTGGCAGCGACATCGCTGACCAACAACTCATCATAACGTCATAATGCTAGACAGGCAACCAACTATGTGCGTCGAAATTTCATCGAAGAGTTAGGGGCAGTGCATGTATGTATCTGATAAGCTATTGATAATAAATCATTTTTATTGAATTCGAGCCATCCCGGTCCCGCCTCCCCATTGAGGGCAAACGATTTCTATCGATCACTGGATTCACAAGTCGGCTATTGCGCGAGGATGCAAGTCGTCATAACGTCTCGATAAGAACGAGGTCAAAATGGGAGAAACACGATGAAACTAACCTCCAGATTGAGACACGCGATTGCTGCGGGGCTGGCCCTGATGCCGGCGGCGGCCTGGGCGGAACCGGTGAATATTTCCTATCTGACGCATTGGTCGCCGGAGACAGTTGCGCTGCTCGAGACGGCTGCCAAGGAATTTGCGAAGACCAATCCTGACGTCACCGTCACCGTGCGCGCCGTTCCCTTCGGCGACCTCTTGACGACGTTGCGCTCGCAAGGTGGCGGCGGCGAAGGCGCGACCATTGCCGGCATCTATGATTTGTGGCTGCCCGAGCTCGTGCGCGACAAGCTGGTGGCGCCGGCGCCGGAAGCGGTCGCAGGCGAGGTCAAGGGTGCATGGCCCGCAGGCGTGGTTTCGGCGGCGAGCGTCGGCGGTGCGCTCTACGGCATTCCGAACGAGATCGACGTCTATGCGCTGAACTACAACAAGGCGCTGTTCAAGGAAGCCGGCATCGCCGCGCCACCGAAGACCTGGGACGAGCTGAAGGACGCGGCCAAGAAGCTTACCAAGAAGGATGCCGGACAGCAGGGCTTCGGCATGATCAACTCCTGGGCGGCTGGCGTCGTCCACCCTTTCGCATCGCTGCTGGTCTCGAATGGCGGCGAGTTGGTTACCGACGGCAAGCCGGCGCTGGACAGCAAGCAGGCCGGCGAGACGTTTCAACTCTATGAGGACCTGATCAAGTCGGGCGTCAGCGACCCGTCGATGGCGACCGCCGACGCCAACACCACCGGTCCGTTCCTCGACAATTTCGTCTCCGGCAAGACGGGCATGATCATCATGGCCAACTGGTGGGAGAGCGCGCTCAAGAACGGCATGGGCGACAAGTTCTCCAACATTGCCACGGCGCCGATCCCGGTGGGTCCGAGCGGCGACAAGCCGCGCTCGATCTCCTATTCCTGGATGACGGTCGTGAATGCCGGGGCCAGCGAGACCCAGCAGAAGGCGGCGTGGGACTTCCTCGCCTGGCTGAACAGCCCGAAATCGGGCCAGAATGGCGGCTCGGCCATGTCCGGCATATTGATGTCGATGGGCATCCTGCCCTCGCGCAGCTCCGACGTGGAAGCATATAAGGACAAGCTCGGTTCGGAATTCCTGGCGGGCTATGTCGGCGTTCTCGCCGACGCCAAGCCGTTCCCGGTCGTGCTCGGCGGCCAGGAGTTCTCGGAATCGCTGCAGCAGACGCTCGAAGCCTTGCAGTACGGCCAGGTCTCGGCCAAGGATGCGCAGAAGAACGCGCAGGCCGACGCGACTTCCATCCTGGAACGTGCGGCCAAGAAGTGAGACGGCATGATCGTCGCGCGAATGGCTTTCGGCTTCTCTAGCGCAAGTTGTTCTGAGCGATGACGAAGACCTATCGCGCCTCGGCGGGCATCATGCTGACGCCCGCCGTCGCGCTCATCGGCGTTTTCATCCTGCTGCCGATGCTGCTTACCATCTGGCTTTCCTTCCAGGACTGGTCAACCCAGACGCCGTTCGACGCGGCTGTCTTCGTCGGGTTCGACAATTTCCGCGAGATTTTCGGCTCGACCTCGATCGGGCGGGACTTCACGGGCGCATTGCTCAATACGGCGCTTTACACGCTAATGTCCGTGGCGCTGATCCTGCCGCTGTCGGTCGCCTTCGGCCTGATGGTCTATCAGCGATCGGTAGCCGGCGGGACGATGCTCAGGACCGTGCTCTTTTCCACCTACATGGTGCCGATGATCGCGGTGGCGCTGGTATGGTCGAAGCTCTACTCGCCGACGGAAGGACCGCTCAACCAGATGCTCGGCTTGATCGGGATCGGGCCGCAGCCCTGGCTCTCGTCGCCGAGCACCGCGCTCATGTCGATCGTGTTCCTCAATGTCTGGCAGCAGGTCGGCTATTTCACCGTGCTTGCCGTTGCCGGTCTCACGCAGATCCCCGGCAGCCTCTATGAAGCAGCCGAGATCGAGGGCGCCAACCCCTGGCAGCAGTTCTGGGCGATCACCCTGCCGCTCCTCAAGCGGACGCTTCTGTTCAGCGCCGTGATCGCCATCATCAATGCGGTGCAGGTCTTCGAGCCGGTGGCGCTCATCACGCAGGGCGGCCCGGTCGGCTCGACCAACGTGTTGACCTATCACATCCGCCGCGTCGGCATCGAGCGCGCCCAGGGCGGGCTCGGCTCGGCCATGGCGGTCACGCTGATGTTGTCGCTGATCGTGGTGATCTCGGCCGTGTTCGCCTTCATCAACCGCAGGGACGACGAATGAGCGCCGAGGCCCTGACCGGCACGACCGCATGGCTGCCGCGCAAGCGCGCGTCCGGCGGCCGCGCGCTGCTTGCGACGCTGATGCTTCTCGTCGCCGTCGCTTCCGCCTTTCCGCTGGTCTGGATGGTGCTGTCGAGCCTCAAGACGACGGCCGAGACCATGCAGGTGCCGCCGGTCTGGCTCCCGCGCACGCCGAACCTCGAGGCTTATGAAAAGGTCGCTGGCGTGGTGAATGTCGGCCGCTCGATGTGGAACTCGCTGATCATCGCCTCGATCACCACGGCAGGCATTCTGCTCACCAGCATGATGGCCGGCTATGCCTTCGCCAAATACAGGTTCCGCGGCCGCACTCTGCTGTTCTCGGTGCTGATCGCGACAATGTTCCTGCCGCCGATCGTGACGCTGATCCCGCTCTACAGGATGGTCGGGTCAATGGGCCTCAGCACCAGCCTTGCAGGCGTGATACTTCCCAATCTTGCCAACGCCTTCGGGATATTCCTTATGCGCCAGTTCATTGCCGGCGTGCCCGACGATCTCATTGACGCGGCTCGGGTCGATGGCGCATCGGAGCTTCTGATCCTGTTCAAGATCGTGATGCCGAGCATCGCGCCGGCGATCGCCGCGCTGGCGCTGTTTGCCTTCGTCTATCACTGGAACAGCTATCTCTGGCCGCTGACGGTGCTGCAGGGGAACAGCGAGAACTACCCGATCGTCATCAGCCTCAGCCGGCTCTTGAGCTACAACCGCGGCGCGATGAACACCGGATTGGTCATGGCGGGTGCGACGCTGGCTGTGTTGCCGCCGCTGATTCTGTTCGTGTTTCTGCAGAAGTTCTTTGTGGATTCGATCGTGGGGTCGGGGGTGAAGGGGTAGGCAGCAGTGCTTCTTTCGGGCAGCGCCGCGCTCTACGGCGCACCCCTCATCCGTCTCGGCGCTGCGCGCCGAGCCACCTTCTCCCACAAGGGGAGAAGGGGGAGCTCTGCATATGACGTCTCGGCCAATCTCCGATGTCGGCGATTTGCGACGAGCTAAATGCCAGGCTCCTCCTTCTCCCCCTGTGGGAGAAGGTGGCTCGACGCGCAGCGTCGAGACGGATGAGGGGTGCGCGGCAGAGCGCAGCAATACCAGACAAACGCTGATGTCACGGCTGCAAGGTGGCGCAGTTCACCCACCCCTCTTCCACGCCTCATATCGCGCGCGCGTCGCTTCGTTCATCGGATAGAGCCCGGACAGGGGCACGTCGCGCGCGACCTCGTCCATGATCCAGGCCTCGGCGCGCTCCTGTTCCGGAGCTTCCGCCAGCACCTCATCCAGCAGCGCGGCGGGAATGAGCACGGCGCCGTCGTCGTCCGCGACGACGATGTCGCCCGGAAACACCGCCACGCCGCCGCAGCCGATGGGCTGCTGCCAGCCGACGAAGGTCAGGCCGGCGACCGAGGGTGGTGCGGCGACGCCGTTGCACCAGACTGACAGGCCTGTGGAGCGCACGCCCGTCACGTCGCGCACCACGCCGTCCGTGACCATGGCGGCAACCTTGCGCCTGCTCATGCGTGCGCAAAGTATGTCCCCGAAGACGCCCGCATCCGAGATGCCCATAGCATCGATGACAGCGACTGCGCCTTCCGGCATGTCCTCGATCGCGGCGCGGGTGGAGATGGGCGAGGCCCACGAAGCAGGTGTTGCCAGGTCCTCACGCGCCGGTACGAAGCGCATCGTGAAAGCCGGTCCCACCACGCGCGGCTGGCCTTCCCTCAGCGGCCGTGTCCCGCGCATCCAGACGTTGCGCAGGCCCTTCTTGAGCAGCACCGTCGTCAGGGTTGCGGTGGATACTTTCTCGAGGATCGCGATCGCAGCGCTATCCAGAGGCATCTGTCTTTTTCTCCGTTACGAATTCAGAGCGTAACGTTTGGCCGAGAATGGTGCTCGACGGAAGGGCGAGGATTGTTACGTAGCATGAGATCGCGGCGGATTCGGCAATGTTGGTGCTCTAAGGCGCCCCCCTCTGTCCTGCCGGACATCTCCCCCACAAGGGGGGAGATTCGACGGCCGCTTTGATTTCGCCAACCGTCGGCGTTGGCGATTGGCGAAACCCAATATGACAGCCGATCTCCCCCCTTGTGGGGGAGATGTCCGGCAGGACAGAGGGGGGCGCGAAGGGCATTTGCCTTCCAATGCGAGCGCCAATGAACGACCGGTCGCTACTCGGCAGCCAACGCCACAGCGTATGCCGCGACTTCCTCTGTGTCGCCAGCCTGCATCGCTTCAGGACCAGTCGCCTTCGGTTTGCGCTCCCTGCCGAAGAAGAGTGCATACCCGGCCGGCAGCACCAGGATGGTGAGCACGGTTGCCACCAGGATGCCGCCCATCATGGCGTAGGCGAGAGGACCCCAGAATACGCCGCGCGAGATCGGGATCAAAGCCAGCACGGCTGTGAGCGCGGTCAGCATGATGGGGCGGAAGCGGCGGACGGCCGCGCCGATGATCGCCTCGGAGCGCTCCATTCCGGTCCGGATATCCTGGTCGATCTGGTCGATGAGGATGATCGAGTTGCGGATGATGATGCCGAGCAGCGCGATGACGCCGAGGATGGCGACGAAGCCGAAGGGCGCGCCGCTGATCAGCAGAGCGGCAGCCGCGCCGATGATCGCCAGCGGCCCAGTTGCCAGCACCAGCATCGCCTTGCCGAAATGCTGGAGCTGCGCCATCAGGAGCACGACGATGACGACCAGCATGATCGGAAGCTTGGCCGCGATGGAGGCCTGGCTTTCGGCCGAATCCTCGGCCCCACCCTGGACCTCGACCTTGTAGCCCGGCGACAGGCTGTCGCGCAGCGGCTTCAGCTCGTTGTAGAGCTTCATCACCACATCGTTCGACTGCACGCCATCGGGAAGCGTCGCGCGCACCGTGATCGTCGGCAGGCGGTCGCGCCGCCATTCAATGCCTTGCTCCATCACCGGCACGACCTTGGCGACCTGCGAGACAGGGACCGAGCCGCCGAAATCCGTCGGCACGTAGACCGAATCGACAGCGGAGAGCAGGTGGCGGTTCGCCTCCGGTTCGCGGGCGACGATCGAGACCGTCTCCTCGCCGCCACGGTAATCGTCGAGCGTCACGCCGGTCATGGCCGCCTGCAGCACCTGGCGCACACGCTGCGAGCTGACGCCGAGCGCGCGGGCGCGATCCTGGTCGATAACCAGCTTCATGGCGGGCACCGGCTCGAGCCAGTCGTCATGGACGGCGCCGAGCTCCGGGTCCTGCATGAATTTCGCCTTCACCTGGTCGGCGATGCGGCGGACCTCCTGCCGGTCCGGGCCCATGACGCGGAGCTGCACGGGCCAGCCGGTCGGGGGCCCCAGGAAAAGGCGATCGACCTTGGCGCGGACCGACGGGAAATCCTCGGCGATGACCGTCCGCAGCTTCTTGATCAGCCGCTCGCGCGCAGGCTCGTCATTGGCCATGACCAGAAGCTGCGCGAAGTTCGGATTGCGGAGCTGCTGGTCGAGCGGCAGGAAGAAGCGCGGCGCGCCCTCGCCGATATAAGTGGCGATGTAGCGCTTGTCGGGATCGCCCATCATCCGCTGTTCCAGCGCCTTGGCCTGGGAATCGACCTCCTTGATGCTGGTGCCTTCCGGCAGCCAGAGATCGACAAGGATTTCAGGGCGCGAGGACTGCGGGAAGAAGTTCTGCGGGATGAACTGGAAGGACCAGAGGCTGGTGACGAATACCGCCAGCGTGAGGACGAGCACGATGATGCGATGACGCACGGCCCAGCCGACGGTCGCTCTCAGTCGTCTGTAGAAGCGCGTGTCGAAGACGTCGTGATGCTGGCCGGCATGCTTGCGCTGCTTCAGGATCATGTGGCCGAGCCAGGGCGTGAAATAGACCGCCACAAACCAAGACGTCACCAGCGCGATACCGACGACGTAGAAAAGCGAACGGACATACTCGCCGGCATTCGATGCGGCAAAGCCAACGGGAATGAAACCGGCGGTGGTGATCAACGTGCCGGTCAGCATCGGGAAAGCGGTCGAGGAATAGGCAAAGCTCGCGGCGTCGAGCTTGACGAGGCCTTCCTCCAGCTTCCGCTCCATCATCTCGACGACGATCATCGCATCATCGACCAGAAGGCCGAGCGCGATGATGAGAGCGCCGAGCGAGATGCGCTGCAGGTCGATGCCGAGCTCGAACATGATGGCGAAGGTCGCCGCGAGCACGAGCGGGATGGCGATCGCGATCACTAGGCCGGAGCGCCACCCGATCGACAGGAAGGAAACGACGAGCACGATGGCCAGCGCCTCGCCAAGCGCCTCCATGAATTCAGCGATCGCATCGGTGACGACCTTAGGCTGATCGGAGATCTGATCGACCGACACGCCGTAAGGCAGGGAGGTTTCGAAACGCTTGTAGGTCTCCTCGACGGCCTTGCCGACATCGGTGACGTTGAAGCCCTTGGCCATCACGACGCCGAGCTGGACGCTGTCATGGCCGTTGAAACGGTATTTGCGCTGGTACGGGTCCTCGAGGCCGGAGGTGACGGTGGCGATGTCGCCGAGCCGGGTGACCTGACCGCCCGCTCGCAGCCTGAGCTCGCGGATGTCCTCGGCCTTTTTGACGTCGCCCTCGACCGAGATGCGCACGGAACGCAGGCCCGTGTCGATCGTCCCTGCCGGATCGACATTGTTCTGGCCCCTGATCGCGTTCTGCAGATCCGGCAGCGTGATGCCGCGCTCGGCAAGCGCCTTGGAGGAGACGTCGATATAGATCTTCTCCGGCTGGTCGCCGATGATGACGGCTTTCTCGACGCCGGGCGTCGTGAGCAGCATGTCGCGCGCCTGGATCGCGAATTTCTTCAGCTCGGGATAGCTGTAGCCGTCGCCGCTGATCGAGTGCAGCGTGATGAAAGTGTCGCCGAATTCGTCGTTGAAATAGGGGCCAAGCAGCCCCTGCGGCAGGTCGCTGGAAATGTCGCCGACCTTCTTGCGCACTTGGTAGAAGGCGTCGGCCACCTGCTGGGGGCTGGTGTCACCCTTGATCTGCACCGTGATGATGGCACTGCCGGCGCGCGTATAGGAGCGCACGAAGTCGAGATGCGGGGTCTCCTGCAGCTTTCGCTCGATCTTGTTGACGACCTGGTCCTCCATGTCGTCGATCGATGCTCCCGGCCACATCGCCTGCACGACCATGACGCGGAAGGTGAATTCCGGGTCTTCGCGCTGGCCCATTCGCATCAGGCCGAGCGCGCCGGCGACAATGATGAGCCCGAACAGGAAGCGGGCGATGCTCGGATGGCCGATTGCCCAACGCGAGAGATTGAACGGCCGCTTGCCCTGGAAGGAAGTACGCATGGCTGCGACTCCGCCTGTCGATGAGGAGGGGGATTAGCGAATGACTTGGCTGGTCTCGGCGGAGGCTGACTGGTCGCCTGCCGGCAGCTTCACCTGCAGGTTCTCCGTCATGAACTGGGTGCCGGCGGCGACCACGACATCGCCGGGTTGCAAGCCGTCAGCGACGTGAACCCCGTCGGCGGCGAAGTCGGTCACCTTGACGTCGCGCGCATGAACGGTCGAGGTACTGCGGTCCACTACCCAGACGATCTCTCTGCCATCCTTCTCGGCAAGCGCGCTCAGCGGAAGGGAAATCTGCGAGGGCTTGCCGTCGGTGACGGCGGCTGTGACCGTTGCGGTCATCCCCAACAGCACCCGCGTGTCGCGCGGCAGGCTGACTCGAACGGAGAAGGTGCGGGACTGCTGGTCTGCGCTGCCGGAAACCTCGCGAACCTTGGCCTGAAGCACGAGCTGGCTGTCGGCCCAGAAACGGGCTTCGACCGTCTTGCCAGGCTGGAACTGCGAGATATCCGTCTCAGGAACGGCGATCTGAACCTCCTTCTCGCCGTCGATCGCGACCGTCACCACGGGAGTGCCAGCGCTGACGACCTGGCCGATATCGGCATTGATCGCAGTGACGATGCCGGTCTGGTCGGATTTGAGCCCGGAATAGGTCACCTGGTTCTTCGCCTGCTGCAGGGCGGAGACGGCGGCATCGCGGGTGGAAACGGCCTGCTGGTATCCCATGACGGCGTCGTCGACCTGTGCCTGCGAAGCGAAGTTCTTCGCGAAGAGCTGTTCGGTGCGCTTTCTCGTGGAGCCGGCCGTATCGACCTGCCTTTCGGCTGCGGCGAGATTGGCTTCCGCCGTCTTCACGGCAAGCTCATAGTCTGTAGGGTCGATGCTTGCGAGGAGATCGCCGGGCTTCACCCGGTCGCCGATGTCGACAACCCTTTGGGTGATCTTGCCGGCGATGCGGAAGCCGAGGTTCATTTCCTTGCGCGCCTTCACCGAGCCGGAGAAGTCGAGCTTGCGTGTATCGTCAGCCTTGACGATCTCGACCACTTTCACGGGCCGGACGACTTGCACGGTACCGGTGGAAGAGGCGTCGGTGCAGCCGGAAGCCAGCATGCTAAGAGCCGCCACGGCGGCAAGGCCAACCGCAGACGTTCCCTTCGTGATTGAACTCGGCGAGAACATACCCTTGCACTCCTGGTCACATAGGGGGCGCCGGTTTTTTGGCCGCGCATCGCACCCGTCCGAAAACCGCTGAGCGTTTCTCGGTTCGACGTGGTTGGTCGCTTCTAATTCAGCGCCCTGATTGCGTACTCGATCAGATCGTCCGGTTCAGCGCGGTTCTGCTTGGCAAGGCGTTGCGCCACCATCTGCGGATGGCAGAGATTGACGGTCATCGCGCCAAAGCATCGCGCGGCGATGACGGGATCCTGTTCCCTGAATTCGCCGGCCCCGATCCCTTCACGGATGATCTCGGCGATCAGGTCGTGAACCCTGTCGATGTGCTTTTCGATAACGTGCCAGTCGCGCTCGATGGCCACGATCACCATCTCGTGCACCTTCTCTTCGTCAATCATGGTGTCCATCGTCCAACGGTATTGCATATGGACGTAGCGGCGCAGCCGTTCGGAGGCGCTCACGGGAAGGTGACGAATGTCGTAGGCCTGGCGATAGCAGGTCGCCAGCATGCGCCCGCAAATGGCCTGGTGAATCTCGGTCTTGGAATTGAAGAAGCGATAAACGTTCGCGGGCGACATGCCGAGATCGCGGGCGATGTCGGCCACGTTCGTCTTGCTGTAACCGAAATGCCTGAACAGTCGCTCCGCGGAATCAAGGATCCGCGCGACGTTGTCCTGCCTCCCGGCGTCAGTCCCGACTTCTGCGAGTTCGTTCAAGTTCAGCGCCCTTCTTGACGACTGACGATTTTCGAATTTCGTCAGTCATAATTCGAAATATGAAAAGTGTCAAGCTTCCGGGTAGCGGGCGTGTCAGGAGAGAATGGGTGGTTGGGCCTTGCTTAGATTGACGCCGCCGGCCGCCCTGAATTCCTTGGAACGGGGAGAGGTGGCCTCAGCCTTGCGGTTGAAAGGCCGATGATAGATTTTGACCGCTGGCGCAGCCCCTCATCTGCCTGCCGGCATCCTCTCCCAGTAAACGGGGAGAAGGACGTCGGCCGCATTCAAGGCGCTCGTTCTGCAACGTCGGCGATTAGCGGAATCAAAACGGCAGTCGTGCCTCTCCCCGTTTACGGGTAGAGGATGCCGGCAGGCAGGTGAGGGGCAGCGCCAACGATTAACCCGCTGGCTAATTTGCTGCTGGTCCGCATGTCTTTGCCACCGTCAACCGAATTGCAGCACGCGCTGGCGCCTATTCCGTCCGCAACCCCGAGTAGCGCCCGGCGGCGAAGATCAGCGGCTTCCTGGCCGGCTCGACCAGGCTGTCAACGATGCGTCCGATGACCAGATGCGTCGTCCCGTGCTCGAAGATGCGCTCCACCTCGCAATCGAAGGCGAGCACCGCATCGGCAAATACAGGCGATCCGGTAGTCAGCGACGTCCATTGCCCTTCACCGAAGCGGTCGGCACCTCCAACGCCGCGTCTGCCGCCGAAGATGTCGGCGATCTCGCCCGCGCCTTCCGGCAGATAGCTGATCGCGAATGCGCCTGAAGCCGTGACTGTTTTCAGCGCCGAAGTCTTCTCTCCAATCGCCACCAGCATGGTCGGTGGTGCGGCCGAAACATGCGTCGTCGACAGCGCGAGCAATCCGGCCGGACCCTCGGCGTCGCGCGCGGTGACGATCGGGACCGCAGTGGGGCGGGCGCCGAGAAGCTTCCAGAAGCCCGCAGCGTCGATCTCAGTTTGCCGTGGCATGCTCAACCTCCTGGTGGTCGGCGAATCTCACCTGCTAAATCTCCCGAACCTTGACAGTGTACACTTATGGTGTACACTTAAAGCGATGGTGGTCACGCCTCAATTTTGATATTGGAGTGAATTTTACGAAAAAGATGTAACGAACGGGATAGTTTGGGTGATTCTGGAGTGGGATGAGAACAAGCGTCGGCAGGTCATCAAAGAGCGTGGCGTTGATGTGGTCTATGCCGCACTGATTTTCGAGGGCGAGGTGCTGACCCGCGTCGATGACCGCGAAGACTACGGTGAGGTCCGGCTGATTTCATTGGGTATGGTCGATGACGAATACTTTGTCGTCGTTCACACCGAGCGAAATGGCTCGACCCGACTGATTACAGCATGGAAAGGAGGCCGCCATGAGCGAGCCCAATATGAGGCGAGCATCGCTCGCCGAGATCAAACGGATGAAGGAGAGCGGTGAACTCCACCACAGTCCGAACGCGCCCGCGGGTGAAAGCTTGGGACCAGAGTTTTGGGCCAAGGCGGAAATCCAGGGACCAAAACGGCCCCGCTCCGTTCACCTGAAACTCGACCCGGATGTGTTCGAATATTTTTATCGGGAGAGCAAGGGTAAAGGGCACTTGACGCGGATGCAGAACGTGCTGCGTGCCTATGTGGACGCGCACCGTCACTCATAGCTGTAGACCCTCCAACCCACATTTTAGGGTTTCGGCTGAACTCGTTTGTGGAGGCACTACCGTTGGTACGGCGAGGATCGACTTTTCAGCCGCAGTGTGTACCCGCAAGCCTGCAGGACTGGTGGGAGTGCATGGAGAGATGAAGAAAGGTGGCATGAGTGGCGTCCAACAGACTTGTCCTTGATACCGACGGCGGCGTGGACGACGCTCAGACGCTGCTTCTGCTCATTGCCGCCGGCCGGGCGCCTGATGCCATAACCACCGTGTTCGGCAATGTCGGCGTCGATGCAGCCACCGAAAACATGCTGGCGACACTCGCCATTGCCTGTGCCGACATCCCCGTGCACAAGGGCGCGGAAAAGCCGCTCAACCAGCCGGTGATCGACGCGCGGCACATCCATGGCGAGGACGGGCTTGGCGGCGCGCCGCGTCCGGCAAGGACATCGAGGCCTGCAGGCGAGGATGCGGTCGGATTTCTCGTCAACATGCTCCAGGGAGCAGCGGCTGGCGGCGAGAAGGTCGACATACTGGCGATCGGGCCGCTGACCAATCTCGCGCTCGCCCTTCGGACAGATCCCGACATCGTGCGCGGCATCGGACAGCTCACCATCATGGGAGGTACCGTCTACGGCCGGGGCAATGTGACGCCGGGCGCGGAATTCAACATCTACGCCGATCCCGAAGCGGCCAGCGTCGTCTTTGCCGCCGAGATCGAAACTGTCGTCGTGCCGTGGGAGCCCTGCGTCACACACTGTCTTTCAGGGGCCGAGGTCGATGCGCTGTTCGAGTCGATCCCGGACGGGCCGCAAAAGGTGTTTTCGAAGGCGCTCGCTTGGCATGCGAGGCAGACGATCACCGAGTACGGCGACGGCGACAACTTCCGCTTCGTCGATCCTTTCGCAGGCGCTGTGGTCGTGGAACCAGGGATCATCACGAAATCGCTGTGCGCCTCCGTCGATGTCTCGCTTCAACCCGGCATCACGCGCGGCATGACCGTGGTCGACCCGTCGGGCCGGCTCGGCACGCCGATGGTGACGCTGGTCGAGGAAGCCAGGCTGGATCGACTCGTCGCGCTTTATCAGGCCTCCATCGCTTTCACTCCGAACCCATCGTAGACGTCAAAGAAGAGCTCACTTGGCGTCCGGCGACCCAGACTGCGGCGATGTTGGGCTTCGAGGCCGTGTAGACGATCTTCTGCAGGATGGCCTCGCCGCGGTCGAGATCGTCCAAGAGCCGGATCGTGCCGTGCTCGGCTTTGGCGTCGATCGCAATCGCGTCGAAATGACATCCCGGCGCAAACCTGCCGATCGGAAGATCGATCGATATGCCGCCTCCGGTGGTTGCCAGGTAGAAGGCGTCGCGGAAATCGATCCGCGCTCCCTTGCGGCGGCTGCGCTCGTGCGCCGGCAGGTCCGGTTCGATCCCGCTCTCCAGCATGCGCGAGGCCATGATCGCGGTGCGCATGGCATCGAAGAGCGAGGCGCTGGGACCGCCGGAGATGTCGGTTCCAAGACCGACATTGAGCGCTTTTTCCAATGCAGCCTTCAAGGGGAACACCGCGCCGCCGAAATAGGCGTTGGACAGCGGACAATGGGCGACGGCCGACCGCTTCAGAGCGATGATCTCCATGTCCTTTTCGGTGATGAAGCCGGCATGGGCGAGCACGCTCCTGCGTCCGAGCAGGCCGAAGCGGTCGAGGCTCTCCGTGTCGCTCATGCCGTGCCGCTGCAGCACGTAGCTATGCTCCCAGTCGCTTTCCGAGCAATGGGTCTGGACATGGCACCCGCACTCTGCCGCCAGCGCCCCTAGCCCCTCGAGCGCAGCGTCGCTGCAGGCGGGAATGAAGCGCGGTGTGACCACAGGCTTGACCAGGCCTTCGGCATTGCTGGGATGCGTGCGCACATAGTCGATCAGTACCCTCGTGCCGTCGATCGCCGCGTCGGCGGACACGTCGCGATAATAGTCCGGACACTCCCCGGGATTGTCCATCGCCACCTTGCCGACCAGTGCCCGCTGACCCTGTTCGAGGCATGTGTCGACGAGGATGCGGGTCGCGTCCTGATGGATCGTGGCGAAATAGAGCGCTGTGGTGGTGCCGTTGGCCAACAGGTCCCGGACGAGCAGCTCGTAGGATCGCTTTGCGAAGGCGGCGTCGGCATAGCGCGCCTCGAGCGGGAAGGTGTATCTGTGCAGCCAGATCTCGAGAGGCACGTCGAGCGCCTGACCGAGCTGGGGATATTGCGGCGCGTGCACGTGCAGGTCGACGAGGCCAGGCAGGAGATAGAAGCCGTTCGGCAGGGTCGCCAGCCTACCTGCTTTGCGGGCGGCCTTCAGCTCGGCATCATAGGCCGGGTCCTGCGGCCGAAGCACGGACGCTATGGTGCCGTCCTCGGCGACCAAGATCAGCGCATTTTCGAGCTCACCGACCGAGCCGCGTGCCGGCATATGAAAGCCCGACGCGAGCAGTGTCTTGCCCCTCAGCTGAATTGTCTCGCCCGTTCGCGTATCCGAGGAGTGTCTTGGTGCGTCGCTCACTGCTGCTGCTCTCGTGGGGCTCCAGGGGACAGTTTACTTTTTGCCGCGAGCGCCACCTCTACGGTATACGGTGCCTTTCTGCGGCAAAAAGTAAACTGTCCCCGGCGGCCAACCGGCCCCCCCGTGCAGCGGCTCAAATGGTCGAACTCAGCGCCCGGCGTAGATCTGGTCGAGCAGCCCGCCCTCGGCGAAGTGTTCCTTCTGCACCTTCTCCCAGCCGCCGAACACGTCCTCGACGGTGACTAGCCGCACGTCCGGGAACTGATCCTTGAACTCGGCGGCGACGGCCGGATCGTTCACGCGGTTGCCGAATTCGGCGATGATGCGCTGGCCCTCGGGCGAGTAGAGGAATTCCAGATAGGATTTCGCGAAGTCGCGCGAGCCGCGCTGGTCCACGACCTTGTCGACGATCGCGACCGGGAATTCGGCGAGCAGGCTGATCGACGGCACCACGATCTCGAAATTGTCCTTGCCAAACTCCTTCTCGATGCCGCGCGTCTCGGTCTCGAAGGTGATCAGGACATCGCCGATCTCACGTTCGACGAATGTCGTCGTCGCGGCGCGGCCGCCGGTGTCGAACACTGGCACGTGGTCGAACAGCTTCTTGATGAATTCCTGAACCTTCGCCGGATCGTTGTTGAAAGCCTCCTTGGCGTAGGCGGTCGCGGCGAGATAGGTGTAGCGCGCATTGCCGGAAGTCTTGGGGTTGGGGAAGACGACCGCGACATCGTCGCGGACGAGATCGCTCCAGTCCTTGATTCCCTTGGGGTTACCGGCCCGCACGATGAAGGTGGGAAACGAATAGAACGGCGAAGCCTTGTTCGGGAACTCGCTCTGCCAGTCGTCGGAAACAAACCCGCCCTTCACCAGCGCGTCGATATCGGTCACCTGGTTGAAGGTGACGACATCTGCGGCAAGACCTTCCAGGATCGATCGCGCCTGCTTCGAGGAGCCCGCATGCGTCTGGTTGACGGTCTTGCCGGGATTCTTGTCGACGAAAGCCTTGTCGATCGCGGCAAACAGCTCGCGAGAGACGTCGTAAGAGGCGTTGAGAATGTTGTCGGGCGACTGCGCATGTGCAGGCCAGGACAAAAGCAGCGCGACCGCGGCGGCGGCGATCGAAAGGCGATTCATGAAGATCTCCTGAGACACGAAATGCCGGGCGACCATAATCGCCGGCGCAGTTGGATCAGAGAGATATGAGCCGCGGTGTTTCCCGCCAGTTGAAATTCTGTTCCGGGAGAAACAAAGGTAAGAGAATTTAATTTTCTCATTCTTCGGCGGCTGGTGCGGTAGGATCGGAGCGGCGCTTGGTCTGATACCGCCGCGCTCTGCCGCGCACCCCTCATCCGTCTCGGCGCTAAAGCGCCGAGCCACCTTCTCCCACAGGGGGAGAAGGGGACGCGTTGCATTATGCGTCTCCGCAAATCTTCGAAGTCGGCGATTTGCGGTGAACTAAATGCCAAACTCCCCTTCTCCCCTTGTGGGAGAAGGTGGCGCCGAAGGCGACGGATGAGGGGTACATGAAGAGCGCAACCTTGCGGGAAGAAACCCTACGCCACGGCTGCAAGATAAGGTTCGGCGCGTAATCAATGTCCTGCCGCCGACGCTTGTGAGTTCCCACAGCAGCTTCGCAATTCAATGTGCTACCCCAGTCAGAAGCTCTCCACCCACGGCCTGAGCTCGACCTCCCAGGTCCATGCGCTGCGATGCTGTCGATGGATAGCAAGATAGGTCTCGGCAATCGCATCGGGCGACAGCCATCGATCCGGAGTTTCGGCGGACGAGGGACGGCTGGCCGAAGCGATGCCGCCGTCGATGACGAAATGTGCGACGTGGATGTTCTTCGGCGCAAGCTCGCGCGCCATCGATTGCGCGAGACCGCGCAATCCGAATTTCGGCATGGCGAAGCCGGCTGAGTTCGCGAAGCCTTTGACGCTCGCCGACGCGCCGGTAAACAGGATCGAACCGGAGCCGCGGGCCAGCAGACGGCGCGCCGCCTGCTGCCCGACAAGAAATCCGCCGAAGGCTCCGACCATGAGAGCCTGCCTCACGCTTTCGGGGTCGAGCTCTGCAATTGGTCCACGGACTCGACCACTGGCATTGAAGACCGCGATCGACAACCGGCCAAGCTTGTCGGCCGCCGCGAAGAGGTTCTCTACCGAGGCAGGATCCGAGACATCGGTTGCGATTGGCTCGGCGCCCGTTTCGGCGATCAGCGGATCGAGCTTGGCTATGTCGCGGGCCGCGAGCACCACGCGAAGGCCTTCGCGCGTGAGCAGCCTCGCTAGCGAGGCGCTCAGCCCCGATCCCGCGCCCGCGATGACGGCAACTTCGGTTGTCATGGCATGTCCTCCGGTTTGCGTTCAGTCCGGGACTGGCAGCGCACGCTGGTTGTAAAGGATCTTGCGGATGCGCTCCTGCTCCTCGGGCGATAGTTTGCTGTTGTCGGTGGAGAGATCCGCCCCGACGGCGAGACCGCGCTGCACGCCCGGCCTCGCGCCGACCTCCTGGAACCAGCGCTTGAAATGCTTGAAGTCGTCGATGTCCTGGCCCTGGGCCTGCCATCCAACGGTCCATGGATAGCTGATGACATCGGCGATGGTGAATTGGTCGCCGACGATATAGCGACGGTCGCGAAGCCGCATGTTGAGCACGCCATAGAGGCGGTTCGCCTCATCCGTGAAGCGGCGCACTGCATAGGACTGGTCGCCCTCCCGATCGCCCAACCGGCGGAAATGGCCGACCTCGCCGAGCTTCGGTCCCTGGTTCGCCACCTGCCAGATCACCCATTGGGCGACGTCGTATTTTGTGCGCAGGTCTTGTGGCCAAAGCTTGCCGGTTTTTTCGGCGAGATAGAACAGGATCGCACCCGACTCGAAGACGCTGATCGGCGCACCGCCGTCCTCGGGCTCGTTGTCGACCATCGCCGGCATGCGGTGGTTGGGATTGAGCTTCAGGAACTCCGACTTGAACTGATCGCCGCGGCCGATGTTGAGCGGGATGAGCCTGTAGGGCGTTCCCGTCTCTTCCAGGAAGATCGAGACCTTCTTGCCGTTGGGCGTCGGCCAGTAATAGAGATCGATCATGTTTCAAGCCTTTCGGTTCTGACAAATACAGCGCGGGGGTGAGGTGGGCCTTTCTAGCTCGGCCTATTCTCGACTTGGATTACATGATTGGCGGGTACTCACAGCAGGTCCGGGCGAGGGTCGATGCCTCTACGACTATATATGCAGCCGCGGACCGATGGCCCGCAACATCACCATGTGAATCTGCTCGTTACAGAGGAAGGCTTGGAGCGGACCTCGGCGCCTCTGCGCCAGCTGTTGCCTCGCAGCAACAGCGTGCGTCATAATAAATTTGTACTGCTTGTCCACACGACGGCCTCGGTTGATGCATGAGGATTCAGCGTGCCGTGTCGTTCGAACAGGCAGGCCGGTTCGATGTTGCGGAAGGTGCTCGAGCTGGGGCGCATCGTGTCGGAAACGGGTTGACCTTCGCAGAGGGGAGAGATGGGAAAGGCACAAAATCTCAGCTTTGGGGATCTGATCCTCGACGAAACGTGCCTCTCCGCGCGCCGCAACGGGCAGACGATTCAGTTCACCAGAAACGAGCGTGCGCTGCTCCTCGCCTTCACCGGCAACCCGCGTCGCCTCATGCGCCGCAGCCGGCTGCTCGATGAGATCGCTTCGGAAGCGGACAGATCGGACCGCTACATCGATTTCCTGGTCAACCGGCTGCGAGCGAAGCTTGGCGACAACAAGAAGACGCCACAGTATATAGCCACGCAATATGGCGAGGGTTATGTCTGGATTGCTGCGCCGTCCAGGGCGGTGCCGATCGATGGGTTCCTGATCATCGGGGCGGCTTTCGGACCGCAAGGACACGCCTTCAGACAGCAGGCCTCATCCTTGCTGGGTCAGCTTCGCGACACAGTCGCCGCCGGCGTTGGCTTCGGCCATAAGGTCGTCGTTGCCGAGAACTGGTCCCCCGTCGCCACCGACAAGCTGCACTATTTCCTGCAGGTGAACTTTCAGGCCGACAACGGGCGCCTCGATTGTGTAGCCACCTTGCGAGAAATGCCTTCAAAGCGGATCGTCAGGGCTTTCCGGCTCCAACTCGACATGTCGGACGCCACATCGTTCACGAGCGAGGCGATCCGGGTGGCGAACGGCGTCATCGATGCCCTGCGGCAGGCCCTCGCCGAAGCCTCCACCGGTCTCGGCACTCCCGCGGACGAACCGCTCGAGATGCGACTCCACAAGGCCTCGAACTTGCTATCGACCTCAAATCCGCAGTGGCTGGCAAGCGGCGAGCAACTGCGCAAGGATCGCGCGCAGGATCCCCTCAATCCGGACATCGCCCTGCAATGGTGCATGCATCTGTTCGCGCGCCTCGTCCTGACAAGTCCGTTCGGCGGGATGAGCCTGGAAGAACGCGAGCGCATAGAAAGCGAAATCGATGCCACCGTGCTGGAGGTGCTGCCCGCCATCGAGCACAATCCGCTGCTGATGCTGGCAGCCGCCAAGCTGCTGTACTTCATCAACCGGGGCCATATCGAACTGGCGGAGGACATTGCCGAGCGCGCCTTCGCCCGAACCGCGGAATATGCCGCCGCCTTGCCCATTTTGGGGCAGCTGCGCTACGCGCGCGGACGTTTCAATGAGGCTGTCCAATTCTTCGATCGCGGCATCGAGATGGCCGAACCAGGTCCGGCGTTTCATTTGCATATGAGGGTGCTGAAATGCCTCGCACTGCTCGCGGCCGGAGACCGCGTGGCGCTCGACGCTGCTGCCGCAGATATCGTCAACATGGGTGCGCGTTGCCCGCCCGAGATCGCCTTGATGGTCGGCTGGACGATCGCGGCGGCAGATCAGGAATTGCCCGCGGCGTCGGCGCAAGCACTAGCTGCGGCTGGCCCCGCCGGCGCCCTCAGCGCGATCGAATATCTCTACTTCACGTCGGCGCGCCACCTCATCGCGGAGCATGAACGCGCGAACGTCATGCATGGTCTGATCGCGCATGTGACGAGGCTGCACGGCGAGCAAGCAATTCCCGCTCATGTTCTGAGAAAAATCGGAACGCAGTCATAATCAGCCCCTGGAGCCGGCATTCCGGCGATCTTCAAATACTGTGCAAACAATTGCCTGCTAGCCGACGGGACATTTCTCGATCGTCGAGCGAGGCGGGCATGTTCTTTCGTTCAGTCCAGATGGAAAACCGGGCACCAATTCTAGCGGGCGGCGGCCGGCGGCCCGGGCTTCGCTCTCGTACCAGCTGAGTTGGGATCCGGGGTTTCCATACTGGGTGGCGGGATGGGCGGGAGCGATAGCCGCGAAGCCGTGAGCGATTCCGGGCATGGGGCCGGCGGAGCGGCGGAGCGCGGCGCGCCGGAGACAAGCTATTCCATGTCGGGCGGCCTCGTAGCGAAGCTGCGGGCGCTCGATGTCGCGCTGGCCGTCACCTCCTACCAGTCCAACCTCCTCTATTTCATCGGCCGCAATCCCGCGACCGGCGGGCTCAACGTCCATCAGACCAGCATTTTGCGGCCGATGGGACTTGCCCATGGCCCGGATGGATCGCTGGTGCTGGCGGCCGGCTTCCACCTGATCCGCTTCGTCAACACGCTCGAGCCCGACCAGCGCGCCAACCGGATCTTCGATGCCTGCTACCTGCCGCGCACGGTGCACATCACCGGCGAGCTCGACGCGCATGACGTCGGCGTCGACGCAGCCGGCCGCCCCCTATTCGTCAACACCCGCTACAACTGCCTCGCCACCTTGTCCGCCCGCTACAGCTTCGAGGAGCTGTGGCGACCGCCCTTCATCTCGGCGCTGGTGGACGAGGACCGCTGCCATCTGAACGGCCTTGCCATGAAAGACGGCGAGCCGGCCTATGTGACGGCGGTGAGCCGCTCCGACACGATCGACGGCTGGCGCGACCGGCGCGCCGATGGCGGCGTGGTCGTCGACGTCAGGACCGGGGAGGTCGTGTGCGACGGGCTCTCCATGCCGCATTCGCCGCGCCTTCACCGCGGCGCGCTGTGGCTGCTCAATGCCGGCACCGGCGAGCTCGGCTTCGTGGAACTGCCGAAAGGCGGCGGCAAGGGCAGGTTCGAGCCGGTCGTCTTCTGCCCGGGCTTCCTGCGCGGGCTTGCCTTCCATGGCCGCTACGCCTTCGTCGGGCTTTCCAAGCCGCGCTACAAGCGCTTCGAGGGGTTGGCGCTGGACGAGCGCCTGGCGGCTGCCGACTCCGAGCCCTGGTGCGGCGTCCAGGTGATCGACCTCGAGACACGAAGCTGCGTCGATTGGTTCCGCATCGACGGTCCGGTATCCGAGCTCTACGACCTTGCGGTGGTCCCCGGCTTCGCCTGTCCGATGGCGGTGAGCCCGGGATCGCCCGAGGCGGCGAGCGTGGTGAGCCACGCGCCGGAAGAGGGCGGCGGGCGAGGCCCGGCGCCGACGAATCGCCATCCCAGCGAGGCCCCTGACCTGGCCTCCACCGCAGCATGAGCACGGGGAATGACCATGATGAACGGATCGGCAAATGCATCGGTGCTCGGGCTCAGGCAGCGCCTGGTGCTCGGCACGGCGCTGGCGACGAGCGCTTTCGTGGGCGGCTATCGCGGTTATGTCCGGCGCGCCTATGCGGCCTGCGCCCCTGTGGGAGGACCTTACATCTGCAGCGGCGCGACGACGACCACGCAGACGCTTACCGGCACACCGCTGACCGTGACCACGGCCCCCGGCTTCAGCATCGATACCAGCGTCAGCGGCGGCAACGCTTTCACGCTCACGGGGACAGGTGGGCTGACATTCACCGATGAGAATGCCTCAGCTATCAAAGGCGCTGATAGCGGCATCGCTGCAAGGAACGATACCTCGGGCGAGCTGTCGATCACCGCCTCCGGTACAGTGGAAGGGACGAGTGGCGTAGGCATCTACGCCTACGCCGGCAGCAGCACCGGCGACCTGACGATCACGGCAGCGGATGTCAGCGGCCACCTCTACGGTATCCAGGCCGGCCAATTCGGGATCGGCGCGCTGTCGATCACCGCCACCGGCACCGTCGAGGGGGCAACCCTTGCCGGCATTCTCGCATACAACCCCAACGGCACCGATCTGACGATCGCGGCAGCGGAGGTCAGCGGCGACCTTTACGGTATCCGAGCCGGGCATTTCGGCAGCGGCGCGATGTCGATTACCGCCACCGGTACGGTAGAGGGCTTGAGCGGCTTCGGCATCTATGCGCGCAACCAGAACGGCCGCGAACTGACGATCGCGGCGGCGGATGTCAGCGGTGGGTCGACCGGCATCTACGCCCGCCACTACGGCAGCGGCGCGCTGTCGATCACCACGACCGGCACGGTAGAGGGGACGAACGGCGATGGCATCTCCGTTAATTCTGCTGGCAACGCCACCGACCTGACGATCGAGGCGAAGGCCGTGAGCGGCGGTCGATCCGGCATCTACGTCCGGCACTACGGCAGTGGCGCGCTGTCGATCACCGCCAGCGGCACGGTCCAGGGGACGAGCGGCGGCGGCATCCGTGTGCGCGACTTCCACGGCAACGGCCTGACGATCAAGGCAGCGGGTGTCAGCGGCGGCTCAGACGGCATCAACGTCCGCCACTACGGCAGCGGCGCGCTGTCGATCACCGCCAGCGGAACGGTTGTGGGGTCGCGCGACAATGGCGTCTTCGCATTGGCCGGCACCGGCACAACCGACCTGACGATAGCGGCGGCGGATGTCAGCGGCGGGTCGATCGGCATCGATGCCATCCACTCCGGCAGCGGCGCGCTTTCGATCACCGCCACCGGAACGGTAGAGGGGACGAGCGGCCACGGCATCTATGTGCGCAACAACAGCGGCACCGGTGTGACCATCGCGGCGGCGGCCGTAAGCGGCGACGCAGCCGGCATCTATGCCCGCAATGAGGGCGGCGGCGCGTTGTCGATCGCCGCCACCGGAAAGGTTGAGGGGGCGAATGGGGCGGGTATCTTCGCGCGCAGCTTAACCCCCGGCGACCTGACGATCACGGCGGCGGATGTGAGCGGCCGCGGGGACGGCATCGACGCTCGCGCCTACGGCAGCGGCGCGCTGTCGGTCACCGCGACCGGCACGGTGACGGGGACGGACAGCCACGGCATCCGCGCTCTCAACAAAGGAACCGGCGCGCTGTCGATCACCGCCAGCGGTATCGTAACGGGGGCAGGCGGCTACGGCGTCTATGCGCGCAACTACGGCAAGGGCCTGACGATCGCTGCGGCGGCTGTGAACGGCAAAGAAAACGGCATCCTCGCCAGCCACTTCGGTGGCGGCGCGCTCTCGATCACCGCCTCCGGCACGGTGGCGGGGACGGGTGGCTACGGCATCTTCGCCTTTGCCGACACGGGCAGCACCGACCTGACGATCACGGCCGCGGGTGTGAGTGGCAATAAATTCGGCATCTACGCCCTCAATAGAGGTAGCGGCGCGCTGTCGATCACCAGTACCGGTACGGTGACGGGGACGACTGACGACGGCATCTTTGCCCGCAACGACAACGGCACTCACCTGACGATCAAGGCGGCGGCTGTGAGCGGCGCCGGCGGCATCTACGCCCTCCAATACGGCAGCGGCGCACTGTCGATCACCAGCACCGGTAATGTGACGGGAACGACTTCCGACGGCATCTATGCGGTCAACGTCAACGGCACCGACCTGACGATCGAGACGGCGGATGTGAGCGGCGACGACGGTATCGTCGCCGGCCACTACGGCAGCGGCGCGCTGTCGATCACCGCCACGGGCACGGTGAGGGGGACGGACGGCGACGGCATCTTTGCGCTCAACAATTCCGCGGCTATCGGCTCGACGACCAAAGTGACCGTGGGCAACGGTGCCGCCGTGGGGGGAAGCGTGGCCGGCGTGGAGCTCGTGTCTACGGCCGGTCGCGCCACAAGCCTGGAGAATGCCGGCGCGATCTCGGGCGGGACGGGCGTTGTCGCACAGACTGCCGGCCCTCTCACGATCATCAACAGCGGCATGATCACCGGCACCGGCGGTGCCGCGATCGACCTCACGAAAGCGAGCGGTTCGAGCACCATCAACCAGCAGGCCGGCACGATCACCGGCGACATCCTGCTTTCGGCCGCAGCCAAAATGATAGTGACAGGCGGAACGATCGACGGCGACATCGTCGGCTTCGGGGGCAGCTTCACGCTGGCCGCGCCGAACGCGATCACCGGCGTTCTCGACACGAGCGCCGGCACCGTCGATTTCAATGGCACGCTCTCCGCCGCCACGCTCACCGTCAAGGGCGGCAAGATGATGATAAACGGGGCGTCCGAGCTGACCGGCGGCGCGACGGTGCAAGGCGGCATCCTCTCCGTCAACGGCAGCCTGAGCGGCGGGATCACCGTGCTCGGCGGCAGGTTGCAGGGTACCGGCATCGTGCTTGGCGACACCAGGAATGCGGTGGGCGGTGTGGTAGCGCCCGGCAACTCGATCGGCACGCTGACCGTCAAGGGGAACTATACGGGAGGCGGCGGCACGCTCGAGATCGAAGCCGCGCTTGGCGGCGATGCCTCGCCATCGGACCGGCTCGTCGTGACCGGCAACACCTCGGGCAGAACCGACGTTCGTGTCATCAATCGTGGGGGCGGGGGCGCGCAGACGGTGGAAGGGATCAAGGTGATCGATGTCGGCGGTGCCTCCGCCGGCACCTTCACCCTCATCGGCGACCATGTCTTCCAGGGCAGGCCGGCCGTGATCGCGGGCGCCTATTCCTATACGCTCCAAAAGAACGGCATCAGCACGCCGGCCGACGGCGACTGGTACCTGCGCTCCGCCCTGACCGCTTCCGACCAGCCGGTCTACCAGCCGGGCGCGCCGCTCTACGAGGCCTATGCCGGGGTGCTGCAGAGCTTCAACGAGCCGGGCACCGTGCAGCAGCGCCTCGGCAACGGGTCATGGACCGTGCAAGCGCAAGGCGCCGACGGGCTCTCCGAGGAGGTGACGACCGCGCCGGGCTTCGGCGTGTGGGGCACGATCGAAGGCGCGCAGGGCAGCTTCGACCCCAAGACCTCGACCACCGGCACAAATTACGACGTCTCCACCTGGCAGCTCGAGACCGGGCTCGACATGCCGCTCTACGAGCAGGAGACGGGAATGCTGGTCGGCGGCGTCTCCTTCCATTATGGCCGCATCTCGTCCGAGATCGGCTCGCCCTTCGGCGACGGGTCGATCGATTCGACCGGCTACGGGCTTGGCGGAACGCTCACCTGGTACGGCAGCACCGGTTTCTATGTCGACGGCCAGGCCAGGGTGACCTGGTTCGACAGCGACATCTATTCCGACACGCTCGCCAGGACGCTGGCCTCCGGCAATGACGGGCTGGGCTATGCGCTCTCGCTCGAGACCGGCCAGCGCGTGCCGGTCAGCCAGCGCTGGTCGCTGACGCCGCAGGCGCAGCTTGCCTATGCTGCGGTCGAGTTCGACGACTTCACCGATCCGTTCGGCGCGGCCGTATCGCTCGAGGACGGCGACAGCCTGCTCGGCCGGCTCGGCCTGTCGGCGGACTACGAGGACGCATGGACGGACGCAGCCGGGCAAACGAGCCGGGCGCATATCTACGGCATCGCCAATCTCTACTACGACTTCCTCGACGGCTCGCGGGTCGACGTGTCCGGGGTCGATCTCGTCAGCGAGAACGAGGCGCTGTGGGGTGGGCTCGGCCTCGGCGGCTCGTTGAGCTTCGCCGACGGCAAATACACGCTCTACGGCGAGGCGCTGGCGAGGACCAGCCTGCAGGATTTCGGCGACAGCCACGTGCTCAGCGGCTCCATCGGCTTCAGGGTGAACTGGTAGGCCGAAATCCTCGTCGGCGATTTACGATGTTCGGCCGGCGTGCTCCATCGCAAGCGCGGCCGCGCCGATGAGGCCGGAGTTGTCGCCAAGAGCAGCGCGGACCACGCGCACATCCTTGAATGGATGAATGGCGTCGCGCTGGATGACCGAGTGGATCTCTGGTTCGAGCAGATCGAAGGCCTGCGAGACGCCGCCGCCCATGATCAGGCGCTCGGGGCTGTAGAGGTGGATGAGGCCGGTGAAGCCCTGGCCGAGAAAGACGCCTTCCTCGTGGAGCAGCGCCAGACAGGCGGCATCGCCTGTG
Organism: Mesorhizobium sp. BAC0120; assembly: GCF_033542235.1. Lineage (NCBI taxonomy): Bacteria > Pseudomonadati > Pseudomonadota > Alphaproteobacteria > Hyphomicrobiales > Phyllobacteriaceae > Mesorhizobium > Mesorhizobium sp. BAC0120. The sequence goes on along the minus strand of NZ_JAWRCU010000010.1, from coordinate 136,080 downwards.
CGAGCGCCTTCCTCCACATGCCGCGCCTCGATCGGCGTCTCTGCAGCGAGGCGACCCAGAAATTCACTCGGGGATCGTTCGGCGGCTTCCCGTGCCCGACGCCCCAAAGCCGTACCTGACGCAAAGGCTTCAAAACAGGCCGTTGCACCGCATGTGCAGGTCGGGCCGTCCTGCGCCATACGGAAATGGCCGACATGCGCGGCCATGCCGCGCCTTCCGTGCAGAAGGCGCCCGTCGACAATGACGCCGCCGCCGATGCCGGTGCTGACTGTGACGTATACCAGATGCTGCAGCCCCCGGCCGGCGCCGAAGCGCCATTCACCGAAGGCAGCGGCGATGCCGTCGTTTTCGAGCAAGACCGGCAGCCTGAGTTTGTCGGCAAGCGTTTGGCGCAGCGGGAAGCCTTCCCAGCGGGGGAGCGTGGGGATGTGCAGCACCGTACCGGTCTCGGTATCGAGTGGCCCGGGGCACGAAATGCCGACGCCGAGGAGCGTCTTGCGCTCCTCTTCTGCGCATATCTCTGTGATCAGCTTTTCGACCTGATGGAGGACGCCGCCCGGGCCGCCCTCGACGTCAGTTCTGGCCGCTGCCCGCCTCACGACAGCACCGCCATCGACCAGCGCGACACGCAGTTGCGTGCCGCCGAGGTCGATGCCGATGGCCAGCTTTTGGGACATGATCCTGAGCCTCTTCGCAAATACCTGATTCAACCGGGAGTTATGCCCTCAGGCAGCAAATTTTCCGACGTCCTCGCCCTATGTTGCCCCCCCTCTGTCCTGCCGGACATCTCCCCCACAAGGGGGGAGATTGGCTGTTACTTTGGGTTTCGCCAATCTCCGGCGCTGGCGAAAAGCGAAAGCAAGGCGGCCGTCCAATCTCCCCCCTTGTGGGGGAGATGTCCGGCAGGACAGAGGGGGGCGCGCCGCGCGCCGGCTTCACCTTTAGTCCGCCTTTTCACTTGGCTGCCCATGAACCCAGTCCATCCGCGCACCAAGATCTGGCGCGTTGAAGGCAAGCGAGCCCATGACGATGGTCTCGGCGCCCGAGCGCCTCAGACCCGGAACAGTGTGCTCGCGGATGCCGCCGTCGGCAGCGAGCAGGATGCGGCGACCGGTTCCCGCGCCCGCGATGAGCGTGCGAGCCTCGCGCAAACGCGGCTCGGCGGAACCATCGAGACCTTGGCCCTTCACACCGATGCGGGTTCCAAGGAGGGTCAGGATGCGGACGCGGTCCAGATAGGGGGCCGCCTCGGCAATCGGCGTCTGAAGCTGAAGGACGATGCCTGGCTCGACGCCGAGTCCTGCGATGAGGTCGAGCGCCTCCGGCGCATTGCTGTTTTCCGCATGCACGCTGATGGCGTCGGCGCCTGCTTCGGCGAACTGGCGGATCTGGTCGACAAGAATGCCGTCCGCCACCATCAGATGCACATGGAGCGGTTTGGCCGTGGTCCGGCGGATCGCTGCGACGAGATCCGGGAACAGGAGCAGGGCCGGAGAAAAGTGCCCGTCGGCGACGTCGAGATGATAGATGTCGGTGAAAGGATCGACGCGCGCGATATCGTCGGCCATGCGGCAGAGGTTCGCCGACCACAGTGACATTTCGGCAAGGAGCCGGTTCGAGGGCAAGGTGTCGAGCCAGTCGGGCGAAGGTCTCATCAGGGAAGCTCCTGCAGGAAAGTAGCTAATGCCGTTCGGAAGTCGGCGCGGTAGCGGGCGAGGTCATCGGCCTTGGGCGTGATCTCCGCCAGCCGCGCGGAGGGTATCAGCCGGGCAAGTTCCTCAGCCATCTCCCAGGGATGGATCGCGTCGCGGGCGCTGCCGACGACCAGCGTCGGGACGCGGATCTCCGAGATGGCGGCACGGTCGACGCCCGGGCCGTCGGCCGAAATGCGGGCAAGCAAGCCCCGCGTGACCGCGACTGGCTCGCGCTTGAAGAAGCTCTTGAGCGAGGCGAGGTTGTCGGGCGCTTCGGCGGCGAGTCTCTTCGCCATGTCGGTCTGATCGAAGCGGCTCAGTGCCTCCGCCGGCGCGAATTGATGAAGCAGATCCGCGACCACTGCGTTTGGCGCCATGTTGGGCGGCTGAGGCCGATCCAGCCAGGCCGGCCGCGCGAGCACAAGTGCTCCGACCAGGTCGGGGCGGCGCACGGCGAGCCGGAGCGCGATCGCGGCGCCCATGGAAATGCCGCCGACTACCACCGGCGCCAGCCCGCGCGCTTCGATCATCGACGCGAGATCGCCGGCGAAACTCGCGATCGAGAATTGCTCGATGTCGCCCGCAGGGGAGCGGCCGTGCCCGCGGCATTCCAGCGTCAGGCAGCGCCAACCGATATCTGAGGGAAAGACATCGGCTGGCTGGAGAGCATCGCCGCAAAGTCCATGCTGGAACACAAACGGCCGGCCGTCTCCGGTTTCGGCGACGGCAAGCTCCAGGCCGCCGGATCGGTGCGTGGAGAATTTCATCAGGCGGCTTCGGCGGCTCGAATGCGCTCCGCCAGGAAGGCTGCGATAGCGGACGCCTCGTCGGCCGCCAGCCCATGCGTGACGAGCGCGCCCTCGAAGCCCGCTTTGCGCACTGCACCGAGATAGTGATCCCAATCCAGCACGCCCTTTCCGGCGGTGGCGAAACTGCCGTCGGGATGCCGGTCCTTGGCATGGGCAAGGGCAATGGCGTTGCCAAGCAGGTCGACGGCTTCCTGGACGAGCGCATGTCGTCGCTCGGGAGTTTCAATCTCGAAAAGGTTGGCGGGATCGAGCACGATGCGGATTCGGTTCGTGCCGAAGGTGTTGATCAGCCTCAGCGCCTGCAAGGCTGAGTTGACGACGTTGGCAAGCTCTGGCTCGACCCCGAGAAAGATGTCGTTTTTCTCGGCAATCGGAAGGAGAAGCTCGAATTCGGCGCACATGTCGCGCCATGCTGCGAACATTGCATTGTCGGGATGATGTCGCCATTGATCCTCGGGATCGCGGCTGCCGGTGCAGACCGTGACCAGCCTTGTTCCAATCCGACGCGCAGCTGCAGCGATCGCCGCGAAGCTCCTGCGGCCTTCCTCACGCCTGGCGGCATCAGGATGGATCATATTGTAGGTGGCGGAAACGGCGGCGATCTCGACGCCATTCTCATCGGCGGCTTCAACAATTTTCGAAGCGACGTCGTTCGGAATGTCTTGCGGGAGAGGGCCAAGGCCCGAACAGGCCATGTTGTATTGCACGGCGCGATAGCCGGCTTGCCGCGCCGCCGACAGCACGTCGAATGGGTCGGTGCCCGCAAACGTCTTGGCGAAGATGCCGAGCTTCATCAGACGCTCCCGGCAACATCGGCGAGCTTCACCGGCTTGCCGCTGCGCACCGAATCCCGGATCGCGACCATTGCCCGGATCGACGCCACGCCGTCGTCGATGTCGGCGCCGGGGACCGGCGTGCCGTTTAGGATCGCGTCGGCAAAACCTTCCAGCTGACGCCGGTAGAAGTGCCCGTCGGCACCGAGCACGCGGGTCGTAGCGCCGGTCTCTTCGCGAAAGATCTCGACGTCGCTCGATCGGTAGAACCAGGGGTTATAAGTCTTGGCGATGATGCTGCCCTTCTCGCCGTAAATCTGGAAGCCCTCGTGCCAGTCCATGCGCACTGCGACGGTCAGATCGAGATGGCCCATGGCGCCGCTGGCGAAAGCGAGGTCCACGAACCAGCAATAGGCGCCGAAGCTTTCCCTGAGCCGCGCCTCGACCTCGACGATCTCGCCGCCGAGATAGCGCGCCGTGTCGACCAGATGGCTGCCATGGGCGAGCATGTAATAGCGCCTGAGATCGGCTTTGGGGTTTGTGGGGGGCCGACGGGCGTTGGCGCTCTTGACGATCAGCGGCTGCACGGCGTCGGTCATCGCGTAACGGTGCGTGGAATCGCAATACCAGGCCTTGAGCGCCAGCATCTCGCCCATCTCGGCTTCGATGAAGCTTTTCGCGCTCTGCAGCCCAGCATCGAAGCGCTTCATATGCCCGACCTGCAGCAGGCGGCCGGAGGTCCTCACCGCATCGCGCAGCTCCTCGACCTCTTCCACCGCCATGCCGAGGGGCTTTTCGCAGAGCACATGCTTGCCGGCCTCGAGGGCGGCCTTCGCGGCCGGAACGTGGAAAGCGTCCGCCGTCGCGATCACCACTGCATCCAGTTCCGGGTCGGCGAGCATCGCATCATAGTCGGTGAAGGTCTTCTCAGCCCCGTGAGCGATCGCCATGCGTCGGAGCAGATCCTCGGCCACGTCGCAGATCGCGTAGAGGTCGGTGTTGCGCGCCTTGGCTGCGCTTTCGAAATGCGCAGCCTGGGCAATCTGTCCGCAACCCAAAATGCCGACCTTCAATCGTCTTTCTTCCTTGGGGGCCATCTGCCTTCCGTTCACATCTCAATGCAGCATGCTGGCAACGCAGCCAAAAGGAGGCTGGCTCGCCCTGCCGATATCGACGGCGTTGTCCGCCATCGATCGCCAAGATAACATCGGTATCGCAGCCATGATACTGTTTCTTGACGCGCGTAAAAGTACGAGTTGACGAGTAACAAAAACGCTGCGATCTTCGATCCGGGAGGACTGCCCCGAAGGGGCTTGATCCAGTGCGTGTTCAATAGGGAGGAAATACCGAAATGGAGCGTCGTTCTTTTGTCAAAATGCTGGGTGCAGCCGGCGTCGCCGCCGTGGCCGCTCCGGCCGTCATTCGCAAGGCGTCCGCGCAGGACAAGCCCACCATCGCGCTGATCCCGGGTCTCACCGCGGACGGCTTCTACGTCACCATGCACCATGGAGCCGAGGCCGCGGCAAAGGCGGTCGGCGCCGAGCTGATCTACCAGGGGGCAGCCGAGTGGAACGTCTCGCTGCAAGTGCCTATCCTTGAGGCGGTCATCGCCAAGAAGCCGAACGCGATCATGATCGCGCCGACCGACAAGCAGCAGCTCATCGCACCGCTGAAGAAGGCGCATGATGCGGGCATCGCGGTGATCTGCGTCGACACATTTATCGGCAACGGTGTCTTCCAGACCGGCTCCGGCGACGCCGATTTCCCGATCTCCTACATCGCTTCCGACAATTTGCTCGGCGGCCGCATGGCGGCACGCGCGCTCGCCAAGGCGATCGGCGAGAAGGGCAAGGTCTATGTGTCCAACGTGAAGCCGGGCGTCTCGACGACTGACCAGCGCGAGGAAGGCTTCAAGGAGGAGATGAAGAACTACAAGGACATCGAGGTCCTTGAGACGCAGTTCAACGACGACGACGCCAACAAGGCGGCCGCCCAGTTCCAGGCTGTGCTCGGGCGCGCTCCGGATCTGGCCGGCGTCTTCGGCGCCAACCTGTTCTCGGCCGGCGGCACCGCCAACGGCGCCAAGCAGGCCGGCGTCACTGGCAAGGTGAAGCTCGCCGGTTTCGACGCGCCGGAATCGATCGTGCCCCAGCTGAAGGACGGCACATTCGAGCTGACGATTGCCCAGCATCCCGCGGAGATCGGCTATTTCGGCTTCATAGCCGCCTATGCGCATGTCACCGACAATCCGGTGCCGACCGCGATCGGAACAGGCTTCACAGTGATGACGGGTGCCAACATCGACGACCCGAACGTCAGCCGATTCCTCTACAAGAGCTCGTAAAATTCCAATGATCGTTTGCCGGCTGCCGCCCGAATGGGCGGCCGCCGCGATTACCCTTTGAAGGGCAACGTAATGGCCGCACCGGAAACATTGACCTCCGCAGGCGCCGCCCCAATGCCATCCGGCGGCCGCGCGATCATCATGCGGATAGCCGAGCTGCGGGCGTGGCTGTTCCTGGCCTTCCTGATCATCTTCTTCGAGATCTGGTCGCGCTCAGCCTATGGCGTGAGCTTCATCTTCAACACCTACAATTTGCAATCGATCTCCGTCTTTGCCACCGCGCCGTTGCTGCTCGCGCTCGGACAGACATTTGTCATCATCTCGGCAGGCATCGACCTCTCGCTCGGTTTCGTGATGGGACTGGCCTCCGTTATCGGTGCCCACATTGCCAACTACGCCGCCGTGCAACTCGGACTGCCGCCGTTCGCGGCCATGCTCGTTGGCATGCTGGCCGGCGTTGTGATGACCATCATCCCGGGACTCGTGAACGGCTGGCTCATCGCTTACCTGCGCGTGCCGCCCTTTATCGGCACGCTGGGCATGTATGGCGTCGCGCGCGGCTCCGCGTATTTGTTTGCCGGTGGCATGACCATATCGATAAGCAACGAGTGGTATAGCGCGATCGGCAACAGCCGCGTGCTCGGCATCCCGGTGCTGGTGATCCTGACCATCATCGCGTGCCTGATCATGCATTTTCTGCTGTCGCAGACGCGCTTCGGGCAGCACACCTATGCCATGGGCGCCAGCCAGATGGCGGCGCGGCGGGCCGGCATCAGAATCAAGAAGCTGACGATGAAGATCTATCTGCTGTCGGCCGTCATGGCGGGCGTGGCAGGCGTGCTCTATACCGGCCGCTTCTCGGCAGGCGCAGCCCAGGCCGGCGAGCCGCTGCTGCTCGATTCCATCGCGGCGGTGGTCATCGGCGGCGCCAGCCTGTTCGGCGGTTCGGGCACCATCTGGGGCACGGTCGCCGGTGCACTCGTCATCGCCGTCATCCAGTACGGCCTTGTCTTCATCAATGTCGAGCCGTTCTGGCAGTTCATCGCCGTCGGCACCGTGATCATCATCTCCGTGCTGGTCGACCAGACGCAGCGCAGGCTGACCGGAGGACGCCAGGTTGAGTGAAGCCCCCGCCATTCTCTCGGTCCGCAACGTCTCCAAGCATTTCGGCGGCGTGCAGGCCCTCAATAGGGTCTCGTTCGACGTTCACCCTGGCGAGGTCGTGGCGCTCGCCGGCGATAACGGGGCCGGCAAGTCGACGGTGATCAAGGCCATTTCCGGCGTGTTCCGCTATGAAGACGGGGATGTCCTGCTCGACGGCAAGCGTGTCGCCTTCGCCAGCCCGCAGGAGGCACGCGACAACGGCATCGAGACTATCTACCAGGACCTCGCGCTGGCCGACAATCTGTCGATCGGCGCGAACATCTTTCTCGGCCGCGAGCCGGTGAAGAAGCTGTTCGGCTTCTTGCCCGTCATTGACCGCAAGGCAATGGACGATGCGGCAAAGGCCACCATGGAGAAGCTGGATTTCCATGTGAGCCGGCTCAAGGCCCCGGTCGCAGCCTTCTCGGGCGGGCAGCGACAGGCGGTCGCGATAGGCCGCGCCATCTATTGGAATGCCCGGCTCGTCATCATGGACGAGCCGACTGCGGCGCTCGGCGTCCCCGAGCAGCTCAAGGTGATCGCGCTCATCCAGTCGCTCAAGGCGCAGGGCAAAGGCGTCATCTTCATCTCGCACAACCTGCGCGACATATTCGAGGTCGCCGACCGCATTGTGGTCTTCCGCCGCGGCGAGAATGCCGGCGAGCGCAAGCCGAACGAGACCACCGGCGACGAGATCGTGCGACTGATGGTGGGCAAATAGGGAAGGGCGCTCAGGCCGATTTGCGCAGCACCAGTGCCCCGTCCAGGAGTATTCTCTCCTTGCGCTCCGCCGGGTCATCCATGCAGTCGAAAAGCATGCGCAGCGCGACCCGGCCCATTTCGTCGCAATTCTGCGAGACGGTGGTCAGTGGCGGGCAGGTGTAGGCGCTGAGGCGCTGGTTGTCGTGGCCGGCGACGCGGAAGTCGCAATCCTGGCCGAAGCCGACCTTCATCCCGGCCTGGTACATGGCCGCCAGGACGCCGAAGGCAACGCGATCGTTGGCGCACAAAAGCGTGCGGGTGGGGAAGCCCCCGCCGCGCAATATGCGCGCGGCTTCGTCGAAGGAAGCCCGCTCGAAATTCCAGTCGCTCGACGGCACCTGGTCGGCGAAGCGAGGTTCCAGGTCGAGCCGTTCCATGGCCGCGATATACGCGTTGCGCCGATCGATCTGGTTGTTGTTGGTCTTCGGCGTATCGAAATAGGTCGGCGGTTCGCCGGAACGGCAGAGATATTCGGTGATCAGCGCAATGCTCTGCTGGTTGTTCGTGCCGACGAACGGGCCCTCATTGTCGAGCGGAGAGTCGATGAAGATCAAGGGGACGTCCCGGGCGAGCGCCTTCAGCCTGGCGTGCTGCGAGGTCTCTCCCAGCGGCGCGATGATGGCGCCGGCGACATTGAGCGCGGTAATGGTCTCGATGGCGCGAGCTTCAAAATCGGGCCGGCCGTTGGAGCTGAGCACCAGAGCGAGATATCCCGCTGCCGTGGCCTCGGTCTCGATGAGCTGCGCCAGCGTCGCATAGAACGGGTCGCTCGGGTCCGGCACGATCAGCCCGATGATCTTGGTTCGCCGCCGATTGAGGTTGACAGCAAAGATATTCGGCCGGAACCCGGATTGCTTCAGGACGGTCTCGATCCGCGCGCGAGTCTTCGGGCGCACGGATGCGGGATCCTGGAAGAACTTCGACACGGTCGGCCGCGACAGGCCGACCGCCCGCGCGAATTCCTCCATGGTTCCAATTTTCTTCGATCCCACCGATCGACACACCTCAACTTGACTACCGAAGAAATCTAACAGCGGGCGCCAAATTTACAATGTGATGTTTCGAACTTGACGAATGTCAACTATGGAATTGACGCGCAATAGCGATGATGTCAGACACGCTGGAGCGTTCTGAAATCGTTTGACGTAGGCGCTGCCCCTCACCCTTACCCTCTCCCCGTAAGGACTGGGGAGAGGGGGCGGCAACGTCTCAGAATCCCCTCTCCCCGTTTTTCACGGGGAGAGGGTAAGGGTGAGGGGCAGCGTCAATCCATAAACAGAAGGCTCTAGGTCGCAAAGATCGGAAAGGCAGGCGCGATGCCAGTCGGAATAGCGTCGATCGGCGAGCTTCTGGTCGAGTTCGTCTCAACAGAAGCGGGCGGCGGCCATCGTCGCGTGGGCACCTATACGGGGCCGTTTCCGAGCGGCGCGCCGGGCATCTTCATCGACCAGGCGGCGCAAAGCGGCGCGCGCGCCATTTTTGTCGGTGCGGTCGGGCGAGATGCCTTCGGGGAGGTCGTCCTGCAGCGGCTGCGGGAGCATGGGGTCGATGACAGCCTCATTGCCGTCGACCTCGAGCTGCCGACCGGCAGCGCTTTCGTCAGCTACAATGCCGATGGCAGCCGCGATTTCGTCTACAACATCCTGCACTCGGCGGCGGCGTCGTTCCTCGTGGACGATGCGACGGTGGAGAGGCTTCTCGGCTTCGGGCTCGACGTCGTTCACGTTTCAGGCTCGGCGCTGGCGAGTCCGGAGATGGCACGGAAGATCCTGCATCTCTGCAAGGCGCTCCACGAGAATGGTGTGCGCGTTTCCTTCGATCCCAACATCCGCAAGGAGCTGCTCGGCGATCCCGGCTATTTCGGCATCGTGAACCAGCTCATTGACATCTGCAGCATGTTCCTGCCGAGCGACGCGGATGCAGAAGTGCTGTTTCCGGGGGAGGAGTTGGAGACCTATGCCGCAAGCCTCTTCGCAAAGGGCGTCGAATATGTCGTGCTGAAGCAGGGCGACAGAGGCGCTTCGGCCGTCCACCGCAGCGGCGAACACCACAAGGTCGCGGCTCACAAGGTGCAACCTGCCGATCCGACCGGTGCGGGCGACTGCTTCTGCGGCACTTTCGTGACGCTGATCTCGTCGGGCTTCGCTTTTCGCGAGGCGCTCGAGCTTGCCAATGCCGCCGGCGCGCTGGCCGTCAAGAAGGTCGGCCCGATGGAGGGCAACAGCACGCTGGCGACCCTCAAAGCCTTCGTGGCGGGGCGGGCATGACGGCCATCGCGCGGCTCAGGCAGATCGTTGCCGAGAACAGGGCCGGCCGCCATGCCGGAATCCCCTCCTGGTGCACGGCGCATCGCGAGACCCTGCAGGCGATCCTGCGCTTTTATCGCGGCAACGACGAGCCGATCCTGATCGAGGCGACGTGCAACCAGGTCAACCAGGACGGCGGCTATACCGGCATGACCCCGGCGGCATTCCGCGACTTCGTTCATGCACTCGCCGACGAAGCCGGCATCGAGAGGACCCGATTTGTGCTCGGCGGCGACCATCTTGGCCCTAATCCGTGGAAGACGCTCAGAGCTTCCGACGCCATGGCAAAGGCCAAGGAAATGGTGCGGGCCTATGTCGAGGCCGGATTCCTGAAGATCCATCTCGACGCCAGCATGGCTTGCGCCGACGACGGCGAACTCAGCGAAGAGGAAATCGCGGCACGCGCTGCGGCTTTGGCCACGGTGGCCGAGGAGCACGCAGCCGGAAGAGAGCTCGTCTATGTCATCGGCACGGAGGTGCCCAGGCCGGGCGGCGAGACGGAGCAACTTGCCCAATTGGCCGTGACAGAGCCGCAGGCGGTGCTGCGGACCTGGGAGCTGCACCGCTCGGCATTCGAAGCGAATGGGTTGAGGGATGCGCTGTCGCGCGTCATCGGCATCGTCGTCCAGCCCGGCGTCGATTTCGGCAACAACCAGGTCTTTGCTTTCGACAAGGCGAAGGCCGCGATGCTCAGCGCCGCAGTGGCCGGCGTTCCGGGCGCGGTTTTCGAGGCGCATTCGACGGATTATCAGACACAGCGCGCGCTCACCGATCTGGTTGCCTCGCATTTCGCCATCCTCAAGGTCGGGCCGGAGCTTACAGCCGCGTATCGCGAGGCGGTGGTGGCCATGGCGGCAATCGAGGAGTGGCTGCCGGCCGCGCGAAAATCGGGCATGCTGCAGGTGATCGACGATGTCATGACCGCCGATCCGAAATTTTGGCGTGATTACGTTGCCGAGAGACCGCGGGCACGGCTGGAACGGCTCTTCGGCCTCAGCGACCGCATCCGCTATTATTGGCCGAACGCTGCGATCCAGGAAGCGCTCGGCGTGCTTCGCCGCAATATCGATGCAGCCTCAGACGAACTGGGCCTGATCAGGCAATTCCCCAACTTGTGGGAAGACCATCATCCGGGGCTCAGTCTTTCGCAGCGGATCATTCAAGCCCGCGTCGGGGCGGTCGTGGCTAAATATGTCGGCGCCTGCTGATCAATCCCGGAGGGCTTCGGCCAGCCACTCGGCCAGTGCGGCGAGGTCAAACCGACGCGTCGTATCGACATCGAACAGAGGATAGTGACCGAGCGGGCGGGCACGTCCGGCAAGCTCGATCAGTTCCGGAATATACGATGCGCCGAGATGACCTGAATGGCGTTCTGCAAGCCGCGCGCGATAGCGCTCCCCGATGATCTCGGCCGGCGCATGGCACCAGATTTCCGCAATCCTGCTGATGCCTGCCCGTGCAAGATGCTTCTCAAGCACCTCGGCAGGCTGGAAGCCGAACCAGGCATCGACGACGACCGTGACGCTGTCCGGAAAGTCGGCGACAAGGGCGAAGATCGCCTGATAGCTCGCCTTGCCGAGAAGGCGATTGTAATCGCGGTCGCCGGTGCCGAGGTGCTCGAAGAACGCCTCCTTGATGGTGTCGAGGGTGAGCAGCGGCCAGCCTTGCGCATCAGAGAGCGCGCGCGCCACCGTGCTCTTGCCCGATGCAGGGACGCCGTTGACGAGCACGACGCGCTTCATGTCGGCTTCACTTCCGCGACGCCGTTCAAGGCGGTAAGTCCCGCGCCAATCACGCCGGCGCGGTCGCCGAGCGAAGCGGGAACGACCTCGCAGCGGTACCACGGCGTTTCAGCCGGGAATGCTGCCAGCGCCTGGTGCATTGCGGCTCCCAGCCCGCCGCCGAGCACGACGAGATCGGGATCGAAAATTGCGACCGCCGTGTCGATGGCAATACGCATGGGGGCGGCCCAAGCGGCCAGCACGGAGCAAGCGGCGGCATCTCCATCCGTCAGGCGCGACAGCAACGTCTCCACGGAAGAGCCGGCGAATCCTGCTTCGGCCATGTGCCGGCGAAGCGCCGTGCCGGAGCTTGTCGTCTCGACGCAGCCATGGCGTCCGCAAAGGCATGCGCGGCCACCGCTATCCACGGTGATGTGTCCCATCTGGCCGGCAGCAGCGCGTCCGCGCAGCAGCTTCCCATCAGCAATGACTGCACCGCCGATGCCGGTGCCGATCGTGAACATGACAACCGTATCCGCTCCGCGCGCCGCGCCGACCGCATGTTCGGCGGTGAGCGCAGCATTGCCGTCATTGTCGAGGAAAGCAGGCCGGCCTGTCCGTTCTCCGATGGCCTGCGCAAGCGGATAGGTACTGAGGTCGACATAGCCGCCCGAGAGGACCAGCCCGCTTCGCGCATCCACGCGCCCCGGGATGCCAATGCCGATCGCCGATACGCTTGGCTCGTCCAGCGCTCGCGCGAGCTCGACGATGCAGTCGATCACCAGCGGGGTCGCTGGTGTAGGCCGTGCCTCCCAGGCGCTCACGTCTCCGGACGACGAAATACGCGCGGCACGAATATGCGTCCCGCCTATGTCGACGCCGATCGCAGCGGCCCCGGCCATCTCATGCCGCAACGGCGCGCTCCGAGCTACGCGGGTAACGCTCCAGGATCGCCTGGATTTGTCTCAGGCGCGGCACGGCCTTGGCGACCAGCGCGTCGCGGGTACGTGCGCGGTCGAGGAAGACGCAATCCTTCCACAGCGCGCGACCGGCAATGACGCCGGCAGCGCCGTTCGCCATGGCGATCTCGACCTGTCCGAGGAAGGTCTCGTGGTCGACGCCCGCCGAGAGCACTGACCACGGAACGTGGCCGCACATCGCGCTGATCGCGGCACAGGCTTCCGCGGTGCCAGGGTAGGGGAGCTTCAACACTTTGGCTCCCGCATCGAGGCAGAGCCGTGTGCCGCCCTCGATGAGGGCCGGGATCTTCGCCTTGTAGACGGCCGGATCCTCGCCGGGCAGCGGATAGGTCAGGAATTCCACGACGAGCAGCAGGTCTTCGCGCGCAAAGTCCTCTATGCATTGCCGGATGATCGCCATGTTGTGGTCGTTGGCCTGCGGACGGTCGGCACGCAGATATACCATGATCTTGCCGCCGGTACCGCCGAGTTCGCGGACCTTTCGTGCATTCATGCCGGAAGCGAGACGCGACAGATAATGCCCCTCGGCATCGGTATCGTAGCCCGACGCGTCGAGGCCTATAAGCAGCGCAGTGTGGCGCGGCAGGACCCCTTCGTCGACCACGCGCGGCACGGCGCACACAGGATCGAGCAAAACACATGGAGCTTCGCTCGCCAGGTAGCGCACGACATCGGCCTTCACGTCGCCGAGCATGGCGTCGGTAATCCTTGCACGCTCGTCCGGCGCATCGGCGAGGATCTGCCGGATGCCGCCACGCTGATCGCAGGCGATCGCCATGATGGCCCCGTTCGTGCCGCAGATCTGCTGATAGCCGCGCAGCTCGGCCGTGGTCAGTGTGTTCATGCGATCTCCGATGGTATGTCGCTAGTAAAGTTATCACGGGGTAATATAAAACACAACACGCGTAAACATTCGTGGAAAAGCAATAGGGCAATAAGGCAATAGGGCAATAGGGAGTCGCGGTTGGCAGTTGGCGTGGTGTCGGTCACGTTCGTCCTCAGAAGCGGCCAATCGGATGCCTACTGCCCTATTGCCCTATTGCCCTATTGCCTTATTGCCTTATTGCCCTCCTGAATTGGTCAGGCCACATTACCGCTTGATCGCTTTACCTAACCCGGCTTAGAGATATTTCCGAAATGGGAGGGGCGAGGTGCCGTTCCAGGCTGTCGCGACGCAAAGGCTTTATGAGCAGGTAGCGGAGCAGGTCAGCAGGCTGATCGCGGCCGGTGAATTCAGCGCCGGGGATCGTTTGCCGCCTGAACGCGACCTTGCGCGCCAGCTGGCGGTGAGCCGGCCGGTCCTGCGCGAAGCGATGGTCGCGCTCGAGCTTGCCGGCTGGGTGGAGGTGCGCAGCGGTGCCGGCACCTATGTCAGGGCTATCGGCCGCACGCCCCTCAATTTCGTGAATGCCGGGCCGGGCGCCTTCGAGCTTCTGGCGGCCCGCCGCACGATCGAAGGCGAGGTTGCCGCGCTCGCGGCCGCGACGGCACGGGAAGCCGATGTCGCGGAACTCTCCGCGCTCAATGAGGAAATCCGCCGGGAAACAGCGGCCGGCCGGACTGGCGTCGATGTGGACGGCGCCTTCCACCGGAGGCTGGCCGAGGTCACCGGCAATGCCGTGCTGGTCGACATCGTCAGCTATTTGTGGGCGGGCATGAACGGACCGATCCTGGCGCGCTTCCACGACCTGACCAATCGCCCGGGCAAGCACCGCACCAACATAGCCGACCATGAGGCCATCATCGCCGCGCTCGGTCGCCATGATGCGGAAGGGGCCCGGCAGGCGATGGCAATTCATATCGGGCATGTCGAGGCGGTGTTTGCGGAAGACCTGGCCGAAACCGTACTGACGAAGGCAGGCTGACCATGCCGCTCATCGACGAAGACAGGCTGTTTCCTGCCGACCCGGCGACGCGTGCAGTGGCGCGCCGGCTATATGACGGTGTCAAGGCGCTGCCGATCGTCTCGCCGCACGGCCATACCGACCCGCGCTGGTATGCGGAGGACACGCCATTTCCAGATCCGGCGACCTTGTTCGTCACGCCGGACCATTATGTTTTCCGAATGCTCTACAGCCAGGGCATCGCGCTGGAGGATCTCGGCGTGCCCGATCGGCACGGCAGAAGCGCCGCCGACCCACGCTCGATCTGGCGGCGCTTCGCAAGCAACTATCATCTGTTCCGCGGCACGCCGACTCGCATCTGGCTCGACCATGTCTTCGCGACCCTGTTTGGTTTCGAGGAGCGGCTGTCGGCCACGACCGCCGATCTCTATTACGACAGCATCGACGAGAAGTTGCGCAGCCCGGAATTCCGACCGCGTGCGCTCTATGCCCGCTTCGGTATCGAAGTGATCGCCACGACCGACGGTCCGCTGGACGACCTTTCCCATCATCGCGCGATCCGCACCTCCGGCTGGAACGGCCGCGTGGTGCCAACCTATCGGCCCGACCCGGTGCTCGACCCCGACTTTGACGGTTTCCGAGGGAATATCGAGCGGCTCGGCGAAATCAGCGGCTGCGACCCGCTCACCTGGCAGGGGTATCTGGAGGCACACCGCCGTCGTCGGGCGTTCTTCCGCGAGCTCGGCGCCACCGCGACCGACCACGGCCATCCGAGCGCCGCCACTGCGGACCTCTCCCAAGAAGAGGCGGCCAGGCTCTTCGCCACGGTGCTGTCGGGTTCCTTCACGCCGGCCGAGGCGGAACTCTTCCGCGCACAGATGCTGACGGAGATGGCGCGCATGAGCCTCGATGACGGCATGGTGATGCAGATCCATCCGGGCTCGGTCCGCAATCACAACCGCATCGTCTTTGAGCGCTTCGGTCGCGACAAGGGCTGCGATATCCCCGGCCGCACCGATTATGTGCAGGCCTTGCGGCCGCTGCTCGACCGGTTCGGCAATGAGCGGGACCTGACGGTGATCCTTTTCACCCTCGATGAGACCACCTATTCACGCGAGCTCGCGCCGCTCGCCGGGCATTATCCCGCACTGCGGCTCGGGCCGCCCTGGTGGTTTTTCGATTCGCCCGAAGGCATGCGCCGCTTCCGCGAGCTGGCCACCGAGACGGCAGGCTTCTACAACACCGTCGGTTTCAACGACGACACCCGCGCCTATCTCTCCATCCCCGCGCGGCACGACATGGCGCGCCGGGTCGACTGCGCATTTCTCGCCGGACTGGTGACCACAGGGCGGCTGGATGAGGACGAAGCGCATGAGCTGGCCTACGATCAAGCCTACCGGCTTGCCAGAGATGCATACAAGCTGAACTCAGACCCAATTATTCGAACATCAAAGGGAGGAGAGCGTGACCTATAGCGATATCACCCGCCGGACGTTCACTGCCGGCGCCGCTGCAGCCGGCGTTGCCGTCGCCTTGCGGCCTGCCTTCGCGGCCAAGCTCGCAATGCCGACCTCGCCGGTCGACCTCAACATCGTCGACGTCGCCGGCAATCTGGCGCTTACCCAGAAGGCGATCGAGGCCTATGCCGCGGCCAAGCCGCAGGTCGTCGGCCGCGTGAACTTCACCAAGGCGCCGGCCCCGGAATTGCCGGGCAAACTGAAGGCGCAGGAGGATGCAGGCCGTGTCGACATCGATCTCGTGCTGACCGGCACCGATGCGCTCTCGGCCGGCGTGACGCAGGGCCTGTGGATCAAGCTTCTTCCTGACCATGAGGATGCGCTGCCGAAGCTGCAGGACATCTACCAGCCGGCCGCCTGGAACATGCAGGGCCTCGCGGAGGGACAGGGTGTCGTCGTGACCTATTATCCCTCGGGTCCGCTGCTCGAATACATGCCCGACGCCGTCCGGGAGCCGCCCAAGACCGCCGAGGAACTGCTCGCCTGGGCGAAGGCCAATCCGGGCCGCTTCATGTACGCACGGCCGGCCAATTCGGGCCCCGGCCGCACCTTCATCATGGGGCTGCCGTACATCCTCGGCGACGAGGACCCGAAGGATCCCGAGAAGGGTTGGGACAAGACCTGGGCCTATCTGAAGGAGCTCGGGGAGACCATCGAGTATTATCCGACCGGCACCGGCGCGGTCATGAAGGAGCTCGGTGAGGGCTCGCGCGACATGATCGCCTCGACAACCGGCTGGGACATCAACCCGCGTGTGCTCGGAACCGTGCCCGCGGAAGCCAAGGTCGCCGCGCTGAAAGGCTTCCACTGGGTCGCGGACGCTCACTATATGGCGGTTCCAAAGGGCGTATCGGACGACAAGCTTGCGGTACTGCTCGACCTGATGAACTGGCTGCTGCAACCAGCTCAGCAGGCCTACACCTATGACGAGGGCTATTTCTTTCCGGGCCCGGCCGTGAAGGGCGTAACGCTCGACATGGCGCCTCAGGAGAGCCAGGACGCCATCAAGGAATATGGCCGGCCTGAATATCAGGAGCTGATTGCCGGCAATCCCATCGAGCTGCCGCTGACGCCGGACAAGCTTGTGATCGCCTTCCGCATCTGGGACGAGCGGGTCGGCGGCCAGAAGGTCAAGAAATGACGGACGCCTCCCGCAATTTCCGGGAGCTACGTCTCGACGGCGTCGGCCGTGACTTCGGCGGGCTTTCGGCCCTGCGGGATGTGAACCTCACCATCAAGCGGGGCGAGTTCATCGCCCTGCTTGGCCCCTCCGGCTGCGGCAAGACCACGGCGCTGAACTCGATCGCCGGGCTGCTGCCTCTCACCCACGGCGCGATCTTTCTCGACGATCGTCGCATCGACCTTCTGAGGCCCGAAGAGCGCGGCTTCGGCATGGTGTTCCAGAACTATGCGCTGTTCCCGCATATGACCGTGCAGCGCAATGTCGGCTTCGGGCTTGCCATGCGCGGCCGACCCAGGGCCGAGATCGACCGCAAGGTCGACGAAGCGCTGGCACTGGTGCGGCTGCAGGCGCACGCGGCCAAGCTGCCGGGCCAGCTCTCCGGCGGGCAGCAGCAGCGTGTCGCGATCGCCCGCGCCATCGTCATCGAGCCTCCGCTGGTGCTGATGGACGAGCCGCTCTCCAATCTCGACGCCAAGCTCAGGCTCGAGATGCGCAGCGAGATCCGGCGCATCCACGGCCTGCTCGGCTCGACCACGATCTATGTGACACACGACCAGGACGAGGCACTTTCGCTGGCGGACCGCATCGTGGTGATGCGCGAAGGTGTCGTTCGGCAGGTCGGCACGCCAGCCGAGCTCTATTCCCGGCCGGCGCATGCCGACGTTGCCGAGTTCATGGGCTTCCGCAACCTTCTGCCGACCCGCATTGCGGGCCAGAACGGCGCCTTCGCGCAACTGAGCGTCGGCAGGGCCACGATCGAAGGCACGCCGATGCAGCCAAATACTGCCGCAGACGCCATCGTGGCAATCCGGCCGGAGGACCTCGTCGTCAGGCCCGACGGTCCCGTCGCAGCTGCGGTAGAGACATCCGAATATCGCGGCCGAAGCTTCTTCGGGACGGCGCGCACGCCGGAAGGGCTGGAACTGTTCTTTCGCTCGGACAGGCCGGTGAGGACCGGCGAGCCTGTCCAACTTGCCGCCGATCCGACCCAGGTGCTGGTCTATGCCGGGGAGAAGGTTCTGTGAGCGCCATCGCCCGCGAGAGCACGGCGCGGCGTCGGGAGCATCCGCCTCTGTCGATCCGCCTCGCCGCGCGCGGGCTCGACGGCATTACGCTGCTGGTCGTGCCGGCGGTGGTCTTCGTCCTGCTTCTCTTCGTCTATCCCTTCCTCTACGGCCTGTGGCTCTCGTTCCAGCCGAAGGAAGGCGGGTGGCTGGCGAATTACGCAAAATTCTTCGCCGACCCGTTCCTCTATGAGACGATCGGAAAGACACTGTGGATCGCAGTTCCGGCCACGCTGTTCAACGTGGCGGTCTCGGTGCCCGTCGCAATGCGCGTGCGGCTGATGCGCCGCCAGCGGCTGCTCACCACGATCCTCATCCTGCCGATCACGCTGGGGACCGTGCTGGTCGCTGAAGGAATGCTGAACTATCTCGGACCGAAGGGCTGGATGAACCAGTCGCTGATGTTCCTGGGCCTGATCGATCGGCCGATCCGCCTGGTCCACAATTATTGGGGCGTGTTCCTGTCGCTGGTGATCACCGGCTTTCCGTTCACCTTCCTTCTGACGCTCTCCTATATCACCGGCATCGACCCGTCGCTGGAGCAGGCTGCCGCGACGCTCGGCGCAAATGC
This sequence comes from Mesorhizobium sp. BAC0120, assembly GCF_033542235.1. Taxonomy (NCBI): domain Bacteria; kingdom Pseudomonadati; phylum Pseudomonadota; class Alphaproteobacteria; order Hyphomicrobiales; family Phyllobacteriaceae; genus Mesorhizobium; species Mesorhizobium sp. BAC0120. The sequence continues at coordinate 117,369 of NZ_JAWRCU010000010.1, read as the reverse complement.
CCGCCAGCGCTTCAGCCAGGTCGTGCTGCCGCTGCTCGCGTCAGGGCTTGCAATCACCTTCTGCCTGTCCTTCGTGCAGGCCTTTGCGGTCTTTCCTTCAGCCGTGCTGCTCGGCGCGCCGGCCGGCCCGACCCGCGTCATCTCGATCGCGGCGTATGAAGCCGCCTTCGAGCAGTACGACTATTCGCTGGCATCCGCGATCGCCATGGTCATGGCGCTGGTCCAACTCGTCATCGTCATTGCCGTGCTTGCCGGGCGCGCGCTGCTTTATCGCGGCTCGGCATCGGGCGCGAAGGGCTGAATATGGCGGCGAAGGCTCAACATACGGTCGGCGAACGGCTCTGGGCCACGGCGGTCTGGGTGCTGGTCGGCTTCTTCATCCTCAACGTGCTTGCCCTGATCGCTACGGTGGTCGTCAATTCCTTCGCCACGCGCTGGCTGGGCACCTGGCTGCCGGTGGGCCTGACGACCCGCTGGTACGGCAGCGCCTGGAGCGAATTCCAGCTCGGCTATGTGCTGATAGCGACGTTCGAGATCGTCGGTGCGGTGGTCATCGTCTCAGGCCTGATCGGCGTTCCGGCGGCCTACGCGCTGGCGCGCCGCGACTTTCCGGGCAAGCGCCTGGTCATGCTGCTCTTCCTGCTGCCCATCCTGGTGCCGCCCATGACGTACGGCATCCCGCTCGCGACCGTGCTTTACTCGACGCCTTTCGGCGGGACGATGTGGGGCGTGATCCTCGCCAATCTCGTGCCGACCGTGCCCTTCGTCATCCTGGTGATGATCCCTTTCGTCGAGCAGATCGATCCGCGCATCGAGCATGCGGCGCGCGTGTTCGGCGCCAACACCTTCCGGCTGTTCGTCCATGTGCTGGTGCCGCTGCTCGTCCCCGGCGTGCTCGCCGCGCTGCTCCTGGTGCTGGTGCGCACCATCGCGATGTTCGAGCTCACCTTCCTCACCGCCGGACCGACCAGCCAGACGCTCGTCGTCGCGCTCTACTACGCCGTCTTCGCGGCGGGCGTTCGCGCCGGCCAGTCGATTGATGCGATGGCGGTGATCTACATGATCACGACGCTGGTCTGGCTCCTGATCGCGCTCCGCTTCGTCAATCCGACGCAGATCGTCACGCGGGCGAAGCGGGCGGGGTAGTCACTTGCAGGCACATAAACGCGGCAAAAACAACCAGATCGAGCGGCCGCCCTGATTTATCGGCGTCAGCCGCTCTAACGGCGAAAATCTGACGCTTGGTATCAGGTCTTCAGTCGCGAAATGATGCTCTCCAGCGTCCTGACTGCGCTCGCTTTGTCGGTCTTCCTCAGGTCGACGAGAACCCTCAGGCCGGCCTGTTCCTCGCGGATGGCGCTGCCCTCTACGATCAGGTCCTCGATCTGGTCGATCACCTTGTAGTTGCGGACCGGTTTGGCGATACCCTTGGCATGGATGGGCACCTGCTCTTCCGCCACGACCATGTCCTTCACCAGGGACCAGGTCGAGTGGCTGAGCAGAATGCCGCCGAGCTCGGCATGTGACTGCAGGCGCGAGGCCAGGTTCACCTCGCCGCCGATGATCGTGTACTCCATGCGATCCTCACTGCCGAAATTACCCACCGTGCAATAGCCGGTGTTGATGCCGATTCTGAGCTGAAACGGCTTCTGCAACCCGCGGTCGCGCCATTCGGCCTGCAAGTCCCGCATGCGCCGCTGCATCGCGACGGCCATCGTGACGCAGGCCATGGCATCCTGCTTCACACCCCTTGTTTCCGGGTCACCAAAGAATGCCAGGATTGCATCGCCGATGTATTTGTCGATCGTGGCGCCGTGCTCCAGCGCGATCTTCGACATTTCCGTCAGGTAGTGGTTGAGCAGACTGGTCAGCTCCTCGGATTCCAGATCGTCCGTCGTCGCCGTGAAATCGGCGATGTCGGAGAAGAAGACGGTGAGCTTCTTGCGATGCGAGGCGATCTTCACCTCTTTCGAGCCCGAGAATATCGACGAAAAGACCTGCGGCGACAGATATTTCGAGAGCTTGTTCGACAAAGTCTCCAGCGCTTTGTTCTTCTCCGTGACCAGCTCATTCGCCCGCTCAGCCTTGCGTTTAGCCTTGCGGGTATTCTCCTCGGCCTGCTTAATCTCCGTGATATTCGTGTAGACAGCGACGGTTCCGCCCTCGGTGGTCTTCCTCTCATTGACTTGAACCCAAGTGCCGTCGCCCCGCTGCTGCACATGCCGCCCGGCCGGCTGCCGATGCTTGGCCAGTCGCTTAGCTATCCATTCCTCGACCCGTCCCTTCGCGTCTTGAACCAGACCCTGTTCCGCAGCGTTGCGGATGAGGGTCTCAAAAGGTGTGCCTGCGGCCGGCAGGCCGCGCCCGGGATAGAGCAGCGCGCCATAAGTTTTGTTGCAAACGATCAGCCGGTCCTCGGCATCGTACAGCGAAAACCCCTCCGTGATCGACTCGATCGCGTCCGTCAGGCGCTGCTCGCTCTGCCGCAGAGCATTCTCCGCCTGCTTCCGCGCGGTCACGTCACTCCATGAGCCGACGATCTCGAGCGGCTGGCCATCCTTGTCACGGATCAGTTGCTGCTCGTCGTTCACACAGCACCAGGTCCCGTCCTTCTTCAGGAACCGATACTCGATGCTGTGACGCCCGTTCCTGTATAGCTTGATGGACTCGGCCTCCACTGTGGCGAAGTCATCAGGGTGCACGCGCTCGCGCCAGAAATCGGCGTTCTCCAGATACTCGCGGGGCTCGTATCCGAGCAGGGCCTTGACGTTCTCGCTGATGATGATCGGCGCATAGTCGCCAGTTGCCTTGTAGCTGTAGATCACCGCTGGCGCTGCGGACAGCACACGAACAAGGCGGTCCTGCGCAGCGACCAGGGCTTCGCCAATTTGCTTGCGGGCCGTGATGTCGTTCCAGGCGCCCACCACCTCGATTGGGTCACCCGCGGCGTTGCGCTGCAGGTGCAGATCGTCGCTGATCCAGCAATAGCTGCCGTCCTTCTTCAGGAACCGATACTCGTTGGCGAGACGGCCGGTCTCGAACAACCGGCCAAGATCCTTCTCAACGCGCGGCAGATCCTCAGGGTGCACATGGCTGCGCCAGAAATCTGGGCTCGCGAGATATTCCTCGGGCTCGTAGCCGAGCAAGTCCTGCACGTTGCGGCTGATGAATGTCGGCCCGTAGTCATCCGTCGCTCTGAAGGCGTAGATCACTGCTGGGGAGTTGGCGAGCAGATATTCGAGCCGATCCTGTGCAGCGACGGCAGCTTCTTCCGCACGCTTGCGGCCGGCAATGTCGCTCCACGAGCCGACCACCTCGGCGGGCTCGCCATTCGCGTCGCGAACAAGGTGCTGCTCGTCATTAACCCAGCACCAGGTGCCGTCCTTCCTCAAGAACCGGTACTCGGCCGTGTGCCGGCCCTTCTTGTAGAGCTGGACGGACTCGGCCTCTACTCCAGCGAGGTCATCGGGATGCACGCAACGGCGCCAGAAATCCGCATCCTCGAGATATTCTTCCGGCTCGTAGCCCAGCCAGTCCCGGATGTTCTCGCTGACAAAGGTCGGCGCGAAGTCGCCCTTCGCGCGATAGCTGTAGATCACGGCCGGAGAGCTGATCAGCAGCTTGGACATGCGTGCATGCGCGGCCGCCTTCTCCTGCTCCGCCGCCTTACGCGCGCTGATGTCGCTCCACGATCCGACGATCTCCAGCGGCTTGCCGTCCTTTCTCTTGATCAGCTGCTGCTCGTCGTTCACCCAGCAATACGAGCCGTCCTTGCGCCGGAAGCGGTACTCGACCGAGTGTATTCCGTTCTGGAAGAACTTGGAGATCGCCTCGTCGACGCGCGCGAAGTCCTCCGGGTGGACGCGGTCGCGCCAGAATGACGGGTCTTGGAGATATTCCTCCGGCGCGTAGCCGAATATGGCCCTGATGTTCTCGCTTACGAAGGTGGGCGCGAAATCGCCGGTCGCCTTGAAGCTGTAGATCACAGCCGGCGAAGAGCTCAACAGCCTCGCCAGACGCTGCAGGGCGGCCGCCTGCGCCTCGTTCATCTGCCGGCGCATTCGGCCGTCGTGCTCGCGCTGGGCGCCTTTTATTGCCTGCTCGATGATGGCGGCAGTGGCAGCGTCATCGAATTCTTCCTGCGGGATGTGCAGGACATGATGTAGCGCAGCAGTCGCGTTCCTGGCGTATTCGCTCGCTGTGAACATGGCACAGGTCCTCACGCGGATGAGGCTTATTAGACTATTCTAACATGATCTGAGCGCGTGCGCGTCACGCAAAGCGGGGGCGCGTGGTCGGTGTAGGAGGAGTGCTCTCGCGACCCAGATTGTCGTGCGGGCTGAGCGCGGGGGGTACCGGTGAAAATCTGACGTTTGATATCGGGGCTGAAACACCAGTTCCGGAGTCAGCGCGAGGCGGTGTTCCGAGCATCCTACCGTGCAAGTTGACCCTAGACCACCTTACCTGCAGCTCAAGCAAAGGTCGTGAACTGACCCGAAGTTGCCCTTCCATGCTATTTGGGGAACGGCTGACCTGGGGTGGGAAGCGGACTGGCGCGTTATAGGCGCGAGACTAGTAAAGCGGTCGGTGGTCACACCAGAGGTACTAGTCCACTCCTCACCTAACAGGGCTCTCGCCTGAGTGAGGTCACAGACACATGCTTGGAAATAGTTCCTAGCGGTGCGCCGTGGCAAGTTGCACCGCGAGGCCAACGAACACGAGGCCTGCAGCGCGGTTTAGCCAGAGTTGGTTACGATCCGATCGTCGCAGCCAACGCGCCAGTGAGCCTGCCATCAGCGAGATAAGCGCAAAATCAGAACCGTTCGAAATCCGTGTCCGCCAGACATCGTTTGCCAAACTTTGACTAGTCGGCCGCTCCCGGATTTCTACCGTGCCGGCCACAGGCGGTCCAAACTGATTGAGCATGCTCGTAAGCTCGGCTAACTTCGAAACGACAGACAACACTGATTATTCTATGAAGGGGGCGAACATGAATTCGATCGGTTCGGTGATCGGCAAGGGACTGCTTGTGGCTAGTCTGTTTATGTCGGCGGGATCGGCGCTGGCGGCGAAGAGCGATGACGGTTTCGCAGCGTTCTGGACTCAATTCAAGGCGGCCGTCGGCAAGAGCGACCAAAAAGCCGTATCGCAGATGATCAAATATCCAATCTATTACAATGACGAACTGCAAGCAGATGACTTCCCAGTGATCTGGGAGGGTGCTTTCACAAAGGCGCAGCGGAAGTGTCTTGCCAAGGGGAAGCCGGTCAAAGACACCAACGAGGGTAATGTAACGTATTCCGCTTTCTGCGGTTCGCTTATCTACGTCTTTGGCAAGGATGGAGCCGACTGGAAATTGACGGACTTTGCTGAAAACGATTGATCGCCCGCCTTAGACCCGCCAGCGGTTCTTAGCTTGCTGGGCAGGGCGGTGCCGCCAGCGGAATCGCATCCACTATGCCGGGCTGGGGCTGCCCCCATGTCGATAGCAGACGGAACGGCGCGCCAGAGGAAACCTGCTCGGGCGGGCTGGCTGGCTTACGCGCGCTGCGATGGATCAGAGCAAGACCAGCTGCCCGACACGCCGGGGTTGAAGCGGCGGCTTTCGGGAACCTAGAGAGCCTGTTGGAATGTGTGAAATGGGTCGGATTGCGACGTTCGCTGCGTCCAAGGCGATGTCCGGAGTTGGCGCAACCAAGTCCTTGCGGCTGTTGAACAGGGGCCACGGGGATCTGTACCGGAAGGCGAAGGAATGACCGGCTTTCAGCCTTGCAATTGTCAATGTGTCTAACGAGGGCGTGCCACGGCATGGCTCATGCTGAGCTTGCAGCCTGTTCGTAATGGCGTCGCCTCGTGGTATCTGGTGGCAGCACATAGAGAACTTGGATAGAGGCGAGGAACTATCAAAAGGACGGGGATTGCTGTCTCACTTGTGCGCACAGCGGAACAAGCCTCTGCAATCTCGTGCTATGACATCGGCAACATGAGTTGCAGCAAGGTACATGCGACCATCCAGTCCTAAGGTGCCACGATCCCGCGTTATCGATCACCCCGCACCGGCGCCATGCTCCACAATCGATCTGTGAGCAATCGCCGCTATTGCGGGAGTGGCGAGGCTGCCATTCGTGCGAGCGTACCGACATCTGACCGTGCATTTTGCCCAGTCAGCAAATGTGTCCTGTCCGCTGAACTCAATGGGCGATAAGGGGGCAGCGTCATCTCTCGCGGCGCGAAGACGAAAATCGCTACTGCGGTCAGTTGGTTGATAGGTTTTTGAGCCCCAGCTGCGCCAGCCACTCCTCTTCGCTCAGTTCGATCATTTGGCCGCTGAGGCCCGTCTCGTGCGCCACCTCGACCTGCCGCCTTTTGATCAGCAAGCCAGTCAGTTTGGCGATGCCCATGCTTGCGGCGAGAGCGGCGCGCCTTTGCGGAGGATCTCAGGCCAAAGCGATGCAGGACGCCTCTTCCAAATCGGCGACCAGACTATCACGGGTGACCTCGGCCCGTGCGGTGGTTCTGCCCTGCAACCGGCGGTGGATCGCCTCTGGGTCGCGGTTCGGGCAGCAAGAGCGCGCAGGACTTGGCACCCGCCTGCCGAGGGAGAAAAAGGCGATTACGCGTCGCCGTGCGCTCGAAGAAGGTAATAGACCGCCATCGGGCCTTTGCCCTTGATGTCAATCACACCTCGCTGCTCGAACGCATACGCTCCATCGAGCAGCATGTAGACGGCTTCCGTCACCTGGATGCGACCCGGCGATCCGAAGGCTTCCATGCGGGCCGCCGTGTTTACCGTATCCCCCCAGACGTCATAGAACAGCTTGCGCTTGCCGAGCACGCCGGCGACAGCGGGCCCGGTGTGAATGCCAATCCGCACGGACACCTCTTCACCGATCTCATCACTCAAGTCGCGCACCGTCTCCAGCATGTCGAGCGCCATGTTCGCAGCCGTCGCCACTTGCTCGGGCTGAGCTTCCGGCAAGCCGCCAGCAACCATATAGGCGTCGCCGATCGTCTTGATCTTCTCCAGGCCATGCTGCTCGGCCAGGGCATCAAAGGACGAGAAGATCCGGTTGAGAAAAGCAACCAGTTCCTCCGGCGTCAGAAGGCTCGCCTTGGGCGTGAAATTCACGACGTCTGCAAAGAGAAGTGTCACCTGGTCATACTTGTCGGCGATGATCGATTGCGGCTCACGCTTGAGTCGCGCTGCTATCTTGTCAGGCATGATGCTGCTCAGCAGCGCTTCCGAACGGGCGTATTCGGTTTCCAGCGCCGCCTCCGCTTGTCTCGCCATGTACATTGCAAGGTACACGAAGCCGGTGCTGATCGTGGCGCTGCCGATGACAGCGATTGTCTTGATCACCCCGGCGACGGCCGGTGTGATTGGCGACCACTCGCTGAAACGCGGCAGTTCGAACTCGACGAACAGGAACGTGCCGACCAGGAGACAGATCATGGCCACGGCCATCGGAAGGCGGTCCGTCCCGTAGAATACGATCAGAACGCCGGCGGCGAGCAACCAGAACTGCATGCCCGCGGCTGAGCCCACGATCAAGCCAAAGACAACGAAGGCTAAGGCGTTCTGGACCGCTATCCAGGTGATCGCTGCGATTTCGCTGTAGCGATGCAGGAAAGGCGGCACAAGAAGGAGCGGCACATTCACCAGGAGCGCAAATGCGAGCAGCTTCAGGGCGGACCAGTCGAACAAAGCATAGAATGCAGCAAAGACCAGATAGGACGCGAGGACAAAGGCGTTGAGGACATTGACCTGCCGCAGGCGCCTCTGGGTGGCCGGCGGATAGCCTTCAATTCCGAAGTCACGGACCCTCTTCGCTATGTCGGCGACGCGGCCATATCCCGGCGGCCACCTGACCGGGCCGGCAAGATTGGGAAAGAAGTCGATGTTCATCCGAGTGCCCCCGGATCCTTCGATGGCAATTATGCTCTCGGTGCTAGGGGGCAGCAAAGCCCAACTTCTCAAATCCCTGGTGGGCCATTGCCGCTGCAGATGATAGCGGCCCGAGCGTGCAGTGGTCTGATCGTCATTGCTGCATGTGAAAACTCGTCGGCGCAGGTATTGAGCGCGAGCGAGGCAAGCCATCCTATGCCGGCATGGCATCGCCCGACGATGGCCGCTATTTCGGCTCGGCCTTCATCGCCCCAGCGTGACCGTCTCTATGAACTCGCCGAGGCGAGAGGCGGCCGAATGCCGGCCGGGTATGAGCCAAAGAAGAGCTTCCCCGATTCACGGCCATGACCCAAAGCCGACCTATGTCTTGCACATAGCGGATGGCTGCTTCGCGCCGCATCTCGGTCACTGAGTCAACTTTGCCTTTCGCCTGGAAGCAGACATTCCGACTGGCATTGTACCAAGTCGGGTCTGCGCCTGATGACGGGCCTCCGTGAGCGGAAGCCAAGCTCCTGAATTAACCTATCAGATATTCGAGTTGAACTGCCTCACAAGGCGATCCGCTTCTTCTCGAAGCGCATTGGCGACAGGCTCGAGATGTCAACTGGTGACCGTCGTCCTCCAGCCAAATCGGAAAGGACCTTTCCGGCCATTGGGCCCGGGCCAAAACCGTGTCCGCTGAACCCGGTTGCAACGAGCAGGCCCGATATGCGGTCGATGGCTCCCAACACCGGAACGACATCCGGCATGACGTCAATGATCCCTGCCCACGACGTCTCGACCTCCAGATCGGCCAGAGCTGGAAAGAGATGGGCAAATTCGCGCCGCGCCTGCTCCACCCGAAAGGGCTCGGGATGCGCAATGTCGCGGCTGGGCGGAAAATCGGCGAGCGGTGCGGTCGGCCTGCGCGGCAGCAGCCGCTTCAACGGCGCGAGATAATCTATGCGCGCCGCATCGGGATCGGACTTTCGAGCGGCCTTGTACTGCCGCATGTGACGCCAAGAATCCAGGCGCAGATCATACTCGCCTCCCGCCACGGATATCACGAAAGCCCCATTCAGATCCTGGCGGATTCCGGTCTGCTGGCCCGACACGCAGGCCGGCATCCTCAGGTCGCACCTGGGGAACGTTCGCGCGACTGTTGCTCGTATGACCTCCTGCGGCAGGTTCAATCCGATCGATCGCAAAAGTGCGGCGCTTCCGGCGCCGGCGGCAGCAATCACCGTGTCTGCCCGATAGAGCCGATCACCGATTTGAACGCCGGAGACTTGCCCGCCGCTGACGTCGATATGCGTCACGGGTTCGCCGAAGCTGAAGGCCACTCCGGCGTCGAGTGCGGCATCGAAGAACGCGCGGGTCGCTCGTGCGGGCTCGGCTTTCCCGTCAGTCGGCGTGTACATGGCCCCGACGATCCCGCAATCGGTCGCCAGCGGCGGTATCAAGGCATGCGTTTCCCGTGACGACAGCATGCGCGTGTCGAGGCCAAACTCTTCGACAGCGCGCCGCTGCCAGTCACTCCGTGAAACAAGATCCGCCTCGGAAAACGCCAGCGACAGGTTGCCGCCTTGTTGCCAGCCGACGCGGCGCCCCAGGTCTGCCTCGATCCTTTCCCAAATGCGCAAGGCGCCCATCATCAACGGGAGTTCCCGAAAATCCCGGTTCTGCTGACGTACAAAACCGAGGTTGCGACCGGATTGGGCGGATCCCGGCGCGTCACGCTCCATCATCAGAACGCGCATTCCACTCTGGGCGGCGTAATATGCCGCCGAGCATCCGACGATGCCCCCACCTATGACGATCACGTCCCAATCGCGTGTGGATTTCGCTCCCATCAGAGTGCCGTATCATTGCACTCTGGAGAGAAACGCCCGGGTCCGTTCGAAAGCCGGATTGTCGAGAACCTCGGCAGGCTTGCCGCATTCGACAATCCTGCCCGCCTCGACGAACGCTATGCGGTGACAAACTTCACGCGCGAACGACATCTCGTGTGTGACGACCATCATCGTCATGCCGTCAGAGGCTAGACCGCGCATAACGTCGAGCACTTCGCCGACCAGTTCTGGATCGAGGGCGCTGGTCGGTTCGTCGAAAAGGATGAGTTTCGGCCTCATGGCCAGCGCGCGGGCTATGGCCACACGCTGCTGCTGCCCACCCGAAAGCTGGCGGGGGTAGTTATGCATCCTGTCGGCCAGACCGACCCGGGTGAGCAGTTGAACCGCCCGCTCTTCGGCCTCCCGGCGCGGAATTCGCAGCACATGAACCGGTGCTTCCATTACATTTTCAAGCGCCGTCTTATGACCGAACAGGTTGAAGCTTTGGAAGACCATGCCGATGCGGGCGCGTTGCCTCGCGATCAGCTTCTCCGGCAGCTCGTAGGCGTGATTGCCGACCCGCTTGTAGCCGATCAACTCCCCATCGACCGTTATGCTGCCACTTTCGATGCGTTCTAAGTGATTCACGCATCGCAAGAGGGTCGATTTGCCGGACCCGGAAGGTCCGATCAGGCTAATGACCTCGCCTGCAGACACGGTGAGATTGATGTCGCGCAGGACAGGCAGATTGCCGAAACTCTTGGATACCCGGTCGAACACGACCATTGGAGCACGCATGGCTTGCCTGTTTTCCGGGGGAGAATGCATCATGTCGGCTGGCTCCGCGAACGAGCGAAGTGCCGTTCGATGCGGCTTTGCAGCCAACTGAGGGCGGTCGTTGCCAGCAAGTACCAGATGCAGGCGACAATCAGCAGCGGGATCGTCTGGAAGTTGCGGGAATAGATCGTCTGTGCCGAGTAAAGCAGGTCCGCGAGCGAGATCACGCTGACCAGGGATGACGTTTTCAGCATGCCGATCGTCTGATTGCCGGTTGGGGGAATGATCACCGGCATGGCCTGCGGTAGCACGATGCGCCAAAGCGCCTTTCTCGCTGTCATGCCGAGCGAAGTCGCGGCCTGGCGCTGGCCGGGGTCGACCGAAAGCAGGCCGCTACGGATGATCTCGGACATATACGCACCCTCATTCAGGCCCAGCCCCAGCACGGCTGCAGTGACAGGCGAAATGAGACTGTTGGTGGGCGCCGACACACCCCAAGAGGTAAAGGGGATACCGATGGAGAGTTCAGGAAACAGGGCTCCCAGATTGTACCAGAAGATCAGCTGGACGAGCACCGGAGTGCCGCGGAAAAACCAGATATAGGCGTTGGCTACGGTCGAGATCACGACGTTTGTGGACATCGCCATGACCGCGAAAACCGTCCCCAGCACGACGCCGATGACCATGGTGACGATTGTCAGCCAGACGGTGAGATAGAGTCCGGACAGAATGCGGGCGTCGAACAGATATTCGCCGACCACGGACCAGCCGAAGTTCGCGTTGCCCGCGATCGAAAACAGAAAATAGACGACCACCAACGACAGCAGGACTGCAGCCGCACGGGTTCCCCAGGAGCGGGCGGGGACGTAGATCAGCATCGGTTGTTCCGGCTGATGAGAGCCGGCGGACGGCTGATCACAATGCGTGGCTATGGACATGGTCGCTCGAGAGGTTGTGCAAGAGTAAGGGCCGACGGTATTCTCGTCGGCCCGTGGGCACTATTTCGTCGGCACGGTCTCAAGGTTGATTCCGGGCTCGTGCTCCATCTTCATGGGCTCGACGCTCCAAGCGGAATAGATCTTGTCGTACGCACCATCCGCGCGGATCTCTTTGAGCGCGGCCAACAGGGCCTTGCCCAGGTCTCCTTCATTCTTACGGAAAGCAATTCCGCTCGGCTTGCGCGGCAGGATGGGCATCGGCACGACCTTTACCGGGTGTGGCGCCGACTTTTTGATTTCCTGAGCCGATGCTGCGGAGGTGAGCACGAAGTCGGTGCGCCCGGAATAGACGGAAAGAAGCGTTGCGTCCGAAGTTCCAAATTCAGCAACGGTAGGCGCGGGCTTCCCCGACTCGCTGCAGGCGGCAGCCAACTCCGCCGTGATCATTCCGACCCATTCGGTACCACTCTGTGCTGCGCCCTTCAGGCCGCACAATCCCAGATGATCGTTGATCTCCGCGCCTTTTGACTCAAGCACGTAGGCCGATGACGTCGTGTATCCGTAATCGACGAAACTTACGACCGCCTGACGTTCTGCATTGTCGGTAATGCCTTCCATCGAGATGTCCCACCGGCCGGACTGAACTCCCGGGATCATCGAATCGAAGGCCACCGACGTCACTTCCATCTTCACTTTCAGCCGCTCGGCGATCGCATTCCAAAGATCGACCTCAAAGCCGACCATCTTCCCGGATTCGTCGATGTATTGGAACGGGGGATATTTGGCATCCGTGACCAGGTTGATGACGCCGGCGTCGCGATACTTCTTGGGCAGGAGGTCAGCCGCGCTCTGCGCATGGACAGCGCCACTTGCCAGCATCACTCCCGGAACAGCTATTGCGATTTTGGCTGCGATTCTACCGAGCCAAGGTCTATTGCTCGTTTGCATTTCCAAGTCTCCCATTGTTGATATGGCCCGGCTGCCGGCTTACATCCGGGCCCTTCTTCATTCGTCCGACCCCCGTGCGATTGTCGGACCCCTCGCCGATCAGCCGATGACGAAGGGATTGGCGATCTCTTCCGCGGTCGAGAGCCAGACGGCTTTGGTCTGCAAGAACTCGCGAATACCCTCGATGCCGTTCTCGCGACCGATGCCGCTCTTTTTGTATCCGCCGAAGGGTGTGGTGTATGAGACGTCCCGATAGGTGTTGACCCACACACTGCCGGCTTCCAGACGCTCGGACATCAGGATTGCGCGACGCATATCCGCAGTCCAAACGCCCGCAGCCAAGCCGAACTCGCTGTCATTCGCGATCGCAATGGCTTCTTCAGGGTCATCAAAGGCGATGGTGGCGAGCACAGGTCCGAACACTTCCTCGCGGGCGATACGCATGTTGTTGTTGACGCCTGCAAAGATCGTTGGCTCCACGAAGTATCCCGCTTGGCATTCAGCGATGTCAGGGCGCTTGCCTCCGAGAATCAGGTCGGCTCCTTCCTGGACGGCGATATCGATGTAACCCAGCACCTTCTCGTACTGCATGGAGTTGGCGATGGGGCCGATGCGCGTATCGGCATGTTTGGGGTCGCCGATGCGGGCGGTCTTCGTGAAAGCCGTGAGCTTGTCGATGAACTGGTCCTGCACTTTTCGGTGCACAAGCAGTCGCGAGCCGGCGATGCAGGTCTGACCCACCGCACCGAAAATCCCGCCGACCACGCCCCGAACCGCGTTGTCCAGATTGGCATCGTCGAAAACGATGTTGGGGGACTTGCCGCCCAGTTCCAGGCTGACGCGCTTGATGTCCTTCGCAGCCAGCGAGTAGAGGTGCGCGCCCGTGCGGGTAGACCCAGTGAAACCCACGTGCCGCGTAAGAGGGTGCGTTACCAGGGGCTCACCGACTTCAGGCCCGTAGCCGGTAACGACGTTTATGACGCCGGGCGGAAAGCCAGCTGTTTCGACCAGTTCCATCAGCTTGAGCGCGGTTGCCGAGGTATATTCGGCCGGCTTCATCACGAGCGTGCAGCCTGCTGCGAGCGCCGGCGCCGCCTTGAGCGAGAACAGGAATAGCGGCGCGTTCCAAGGTACGATGCCGATGCAGACACCAAGTGGTTCGTGCCTCGAGAAACTCAACGCCTTCTTGTCGCAGGGATGAACCGCGCCCTCGATCTTGTCCGCAAGGCCGGCATAGTAGTGATACCACCGCGGAATGTAGCGGATCTGGTGCCGCATCTCGGCCAGCAGGCGGCCGTTGTCGCGCACCTCTATCTCCGCAAGCGCATCGGCGTTTTCCTCGATCAGCTCCGCAAAGCGCTGAATGATGCGACCACGCAGGCTCGGGTGCATCGTGCGCCATGGGCCATCGGCGAAGGCTTTGTGCGCGGCGCGGACGGCCCGATCGGCGTCTTCAGCGTTGCCCCGCGGCACCAAGGCCCAGGGCCTGGCTGTGAAGGGGTCTATCGTTTCCAGGTATTGGCCCGAGGCGGGAGCTACCCATTCGCCGCCGATATACATTGCTAGCTTCGGCAGATTTTTGGTCGGCACGTTCCCTCCCACACTGTGTTTGTCACACCCGAAAACCCGAGGCGAGACTCAGTCTCTCATACATTTGGGTGTAAAATGATATATGTTTTGAGTGAAACTGATATTTTTTAACCTGTCAACAGGCTGATGTTTGTCGGCGCAAATAGCCCATTTCTGGTGAGAAAGGGCGAGTTCGATGCGGGGAGTTCCGATAGTCGGGGCTTTCACGGCCGCCTGAAGGAAAGATTCGAGTTGATAAGAACCGCATTTGTGTGAGAGTTTCGGGCGAATAATGATATCACTATGGGTCTACCGTGAATTCCGATCTTCCCCTTTACGAAAAAATCAAGACCGCGATCGATCGCCGCATCGAGACGGAGGAATGGCCCGCTAACTTCCAGGTCCCGTCCGAGGGGGATCTTGCCGGGGAATTCGGGGCTTCCCGGCTGACGGTGCGGAGGGCGCTGCGCGAATTGCAAGCTGATGGCCTGCTGGTGCGCATTCAAGGCCGAGGCACGTTCGTCATCGGACCGCGAATGCAATGCGCGATATTCAACCTGCCGGATATCACTGAGGAGATTTCGTCATCCGGCGGAGCTCACAGCTGCCGCGTCCTGCAACACTCGATCCTCGGGAAGGACAGTCCGGCCCGCAACATGCTCCAACTGCCGCCCGAAGAGGTGGTCTACTTCACGCGGCTCATACATTTCGAAGACGGGACCCCGATCCAGCTCGAGGATCGGTATGTCAACGGTGCGGAGGCGCCCAGTTACATCGAACAGGATTTCACCAACGTCACCCCGCACACATGGCTCCTTCGCGAGACCACGGTGACCACGATTGACAACACCATCCGGGCCATTCGTGCGGATGAAGACGTGCGCAACCTTCTGCAGATCGATGGGAGCCAGCCCTGCCTGCTGCTCGATCGCTCCACCTGGCGTGAAGGAATTCCAGTCACCCGCAGCCGCTTCATCTATCCCGGCGACCGCTATCGTCTGCGTTCGACCCACGAAGCTCGCACAAATCGCATTCTTAGCATGCCCGGCAAGGGCCGCTGATTCCGTCCGGAGGATCGTATGAGAGAGTTTGTCCGCAAGCTTGAAGAGCGAGGAGATGTTCTGCGGGTCGACCGTGAGGTTGATCCTGCCCATGAGCTTGCTGCGGTTACCCAACTGGCCCAGAAGAAGTGGGCGAAACCGGTGCTGTTCACGAATGTGAAGGGAACCCGGTTTCCCGTGATCACCAATGTCTACAGCACACGCGAGCGCCTGGGCGAGATCATCGGTATTGATGCTGGCGACTTTTGTCGGCAATGGAGCAAGCTTGCCTCGTTGGGCACGTCCGAGTTGAAAGAGCCGCTCGTTCCCGCGACGGAGCTTCCGGCCTACGAGGAGGTCAAGCTCTCAGACCTGCCGCTCATAACCTACTCCGACAAGGACGGGGCTCCATATTTCACCTCGGCCATGTTCATAGCCAAGGACCCCGAGACGGGGGTCGGCAACCTGTCCTACCATCGGTCCATGTATATCAGCGATGGTGAACTGCGTTGCCGCCTCGCGCCGCGTCATCATCTTACAATCTACCATGAGAAAGCCGAGAAGATGGGCAAGCCGCTTGAGGCTGCCATGCTGATCGGTCCACCTGCACACGCTTTCCTGACTGCGGCGGCACCGCTGCCCTACGATGTGGATGAGCTCGAAGTGGCCGCGCGCCTGCGCGGACGGCCCATCGCGATGCGGAAGTGCAACCACATTGACCTGGAGGTGCCAGCGGAGACCGAGGTTGTGATCGAAGGGCGCTTCTTGCCCAACGAGCGCCGTCCGGAGGGCCCTTTTGGCGAGTTCATGGGCTACTACGTTCCGGTCGGGCCCAACGCCGTATTCGAAGTGCTCGGCGTTACTGTGCGAAAGGACGCCCTATTCCACTCGATCCTTTGCGGTTCGCCCGAAGAAGTGCTCACGCTCGAGCTTTCGGTGTCAGCCAATATCTACCAGCGACTGTCTGCGGCACTGCCAGGCATTGTTAATGTCACCTGTCAGCCATTCGTGAATCACGCGATCGTCCAGATCGAGCCCGCGTTCGAAGGTCACGCGCGGCAAGTGATGCTCGCCACGATCGGGGCAGAGCCCATATGGGCGAAGCAGATCACCGTCGTCGACACGGACGTCAACATCTACGACATGGATGACGTTCAGTGGGCCATTCTCACACGCTGTCGGCCCGACAAAAGCATGATGATCATCCCCGATACGCCATCGTTCTACCGGGATGAAAAGAAGGACCATTGGGGCCGCCTTTTGGTGGACGCTACGAAGCCTTGGGGACGAGAGCGCGAATTTGAGCGCAAGCGGTTGCGTATGGCCGATCAGGTTCGTGCCGAAGACTGGTTCCCAGGCCAGTAATCATGACGCCGCGACGTCTCATCGTAGGAATCTCCGGTGCATCGGGGGCAGCGTACGGCGTCGCGGCGCTGGAGATGGCCCGGTCCGCAGGCATCGAGACACATCTTGTGGTCTCCCGGTCTGCCATGCTGACGCTTCATCAGGAACTCGGCCTGCACAAGGCCGATCTGGAGGGACGCGCCGATGTGTTCCATCCGGTTTCCGATGTCGGCGCGACCATAGCGTCGGGGTCGTTTCGCACCATGGGGATGCTTATCGCGCCTTGTTCGGTGCGGACCATGTCGGAGATCGCCACCGGCGTCACTTCCACCCTGATGAGCCGCGCCGCGGATGTCGTCCTTAAGGAACGGCGCCGTCTTGTTTTGATGGTCCGCGAAACCCCTCTTCATTTGGGCCATTTGGAGACGATGGTGCGCCTCACGCAAATAGGCGCGATAATCATGCCGCCTGTCCCGGCCTTCTATGCAAGGCCGACGAGCATTGGCGAAGTCGTCAGCCATTCCGTTGCTCGAGCACTGGACCTCTTCGACATTGATACGGGTGCAATCAAGCGCTGGGGCGGGCTCAAAGCAGGCATTCGCGATACGCTGCTTTCCGAATGAGAAGAGCCGCGTCTTCAGCCTGACTGAAGGAGACCGTTCAGCTGACATCTCAGAGGGTTAACAACGAAAAGGCGCCGGCCGATCTCTGGGCGTTCATGCTCAGCGTCTATTCGCGCCCCGGTGTTGCGCCGGCATGCCTGCGATTACAGGACGACCATGGGCTCGACATTCCGCTGATGCTGGCGGTGTTGTACGGTGGGGTAACCGGGCGCGTTCCAAGTTCGGAACAAATCCGAACATTTGACCAGAACTGCCGCGTCTGGCGCGAGACCGCCGTTCGGCCTTTGCGGCAGGTCAGGCGCGCAATGAAGTCGCACAATTGGCTCGCATCCCAGCCGCGGATCCTTCTTCTGCGTGAGCGCGTCAAAGCGGCCGAGTTGGATGCAGAGAAGGTCGAGGCGGAGGTTCTTGAGCAGATGCTCGGGGAAATCCTGCCGTCCTCCAGGCTGTGCGATGTTGAAGGGCTGCTCGATCTGACGGTTTCGGTCCTTGATCTCTATGATCCCGAACGAAAGGAATGGTTGCCGTCGGACCTCAACGCGATCGCAGCCGCCGTGCTGCTCACAGTGAAATGACACAGATCTGCATGGTCGCCGGCCCTTGTGCGTTGGTCTTTGGTTCTGCTCGGGGCAGACATTGCGGTGACCACTGGAGGTCCTGATCGCGCCCGATATCGGCCGTAGGGCTCAGCTTTGTCGCTTCCTAAAGCAGACGGCGCCAGCGACACGCTGGAGGGTCGTGATTGCGCCAAACTTCAAAGGGTGGCCGCTCGATACCGGGCGGGAGCGCGGCGCTCGTCTAATGTGCCGTGCTCGTCATGAACAAACCAGTCCAGCAACATCGTCACGCTGGCTCCATTAAGCTGATCTATGGCTGCTGCTGCAGAATTCCGGTGGACTGCGCGACTTCGATGAGATGACCGTCGGGGTCCTTCATGTAGCCGCGGATCTCGGATCCGCGGTCCTTGGGCTCGGTAAGAAACTCGGCGCCGCGCCTTTTCCATTCGCGGTAGACAGCCTGGATGTCCGCGACGGGGATGTTTAGGGCGCTCGTGAGCACGTGCGGGCTCTGGGGCGGCGCAGCGATGACGCCCGGTTTGTCGTCCGTCGGGCCGCCGCCGTCTGACGCCCGGATTAGATCCGGGCTGCCGCTCTATCCGTTTGTTTTTGTAGCATTGGTGCAACGCCTCGTAATCCCACTTGGCTGCAAATGCTCTAGAAAACGGCGAGGTATCGCAGCAGCGAAACTATTCCGATGATAACGACGATGGCCTGAGCAATCTGCTTGGTGCGACCGTCGAGCGGCAGTCGGTTGATGAGCCAGAGCACCAGCACGACGACCAGGAACGTGATCAGGACACTGATAAGTATGCTCATTTGAGGACCAATCATGATGTAGCGCAATCAAGCACTACAACGCGGGGTAGTCAGCGCGGTTCCGGACGCAGGCAGCCGATGCGCCGCAGTTCCCTCGGTCCACGCGAATGGAATGCTTCCTGGCCGACGACGACACACCTTGAGGACTTGCAGCTCGTCCGGGACATTGACGGGTCAGGGGTTAGGCGAAAACAGCGTTGCTGGCATCGGGTCGTTCCCGTTCTCGCTTTTCCGTTGGGTACGCCTGATAAAGTCGACGATGAGAGATCCGGCCACGGCCGCGTGTGTCTCGAGGACGAAGTGTCCAGCGTCGAAAATGTGGCCTTCCATTCTCGGCAGAGCCTGCATCCACGACAGTGTCTCGGGGAGATCGAAGAATGCATCGTGTCTTCCCCAGAGCATCAGGGCAGGCGGCTGCCGGCGTGCGAGATATTCGGCGATAGCGTCGAACCGGGCGACATAGTTCGCATAGTCCGCGATCAGCGCCCGCTGTGTGTCCATCCGGCCTGGCAATTGCATTACCCGCCAGTCCTCTTCCCAGCTTGAGGCCGGGATCCGCGCGGCTACGTCCGGCGGGACGTTGGCGATATACTGGTCGCGCGTGCCTTCGAATGTCAGATGCGCGGTCGCCGCTGCCTCGTTTTCCGGGCTCGGCTGCGACCAGTAAGCCAGCGTCCCGGCCCATTGCGGTCCGAAGCCCGTTTGATGAGCGTTGGCGTTCTGAATGATGAGGCCCAAAACCCGCTCTGGCGCCTGCATAGCGATGTGTAAGCCTACAGGGGCCCCGAAATCATGGAGGTAGACATAGCGTGACCCGATTCCGAGCCGATCCAGCAGTTCCGAGATTGTCTGACCGAAGGCGGCAAACGAGACCACCGGCAGGACATCGGATTCGCCAAAGCCGGGCAGATCGGGCGCGATCACGTAAGCGGCCTGCGACAGCTCGGATATGACCCCACGGAACATTCGCGACGAGCTTGGAAATCCGTGCAAAAGCAGCAAGGCAGGCTTGGACGCTTCGCCTGCCGTGATGAAGGACAACTCTGCGCCGCCGGACAGGCGAATTCGTTGCCGGATCGCCGGGCGCATCTCCAGGCCTCCGCGTTTGCAACTTCTGATCTTTTTGCAATGCCTAGGTTGAGCCAATGTTCCCGTGAGAATTGAAACCTGGAATGTATCCCGGCGGCCTCGTCGCGAAGGCAAGACGGAAATCCACCCAAGCGGGACGCTGGCCTCGGGTATCGAGCCTTTGATTTTTCACCGCCAGCAAGGTAGGGAGCGGATGCTCTTGGCCTGCACGTCGTAGAGCTGAATGGACTTGGCAGCGCTGTGCCACTAAAATTTATTTAGCTGCATGCCAGGAAGCACCCGCCTCCATGTCCAAAAACCCCATTCAGCGCCGGCTCGTCGCCATTCTGGCCGCTGACGTGGTCGGGTACAGCCGGCTCATGGAGCGGGATGAGACAAGCACGCTGACGGAACTGAAGGTGCGCTGGGGCGAGGTGGTCGAGCCGCTCGTCGCCAGCCATCAAGGTCGCATCTTCAAGAGAATCGGCGACGGGATGCTCGTCGAGTTCGGCAGCGCGGTTGCAGCCGTCGAATGCGCGGTGGAGCTGCAGAAGGCCATGGCCGCGGCGAATGAGCGTGATGCCTCGGATCGGCCCATCGTGCTGCGCATCGGCGTCAATCTCGGTGACGTCATGGTCGAGGGCAGCGATCTCTACGGAGATGGCGTCAATGTTGCTTCCCGCATAGAAGGGCTTGCGCAGCCCGGCGGGGTGGCGATTTCAAGCGCCGTCCACGAGCATATGCGTGGTCGCCTCAGCATCGATTTCGTCGACAGCGGCAGCCACGAGGTCAAGAACATCGAACGCCCGCTGCATATCTGGAGCTGGTCGCCGGACGGCGACGCGGTCGTGACCTCGGAGGTAGCGGGAAATGCGCCGCAGCCGCCGCAGAGCAAGCCGTCGATCGCGGTCCTGCCGTTCGACAACATGTCGGGAGATCCCGAGCAGGGCTATTTTGCCGATGGGATCACCGAGGACATCATCACCGATCTGTCGAAGGTCTCTGGTCTCTTCGTCATCGCGCGGAACTCCTCCTTCGCTTACAAAGGCCTCGCGCCGGACGTGCGTAAGGTGAGCCGCGAACTCGGGGTCCGCTATGTGCTGGAGGGAAGCGTGCGCAGGGCTGCCGGCCGGGTGCGCATCAACGCCCAGATGATCGATGGCACCACGGGCGGCCATCTCTGGGCCGAGCGCTACGATCGCGATCTCGAAGACGTCTTCGCGGTCCAGGACGAGGTGACCCGCACGATCGTCGAAGCTCTCAAGGTGAAGCTGACCGCCGAGGAAGAAGCGCGGCGCGAGAGCCGCAGCAAGATCGATCCGCAGGCGTATGATCTGCTCGTCCGTGCCCGGCAGACGCTTTTGCAACTGCGGCCCGAAGCAGCCGTGGAGGCGCGCCGGATGCTGGAGCGCGCGATCGAGATCGATCCGGGACTGGCGCTCGCCTATGCGCGGCTCTCGATCATCAGCTTCGCTGAATACGCCAATCAATGGAACAACGCGACGGCCGAAAACATGACGCGGGCATTGGAGCTGGCGCGCCAAGCGATCGCATTGGACGACACCGAACCGCAAGGCTACACCTCGCTTGCCATAACTCTTTCCTGGATGCGGCGTCTGGACGAGGCGGAACAGGCCGCTGAACGAGCCGTTGCGCTCGCCCCCAATCTGGCCGACGCCTATACCGGCCTTGGCAACATAAGAGACTTCCAGGGTCGGCATGAAGAAGCGGTCGCGCTCTACACCAGGGCCTTCCGTCTCGATCCGCAGTTCGATATGTCGCTGCATTTCATGGGCCGGGCTCTGCTTGCCCTTGGCCGCTTCGACGAGGCAGAGATCGCCTTCAAGCGACGCTTGACCTTGACCCCGCGCTCGGACATGTCGCGCTTCTATCTGGCCTGCCTCTATGGTCTCACCGGGCGCTACGAAGAAGCGCGCCGCTTTTGGCAAGAGACGCTGGAGGTTAATCCGAAATTTTCCGTCGACCACCTCAGGCGGGCTCTGCCTTACAAAGATCCCGCCCTGTTCGATCGGCTGGTGAAGGGACTCCGGGACGCGGGCGTCGCGGTGTGAATACAGTTCAGGACTTCAATGCCAATTCGCCGGCAGCGATCCGGACAGGCAGGACATTCTGAGGCGGAGGCAGCGGGCAGACGGCGTGGTCCGTGAATGCGCAGGGCGGGTTGATCGCCTTGTTGAAGTCGAGCACGATCGTATCCGGGCCGATGTCCTCGCCGAACAGGAAGCGCGAGGCGGGATAGGTTTCCTTGCCCGAAGTCAAATCCCTGATGACGAATTGCGGCGCTTCGGGAGTGCCGTGGGTCGGCAGCAATTCGTAGCGCACTCCATCGCGCGTGAAGGCGGCCTTGTGGGTGATGGTCACCTCGGTGGGGATGCCGATCATGGTATCGACGGTCGTCACCACCGGCTGCTCCAGGGTCAACCAATCGGCGACAAAGCGCCAGGCCGGATCGATCGGGAAATAGTCGATTCCGGCAAAATTCGCTGGAGCCGAGGATTCGCGGTCGCGGATACGCAAAGCGTTCTGGCCGGCGAGGGTGGTCACTTCCATAAGCAGCCGGCCGACGACAAATCGCACCGGCTTCTTGTCGAGCGTCAACCGGGTTGGCGCGCCGCCCGCGGCAGGCACGAAGCTCACTTCGCCGGCGCTTGTTTGGGTGAGCTGTCCGAGATGGGCCGGGCCGACCGGAAGCACGATGTCGTTGTCTTGCGAGCTGCCGACGGTCACCGAGCCTGGCTCCAGCCACCAGCGACCGATGATGTTCAGCCAGCCATCCTCCGCCTTCAGGCGGGCGAGGCGCTCGGCGCGCCAGTCTTCGATGCTGCCGGCGTAGTCCTGATTTGATGTCATGCTGTTTGCCTTGATCGATATGCGGGCGAGGGCTTATGTCGGCAGGGTGGGAGCACTTGCGAGAAGCTTTTCGCGACGGTGACAAACCATCTGACCGCTTGATAGTAAAGCGTGATGGCGGCATTGCCGAAGAGACCGCGAAACTTGGCGCCCCACGTTGCCCCTCTGTCCTGTCGGACATCTCCCCCACCAGGGGTGAGATTGGCTGTAATTAACAAGGCGAGGGCGCACCGAGTTATTTTGCGCGCTGTGAAAGTCGCTTGCCGCAGCCTTTCAGCGCTGCAAAGCCATTTGCACGGTAGAGGATCATATAGACAGCTTCAAGATTTTAACCGTTGGCGCTGCCCCTCACCTGGCTGCCGCCATCCTCTCCCCGTAAACGGGGAGAGGCAGGACTGCCGCTTTGATTTCGCCAATCGCCAGCGTTGCAGAGGAAGCGCCTTCAAAAACGGCGGGCGTGCTTCTCCCCGTTTACGGGGGAAGTGCCCGGCAGGGCGATGAGGGGCAGCGCCGACGGTCAAAATCTACCATCAACGCTATCAACGGCAATGCTCTGTCCGGCCTCTTACGCCTCCATAGCGGCAAGCGCCCTGTTGCGCCTGGCGGTCGTCACTCAACCATGAATCTAGAGCTGAAGGGCAAGCTTGCGGCGCCAACCGCTTTCGGAGCTGGCGTGATGTTGCCGGCGATCGCCTTCACGCCAGTCAGGTTTGCCTCCAGCCTGCGGCAGATGTCGCGGCAAATCATTTGCGGTGCATAAGACGACAGGACGACGGTTTCGAACTCGACGAACTGGCTTACCGCATCGAGCGACCGCGCCATTTGGTCGATCAGGTGCTTTTCCCAACTCTCGAGTAGGTCGCCGTAATCGGGCCAGGTGCCCGTGCGTTCCCATAGCGGACCGGAAGGCTGGCCGTGCTTGGCAAGCTCCCTCTCCAATGCGGTGATCCCGACATCGAAGCTCACCGGTGAGTTGCCGTTGTAGATCTGGTGGTTCAGCACCAGCCGGCCATGCAGCATCGCGCCGAGAAAGAAGTACATGTAATTCGTGAGCGACTTGGCGACGCCAAACATGCTTTCGCCACTGGCCGCGGCAGTGATGTCGTTCTGGACGAAAACAGAAATGCCCAGCTGCTCCTCGATCTCATCCTGCAGCGCCTTGAAGTAGGCTTCGTCGTTCCTGCCGTTCGAGGAGCTCTGAGGTAGCGCGAGACCAATACCGGCAAGACGCTCGCGTGCCTTCTTCGGCAACATCGAGATTGCTTCGCGAATGGTCCCCAGAAATTGCGAATGATTGCTGGCGCGGTCGACCTCCGGGTTCGGCAGGGTCGTGTGGAAGCGGACCTCGCCGACGAAATCGATCAACACCACATCGGTGTGACGATTGCCGACGCTGATGCCGATCGAGAAGGCGCCCTCCGGATTGAGTACGATCGGAACGGTGGGCGGACCGACACGTCCCTTTTGCGCCTCGCCCTTGGCCACCAGCCCCTCCTGCTCGAGCGAGCGCACAAGTACCGATACGGTTTGCGCGGAAAGGCCTGTTCGCTCTCCGATCTCCAGGCGCGTGGTCGACGCCTTCTGCAACAGCAGAGAGAGGACAAGGCGCTCGTTATAGCTTCTGACGCTCACCGCGTTCAGGCCGGAGGCGCGATCCGCGATGCGAAGCGGGTTCGGCGGCGCAAAACGCATGTCAGGCATGGACATGGTCCTCATCAGGTTGCGCGTCGCCAACCCATCCAGGAGTAAAATGCTCGGCATTTGGGCGGATCATTTCCAACCGATCGCCTCCACTTCGCGAGCGAGCGCTACGCCGAGCATCTCATGGGCTTCGCGGTTGATGTGAAAACCGTCGAGAGGATCGCATTCGGCAACCGTGCCGGCGTCGAAGAAATGCACCTCCAGCGAATCCGCCATGATCTCGAACTGGAGGGCGAGCTCACGGGATTTTTGCGGCGCGTTCCGGAAAATTCCCTCCCAGGCCTTGATGTCGTCGAGCATCGGCGGCGGCGAGACGATCATGATTTCCGGGGGCTGGCCGCCCGGTCCTGGCGCAAGCTCCTTGATGTCATGAATGAGGCACCCAACGCCCATGGCGACTTCGGAGGGCGGCTGATTGAACCGGGCCTTCAGATCGTTCGTGCCCAGCATGATGATTATCAAGTCCAGAGGCGCGTGGCTCATCAGGCAGGGGCGCAAGTAGGTCCGACCATTCTTGCCGGGACCTTCTATCGGATCGTCGCGGACGGTTGTCCTGCCGCTCAACCCTTCCTCGATTACATGCCAGGCATTGCCCAGCTCTCGCGCGAGGACACCGGGCCAACGTTCTTCATATGCGTAGCGGTCGAGCGTCAACCCGCCCGGAATCTGACCGTGGGTATTCGAATCTCCGTAGCATAGGACTGCGCGCATGACGGATTCATCCAGAATCATCCAGCCAAAACAGGCAGTTGACCGACATGTCGGCCAATCGCAGGTTGGCCCATTCATCGCATCGTCGACGCGCCATGGCAAGGTGGAGAGATATTCATTCAATCTGAATAACTATTGACACTTCCACTCCTCCGTGGTTAGTCGGCAATGGGAGGAGGAACTTCCGCCAGCTACGAGACAGGGCAGCGCCGTTGTCGAGTGTCGTTTGATGCTCCTTCGGGCGAACGGTTTCGTGCGGCCGAGATTCCCCGTTCTCCAAGCAACCCATTCGCCGCGATCCGATATTCGGACGGGCAGATGGTGGCCTGAACACCTGGAGGGAAGGGTGAAGCCGAACTCCAGGAGCCCGGGCAGGGAAGTCTATTTAGGCTCAACACGGAGGAGCGCTCGATGAAACATAGTTTTAAGGCCTTTGCCGCGACCGCAATGGTGGTCGTGACGGCAATGGCCAGTCCGGCACTGGCTGAGGATGTGCAACTGATGGACGGCGTTACGGCCCGCCCCGGCGACAATCCGGTTGTCGAGGCCGGCAAATACAAGAAAGATTGCCCCTGGGTGATCGGCATGAGCGATTTCGGCGTCAATGCGAACACCTGGACGGTCCAGGTCGCGCACGAGGCCGAGGCGGCAGCCGCAAAGAACAGCTGCATCAAGAAGTTCATCCTGCTCGATGCCGGGTTCGACCAGAAGAAGCAGGTTGCGGACATCGAAGACCTGATCGCGCAGAAGGTCGACGCCATCATTGTTCAGCCGGTCACCTCGACCTCGGCCAACGCATCGATCGAAAAGGCGGTCGCTGCCGGCATCCCCGTCATCGTCCACACGGGGCGCATCGAAACCGACGGCTTTACCACCGAGATCCAGGGCGGCGCGGAGCATTTCGGCAAGGTGATGGGCGACTGGCTCGTCAAGACCGTCGGCAATGACGGCAAGATCTGGGTGCTGCGCGGCCTGGCCGGCCATCCGGAAGATACCAACCGCTATAATGGGCTGCTGCAGGCCCTCAAGGGCACGAATGTCAAGATCATCGCCGAGGAACATGGCGACTGGCAGTACGACAAGGGCAAGAGCGTCTGCGAGACGCTTTACCTCAACAATGCCGATGTCGACGGCATCTGGTCATCGGGTGCCGACATGACCCGCGCCTGCGTCGACGTGTTCAAGCAGTTCGGCGCCAAGATCCCGCCGATTTCGGGCGAAGGCAACAACGGCTTCTTCGGTCAGTGGATTCATGACGGCTTCGAGTCCATTGCGCCGGAGTATGGCCCCACTCAGGGAGCGGCCGGGGTTCGCGCGGCGGTGGCCCTGCTCGAGGGCAAGGAACTCCACAAGCACTACGACTACAATCCTCCGGGTTGGGACCTCGCGAAGGCCAAGCAATATTATCGCGACGATCTCTCCGCCAATGTGTGGTGGCCCTCCGAATTGCCGGAAGAGAAGCTCAAGGAGTTCTACGGCAAGAATTAGCATCTCCCGAGCCGCCATGCCTGCCGGAGCCGGAGCGCCGGCAGGCATGGTGTCCGGGGGGAAACCTCGCATCGCCGGGACGGAGGCTGCGATGGCCAATCTCATCGAAATGTCCAATATTTCGAAGTCCTTCGGCGGCAGCCTAGCCGTCGACCGGGTTTCGCTCGAATTGCTGCCGGGGACCGTCCACGCGCTGATGGGCGAGAACGGTGCCGGCAAGTCGACCCTGATGAAGATCCTCGCGGGTGTCCATCAGCCGGACAGTGGAGAGATTTACAGGAACGGTCATAAGGTCTCGTTCGCCAATCCCAAGGAAGCGCTCGATTCCGGCATTTCGACCGTCTTCCAGGAACTGTCGCTTCTCACCAATCTGACCATCGCCGAGAACATGTTTCTAGGCCGGGAGCCGGTCACACGGTTTGGAACCGTGGATTACCCCCTAATGAACGCTGAGACGAAGAAAGCGCTGGGCGAACTCGGGCTCGATCTGGACCCGGAGACCCTCGTCTCGGAACTGTCCATTGCCGAGAGGCAGTTCGTCGAAATCGCGCATGGCATCAAGGCGGCCGCCGCCATCTTCATTCTGGACGAGCCTACGGCCGCATTGAACGCGGCCGATGTCGAGATCCTGAACAAGCACATCAGGCGCCTGCGCGATGCAGGAAAGGCGATCGTCTACATCTCGCACCGGATGGATGAGATTTTCGAGATCTGCGACACCGTCACGGTCCTCAAGGACGGCAAGCTCGTCGGCACGCGGCCCTTGTCGGAAGTCACGCCCGCGTCGCTGATCGCCATGATGGTCGGCCGCGAGCTGCAGGATCTGTTTCCCAGCCGTGGATCGGCAGCCGGCGAGATCGTTCTGGGCATGGAGCAGTTCAAGATCGGCGCTTCGACGGCGCCTTTCTCGATCAGCGTCCGCAAGGGGGAGATCGTGGCCCTTGCCGGTCTCGAGGGGCAGGGGCAACAGAGGCTGCTGCGCTCGCTTGTAGGGCAGTTTCAGCCCTTCAGCGGCAAGGTCACGATCAAGGGCAAGCCGCTTCCCCTGCCGGTTCCCCTGGGCTCCGGAATCCGCATGCTGCAGGCGGCCGGCGTCGGTTTCGTGCCGGAGGATCGCAAGCAGGAGGGCCTGTTTCTCGGGCTGCCGATCGCGCACAATATCGCCGTCGGTCTGCATTCTCGGCACCGGGAGCTCTCTCTTGCGAAGAACTATCGCAAGACGATCGATGCTGCGATGAGGAGCCTGAACATCAAGGCGCCGAGCGCGTCGGTCGCCGTGGGTTCCCTGTCCGGCGGCAATCAGCAGAAGGTTCTGCTTGGCCGTTACCTCTCATCGAACCTTGACATCCTTCTCGTGGAAGAGCCCACCCGCGGCGTCGATATCGGCGCCAAGTCCGAGATCTACAAAATGCTTCGAGATTTCGCGAACCGCGGTGGCGCCGTCCTCGTCCTCTCCCGCGAAACCGTCGAGCTGATCGGTCTCTGCGACCGGATCTACGTCGTCCACAACAATACTGTCGTCTCCGAGCTCGCGGCAGAGAAGGCGACAGAACACACCATCCTCGACGCGGCTTTGAGCGCATGACGGCTACAGCGAACTCGAAAGAAATGAAGAGCCCGCTCGCCAGGCTGCTGAGGGGCAATCGGAGCCGGCAAGGCCTGTGGCTGGTGCCAATGCTGATCGCGCTCGCGCTCGCGCTCGTCCTGGCGTTTCGCACGGATCAATTCCTCACCTCGGAAAACCTGTTCAACCTGGTCGCTCAGGCCATGCCGCTGGTCATAACGGCGATCGGCCAGATGTGCGTGATCGTCGTCGGAGGGCTCGACCTGTCGGTCGGGTCCGTCATCAGCTTCACGACGGCGGTGCTGGCCCTCGGTGGTCCGGGATATGTTCTCATTCCGGCAGTCTTCGCGCTGGCGGCACTTATCGGCGTAACGAACGGCCTAGCGGTGACCCGGCTCAATGTGCACCCGATCATCGCCACCCTCGCAATGCAATATGTCGTGCTCGGCATCGCCCGGATCCTGCGTCCGGTGTCCGGCGGCACGGTTCCCGACATCGTCATTCAATCGGTCGGGGGTTCCATTCTTGGCATCCCGATGCCGGTTTTCTGGGGCATCGCGGTCATACTAGTGGCCTGGAAGCTGATCCATGGATCGCGCTTCGGCCTGCATCTTTTCGCGATCGGCGGCGGCATCGCCGCCGGTACTGACGACGCGGCCCGCAACTTCGGAGTGGCCGACAAGCGAAACATCGTGCTCGCTTATGTGGCGTGTTCCTGTTTTGCAGCGCTTGCCGGCGTGTTTCTCGCTGGCCGGATCGTCTCTGGCGATCCGAATGTGGGTCTGCTGTTCGAGCTCGACACGATCGCCGCCGTGGCCATCGGCGGAACGCAACTGGCCGGCGGCATAGGCAGCCTGCACGGCACCATCATTGGCGCTCTGGTCCTGGCGCTGCTGTCCAACGGCATGAATTTGCTCAACGTGTCGCCCTTCATTCAGACGGCGATCAAGGGCAGCATTCTCCTGCTGGTGGTAGGGCTGCAATCCCGCAAGAAGATGGGGCTTTGACATGGCCGCCGTGTTGAGCACTCCAATCGTTCAGCGGATCACGAAAGTTCCGCCCGCCTATTATGTGTTTGCCGCGCTGTTGATCGTCCTGTCGGTCGCCAAGCCCAACATGCTGAACATCAACGTGATGGGCATCTTCATCCGTCAGGTAGCACCTCTCGGCATTCTGGTGCTTGGTCAGCTCCTGGTCATGCGGGTCAGGAGCATCGATCTCTCGGCAGGCGGCGTCATCCTGCTGATCAACTACTTTATCTCCTCGGGGCTTTTTCCCGGAGTCTCGCTCTCCTTCTTCATCGTGCTCGCGCTCGTGACCGGCACTCTGATCGGGCTCTTCAATGGTCTGATGATCGGAAAGCGCCGGGTATCCGCGGTGATCACCACGCTCGCCGTCAGCATCGTTCTGATCGGCATCGTGCAATATCTGTCGAGCGGCAAGCCTCCCGGGGACGTGCCGTCGATCTTCAACGACATCTACAACACGAAACTGGGGCCTGTGCCGTCGCCGGTCATCTTCTGGTTCGCGCTCACGCTTGCCATGGCTCTGTTCCTGTCCAGGACGGTGTTCGGCCGCTTCGTGATGTCGGTGGGCGAGAGCGCTGAGGCGGCGCATTTCTCGGGCGTCCCGGTCGAGCGCACCGTCATACTGGCGCATACCATGGCCGGCTTCATCGCGGGCGTTGCCGCGCTCGTGCAGACCGCGTCGATCGCAGTCGGCAGCGTACGCGTCGGTCTCGACCTGCCAATTCTGGCCGTCGCCGCGACCATCCTTGGCGGTGTCGTCTTCGGTCGAGGCGAGGGCGGTGTCTGGGGCCCGTTTTTCGGTGTGCTGTCCTTCGCGCTGCTGTTCGTGGTGATGACGACGTTCGGGATCGGCGATCCCGGCAAGCTGATCGCGCAAGGGCTGATCATCCTGCTCGCGGCAGTCTTCTACGGTCTGAGAACCGCCAGGCCGCGCTGATCAAACACAATCCCTATCGAGGAGGAGTCGATGTCTGAAAGAAGGTCCATATTGTGCTTTGGCGACTCGCTGACCTGGGGCTGGATCCCGGTCGAGGAGGGCTCGCCGACGCGCCGCTATCCTTTCGAGCAGCGCTGGACCGGCGCGATGGCTACGCATCTCGGCGACGGCTATCATATCGTCGAGGAGGGGCTCAGTGCCCGCACCACGAGCGCCGACGATCCCAACGATGCGCGGCTGAACGGAAGCCAGTATCTGCCGACGGCGATCGCCAGCCATCTGCCGCTCGATCTCGTCATCATCATGCTGGGTACGAACGATACCAAGCCGTTCTTCAACCGCACGCCCTACGACATCGCCTATGGCATGGCCAAG
Organism: Mesorhizobium sp. BAC0120; assembly: GCF_033542235.1. Lineage (NCBI taxonomy): Bacteria > Pseudomonadati > Pseudomonadota > Alphaproteobacteria > Hyphomicrobiales > Phyllobacteriaceae > Mesorhizobium > Mesorhizobium sp. BAC0120. The sequence goes on along the minus strand of NZ_JAWRCU010000010.1, from coordinate 87,294 downwards.
CTGGTGGGGCAGGTGCTGACCGGCGGTGGCGGCATCGGCACGCCCTATCCGGCGCCCAAATGTCTTGTCGTCGCGCCCCCACCGCTCACCCCCATGCCGCATCCGTACTTCCAGGGAATGTTCGGGGGCGGCCATGAGAAGTCGGCTCAGCTCGGACAGCAATATCGGGCAATGGCAGATTTCCTGAAGGTGGATTTCCTCAACGCGGGTGACTTCATCACCACGGACGGATGCGATGGGATCCACTTCACGGCCCAGAACAACCTCGATCTCGGCAAGGCCATCGCCGCCAAGGTGCAGGAGATTTTCGCGCGCGATCAGCTTGCGGCGGCGTAGGGGTTTCAAAGCTTCATGAACGCCGCAATTCGTTCGACGATTTTCTCATGGATCGCCGCGCGGTTCGCTCCTGCCGGGTCGTCGCAGACCGGATCGTCATGCTCTTCCGCCAGCCGCTCGCGGGCGCCTGGCTTGCAGAGGGCAAGGAAAGTGAAATGGTTTGCCGGGGCGGCCGTCGCGTATTCCACATGGGGGAGGCGGCCGACCAGGTTGCTGCCTCGGGCGCTTACATCGCCGGCCATCCAGCGTTCATCCCCGCCGAGATTGATCAGGAGAACGGGTAGGGCCATGGCGGCGATGCTGGTCTCCGTGATCGCGTAGCTGAACCCCGGATCGACCGCGATTGCGCCGGCGATGCGCGGATCGCGCATCTTCCCTTCGAAGGCGTCGGGCAAGTTGGCGAGATCGACGCCACCCTTGGTCATGAAGATGCAGTCGGGCGCCTCCTTGCCGAAGCGGGCGCAATAGTCGCGATAGAGATCGCGGTCCATCTGGGCGCCCGCGAGGTTCAAGGCCGTGGCGCCGCCAAGCGAAAAGCCGAGTGAGACGATCCGCGACCGGTCGACATGAGGGCCGAAAGCCGGGTCGGCGAGGATCTGATCGAGCGCGGCCTTGAGATCAGCGGCGCGCTCGGTGAGACGGATCGAGCGGCGCGGCGAGGAATCGCCCGACGTGCTGCCGGGATGGTTGACGGCCAGCACCATCGCGCCACGGATTGCCAGCCTCGAGCACAGCCAGGAGAGGCTGTCCATGTTCCCACCAGAGCCATGAGACAGGAGGACGAGCGGGAAGCGCCCTTCGGCGATGGCGGCGCCCACATAGGCTGAGCTTCCCTCGAACACCGCATTGTCGCCGATGAGGCCGCGATAGGTCGGCGTCCCGACCGGATACCAGACCGAGGCGGCGACCGGTGCGGCGCGGTGCGGTGCGGCGACCTCGAATCTGTCATAACCTGCGATCGGATCGGCGGCGGCAGCCGAGGCGAGGCCGATGGCGGCTAGGGCGAGCAGGACTGTGCGTTTCATTCGGGTGGCTCCTTTAGGGATCGAACGCCACAGCGATGACGCCGCTCGCAGCCACTCGCGTCCTCGAACCGGTTTCAGGACGCGCCGGGCGCGATTTGGAACGATTGCTTACAAACGGATTGTCCAGGGGTGGACCATGCTCACATTGCCGATCCCCATGATCGTCGCGCTCGTGCTCGGATTTCTGCTCGTCCGCTCGTGGCTGAAGAAGGATCGGTCGTCGCTCTTCCTGGGCCTGCTGGCGAGCTGCGCCCTGCAAGGGGTCGTGATCTCGCTTGTCCAGCACTACGGCTTGGCAGCGCTCCGCCCGCTCCAGCCGGTGACGGCCACGATCATTCCGCCGCTCGCCTGGGTCACCTTCCAGGCGACGGCGATCCGCGCAGCGGATGCGCGCCGAGATTTCGCACATTTCGCGGCTCCGGCCTTCACCGCGTTTTGCGTTGCCTTCGCGCCTGTCACCCTCGACCTGGTGGTGCCGGCGGTCTTCCTGACCTACGGCGTCCTGCTCCTTCATGCTCTCCGACCGGGCGCCGATGGGCTCCCGCTCACTCGGCTTGAGGCAGGCGACCTGCCTGGCCTCGTCTGGCGCGGTATTGCCTTTGCCCTTATGCTGTCGGCATTCAGCGACGGGCTCATCGCGCTCGCCCTGGCCACAGGACGCGCCTGGCTGCAGCCCTGGATCATCAGCCTGTTCTCCTCGTTCTGGCTGCTGTGCATCGGCGGGCTCAGCCTGTCGCAGAGCCTCGGAGAGATCGAAGCCGATTTGCCCCATGCACGCGTGGTCTCGGCAGACGATATTCAGTCGGATACGGAACTCATGGCGCAGTTGAACCGGCTCCTTGCCGGGGGCGAGCTCTATCTCGACCCCGGCCTCACACTAGCGCGGCTCGCGAAGCGGCTCCATGTGCCCGTCAAGCGGCTCTCAGCCGCCATCAACCGGGCGAGCGGCGAGAACGTCTCGCGCTTCATCAACGGCTTCCGAATCCGGCGCGCCTGCGAACGTCTCGAAGCGGGCGACACGGTGACGACGGCCATGCTGGAGAGCGGCTTCAACACGAAATCCAATTTCAACCGGGAATTCCTGCGCGTTACCGGATGCACACCGAGCACCTGGCTTCAAAAGGGTAGAGCTGATCTGGCGCTCACCAGGTCTGCCGAAAGCCGTCTGCTTTCAGATTGACGCGGCTCCTCACCGCGCGGGTGTTGCGCAGGGGGACAGTTTACTTTTTGCCGCCAGCGCCACCTCGGTGAACATCGCGGCCTTTCTGCGGCAAAAAGTAAACTGTCCCCGGCACTTGCCCAATGTCGTCCGATGCACGCTACCCGTCGGCCACTGACGCGGGTATCATCGGGCTTCACTCTTCGCGAGGTTCGGAAATGGATCTGCAGGCGTTCAAAGATTCGATTGCGAAACCACAGCCGCCGGCCGGGTTGAGTTCGGCGCTGCAAGCGCTGTGGTGGGATGCAAAGGGAGATTGGGACAAGGCGCACGAGCACGCGCAGGAGCGCGACGATGCGGCGGGCATGCACGTGCACGCCTACCTCCATCGCAAGGAAGGCGATCAATCCAATGCTGGATATTGGTATCGCCGCGCCGGCGTCGCTCCGTCCAACCTAATGCTCGATGCGGAATGGGAAGAACTGGCGCGCAAATTCCTGGCTGAAGGCTGAAACCTGCCGCACAACTTGGAATCCTGGCGGCGAAATCTGACGCGCTACCCGATCGGGAAGCAGTCCTTCAACGCGCAGCCGTCATCTCTCCGTTCCCGAGATTTGGATGCTCAATGAAGCGCCTCTGAATCGACGATCCCCTGTGCCGTGTTGCCCATGACCGATGCTCCACTGCTGCGGCCACGAGAGCTGCTCCAATCCCCTTGCCGTCGCAGAGTTGAAGGACGACCAGCGGGCGTTGCCGTGGGAACGGTAGAGCACTCCGCCGGGTCCCATATCCGGGCAGAAAGCGACGTGGATATCGAAATCGTCGCCGGGGGGAAGATCAGGTCCGAGCCAATAGGAGGGGCTGCGGCCCGGATCTCGTCCGACGATCAGCGTCAGGGTTTGCTTCGGGCCCCGAAGACCGAGCCAGAGCGCAGCGATCGAGCCTGGTGTAAATGCGGAAAAGATCGTCTGCGCCGATGCGAAATCCGTCGTGGGTGCCCGTCCTTTCAATCTCAGTTCAATGGCGCGGCCACTCTGCAAAATTCCACTGAAGGGCGCTTCAGTTTCTCCGAGCGGCAGTTGCCGCCACCGGTCGGCATTGGGCAATGGCCATTCCAGGCGCTCCCTCACGACACCTTCGGCATCGAGCACCTGATAACGCAGGCCCTGCTCGTCAAGCGCCGCCTGGACGCAATGGAGGTACTCGATGCCTTCCGGCATCCGATGTGCCGTTCCCGCGCCTGCGGTGCAGATTTGCAGGACCCCGCGATGGACCTGCACGTCGAAAGCGAGAATGTGGCTGCACAGGTAAGCAAGCACGTTCTCCCGCACCAGGATATCCCAGAACGGTTCGGCATATTCGTGACCGATCTCACGCTGGTATGGGCCGGAAAAGCCGTTGACGGGAAACACCGGATGATGGCCGAGCACCAGTTTGTGCCCGGCATCGCTCTGCTCCTTCAGCGTGGCTTCCAGCCACTCGGTCTCGACATGGCCCTCACCGCCGAGGCCACTCCAGAGCGTGTTGACGAACACCATCAGAAGGTCGTTGCGCCGCACGAAATAGCAAAGGCCGGTCTGTGCCGGCGGCCCATTGTCCGGCAGGTCGAGGACCTCACGAAAGATGGCCTCGCTCATCGCATCACAGGTCGTGTGGTTGCCCGTCGTGTGCCAGATGGGCGTAGTCGCGCGATCGAGCCATGCCATCTCTGTGTCGAACCAATATCGCCACTGCGCCCGCAGCGCATCCGCGTCCGGCGTCAGCCCGATGATCTCGTCACCCGGAAACAGGATGAATTCGGGCTGTGGCTCGAGACGCCTGACGACCGCATTCACCGAGGCAAAGGTCTTTGCATGCAATGCGCCCGGCACCCCCGAACAGGAGTCGCCATAAAGAAGAAACTGATGGCCTTCTCCACGCGGGAGAAGAGCAGGGATGGAATTGTCCACGTCGTTCAGGCCCCATCACCCCATTGATCGGCCCGAAGAATGGCAATTTGCCTGAAGGGGGGCAATGGATCGAAACGATGCCGCCGGTCACGGCTGAAGCCGGCTCAGCAGGTTCAGTTCCGAGCGTAGGTGATCCGGGTCTGACAGCGCGGCTTCGATCCGAGCGTGCACATGCTTCCAGATCGGCGCTGCCTCGACCAGAACGGCACGCCCGGCTGGCGTCAATCGCAGGAGCCGTACACGTTTGTCCTTCGGGTCGGTTTCCGTCGCGACGAGACCGCGACGCTCCAACGGCTTGAGATTGGCGGTGAGCGTCGTCCTGTCCATGGCCAGCAATGCCGCGACGCTGCCGAGGCTCGGCGGCTCTGGCCGATTGAGCGACATGAGAAGCGAGAACTGACCGCTGGTGATCCCTATGGGCGCAAGTGCTACGTCGAAGCGGCGCGCCAGTGCACGCGCCGCCCGCTGTGCGTGCAGGCACAGGCAGTTGTCACGCACGTGAAGTGTGGTTTCGAAGGCAAGCTCGGCAGGCCGGTCCATCTGACAGGTTGACATCCGGGGATGGTTACGTTGATATCAACATTATTCGTGGGCGTCAATTGAGGAGACGAGAATGAAGATCGTGACCAGCTTGAGCTTCCGGGGGCAGTGCCGCGAGGCCTTCGAGTTTTACGCCAGGGTTTTGGGCGGAGAGATCAAGATGGCCATGTCCTATGGCGATGCGCCTCCGGACATGCCGATCTCGGACGAGAAGTACAAGAACTGGCTGATGCACTGCTGGCTTCAGGTCGGCGACCAGGCGCTGATGGGCGCCGACATGGACGTCGGGTGGGCCCCGAACGTAGACAAGCCCAAGAACGGCTTCGATGTTACCCTGCACACCGAGAACAAGGCCGAGGCCCAGCGTTGGTTCGATCAACTCTCCGAAGGTGGCAAGACAATCATGCCGTTCGCCGAGACCTTCTGGTCGCCCGGGTTCGGCTCTTTGATCGACAAGTTTGGCGTTCCGTGGATGATCAATGTCAATCCGGCGGCTGACGCGAGGCCGACGCAGAGCTGACGCCGCGGGCTAGCAGCGCAGCTCAAGAGCGGCGTGCGTTCAAGTTGGATCGCCACGCCGCTCTATCTCTTTGTGCATCGCATTTGTCCGAAAACCGCGACGCACATTTCGGTTCAATGCTCCAGGCCGTTATGGGCACCTGCGCTGTGCTACGGCTGGCTCATGAGCGACTTGATCCGTTCGGCATCCTCTGGCGTCGCCGGATTGTAGACCACCATCGCCAGGTCCGTTCGGCCGTCGACCGCAAAGGCCGAATATTCGAAGGCGAGCGGACCGAGAACAGGGTGGCGGATGTGCTTGACGGCCTCGTGCCGGCCGGCGTGCACATCGTTGTCGTGCCACATCGCTTTGAACTCCGGGCTGAGCCGGCAGAGTTCGTCGACGAGGGGCTCCACCTCCGCCGCGGCGCCGGCACGGGCCGCATCTACCCTGAACGTGCCAAGTGCGAAGCGCGCCACGCTCTCCCAGTCATATTGGGCAGCGCGAGCGCGCGGATCGAGAAAAATATAACGCAGGATGTTGCGCTCTTCCGGCGGCAACGATCCATAGTCCATCAGCATCGCGGTGGCCGCTCGGTTCCAGGCAAGCACATCCCATGTCGCGGTCCGGATCACGGCCGGGATGGGGTCGAGCGCATCGAGCACGCGCTGCAAACGCGGCGTCACACTGTCGTTCTTCAGGTAGCGCGCTTCAGGCGGACGGCCAAGGCCCAGAAGGAACAGGTGTTCGCGCTCAACTTCGGTCAGCATCAGGGCGCGGGCGATGCGGTCGAGCACGTCGGCCGAGGGCGCTCCGCCCCGTCCCTGTTCGAGCCATGTGTACCAGGTGGGGCTGATGTTGGCGCGCTGCGCCACCTCCTCGCGCCTGAGGCCGGAGGTGCGGCGCCGCTCCGCGGGAAAGCCGAAGGCAGCCGGGTCGAGCTTCATGCGCCGGTCCCTCAGATAGGTCCCGAGCGAGTTCGCAGTGGCAAGAACGTCGGTCATCCTGTTAGCGATCTTAATATGATAATCTCACTACTTTACCAGGATAATGCATGAGGCCAGATGTGTCTCCAATCAAATTGGAGACTTTGCTCATGCGTGTATTTGTGACCGGCGCCACCGGAAACATCGGCCAAAACGTCGTCAAAGAGCTGATCGCCGCGGGGCATCAGGTGATCGGCCTCTATCGCTCGGAAGAGAAAGCCGCGGCTCTGGCGGCCGCCGGTGCAGAAATCTATCGAGGTTCGATCGCCGATCCGGACAGCCTGAGGGAAGGGGCCGCGCGCTCGGATGGCGTCATCCACCTCGCCTTCAACCACGACTTTTCGCGGTTCGTGCAGAACTGCGAGGACGATCGGCGTGTCATCGCAGCCCTCGGCTCGGTTCTTGCCGGCTCCAATCGCCCGCTGGTCATAACCTCCGGGACGCCCATCGCGAACACTGTTCCCGGCGAACCGGCCAAGGAAGACAACCCGATCATAGGCGCCGACGTGCATCCCCGCGCCGCGTCAGAAGAGGCTGCTGCCGCCGTCGCCGCGAAGGGGGTCAACGTGTCGGTGGTGCGCCTGCCTCAGGTTCACGATCCTGTCATGCAGGGTCTGATCACGCCGGCGATCCAGATGTATCGCGAGAAGGGCGTGTGCGCCTATATCGGGGGCGGACTCAACCGCTGGCCGGCGGCCCATGTTCTCGACGTAGCACGCCTCTACAGGCTGGTGATCGAGAAAGCCGAGCCGAACGCTAAATACCATGCGGTTGCGGAGCAGGGCGTACCGATGCGCCATATCGCGGAAGCCATCGGTCGACGGCTGAGCCTGCCGGCGAAATCCATCGCGCCGGAAGAAGCTCAGCACTTTTTCGGCTGGCTCGGCATGTTGGCCGGCAGCGACATGCCCGCATCAAGCGAGCAGACGCGCAAGAAGCTCGGATGGCAGCCGTCCGGGCCAGGGCTGATCGCCGATCTTGAACGGCTGCAGATCGCAGCTTGAGACGTTTCACACTGCGCATGAATGAAATGCCGCGGGAAGCATTTGGAATGCTCGGCCAGATGCACCCGGTGGCCGCCTTCCAGCCAGGGAGGTTGCCGAGTTTGCCGCCTTTCTGTTCGAGTTGACGCAGCCCCTCACCCTCACCCTCTCCCCGTGAAAAACGGGGAGAGGGGATTCTGAGACGTTGCCGCCCCCCTCTCCCCGTCCTTACGGAGAGAGGGTAAGGGTGAGAGGTAGCGCCTGCTTCAGCGATTTGCAGGAGCCCTCTAGCGGCCTACTTGCAGGACGATCTTGCCACGAGGATGCGGACGCGTGCCCTCGAGCATCTCATGAGCGGAGCGTGCTGCGGCGAGCGGCAGCACGGTGCCGACGCTCGGGGTGAGCCGATTTGCGTCGATCGCCGCTGTGATCTTTTCAAGCCGCGTGGTCGTCACCTCGACAAGAAAGAACAGCGCACGCACCCCGCGTGCCTTCGCCCGTTCCTGGTCGGGCTGCGACACGGCGGACACCAGCACGCCGCCCTTCTTCAGGACCGCGAAGGAACGCTGCTGCGTCTCCCCGCCGACGAGGTCGATTACCGCGTCGAGATCGCCAGCCTTGTCCTCGAAGCGCTCGGCGCGAAAGTTGATCACCTCGTCGGCGCCGAGGCTGCGGACATAGGTACTGTCCTCACCGCTTGCGGTGGCAATGACATGCAGCCCGGCACGATGCGCAAGCTGGACGGCATGGGCGCCGACATTGCCCGCGGCGCCATGGATGAGAACGCTCTGGCCCGTTTGCAGCCCGGCGTGGTCGAACAGCGCCTGCATGGCGGTGACGGCGATCACCGGTAGCGAAGCCGCCTCGACATCGTCCAGTCGAGCGGGTTTGCGCGCGATCATACCAGCGGAGGCGATCGCATATTCTGCATAGGCGCCGATGAAACGCGGGTTGGTGACGCCATAGACATGGTCGCCGGGCGCGAAGGCAGTCACATCCGGCCCGACAGCCGCGACGATGCCCGACAGGTCGGAGCCGAGTGTGAGCGGCAGCGGCTGCGGCAGCGCGCTCTTGCCGGCGCGGATCCAGCCGTCCCACGGGCCGACACCGGCAGCTTTGACCTGCACCAGAACCTCGCCTGCTGCCGGCGGGGTGAGTTCGACGTCTTCGAGCGTGATGACCTCCGGTGCGCCGTAATTGTGGATGCGCGCAGCCTTGGCGAATGCCGGGATGCCGGTGACGGCTGGCGTGGTTGTCGTTGAGGTGTTCATGATGGTTACCCCTGCTGTCTGGCGTTTCGGGATGGGACTTATTTGCCGGGCATGGTGAGCGTGGCACCGTCATCGGCGATGAAGACGGCAAGCAGGCTGGCAGGCTCGGTCTCGCTGGCATTGGCTGTGACGAGGTGCACGCTGCCCGGCGGCTCGAAGAAGCTTTCGCCGGCCTTGTATTCGCGCGCCGGGCCCGTTGCGGAATTCTCGGAACGGATCGTGCCGGTGAGCACATAGGCATAGACGCTGCCGGCATGGTGGTGCACCGGCGAGGAAGCGCCCGGCGCGAAATTGACCACGATTGCCGTCAGGCTCTTGCCCGGCACATTGGGAAGCGGCGTCGAGAAAGCCGGACTTTCCTGGCCAGCCTTAGAGGCGTCGCCCCAGGTCGGGCTGGCGAGACCGATCACCGAGGAAAGGGCCGTTGCTACAACAAGGCCGGCGATTTTGGCGAGCTGTGTGTTCATGATGATTCCCCAGGTTTCAAATTGCGGGTTCACGACAAAGTAGTTCGGGGGCCGACACCCATCTTCAAGATGGCCGGCCGTTTTGAGTGCCAGCGTAACGATCAGGGCGAAGACGAGAGCGGCCGTCAGTCCATGGATGGAAGATGCGGCATCCCGGTCGTTGTGATAATCGACGAAAAATCGGAAGGATCATCAGGTCAGACCGGATAATCGTTCCATGGATCGCCTCACCAGCCTCACCGTGTTCGGCTGCGTGGTGGAAAGCGGCGGCTTCTCGGCGGCGGCGCGCCGGCTGAACATGTCCGTCACCATGGTGAGCAGTCACGTTCAGGCGCTGGAGGAGCGCCTTGGAGTTCGGCTCCTCAACCGCACGACGCGGAAGGTCAGCCTCACGGATATCGGCCGCGCCTATTATGAGCGTTCCAGCCGCATATTGGCGGATCTCGACGAGGCAGACCGTATTGCCGGCGCGCTGCACGCCACCCCGCGCGGTACGCTAAAGATCGATGCCGGCACTCATATCGTGCGCTTCCTGTCGCCGGTGATGGCGGAATTCCTCGACCTTTATCCGGCGGTGTCGTTGGAATTGACCATGGGAGAGAAGATGGTCGACCTCATCGAGGACGGCTATGATCTTGCCATTCGCGCAACGCCGCCGCCGAATTCGACGCTCGTCGTGCGGCGCCTGACGCCGTGGCGGCACATTCTTTGCTGCGCGCCCGCCTACCGCGACAGCCACCCGGCGCCGGCGAGCCTTTCAGACCTCGCCCACCACAACTGCCTGCGCTACGCCTTCTACCCCTATGGCGACGAGTGGAGATTCGAGAATGCCGAGGGCCAGCAGGTCTCGGTCAGAGTCTCCGGCAATGTCGTGGCCAACAGCGCCGATGTACTCAGGGCAATGGCGCTCGCCGGCAAGGGCATCTTTCTCGCGCCGAGCTTCATGGTGGCGGAGGACGTAGCGGCCGGAACGCTGGTGCGTCTGTTGCCGGGGCACCGTCCTGTCGAGTTCGCCATCAACGCCATCTATCCGCACAAGCACAACCTCTCGACCAAGGTGCGCAGCTTCATCGACCTCGTGGCGGAACGCTTTGCCGACCACCGCCGCTGGATGGTCGACCAGGGCGCCGTCGACTGAGCGGTCCCGCTGAGCGCGTGCTCGTCATAAAAATTTGCACGCGACTGCCGCTTGGATTCGTTGCAGGATGTCCGGAATGGCGAGAAACTGCCGTTGAATTCCGATGCTCCCCAAAAGGAATTCCCGCTTCTCGACCGCAAAGGCTCTTCCGTACCGGGAACGCCGACGGAGAAGGCAATGGCCCAAGATCAAAGCAAGCCGATAGGACCGGATCTGACGCAAGGCATCGCGCTTGGCGACCTTCCTGACGGCGGCAAGCTGGTCGGCCGATGCGGCGACGAACAGGTGCTTCTTGTGCGCCGTGGAACCGAGCTGTTCGCAGTCAGCGCGACATGCACGCATTATAGCGGGCCGGTCGGCGACGGCCTTGTCGTGGACGATACCGTCCGCTGCCCTTGGCATCACGCGTGCTTCGATCTGCGAACAGGCGAAGCGCTGCGCGCTCCCGCCTTCAATCCTCTCGCCACCTGGGCCGTCGAGCAGCGAGATGGCCGGATATTCGTCGGCGAGAAGCTCAAAAGGGCGGCTCCAAAACCGCGCTCCGGGGCCCCTGGCCAGTTGCCTGAGAAAATCGTCATCATAGGCGGCGGCGCGGCGGGGTTCGCAGCGGCCGAAATGCTGCGGCGGGAACAGTTTCGAGGCAGCATCGTCATGGTCAGCGACGACCAGACGCCGCCCGTTGACCGGCCGAACCTATCCAAGGACTACCTTGCCGGAAAAGCTCCGGAGGAATGGATCCCGCTCCGTGGGGAGAAATTCTATTCCAAGAACAACATCGACCTGCATCTCAAGACGGAAGCTGTGCAAATCGACGCCCGCTCGCGGCAGGTTGTCCTCGCGGATCGGAGCAGGATTCCTTATGACAGGCTTCTGCTTGCAACCGGGGCGGAACCCGTCCGTCTGTCCATCACCGGCGCAGACCAGCCGCACGTCCACCCATTGCGCTCGTTTGCAGACTGCAAGGCGATCATTGCACGGGCCGCCACCGCGCGTCGCGCAATCGTGCTTGGCGCCAGTTTCATCGGGCTCGAGGTTGCCGCGGCTCTGCGTGCGCGCGATATCGACGTCCATGTCGTGGCGCCGGAAAAGCGGCCCATGGAGCGTGTCCTGGGCCCGCAGATGGGCGAGTTCATCCGCGCCCTGCATGAAGAACATGGCGTCGTATTCCACCTGGAGGAAACTGCGACCAGCATTGACGGCGGGAATGTGAAACTCAGCGGCGGCAGCACTTTGGCGGCCGATTTCGTCGTTGTCGGCATTGGTGTGCGGCCGCGCACCGGGCTTGCCGAAGCAGCAGGGCTGGCCGTTGACCGCGGTGTCGCCGTCGACGCCTTCCTGGAAACGAGCGAGCCGGGGATTTTCGCCGCCGGCGACATCGCGCGGTGGCCCGATCCTCACAGCGGCCAGAACATCCGGGTTGAGCATTGGGTGGTTGCCGAAAGGCAGGGACAGACCGCGGCGCTCAACATGCTCGGACATGGCGAGAAATTCGACACTGTCCCGTTCTTTTGGAGCCAGCATTACGACCTCCCGATCAACTATGTCGGATATGCCGAACGTTGGGACGAGATCGTAGTCGAGGGCGACATCGCCGCCAGAGACTGCCTGCTGCGGTTCAGGAGCAAAGGGCGCACGCTGGCTGTCGCCTCGATCTTCCGGGATGTCGGAAGCCTCGAAGCCGAAGTGGCGATGGAGCGTGCATTGCCTGTGTAAACTTTGGGACCAGGTTTCTTCCTGCAGGTCCGCTGCCTGTCGACTAGAGTTGCAAGCGGATGCTGCCTGTAGATTGGTAGAACTCGGACGGCGGCTTTCCGAAATGACGCCGGAACATCGCGGTGAACGCGCTCTGGCTGGCATAGCCGCAGTCGAAGGCCACATCGATGACGCGCTTACCGGCCGCCAGCCCCTGAAGAGCAAACAGAAGCCGAGCCTGTTCACGCCATTGCGCGAAGGTCATGCCTGTCTCCTTGACGAAGAGCCGATGGACGGTCCTGGCCGTCACATTTAGGCGCTTTGCCCATTCACCAGCGGTCGAGACATCGGAAGGGTGTTCATTGATCGCCTCGCAGATGAGCTTGACGCGCAGGTCGCGTGGCGTCGGAAGGTGCAGCGGCAATACATCCGATACCTGCACCTCGTCAGCAAGCAGACGCATGAGGCGATCATCGCGGCTGCCGTCCTGATAATCGAGCGGTATCCGAACCGCCGCGACGATCAGTTCGCGCAGGAGCGGCGATACCTCGATGACACAGCTTCTCGTCGGCAGGTGGTGGACCGCCGTCGCATCTATGAAGACGGTTCTGATCTTGACCGCGCCCGACATCTTCACATCATGCTTCAGCCCGGCCACCAGCCATAGCGCCCGGTTCGGCGGGACGATCCAGTATCCTTCCGCCGACCGCACGATCATCACGCCTGCGATCGCGTAGAGGAGCTGACCGCGTGGATGGACATGCCAACCCGTCGAGGCTCCATCCGGGTAATCGACTTCCATCGCAGCCATGGCGCGCGGCGTGTCGTGAAACTCCAGGTGCTTCCGGGTGAGATCGCTCGTCATGTCCCAAACTCTACAGCATGGGTCATCTTAGAGCGATACCGACGAACCATTGAACGGTACTCGTGCTTGTCAACGCAACGATACGAATGCCGCAATGAAGTCCAAGCTCGCCTACCTGTTTCCCTTCTTCGCCATCGTCCTCTGGTCCGGCAACGTGATCGTTTCCAGACTATCCGCCCGCACCATCGGGCCGGAGGCGATCACCTTCTATCGTCTGCTGCTCGCGGTCTTGCTGATGAGCACCTTCGTCGCCGTTCCCGCCTGGCGAAACCGCTCCGTCATCTGGCCGCATCTCGGGCTGTTCCTCATTCTCGGCTTTCTGGCAATGTGCCTGTTCCAAAGCCTGTCTTATCTGGCGGCCGAAACCACCACAGCCACGAACATGGCCGTGATCACTGCGCTGACGCCGCTGCTAACGGTGGCGTTGAGCGCGGTCCTGCTGAACGACACGCCGACCGTCGGCATGGTCGGCGGCGGCATCCTGTCGCTCGTCGGGCTGGTCTATCTGATCAGCGCGGGCGATCCCGCGGCGCTGGTGCGCGACGGGGTGCATCTCGGCGATCCGCTGATGTTGCTGGCGGCGATCGTCTATGCGCTTTACGGTGTGCTGCTGAAGCGCTGGAACCTGCCGGTCACGGGCTGGCAATCGACCTACATGCAGGCCCTCTGCGCGCTCGTCATCATGTTTCCCGCCTTCCTCGCGACGCCTGCACCGATGCGGGCGCTGAACGCCGAAACCTTGCCGCTCATCGCCTATGCCGGCGGGCTGGCCTCGGTCATCCTGCCGTTCCTGTGGGTCCGCGGCGTCCATATCCTCGGGCCGAACCGCTGCGCGCTGTTCATGTATCTGCTGCCGGTCCTGACCGCTCTTGCAGCGATCGTCCTGCTGGGAGAGCCGGTGCGGGCCTATCATGTGATTGGGGGCGGGACCGCACTGGCTGGTGTCGCCTGTGCCGAGATATTGCGCCGGCCGTTGCGCCGCAGCGCTGCCGTCAGACCCGACGTCGTCAAATGATGAAGATCGAGGGCACGACGACCGAACATGGCAATCGGGACGTACTGCTGCGGATCGCGGAGGCTTTGGAGCGCCTGGCGCCGCCGGTTCGTCCGTCCGGTCTCGAAGAGATCGCCGAAGGCTATCTGTGGCTGCCGGGCGAAACGCGATTGAAACCCGTTTCCCACATATCCCGGATCGACATTGAGCTTCTCAAACGCGTGGACAGCCAGCGGGAAACCCTGCTCGACAACACGCGGCGTTTTGCGCGCGGCGAACCGGCGAACAACGCGCTGTTGTGGGGCGCACGCGGCGCGGGGAAATCGTCCCTCGTCAAGGCGGTCCACGCCGCGATAAATCAGGAGCGTCCAAAGGAGCACACTCCAGTTGCACTGGTGGAGATCCAGCGAGAAGACATCGGGACGCTACCGGAATTGCTGGCATTGCTCGAAGGCGAAAGGAAGCGGCGGTTCATCCTGTTCTGTGACGATCTTTCGTTCGACGCGGGCGATCCCGCCTACAAGTCCCTGAAGACCGTGCTCGACGGCGGCATCGCCGGACGGCCGGAGAACGTGATTTTCTACGCTACGTCGAACCGGCGGCACATCCTCGCCCGCGACATGATCGAGAACGAGCAGGCTACGGCGCTCAACCCGGGCGAGGCGGTTGAAGAGAAGGTATCGCTCTCGGATCGGTTCGGGCTGTGGTTGGGCTTCCACAACATTGATCAGGACGGCTATCTCGACATGGTACTCGGCTATGCCGAACATCTTCGCCTTCCCATCGAAGCAGAGGAATTGAAACGTCGCGCGCTGGAATGGGCCATGCAACGCGGCTCCAGTTCGGGGAGAACCGCTTGGCAGTTCATTCAAAGCTTGCCTGCGAAACCGTCAAAACCAGAGAATGCACGGCTGAACTGACCTGAGCGACACAGTAGAGGGCAATCGGCGGGGTGTATTCGAACCGCTATGTCGCGACAGTTTCGCTGCTTCCGGCGCGAGCGGCGGTGCGGCAGAAGTTCTTCCGCTGATGTCTGAGAGCGGCGCCTTTCCAAGAGGGATTCTGCTGGGAATGGAAAATCAAACGGTGCAGTCGAGTCTTTCGAGAACATATTGCTTGGCCTTGCGTACGCTTGCGTCCAGTGACTGACCGAGCGCGAGGCCGGCGGCGATGGCGCTGGAGAGCATGCAGCCAGTGCCACGCATTTCTCGCGCGAGGCGCGGCGCGGCAAAGCGAAGGGCAGGGCGGCCTGGCTGCAGCAACATGTCGATGGCCTCCGCGCCGGCTGCGTGGCCGCCTTTGACGAGTACAGCCGTCCCGGCGGCCCGCGACAATTCCTCGCCCTGACGGCAGGCGGTCGCTTCGTCGGTTGCCATCGTCGACCCGGTCAGTCCTGCCAGTTCCATCAGGTTCGGCGTGAGGAGCCGGCAGAGCGGCATGAGATCATGGCGCAATGCGTCGATGGCTCCTTCCGCAATCAGCGGCCGACCGGAAGAGGAGACGAGGACGGGGTCCAGCACCACTGGGATGTCCGCCCGATCGCGCAGGATCGACACGACTGCAGCTATCGCCTCGTCCGTGCCGAGCATTCCGATCTTGACCGCCTTCACGTCGTCGGCGCCAAGCGCGGCACGCATCTGATCGGCGATCAAACTGGCCGGCATAGGTTGGATCCGGCTGACGGACGAATGGGTCTGAACTGTGACGGCCGTCACCGCAAAGGCTGACCTGAAGCCGTGCGCGGCTATCGTCTCGATGTCGCGGCTCAAGCCGGCCCCGCCGCTGGAATCGGTTCCCGCGATGACCAGCACGTGCGGCTCAGCGTTCATCGCCAGGGCGCCGTCGCTTCCAGCCATTCACGCGTGCGCGCTTCCGGATCGGCGTTGCGGGTTATGTCGGTTACCACCGCGGCGCTGTCGGCGCCGTGCGCGAACACGCCGGCAAGCCGATCCGGATTGAGGCCGCCGATCGCCACCAGTGGCAGCGGCGCAACAAGCCTCTTCCATTCGGTGATGCGCTCCAGCCCTTGCGGCGCCCATCTCATCTTCTTCAGGATGGTGGGATAGACCGGGCCGAGGGCCACGTAGTCCGGCGCGGCGTCGAGCGCGGTTGCAAGCTCGCCGTGGTCGTGCGTAGAGAGGCCCAGTCTGACGCCCGCGAAATGGATCGCCGCGATATCGGCATGGGCCAGGTCTTCCTGGCCGAGATGGACGAAGTCACAGCCCTCATCGAGGGCGAGCCGCCAGTAGTCGTTGATGACGAGGGTGCAGCCGAAACGGGCGCAGATCGACTTTGCCCCGCGAATTTCGGCGCGCAACGCCCGTCTTTCCATGTTCTTGATGCGCAGTTGCACGAGCTTCACGCCGAGCGGCACCAGCCGCGCGATCCAATCGACGCTGTCGACGATCGGATAAAACGGATCGAGCTTCACGAGAACACCGCTTTGCCGATCGTGGGCGTGGACGGGACGGCCATGTCGCGCGGCTCCAGAATGCCGGCCTGCCAGGCGAGCCGGCCGGCCTCGATGGCCTTTGCGAAGGCGACCGCCATGGCGGGCGGGTCGCCAGCCTGGGCGACAGCCGTGTTGAGGAGCACGGCGTCATAGCCGAGCTCCATTACCGTCGCCGCGTGGGACGGCCGGCCGATGCCGGCATCGACGATCAGCGGCACGTCGGGGAAATGGCCGCGCAGGGAGCGCAGCGCGTCGATGTTGAGGGGTCCCTTTGCCGACCCGATCGGCGCACACCATGGCATCAGCACCTGGCAGCCGGCATCGAGGAGACGCTCGGCGACGACGAGGTCGTCCGTCGTATAGGGGAAGACGGCAAAGCCGTCCCCGCTCAGGATCCGCGCTGCCTTTACGAGCTCGAACACGTCGGGCTGCAAAGTATCGTGATTGCCGATCACCTCGAGCTTGATCCAGTTGGTGCCGAACACGTCGCGTGCCATGTGGGCCGTCATGACGGCGTCTTTTACCGAATGGCAGCCGGCGGTGTTGGGGAGCACCGCAGTGCCAAGCGATTGGACGAGGGACCAGAATTGCCCTCCGTTCTTGCCGCCCGCGCTCTCACGGCGGAGCGAAACCGTGAGGACGGACGCGCCTGATGTTCTCACCGCTTCGCCGAGAACGGCCGGCGAGGGATAATGGGCGGTGCCGAGCAGCAGGCGCGAGGGAAGCTCCTTGCCGTAGAGGGTGAGCATGATTCAGCCGCCTTTCATCGGAGAGAGAATTTCGATCCGGTCGCCCTCCGACAGCTGGCATCCGGGCCGCTCCTTTGCCGGCACGACCTCGCCGTTCAGCGCAGTCGCCAGCCAGTTGCCCTCGTAGTCGAGCTCCCTGAGCAGCGCGGCGAGCGTCGCTGCCGACACGTCTCGCGTCTGGCCGTTAACGATGAGCTTCATAGAGCAACTCCCTTGCCGGCTGACTGTCGAAGATCATGTCCGCCGCTCGTTCGGCCATGGCGGGCGCCAGCAGGAAGCCGTGCCGGTAGAGGCCGTTCACGCTGATCGTCCTGCCTGCTCGTTCGATACGAGGCAGGTTGTCCGGATAGGCAGGGCGGATGCCGACGCCGGTCTCGACGATCTCGGCTTCCGCAAATGCCGGATTGAGGCTGTAAGCGGCGTTGAGCAGCTCCATGATCGAGCGGACGGTGATGGGCCCCGCGGCGTCGCTCTCGATCATTGTCGCGCCGACCATGAAATGGCCGTTGCCGCGCGGCACGACATAGATCGGAAACCTCGGATGGAGCAGCCGGACTGGCCGCGACAGCACCATGCCGGGCGCGCGTAGCACCAGCATCTCTCCGCGCACGCCGCGCAATGCTGCATCCGATCCAATCCGGGCAGCGCCCGTGCAGTCGGCAATCACGTCGAAACCGGCCTCGGCAATCCCCTCGGGCCCTTCGAAGGCGACCCCCAGCCCGACAAGCTTGCATTCTAGCCGCGTCAGGACCTGCCGCGGATCGAGATGTGCTTCCTCGGTGAAGAAGAGCGCGCGACGGAAGCGGCCGGTGAGCGCCGGCTCCAATTCGGCGAGCTTGTCCTGGCCGAGCCATATGAAGCCGGCCGTGCGGGCGGCGAAACGGTCGAGTTCGCCGAGGTCGCGTGCCGCGCTTACGACGACCGTGCCGTTGTGCGTGACGCTTCCAGGCAGGGCTCTTTCCCACCAGTCGGCCGCGCCGAGACCCAGCGCGAGGACGGCCTCCTCGGCCGTCTCGCGTTCGCAGTAAGGGGCGAGCATGCCGCCGGCGAACCACGATGCCGTCTCCTCTTTGCCGTGCCGCCTGTCGACCACCGTGACGGCCGCCCCGCGGGTCGCCAGCGCGTGGGCGAGGGTGAGGCCGGCGACGCCGGCCCCTTTCACCAGCGCTTTCACGGCTGCCGCTCCTGGCTGACGGCATCCTCCGTCCCGACCGGCATGTAGAGGCCGCCGCCGCGGCGGTATTTTTCCGCCATCGCCGCCATGCCTTCCTTGCGTTCGCCCTCCTGCCGGGCAGCTTCGCGAATGTCCTGCGAGATCTTCATCGAACAGAATTTCGGGCCGCACATCGAGCAGAAATGCGCGAGCTTGTGCGCCTCCTTGGGCAAGGTCTCGTCGTGGAAGGATCGCGCCGTGTCGGGATCGAGCGACAGGTTGAACTGGTCCTCCCAGCGGAACTCGAAACGGGCGCGGGAGAGCGCATCGTCACGAAGCCTCGCTGCCGGGTGCCCCTTGGCCAGATCGGCCGCGTGCGCCGCTATTCTGTAGGTGATGACGCCAGTTTTCACGTCGTCGCGGTCAGGCAGGCCGAGATGTTCCTTTGGCGTGACGTAGCAGAGCATGGCCGTGCCGAACCAGCCGATCATGGCCGCGCCGATGCCGCTGGTGATATGGTCGTAGCCCGGCGCGATGTCGGTCGCGAGCGGCCCAAGCGTGTAGAAGGGCGCCTCGCCGCAGGCCGCGAGCTGCCGGTCCACATTCTCCTTGATCTTGTGCATTGGAATATGACCCGGTCCCTCGATCATCACCTGGCAGTCCTTGGCCCAGGCGATCTTAGTCAGCTCTCCCAGCGTCTCCAGCTCGGCAAATTGCGCCGCGTCATTGGCATCGGCGATCGAGCCGGGGCGCAGCCCGTCTCCCAGCGAGAAGGCCACGTCATAGGCTCTCGCGATGTCGCAGATCTCCTCGAAGCGCTCGTAGAGGAAGCTCTCCTTGTGATGGTGGAGGCACCACTTGGCCATGATCGAGCCACCGCGGCTGACAATGCCGGTGACGCGGTCGACGGTAAGCGGGATGTGGGGGAGCCTTACCCCGGCATGGATGGTGAAATAGTCGACGCCCTGCTCGGCCTGCTCGATCAACGTGTCGCGGAAGATCTCCCAGGTGAGATCCTCCGCGACGCCGCCGACCTTCTCCAGCGCCTGATAAATCGGCACGGTGCCGATCGGCACCGGCGCGTTGCGGATGATCCAGTCGCGGATGTTGTGGATGTTGCGCCCGGTCGACAGGTCCATGACCGTGTCGGCGCCCCAGCGGATCGCCCAAACCATCTTCTCGACCTCCTCGCCCATCGAGGAGGTGACGGCGGAGTTGCCGATATTGGCGTTGATCTTCACCAGGAAATTGCGGCCGATGATCATCGGCTCCGATTCCGGGTGGTTGATGTTGGAGGGGATGATCGCTCGCCCGCGCGCCACCTCGTCGCGCACGAATTCAGGGGTCACGAAATCGGGGGTCGCGGCGCCGAAACTCTCGCCGTCACGGCTTGTCGCGGCGATGAGCCGCTCCCGACCGAGGTTCTCCCTGATAGCGACGAATTCCATCTCAGGCGTCACGATGCCGGCGCGGGCATAGGCAAGCTGGGTGACCGCCTTGCCGGCCTTCGCCCGCAGCGGCCGGTGCCGGACCGGAAATTCCGGCGTCAGCCGGTCGCCCGAAACGAAGCCGTTGTCTTCGGGGCGGACCGCCCGGCCGCCGTCTCGCTCGACGTCGCCGCGGCCGACGATCCATTCCTGGCGAATGCGGGGAAGTCCCTTGTCGATTTCGATCGCTGCATCGGGATCGGTGTAAGGGCCTGAGGCGTCGTAGACGGTGACCGGCGGCTCGCCGGCCGTCGGATGCAGCGCGATCTCGCGCATCGGCACGCGAATCCCGGGGTGAAGCTGACCTGCTCTATAGACCTTGCGCGACGCCGGAAGCGGGCCGGTGGAAATCGTGGGCGTGACGGCGTTCATGTGAGGCTCCTTTGCTCGACTGCAACGGAGACCCAGTTCGGCGGTATGAGGAGAAGGCACGCTTGGGCGATGGCAGGAGCGAGGTCGCCTGCCGGATTTTTCCCGTGATGTCGGTTCGGTATGCCAAGCGCATTCACCATCCCTACGCCAGCGTGAACTGGATCAGGTTCGACGGGTCACTGCGCTGCCGAAGCCAGCAGTATCTCAGCCCCTTGTCGGGACTCCCCAGGTGGAGCGCATAGGGTGGACGCGCGCGGCCGGCCTGTCAACCCGTGCGGGAACTGTCCATCTGTCCAGACAAATCTGCGCAGGCCAGGGCCGGACGCTCTGCTGCCAAGACGTGTCTTCAGGCAGCTTGCGCAGCATATTGGACGTAGAGGTCAGCTTTGCGGATTGCTGAAAGCAGAGCTCATCGGCGACAAGCGGGGAGTGTCGCGTACGACACTACGTCGCGCGCTCCCGCTCCATCTCTGTCATGTCCTGGAAACGGTCCGCAATGCGGGGGTGGACTCGGCCACCATCCGCCGCACCAATAGCTACGACGATCTCGTCAGCCGCCGGGCCGTCGGCGATTTGGAAGTTGGCGGTGATGAAATGCGAGCGACGGCCGTTCTCGCTCTTGTGCATCATCGGCAGCGACAGCAGCGCGCCTGGCGCATTGCGGGTGTTGCAGAATTCTAGATAGGTCGTGCCGCCTACGGCGTCGCGGAAGACATTGCCGAAGCGCAGCGTGTGAATCATGGCGGAGGCATGCTCGATTTCGCCGGCGATGCCAACGGACGCGGCCTTGCCGTAGCTCTCGATGCGTTCTGCAGGCATAAGGCCGAGCAGGCGACGTGTAAGTTCATGTCCGAGCCGAGGCGCGATCGCCACGATCTCCGGACGCAGATTCTCAACGAATCCACGCCCTGCCCAAGGGTTGGCCAAAACAGCGGCCACGACGATCGATGTCACCGGCCTCGAAGCCGCCTTGCCGCCTTCGACATGTACTTCCTCGATGAAGGTGCAGACTTTTCGCAATTCCATGATTTGGCGCCCTGTTGGTGGAAGCCTAGCCTATTGAGGACCAATGGACAGGTATTCCTCCGGATCGTAGGAAGAATCGGCGTGCGCACCGCTTGGAAGCGGTGTAGCGTTCGTTTATCCGCGACGGCTTAGTTGACCCTTCGCGAGGCGCAAGACCGGGCGTGAACCACGAGTCGCAAATACTCTCGTTGCGGGACGCCGCCAGCCTCATCAATTCGGGCGGCGATCTCCAGTCCGTGCTGCGCGACCTCGTGCTGGCGGCCTGTCGTCATGCCAAATGGACCTTGGGCTCGATCATGAGCATCGATGCGCCCCATGGTCATGCCTATGTCATCGTGCGCCATGACCCGACGCTGATTCAGCGCGCTTTGCCGGACCGCTGGGAACTCGCCACCAGTCCTTCGATCGTAGCCCTCAATCGCAACGAACCCGTCTATATCAGGGACGCGCGCGTATCCGAGGAGTTTCCGGGTTACCGTCGAGAAGCATTCGAGCGCGACTACCGCAGCGTGCTGGTCATGCCTATGAATTGCGTGGACGAAGACGGCCGCCCGATGGTGCTGACCGTCGTCTCGCGTGAAATCACCGAAGTGACGGCCGAGGATATCGCCTTCATTGGCATGATCGTGCATCTCGGTGAGATCGCAGTGGAGAAGCAGCATCGTCTGCGCCAGGAGAAGGAGGCTGGCAGGCATCTGCAGCGCGCTTTGCTGGCGCATACCACGCTTCTGCAGCAGGCTCTGTCGGATGGGTCCGTCGTCTCGCTCGCCGAAAAGGTAAGCGAGTTTCTGACCAATCCGGTGGTGGTGATCGATTTCCACGCCAACCTGGTCGTTGCCGGACGCTCGCCGAGCGAAGCGCATTTCGATGCCGCGTCCTGGCAGCAGGCCGTGGGTGGCACACTCAATCGGCAGATATTCAAGGTCGCGCGCGGTGCCTCGGAGGCCCGCCAGAACGAGACCCTGTTCGTGGATGACGGCAGGCATCGGCTCAAGCTATCGATGCGCATCGAGCCGCTTACCATCGATGACGAAGTGGTTGGTGCGCTGATGATTTTCCCGACGCCGCAGCAGTCCGGCCAGCTCGACCAGATGCTGCTCGACAGCGCCAAGTTCGCGCTCAGCGTGCAAATGATGCGCAGCTTCGTTCGCTTCCGCTTCGAGACCAGATCCCTGACTGAACTGTTCCTGGAGGTGATCGAGCGCCGCTGGCGTGACGAGGCCGATATCGTCAATCGTGCGCGCCGGCTGGGCCTCGATCTGACGGCCGCCCAGAAGATGATCGTCATCGATCTCGCCGAGCACGCGAAGGGTGGCGCCGCCGGACTTGCCGATCCTCACCATGCGCTTGTGCGCCTGCTTCAGCAGGCTGGCATTGCGGGGACGGCTATCGCGATGGAAGACGGCCTTGTCTGTCTCGTTCCGGCTGAGTTGGGCGAGGACGATGTGCGTGTCGGTAAACTGCCGCAAAGGATCGCTTCGGAGCTTGGCCGCTATTTCGAGCGCGAACCGGTGGTCGTGGTTTCCGAGAATTGTGCAGGGCTGGCCAATTATCCGGTCGCCTGGGAGCGATGCCGCCGCATGATCCGGATCGGCCGCTCCTTTGGGCGCACCGGTGTCTTCGCCAGCCAGGACTTTGGCCCTCTACCGATGCTGGTCGCCGCCGCCGACGCTCCCGACGTGCGCGACTTCGTCAGGGAAAGCGTCGGCGCGTTGATCGAGCACGATCGGGAACACGGCACGCCCTATCTGGACACGCTGTTTGCCTTTGTGCGCGAAGGCTGCCGTAGCCAGGCCTGCGCCGACTCCATGGGCCTTCACGTCACCACCTTGCGCTACCGCCTGTCGCGCATCGAGGAACTGTTCGGAATCCGGCTCGACACGCCCGAACGGCGCTTCGCGGTCGAGCTGGCGATCCGTCTCAGCGGCATCATCGACAGCCACGCGCCGGCGCTCCGTTAGAACGTCTCCCCCTGTTATCGACTGATGCCGCGGTACAGCCGGCACTTACGTGTCCTGCTTACACTTGCTCAGGATGGAAGCAGCACGTTGCGACATCCTTCCTATAAATCGGAGGAAGAACCGGCACCGGCTCCTGCCTAGCCTTCGTCCATCTCATGGAGGAAGGCAATGACGGACGAAGTGGCCGCGGCAAAAGGGACGATCGATCCGATCGCCTTGCGTCGCGCCTTCGGCACCTTCGTAACCGGTGTCACGGTCATCACCACGCGCGACGCCGGCGGCAATCCCCGGGGCATGACCGCCAATTCCTTCACCTCCGTCTCGCTTGACCCGCCGTTGCTCCTGGTCTGCGTCGGCAAGTCGGCGTCGAGCTTTGCGGCATTCAATGAAACACGGTCCTTCGCGGTCAATTTTCTGCACGAGGGCCAAGCGGACGTCGCGGCGGTATTCGCGTCGAAATCTGCGGACAAGTTCCAGTGGGTGAACCATGATCGCGTCAACACGGGCGCGCCGGTCCTCACCGACAGCCTGACATGGTTTGATTGCACCGTTCACGAGCGCATTGAGGCCGGCGATCACATCATCCTGATCGGCCAGGTGCAGGCCTTCGGAACCAGCCCCTCGGCGCCGCTCGGATTCTGCCGCGGCCGCTACGCCAGTGTGAAAGATCCGCTGCCGACCGGTTGGCTGGCCTCGCAGGATATGATCATCGGCTATCTGGTCGAAGCGGGCGATCGCATCCTGTTGCGTGTCGACGGCAAAGGCGGCTGGGTGCTGCCGACGGCGCGGCGCCGCAAGGCGGATAGCAGACTGGTGCTCGATGGTGGAGAGGCGCTGAGCCTCGTCCCTGAAAACACCTTCCTCTATTCGGTGTTCGACGTCGCCGACAGCGACCCTGGCTATCTGATCTACCGGGCCGAACTGAGCCACGAAAGCGCGGAAGCCGCACTTCCGGATGGTCACACCTTCTTTCCGGTGGACGCGCTGCCTTACGAGCAGATCGCGACCCACGAGTTGCGCGCCATGCTGCGCCGCTATGCACGCGAGCGCCAGGACAAGCGCTTCGGCATCTATATGGACACCGGCGACGGCGGGCGCGTCGCGATGATCGACGGTCAGTCACGATCGTGGACGCAGGCCGCCTCCAAATGATGATCTACGCAGGACATACAGCATGAAAACGACGGTCGGATCGCTCCAAGGATCGCGCCAGAACCTGTTCATCAACGGCGTATCCGTGGCGCCGAAGAGCGGGCAGTATATCGACAGTTTCGACCCGACCACCGGCAAGCCTTGGTACCAATTCGCCGAGGCCAGTGCCGAGGATGTCGCCGCGGCTGTCGAGGCAGCGCGCGCGGCCTTTGCCAATCCAGCCTGGCGGCGCATCACCCAAACCGACCGCGGCAAGCTCGTGCGCCGGTTGGCGGAGCTGGTACTCGAGAACGCCGACGAGCTGGCGCTGATCGAGACGCGCGACAATGGCAAGCTTCTCAAGGAAATGCGGGCGCAGATGCGCGCCATGCCTGACAGCTACACCTACTTCGCCGGCATGGCCGACAAGCTGCTCGGCGATACCATCCCGGTAAACAAGCTCGACATGCTCAACTTCAACCTGCGCGAACCGATCGGCGTCGTCGGCATGATCACGCCGTGGAATTCGCCGCTGATGCTGCTGACCGGTACGCTGGCGCCATGCCTTGCGCTCGGCAACACGGTGGTCATCAAGCCGTCAGAGCACGCCACGGCGTCCACACTCGCTTTGGCCGAACTGATCATGGAGGCCGGCTTCCCCGCCGGCGTTGTCAACGTCGTGACCGGCACCGGCGCCGTGGCAGGTGAGGCGCTGACCCGGCATCCAGGCATTGCCAAATTCGTCTTCACCGGCTCCACGACGACCGGGCGCCGGATCGCCGCCAATGCGGCGGAGAACCTCGTTCCCTGCTCGATGGAGCTTGGCGGCAAGTCGCCGCACGTCATCTTCGGCGATGTCGACATCGAGCATGCAGTGAACGGCGTGGTGTCAGGCGTCTTCGCGGCCGCGGGCCAGACCTGCGTCGCTGGTTCACGCTGTTTCGTCGAGGCGAACGCCTACGATGGTTTCGTCGAAGCTCTGGTCGAGCGCACCCGGCGTGTGCGGGTGGGATTGCCGATGCTCGAGGAGACCGACATCGGTCCACTCGCGCTGTCGGCGCAACTGGCCAAAGTGGAAGCCTATGTCGCCTCCGGCGTGCGCCAGGGTGCCAGGATCGCGGTCGGCGGCAGACGGCCGCAAGCGGATGAGCTTGCCGGCGGCTGGTATTTCGAACCGACCGTCATGATCGATGCCGAAAACTGCATGGATTTCATGCAGGAGGAGCTGTTCGGTCCCGTCGTCGGCGTCATCCCGTTCTCGTCGGAAGACGAGATGATACGGCTCGCCAACGATACCCGATACGGCCTCGCCTCCGGCATCTGGACACGGGACATAAACCGCGCGCTGCGTTTCGCCAGGAATGTCGAGGCGGGCACGGTCTGGATCAACACCTACCGCGCTTCCTCCTTCATGTCCGCCAACGGCGGCTTCAAGGAGAGCGGCTACGGCCGGCGCGGCGGGTTCGACGCCATGGAGGAGTTCTCGCGCCTGAAGAACGTCGTCATCGACTATTCGGGTGCCATGCAGGACCCGTTCGTTATCCGTCTTCGCTGACCAAACCCGACGCAACGAACGGGAGATCGACATGAAATTCGCCGTATCGCTGACTATGGAACGCTTCTCGCCCGACATGCCGATGGCAAGGGCGAAGAGCAATCTCCTGGAACTCGCGCGCATGGCCGACGAGGGGGGCTTCGAGACGCTGTGGACGGCGGAACACCACACGATCGAATGCACGATCTCGCCGAACCCGCTAATGACGTTGACCTGGCTTGCGCAGCATACCGAGCAGATCCGGCTCGGCACCTCGACGCTGGTCGCGCCCTATTGGAGCCCGATCCGGCTGGCTGGCGAGGCGGCGCTCTGCGACCACCTGACCGGCGGCCGGCTGGAGTTCGGTATCGCGCGCGGATCCTATCAGTATGAATTCGACCGCATGGCCGGGGGCATTCCGCAGCAGCAAGGCGTTGCCTATCTGAAGGAGCTGGTGCCGGCCGTAAAGAGGCTGTGGGCCGAGGACTATGCCCACGATGGTCATTACTGGAAGTTCCCCGTTGCAGCCGGCGTTCCGAAGCCGCTGCAGAAGCCGCATCCGCCGATCTGGGTCGCGGCGCGGGATCCCGGCACGTTCGACTGGGCGGTGGGCATCGGCGCGTCGATCCTGTCGACGCCGCTATCGGCGCCGGCGTCAGAAATCGCCGCGCTCGGCGACAAATTCCGAAAGGCCGTCGCCGATCATCCGGAGGTGCCGCGTCCCCGCTTCATGATGCAGCGGCGCACCTGCGTCTACGAGCGGCCGCAGGACTGGGAGGTCGCGGTCAGGCACGCCATCGACTACGGCCGCGCCTTCGAGAACCTGTTTCAGAACATAGGCACAGTTCGGAACGGATTCCCCGAAGCCGTCCCCTACGAGAGTGTCAAGGGCAAGGAAAACTACAACCCCGAAAACATCCGCCGCAATCTCATGTTCGGCACGCCGGACGAGGTGATCGAGAAGCTGCTGGACTATGAAGCGGCCGGTGTCGATCAGTACTGCCTCGGTCTGACTTTCAACCTGCCCTTCGAACTGCAGAAGAAGACGATCAAGCTGTGGGTCGATGAAGTGATGCCGGTCTTCGCCGCGCGCGAGCGCGACAAAGCGCGCGCGGCGGCGAGGGCGTGACGATGGAGCGCTCCGGCCAACTCGACGTCCAGGGCGTGTCGCTCAACTGGCGCCTTGATGGCCAGGGCGGCGAGCCCCTGGTCTGCATCCATGGTGTCGGCTCCTACCTGGAGGCCTGGACCGGCGTGGTGGAACGGTTGAAAGGCCGCTTCGCTATCCTGACTTTCGACCTGCGCGGCCACGGCCGTTCCAGCCGGGTGAAGGGCCGCTACGAGATCGACGATTTCGTTGCCGAGACACTGGCGCTGGCCGATCACGTGGGTTTCGATGCCTTCCATTTGGCTGGGTTTTCGCTGGGCGGGTTGATCGCGCAGCGCCTGACGCTGACGCACCCCGAGCGGTTGCGAAAGCTGGTGTTGCTGTCGACCGTGGCCGGGCGGACGCCTGAAGAGCGGCAAGCCGTGCGCGGCCGGCTCGCTGCCCTTGTCGCGAGCGATGCCTCGACCCACCACGCCGCCTCGCTGTCGCGCTGGCTGACGGAAGAGTTCCAGGACCGAAACCCGGATGTAATCGCCGAATTGCGTCGGCGGGATGCCGAGAACGACCGCGACTGCTACGCGGCTGCCTATCGCGTTCTGGCCGAGACCGATTTCGGCGGGATTCTCGACCGTATTCAATCCCCGACGCTGATCGTGACCGGTGAGGACGACCAAGGCTCCAGCCCACGTATGGCGAGGCTTATGCACGAACAGGTGCAAGGGTCGGAGCTCGCCATCCTACCAGCGCTTCGCCATTCGATCCTGATCGAGGCGCCGTCTCAAGTGGCTGACGTGATGAGCGCATTCTTGCTGGGCACGGATCGCGCTACAGGGGCCGTTGTGCATGCGTAGCAGCCTTTGCGAAGTTCGAAATCGCGCTCGGGGCGAGGCCTCCGGCGGCGCCTCGCGGGCAACTGGTCATGGCCTTCCCCGTGAGCGGGGGAACGGCTGGTGCAAACATCCTCCACGATATCGGAAGACGGGATCGGTCCGGGCGGTCCCTAAATCCGCGCGCAAAGTCATGACCGGCTGAACGGCCATGAGGCTATGGAACTGAACGATAACAAGGGAACATATACATGACATTCTGGAACAGACGACAAGTGACGATGGCTGCGCTGGCGCTCGTGCTCGGTGCGTGTCCGGCCCATGCCGGGGCGGTGCTTGATCGTGTGACGGCGGCAGGCACGCTCAAGGTTGCGACTGACGCCAACTGGGCGCCGCAATCCTTCATGAACGCCAACAATGAGCTGGACGGCTTCGACGTCGACGTGGCCAAGGCGATCGGCGAGCACCTCGGCGTGAAGGTCGAGTTCGTCACACCCGGCTGGGACATCATTACCGCCGGCAACTGGGCGGGGCGCTGGGACATGCATGTCGGTTCGATGACGCCGACCAAGAAACGCGCGGAAATCTTCGACTTTCCGGCGGTGTACTACTACACGCCAGCGGCCGTTGCCGTGCATAAGGACAGCATGGCCAAGACCCTGGCGGACCTCGACGGCAAGGTGGTCGGCGCCACCAGCACGTCCACTTTCGAGGCCTACGCCAAGAAGGATCTGACGCTCGACGCCGCCGGTGCGCCACCGTTCGAGTACAAGCTCAACCCGAAGGAGGTCCGCTCCTACGAGAACTCGACCACCGCCTTTGACGACCTGCGGCTCGGGGATGGTGTGCGCCTGGACGCGGTGGTCTCGTCGCTGCCGTCGATCCTCGATGCCGAGAAGGCAGGCTATCCGATCAGGCAGGTGGGCGATCCTGTATTCTATGAGCCGCTGGCAATCGCCATCGAGCACGGCGATGCCGAATTGTCCGCCAAGCTCGCCGACGCGGTGAAAGCGATGAAGGAGGACGGCACGCTGAGCAAGCTCTCCGAAAAGTGGTACGGCCAGGATTATTCGAAGGCGAACTAGCTCCTCCAGGGGCGGCCTGCCACCAGCAGGCCGCCGAACAGCCGGTGCTCAAAGATGCTCTATCCGGATACCGTCGAGGCCGAAGTCCTTGTCCACAAGCCGTGGTTCGTGGCGACGATGTTCGGCATCGTTCTGCTTCTCTTCATGGCCTTCAACTTGTCGGCCACCAGCTTCGGCGAGCTGATGCGTCCGGTCATTGGCGAGCCGTCGATAAGTGGCCTCTACGGCCGCTTTGCCATCGCCTTCGCGATCGCACTGATCTTTACATTGAATGTTGTGCTGATCGGTTTCGCGCCGCTTAAGCTCCAGATCGGTATCGTATGGCTCGAGCTGCTGCTTCTGTTCATCGCCTTCTTCGAGACGTTCCATCTCAGCCTGCCCTTCATCCGCGAGAAGCTGCCTTTTCTGATCAGCCAGGGCGTCATCACCACACTCTACGTCTCGGCGATTTCTATCGTCATTGCTTCCGTCATCGCGGTTGCGGGCGCGGTAGCGAAGCTTTCAAACAATGGCTTTGCCTACGCGATCGCCACCTTTTACACCTCCTTTTTTCGTGGGCTTCCGCTGCTCATGCAGGTCTATCTGATCTATCTCGGGCTGCCGCAGCTGGGTTTCGTCATCAACGCGGTGCCTGCCGGTATCCTCGCGCTATCGCTATGTTATGGCGCCTACATGACCGAGATCTTCCGTTCCGGCATACAGAGCATCGATCGCGGCCAGTGGGAGGCATCGCGCTCCATGGGATTCGGATTCTCGCTAACCATGCGCCGTATCATCCTGCCGCAGGCGTTGCCGGTCATCATTCCGCCGACGGGCAACCAGTTCATCTCGATGCTGAAGGACTCTTCGCTGGTCTCGGTCATCGGTGTGTGGGAGCTGATGTTCCTGGCGCGCACGCTCGGCCAGAAAACCTTCCAGCACATGGAGATGCTGATTTCGGCCGCCGTGATCTACTGGATACTGTCCATCTGCCTCGAGCTGATCCAGTCGCGAATCGAGCAGCACTACCGCAGGAGCAAGGTTAGATGAGCGCTCATGCCATCATCGAAGCCAGGGCCGTATCCAAATGGTATGGCCAGTTCCACGCGCTGAAGGACATCAACCTGACCGTCCACAAAGGCGAACGCATCGTCATCTGCGGGCCATCCGGCTCGGGCAAGTCGACACTGATCCGTTGCTTCAACCGCCTTGAAGCGCATCAGGCCGGCGACATCGTCGTGAACGGCGTCGCCCTGCATGGCAAAATGAGCAACATCGGCGCCGTCCGTTCCAACGTCGGCATGGTCTTCCAGCATTTCAACCTGTTCCCGCATATGACGGTGCTGATGAACTGCATGGCAGGGCCGATGTGGGTGAAAGGTTTGCCGGAGCAGGAGGCGCGAAGGACCGCGCTGAAGTTCCTCGAACGGGTTCGCATTCCCGAGCAGGCGAACAAGTTCCCCGTCCAGCTCTCCGGCGGACAGCAGCAGAGGGTGGCGATCGCCCGCAGCCTGTGCATGAAACCGGAGGTCATGCTGTTCGACGAACCGACGTCCGCACTCGACCCGGAAATGGTCTCGGAGGTGCTGGAGACGATGACGGAACTGGCCCGCGATGGCATGACCATGGTGTGCGTGACGCATGAGATGGGCTTTGCCCGGGCCGTGGCCGACCGCGTCATCTTCATGGACGCTGGACAGATCGTGGAGGAGGGCACGCCTGACGAGTTTTTCGGCCGCCCGCGCCATGATCGAACGAAATTGTTTCTAAGCCAGATCTTGAAGCACTAGCCGTTTTTCGCCTTCGCTTTCGGGAAGCCGCCATTCGCTTCTTGCCCCAATCAACACGTTCGACACATCGGCGCGCACCATGGCTAGATCCGCCAACGGCACCCAGTTCGGGCAAAAAGGGAAGGTAGGCTTGAGCGAGGGCAAATGGCCGAGCGCATGCACCATCCCTGCGCATGCCTGAAACGAGACTGAGCGCTGGGTCGGCTCTGGTGCCGAGGGCAGGGGCGCGGTGGGGCGGCAGCCGAAGAGCGGATCGAGCGCTTCTCCTTGAAATTAGGTGCTTGCCTGCAGGCTCACGGATAGTCTTCTATCTTCGCAACTTTCTTCGAAGGTTGGGAAAAATGTGGCGCGTCGGCACCGTCGTTGTTGCAATGCTTGCACTGCCGGTCAGTTTTTCGGCCGCGGCCAATCAACTATTAGATCGACTTCTCAATCCTTCCATCGCAGCGACGGGGTATTCCGCAAATCCGGACATTGTAACCGCATATTCGACGGAGATGAGCCGCTATCGACTTCGATTTGGCAGCGACAGCGGCTTCGGAATACTTCCAGTCCAGCTGTCGCCCACTCAACTGCGACCCGAGTTCCGGGCGTGGACGTGGCGCGCCGAAGACGGAAGCTTATTGCAGGGTTTCAAAGGGAGCGCCGGGTTTCGGCTGACTTCGGGGAACTGCCTATCGCGGATCTGCACGGGTGCTGAATGCAGCGACGATGGATGGCCGATGTTCAAGTGCAGCGACGGGCGGAGGCGGCGAATGGAAGCCGTTGACTTCACGACAGCGATTTTTGATGGCGTGCGCTACGTGAGGTTGAGCGCCGGCACTTCGAGCAGTGTGCCTACGCCACGTTAAGCGGGAGCCCGGATACCGCTGGTATTGGATGAGCGGAGCGATCCCGAGACGGAACAGACGGAAAATGCGCAAGGTCCTGGCTCATTAATCGGCCTGCGCCTGCTCTTGAATTGGCCCGTAGAGGGTGGCAACCAGCAAGGCAGAGGTATCAACCAATCCTCAGGGATGCGCCACTTGCCCACATTCCCGTTCTCCGAAGCCGACCCGATTCAATATCCCGGCCCACCGCCAGGGAATTCGGAGGTGGTCATTGTTGGCGGCGGCGTTGTCGGCGTGACGACCGCTCTCTTTCTGGCGCAGCGGAACATTCCGGTGGCGCTCCTGGAAAAGGGACGTGTTGCGGCCGAACAGTCCTCGCGAAATTGGGGCTGGATTCGAAAGCAGGGGCGGGATGCGGACGAGCTGCCGATCGTCATCGAAGCCTCTCGCCTTTGGCGGCAGTTGGCCGAGGAGTGTGGCGAAGACATCGGTCTGAACCAGACAGGCGTGACCTATCTGGCAAGCTCGGACAAGGAAATGGCAAGCTTCGAAGAATTCATGAAGCTCGCCGCCATCCATCAGCTCGACACGCGGCTCCTCGACGGCAACGAAACGGCGAAACTCATCGAAGGAATGTCGCGCAACTTCAAAGGCGCCCTGACGACGCCCTCCGACATGCGTGCCGAGCCCTGGGTGGCCGTGCCTGCCCTTGCCCGGCTTGCCGCCCGAAAAGGCGCCAGGATCGTGGAGAATTGCGCAGCGCGAACCCTCGAAATCTCAGCCGGCAGGATCAAAGGCGTGTGGACCGAGGCGGGGTATATCGAAACCTCCAGCGTGCTGGTCGCGGGCGGCGCCTGGTCATCCCTCTTCCTGAGAAAACACGGCGTCTCAATTCCCCAGCTCAGCGTCAGGTCGACGGCGGCCGCGACGGAGCCCATGCCTGAGATCCATCCAGGCGCGGCAGTCGACGAACACATTGCTTTCAGGCGCAGGCAGGATGGCGGGTACACGCTCGCATCAGGAGGCGGCAGCTTGCTTTACGTTGGGCCCGATGCATTCCGGCACGCCACCAAATATCTTCCTGCCCTCGCGGCCAATCCGTTCGGAACACGCTATTTTCCGTTTGCCCCGAAAGGTTACCCCGACAGCTGGTCGACGCCGCGCGATTGGACTGCGGATTCTCAGAGCCCTTTCGAAAGAATGCGGGTGCTCAACCCACCCGCCGAACGCTCGCGGGTCCGTGCGATAGAACGCAATTTCAGCGGGCTTTTTCCGCAGTTGGGGAAAGTCCGCCTCAAGGCCAGCTGGGCCGGCATGATCGACGCCATGCCCGATGTCGTTCCCATCGTGGATCGCGTGCAGGCGATCGGCGGCCTTTTCGTCGCAACGGGAATGAGTGGCCATGGGTTCGGCGTCGGGCCCGGGATCGGTCGCGTCGTTTCCGACCTGATTCAGGGAAACGGGATCGGGCATGATCTCAGCCGCTTTCGCCTGTCGCGCTTTCATGACGGAAGCGCTATCAGGTTAGGCCCGGCTCTTTAGCTCGACTGTCCAGCTCGCGCTGCCAATGCTTGACCAATTGACGAAGTGTTCGGAATGGGCCGACAAGGCGCCTGCATCTGTCGAAATGCGTTTGGGACAATCGAGATCTCGTTAGGAACTGCGATGCGGCGACCATTTATACGCCTTAAAGTGGCAGGACAAATTGCCTTTGTAGCGATTGGCCTTGGCGTGGGCGCCGTCTGGCTTCTGCCGCATCGCGGCGACATCGCAGGCCTGCAGGACCTCCTGCAGCACCATCGAGGCGCTCCCCTGATTTTCCTCTTGCTGCACGTCTTGGCGAGCCTTCTGTTCCTGCCGCGAACAGCGATGGCAGCAGTTGCGGGATTGGTTTTCGGCGTTTGGTGGGGCGCAATTCTGGCCGCTGTGGGCAGCGTCATCGGCGCTGTGGCCGGGTTTCTAATCGCCCGCTATATCAACAACGGAATGGTCTCGCTCAATGAAATGAAGCGCATCGGAGGCATCGTGCGCCGGCTTGAGGATGGCGGGTGGCGCGCGGTAGCGATGTTGCGGCTAATGCCGCTGCTGCCGCACACGGCTCTAAACTACGCCATGGGTTTGACTGACGTCCGCTTGCTCCCCTACGCACTAGGATCTCTCATCGGCCAGCTGCCGCTCACGCTAGCCTTTGTCCAATTCGGTTCTGCCGGCGGCCACCTGCTGGACGGAAAACCGGACTGGATTGTTCCAACGATTATCGGAGTCGCTGCCTTGGGGTTATCAACCGCGATACCCCGCCTATTCCCCCAATTGCGTCGAAGCGGTTCTGCGCCAAATGTTGCGTCGCAATCTCCGGCAAAACCCGGGCGTGGCATATAGAAAGGACAATCCATGGCAACCCAATTGCAAGGCAAGATTGCCGCGGTAACTGGAGCGGCTTCGGGCATCGGTTTGGCCAGCGCCGAGGCAATGTTGTCCGAAGGTGCGCGCGTGGTCATGATCGACCGCGACGAGGCCGCGCTCAACGCCCTTTGCAGCAAGCATGGCGACGCGGTCATCCCACTGGTCATTGACCTACTGGATCCAACGGACTGCGCTACTCTGCTGCCGAGGGTTTTGGAAAAGGCGGGCCGGCTCGATATCCTGCATGCAAACGCAGGCACCTATGTGGGCGGCGATCTCGTCGATGCCGATACAGGGGCAATCGACCGGATGCTGAATCTGAACGTCAACGTCGTCATGAAGAATGTGCACGACGTGCTGCCACACATGATTGAACGCGGGACGGGCGACATCATCGTCACGAGTTCCCTGGCGGCGCATTTCCCGACACCCTGGGAGCCGGTCTACGCATCGTCCAAATGGGCGATCAACTGCTTTGTTCAGACGGTGCGGCGCCAAGTTTTCAAGCACGGAATCCGGGTCGGCTCCATTTCACCGGGCCCGGTCATCACCGCACTGCTCGCTGACTGGCCGCAGGAGAAGCTCAAGGAGGCCAAAGAGTCGGGAAGCTTGCTGGAAGCCAGCGAAGTGGCAAACGTGGTGATTTTCATGCTGACGCGTCCGCGCGGCATGACAATCCGCGACGTCGTTATGATGCCTACAAACTTCGACCTTTAAAGCGGCTGACCTCCAGTTAAATCCGGGCTGCCGCTCTGTCTGGTTGTTTTTGCCGCATTTATGCAAGGTCAAGTGATTCCACTTGGCTGCAAAATGCTCCAGGGAAAGCTGCCTGCTGCGTAGCTCAAAAATTCGCCGAGGTCTTCAGCCCCAGCACGAACACGTCGTCATTGGTGCTGGTGCCGCCGGGAAGGTGCACGTATTGGAGGTTGGGCCGGAAGAGTAGTCCTGGCCGCGGGCGGAAAGTGTAGAACAACTCGAAGGCGTATTCGGAGTCCTGGACCGCGACCGGCCCCTGGCCGAGGGAGTTCTGCAGGGCTTGGACATCGGCCACGCGGCTGTTCACATGGGTGCTGCCCGCCGCAAAGCCGATGTCGTCCTCGGGGCGCGCGCTGAACAGTCCGGTGTAGATCAGCCCCCCTGCGATCTGGCGGTCAGTGGTCGCGGTCCGCCGGTCTGCCATGACGAAGTTCAGGAACAGGGTGAGATTGCTGGTCACCTGCTGTTGGAAGTTGATGTAGCCGCCATATCGCCCGCGGTCCTGCTTCGGCGGCAGACCGGTCAGCACGAAGGGATTGCCGTTGACGTCATCGACGACGTCGTCGGCTGTCGAGGTGTCGTACCAGCCGCCGATTTTGTAGCTGCCGGGCAGCGTACCGCCGCCGAAACTGGGCTGCCAAGCCAGCTCGACCGGAAACATGGCGCCGGTCGAATCCGGAAACCAAACCGGGAGCACCTGGTCCTGCACCCCGAGATATCGCGGGTTGATGTCATAGACGCCGAGCTGGAAATAGCCGAAGTCCTTGATGCCGAACTTGAGCCGCGTCGCCCACTGGCTGATTGGCCAGTTGAAGATGTAGTTGCCGACGATGTTACCTGGTGCCGCGCCGCAGAAGGTCAGGTTCTGGAAGTCGCAGGAGAAAGCCGCGAAGTCTTCCCCGTAGGGCATACGGCCCACTTTCCAGTCCACAATCCCGCCGAAGAATTTCTGCTGATACCAGAAATCCGTGAGTCGCACGGTCTGCCCGCGGCCGAACACCTCCTGCACCTGCTGCAGCGTGCCGAGCTCGGCGTCGTCACTGAGGTTGCGGCCGGTGCGCTCGGTGATGGTGGTTTGGAACAGCGCACTGGGGATGCCCACCAGCCGCTCGAGGTCGAACGTAACGCCGGCCGCGTACTGGTCCGCGTAACGGACAGTGCTGTGGGTGCCGCCGGCCGCGTTGTAGGCGATTTCATTCGTGTAGCCGAACTGGAAATCGATGCCGCTGTTCCTGATACGGGTGCGCCACCCATTCCAGTCGCCCAGCAGCCACGTGTTAGGCTCGGTGGAGAAAGCGGGTTCCGACGCTGCGCCAATATCGTTGTCACCGGCACGGGCTTCCCCGCTCGTTGCAAGTGCCAAGAATACAAAGGATACGCCAAGCAGCACGCGCATGTGGCGCATGTCGATCCCTCCTTGTCGACACCCCCCGCCGTGCACCTCTTCAGTAGATCAGGCTTACGTTGCCCTGACGGGGAGCTGCTCAATCTTCTGAAGATCGAGCCTGCATTCTTCTGCTCCCCGAGAGCACTTTGCCTTCGTTGCCGGCTACAGGTTAGCAAATGGGCCGGACTCCGTCCACAGACCGGCCGCGGGCTGATCCTGCGCCTTTCCAAGTCTTGTCACTTATGGCCAGCAGCTCAAATCATGCATCAGTGGCACAAGAGTTGTGGATGCTGCGGCGGTCCGAGCCGTTGACCAAGGCGCGGCTTGAAGACTCCGGCAGTTCATTGCCAAGCTGACCTGTCCGAAATCGAGTTACTGGCTGACGCTTTGGGCCGCCTTTTCGATAACACTGGCGACCTGTTCCGGCTGCGAGGCGAAAACGGCGTGACTTCCCTTGATTTCGGTCACTTCGCTGCCGGCGCGCTTGGCCATCGTCCGTTCGAGATCCGGATTGATCGCGCGATCCTCGGTGGCAACGATTGCCCAGCTCTTTTTCGTCTTCCATGCAGGGTCCGCCATCTTTGCGGAAAATGCTTCCTTCGAGGCGAACACCTGCGATTTCGCCATGAATGCCGCCTCGTCCTTCGGCAGATCCGCGGCGAAGTCGTTCGGGAACGCCGCGGGATCGAGATAGAGATATTTTCCGTCCTTGGTCTCGCGGATATTCGTGCCGCTTGCCGGCTTGGAGCTTGCTAGGCTGCCTGCGCTTTCGCCTTTGTCCGGCTCGAAGGCGGCGACATAGACCAAACCGGCGACATTCGGCCGGTTTCCGGCTTCAGTGATGACCATGCCACCATAGCTGTGCCCGACAAGCAGGGTTGGACTGTCCTGAAGATCAAGAACGCGGTTCGTGGCGGCCACGTCATCACCAAGCGAGGTGATCGGCTCCTGCACGATCGTGACGTTGAAGCCTCGATTTTCGAGGATTTCGGTGGTCTTGCGCCAGCCGGAGCCGTCGGCCAGAGCGCCATGGACGATGACGATGTTCTTCACTTCGGCGGCTTGCGCTGCGGAGGCGATCACGCCGGTGGCGAATGCAAGCGCGAGCGTGGAAAGATAGCGGGAACACATGCGAGTTCTCCTTTGGTTGGCAATTGCTGGGAGGAAGGCTGTCAGCCGAACTTGGAGCCGAGGTAGGTCTAACCGGAACGGACGTTCTCGAGATACGGTCTCGCCTCGGCGCCCTTGGCCTGCGGCAACACAGGCGCGCTCGCGGCCATGTCGCGGCCGGCTTCGCGCAAGAGGTCCTGGATCGCCTGCTCGGTCTCGGCATAGTTGCCCTCGCCGAAGTGGCTGAAACGGATCTGGCCCTTGGCATCGATCAGGCAGGCTGCCGGCCAGTAGCTGTTCCGGAATGCGCGCCAGACGTGACAGTCGTCGACTATCGCGACAGGGTATGTGATCCGGAAATCTTCAGCCGCCCTTTTAACATTTTCGATCTTCCTTTCGAAGGCGAGTATGAAACGGCTCGGCTTCGATCTCGGGCAATGGCCAAGGCGTTCCACAAATCGCTTGACGCTGCTGCCCCTCACCCTCACCCCCTCTCCGTGAACAACGGGGAGAGGGTATTCTGAGACGATGCCGCCCCCTCTCCCCGTCTCTTACCTATCACGTTCACACTTCTCGGTTGCGCAGGGCATTGAAGCGCGATTCCTTGTTGACGAGTGAGTCGCTGGAGATGTCACATGGCAGGGATTGCGTACGAGCTGGGGCGATTTGGCGATCGCCGCCTGCAAAAAGGGGGGCCTGCTTGCATGCGAGGCTGGTTGCGCGACCGGGCTCGTGTATTCGGCGGCTGGGCGGGGACCGTGCGGGCGAGATGCGGTTCAGACGCTTTCTGCACAACAGGTCGGTGACGGCAGCAGAGATGTCGCAGCACGCCGGGGAACTGACTGCGCAGCGTGTCGCGGGCCGGCATGTGGTTGCGGTGCAAGACACCTCGGAACTGATCTTGGGCTCACGGCAGTCGCGGCCGGGCTATGGTGCGGTCAGCAAGGGCAATACGGCTGGCCTGCTGCTGCATCCGGTGCTTGCGGTGGAGGCTGGCACGGGAGCGCTGCTGGGCCTGGCCTGCATGGAGGTTTGGAACCGCGGCGCGGAACAGCTGCCGCCGCAGCGCCAGCGGGCGACGGCAGACAAGGAGTCGCGGCGCTGGATCGACAGCACAAGGCAGGCCGGCGCGGTTCTGGCTGCGGCGGCCAGCATCACCGTGGTGTCGGACCGCGAGAGCGACTTTTACGAGCTCTTCGCGGAGCGGCCGCCCAATGTCGATCTTGTGGTGCGGGCCTGCCAGAACCGGCGCATAGCGGCATCGCAAGGCGAGCCGGGCCTGCTGTTCGACCACATCGACGCTCAGCCCGAGCAGGGCCGCGTGACAGTGACCATTCCCGCGGCACCCGGACGCAAGAAGCGCGCGGCCACCTTGGCGATACGTTTTGCCCCAGTACTGTTGCGCAGGCCGCGCAACGGCGCCGATCCGGCTCTGCCGAAGACAGTTGCCGTGACGCTGGTGGACGTGCGCGAGATCTCGCAACCGGAGGATGGCAGTGACCCGGTGCATTGGCGGCTGCTGACCACCCATGGTGTCGCGACACTCACCGATGCGCGCTGGATCGTCGATCTCTACCGCACGCGCTGGACCATCGAGGAGTTCTTCCGCACCCTCAAGTCGGCCGGCTTCGATATCGAAGCGGCCGACATGGGCGATCCGCGTGCCATGATCAACTTCGTCGCCGCTGCCACGATCGCCGCCGTCACCATCAAGCAGCTGGTCCAGGCTCGCGACGGCAATACCGATCAGCTTCTCAGCGACGCCTTCGAACCTGATGACCAACCCGTCCTCGAGGCTGTCTCGGCCAGGCTCGAAGGCAAGACCGAGCGTCAGCGCAATCCTCATCCCAAGGGAACCCTGGCCTTCGCGGCCTGGGTCATCGCCCGCCTCGGCGGCTGGACCGGCTACTATGGCAAGCCCGGTCCAAAGGTCATGCGCATCGGACTTGCCGAGTTCCACGCCATCAAATTCGGAACCACGCTCAATGTTCTCGAAGTGTGAATCCGATAGGTCGTTTACGGGGAGAGGGCGAGGGTGAGAGGCAGCGCCAGTGGTAAACTATTGAACCGGTTGGCATTCCGCGTCCCGGAATCATTGCCTACGTTCGGCTGAAGCCGGCGCTCGCGCGGAGCAGGTTCCTCGTGTAGTCGGCGGCGACGTTCTTGGCGGCAAGTTCGGAAGAGGCCAGCTGCTCGACTTCCTCACCGTTCTGCATGACGATCAGCCGCTCGCACATATGGGTGATGACGGCGAGGTCATGGCTGACCATCAGGAACGTCAGATTGCGGTCGCGCCGCACCTGTTCGAGCAGGTTGAGCACTTCAGCCTGCACCGAGGCATCAAGCGCCGATGTCGGTTCGTCGAGCAGGAGGATTGAGGGTTCCAGGATCAGTGCGCGGGCGATCGCGACACGCTGGCGCTGGCCGCCGGAGAGCTGGTGCGCGTAGCGAAAGCGGAAGCCTGATCCAAGCCCCACCTCGTCCAGTGCGCTCAGGATACGCGCCTCGCTGTTTTTGACGCCATGGATCGCCAGCGGCTCCAAGAGTAGGCGGTCGACGGTCTGGCGCGGGTGGAGCGAGCCGTACGGGTCCTGGAAGACCATCTGCACGGAGCGATAGAAAGCCTTGTTGCGGCGTTCGCGAAGGGGCGCGCCATTCACAGAGATCGCCCCGGCATGCACCGGCACCAGACCGGCTATCGCACGCAGGATGGTTGATTTGCCAGAGCCGGACTCGCCGACGAGGCCAAAGGATTCGCCCGGCTGAACCTCGAAGCTGACGCCCTTCAGCGCGCGAAAGCCATCGAAAACGACCTCGAGGTCCTGGATCGACAATGCTGCCGTCATGCTGCCCATTCCGGCTTGCGGTCGAGCACCGGCAGCGGATGGCGGTCCGCGCCGATCTTCGGCATGCAGTTGAGAAGGCCCTGCGTATAGGGGTGCTTTGCGCGGGACAATTCGGCGGCAGGCAGCTTCTCGACGATCTTGCCGGCGTACATGACGATGACACGGTCGCAGAAGGAAGAGACGAGCCTCAGATCGTGCGAGATGAAGATCAGGCCCATGCCGCGGTCGCGCACAAGCCGGTCGAGGATGCCCAGCACCTCGAGTTGCACCGTGACGTCCAGGGCCGAGGTCGGCTCGTCGGCAATCAGCAATTCCGGCCCGGCCACCAACATCATGGCGATCATGGCGCGCTGGCCCATGCCGCCCGACACCTCATGCGCGTAAAGATCGAATACGCGCTTCGGGTCGCGGATCTGCACGGCGGACAGCATATCGAGGGCCCGCTCGCGCGCTTCGGCCCTGCCTATCCTTTCGTGAGCCCTGAGGGCCTCGACGATCTGGCTGCCTATGGTCATCACCGGATCGAGCGAATATTTCGGGTCCTGCAGAATCATGGCAATGCGCTTGCCGCGCAGGTCCCGGCGCAGCCTGGCGGGCGCCTCCAGGAGGTCGATGCCATCAAATTCGAGCTTGCTCGCTGTGACCTCGGCGCGCGGGTCCGTCAGCCCCATGATCGCGCGGCCGGTCTGCGATTTGCCGGAACCGCTTTCGCCGACAATGCCCAGCCTTTCGCGGCCGAGCGCGAAGGAGACGCCGCGCACCGCTTCGACGACGCCTGTGCGGGTCGGGAAGCGGACGCGCAGGTCCTCGACGGTGAGCAGAGTGCTCATCGTTAGCTCCTTCATCGCTCGCCCCTTGGATCGAGCGCGTCGCGCAGGCCGTCGCCCAGGAGGTTGAAGCCGAGGCTGACCAAAAGGATCGCCATGCCCGGCATCGCCGCCACCCACCATTGGTCGAGAATGAACAGGCGGCCCGAGGCGATCATCGCGCCCCATTCCGGCAGGGGCGGCTGGGCACCCAGCCCCAGAAAGCCGAGGCCGGCAGCGATGATGATGATGCCGGCCATGTCGAGCGTGACGCGCACGATCAGCGAGGAGATGCAGAGCGGCATGACATGGCGCAGCACGATGCGCGCCGGCGAGGCTCCCATGATCTCGACCGCTCTGATGAAGTCGGACGAGCGTATGGTCAGCGTCTCGGCGCGGGCAATGCGCGCATAGGGCGGCCATGAGGTGATGGCGATGGCGATGATGGCGTGCTCGATGCCGGCGCCGAGCGCGGCGACGAAGGCAAGCGCCAGGATGAGCTTGGGGAAGGCAAGAAAGATGTCGGTGATGCGCATCAGGATCGCATCGGTCCAGCCACCTGCATAGCCGGCCACCGTTCCGATGACGAGCCCGATCGGGGCGGCGATGATCGCCACCAGGACGATCACGTAGAGCGTGAGGCGCGAGCCATAGATCACACGGGAAAAGATGTCCCGGCCGAGATCGTCGGTCCCCATCCAGTGTTCCCAGCTGGGCGGCAACAGGCGCATGGTCCTGACGTCGCCGATGACGGGCGAATAGGGCGCGAGCAGGTCGGCAAGAATCGCGACGATGACCAGGGCGACGATGATCAGCAGGCCCACGACTGCGAGCCTGTTGGCGGTAAAACGCCGCCAGCTGATGTAGGCGCGTCCGGCCCTGGCCTGCACGCGCGACTGTGGCCGCTCCGTGAGCAGCCACTCGCGCCAGCTTGGTTGAGAGGTTTCGGCCGCGCTCATGTCCGCGTCCTCGGGTCGAGCAGCTGATAAAGCAGATCGGACAGGAGGTTGAGCCCGATGAAGACTCCCCCGATGACGATCGTGGCGCCGAGCACCGCGTTCATGTCCGCATTCTGCAAGGAATTGGTGAGGTAGAGCCCGATGCCGGGCCAGGAGAAGACGGTCTCCGTCAGCACCGAGCCTTCGAGCAGCGTTGCATAGGAGAGCGCGATCACAGTCACCAATGGCACCGCCGCGTTGCGCAGCGCGTGGCCCCAGACTATGCGCGCCTCCGACACGCCCTTGGCGCGCGCCGCGACGATGTACTCCTGGGAAAGCTCGTTGAGCATAAAGGAGCGTGTCATGCGGCTGATATAGGCCATGGAGAAATAGCCGAGCAGCGAAGCGGGCAGAATGATGTGGCGGAAAATGTCGCGGAAAGCGCTCCAGTCGCGCTGAACTACGGCGTCGATCAGGAAGAAGCCGGTGATGGGTGTGAAGGTGTATTCATAGGCGACGCCGATCCTGCCCGGACCCTCCACCCAGCCGAGACGTGCGTAGAAAACCAGCAGGCAGAGCAGCCCCAGCCAGAAGATCGGCATCGAGTAGCCGATCAGGCCGATGATGCGCACAGCCTGGTCGACCAGGCTGCCACGCCTGACGGCGGCGAGCACCCCGAGCGGGATTCCGAGCACGAGGCCGATGATGACGCCGAGCGTCGCGAGTTCCACGGTCGCGGGAAAAACCCGGCGGATGTCCTGCATCACCGGATAGGTGGAGAGAACCGATGTGCCGAAATCGCCCGTCAGTGCCTTTTTCAGGTAAAGGAAAAACTGATGCCAGAGCGGCAGATCGAAACCGTACTGCTTGCGCGCAGCCTCTACGACGCTATGCGGCGCGCGATCACCCACGATCGCAAGAACGGGATCGACCGGTATCACACGGCCGATGAAGAATGTCACCGCGATCAGCCCCAGGAAGGTGATCGCGGCCATCAGGAGAAAGCGCAGAACCGCCCAGGAGAGGGAGGAAGCGTTGCGGCGCTTCCTCCTTGGCTCGACGGTCGGAGATACGAGCGTCAACGCGTTATCGCTCGTTATTTGCTGACCGGCGCGATGAAGTTGGTATCGAAGGTCGGCCCGAGCTTGAAGCCCTGGACGTTCTTGCGCAGGCCGGCGACCTCGGTCTGCTGCCAAAGGAACGTGAACGGACCCTGTTCGCGCACTTTCCTCTGGAGATCGCCATACATCTCACTGCGCTTTGCCGCATCACGCTCCAGCAGGGCATCCTTCGACTTCTGCTGGATGTCGGCCGGCACCTCCCAGGCGTTGCGCCAGGCGAGCGTCTTGTTCATGGAGTCGTCGGCATTGTTGGGGTTGGTCGAGAAGGTCTCCGAATTGGAGTTCGGATCCCAGTAATCGACGCCCCATTGCAGGATGGCCATGTCGTGCTGGCGCGCGCGGTAACGGGTCAAGAGCTGCTTGAAGTCCTCCGGGACGAGCTCGATCTTGATGCCTGCCTGCGCCGCCGTCTGCTGGATCAATTCTGCGACGCCCTGTTCCGGCTGGCCGCTGCGCGTGTCCAGCGTCACCGTAAAGCCGTCCGCCAGGCCGGCCTTGGCCAGAAGCTCCTTGGCCTTGGCGACATCGAGCTTGTAGGGTGTTTC
This sequence comes from Mesorhizobium sp. BAC0120, assembly GCF_033542235.1. Lineage (NCBI taxonomy): Bacteria > Pseudomonadati > Pseudomonadota > Alphaproteobacteria > Hyphomicrobiales > Phyllobacteriaceae > Mesorhizobium > Mesorhizobium sp. BAC0120. The sequence continues at coordinate 43,994 of NZ_JAWRCU010000010.1, read as the reverse complement.
GTCGATCGCGCCCAGGATGCCCTTGGGCAGGAAGTTCTGGTGAATGACGCCGATGCCCTTGAGCAGCGTGCCGCCGAGCGCTTCATAGTCGATCAGGTATTTGAAGGCCTCGCGCACCTCCGGCTTGGCGAGCTTGTCGTTCTTCTGGTTCAGGCTGAAATAGAAGACGGTGCTCTTCGGCGTCCCCGTCACGGCCAGGTCCGGGTTCTTGCCTACGGCCTCGTAGTCACTAGGCTGTAGATTGCGGGCAACGTCGACATCGCCCTTTTCGAGCATCAGACGCTGCGTGGCGCTTTCCTTGACGTGGCGGTAGACCACGCGGGCGAGCTTGGGTTTCTCGCCATAATAATTGTCGTTGCGCTCCAACACGACGGCCTCGTTGGCGCGCCATTCGCGCGTCTTGAACGGCCCCGACCCGGCGAAGTTGGTCTTGAGCCAGCCGTTGCCGAAGTCGTTGTCGAACTTGTACTCGTCGCTTGGCGTGACAGAAGCGACATGATCCTTGACCAGCTTGCTGTCGACTACCGAAGCTACGGTGGCGGTCAGGCAGTTGAGCACGAAGCTCGGCGCATAGGCTTTGTCGACGGTAAACACGAAGGTCGACGGGTCAGCGGCTTTTGCCTTCTCGGCAACGTTGTCAGCGGTGAGGCCGAACTGCTGGACGATGAAGGCCGGGCTCTTGTTGAGCTTGACCGCGCGCTCGAACGACCAGGCTACGTCGTCCGCGGTGATCGGGTTGCCGGAAGCGAAGGTCAGGTTCGGCTTCAGCTTGAAGGTGTAGGTCAGGCCGTCGTCGGATACCGTCCAGCTCTCGGCGATGTCGCCGACCACCTTGGTTGTGTCGTTGATGTCGAGCTTGACGAGCATGTCGTAGGTATTGCCGGTGATCTCGCCGGTCGACAGCTCGAATGCTTCGCCCGGATCGAGCGAGATGATGTCGTCGATCGCCCAGGCCTGGACGAGCGTGTCCGGAGGCGTGTCGGCGAGCGCCGGGGCCCCAGCGAGCACCAGTGCTGCAACGGCGGCGCCAGCGAGAAGGCGGCGCGAACGGAACGTGATAGTCTCCAACATCATCGATGTGTTCCCTGGTTGTTAATTGTGTTGTTCCCCTCAGGCGCTGTCGCGGCAAGTCGAATGCAACGCAGCCAGTTCCCCAGGGTCAATCTTGGCCAAACCGTCTTCACCATATCCGGCTGCTTCGGGGGCGGCAACGAGCTTCTGGAAGTTAGCCCCTCACCGATAGAGGCCGAGTCGTTCAGTAGCCATTGGTATCTCGTCCAGCTACCAACCGCCTTGGTAGGCATTGCCTGCCGTTCACTTGTTTGCGCCAGCGCAAATTGCACGCCGGATGTTCACCACGACAAACGCACGCTGTTGCCGATGCTGATCGCCGGTCTGGCATTGGTGATCGGAGGCGGCGTCATCATTGTGAGCTTCGTGTGAAGCCGTCGGCATCCCCGGAGTGCTTGGCTGACAAGGTGCATGTCTCCCCGGGAGAGGGCTCGTGTGAGGGGCAGCACCAACCCCAAAGCCGAAGGCGCTAGCTACCGGCTGCCACCTCGACGACGGCATCAGCGAAGGCCTGCGGCCCTTCCTGGGGCAGGTTATGCCCGATGCCGCCGGTAATCACCCGGTGCTGGTACTTGCCCGAGAACATCTTGGCATAGGCGCTGGCGTCCGGATGCGGCGCACCATTGGCGTCACCTTCGAGGGTGATGGTAGGCACGGCGATGACGGGTGCTTGCGCGAGCTTTTTCTCCAGATCGTCATACTGCGCTTCGCCTTCGGCAAGGCCAAGCCGCCAGCGATAGTTATGGATGACGATCGCGACGTGATCCGGATTGTCGAAGGCCGCGGCGCTGCGCTGGAAGGTGGCGTCGTCGAAATTCCACTTCGGTGAGGCGAGCTGCCAGATCAGCCGGGCGAAATCGTGCGTGTATTTCTCGTAGCCGTCGCGGCCGCGATCGGTGGCGAAGTAAAACTGGTACCACCACTGCAGCTCGGCCTTCGGCGGTAGCGGCACCTTGCCGGCCTGCTGGCTGCCGATGAGGTAGCCGCTCACCGAGACCATCGCCTTGCAGCGTTCCGGCCAAAGGGCGGCGACGATATTCGCAGTCCGGGCGCCCCAGTCATAGCCTGCGATGGTCGCCTTCTCGATCCCGAGCGCGTCCATCAGCGCGGTCGTGTCTGCGGCGAGCGCCGCCGGCTGGCCGTTGCGCATCGCATCGCTCGCCAGGAAACGCGTCGTGCCGTATCCGCGCAGGTGCGGCACGATCACGCGATAGCCCTTCGAGGCGAGCAGGGGCGCGACGTCGATGTAGCTGTGGATGTCATAAGGCCAGCCGTGCAGCAGGATGACCGGCGCGCCGTCGGCCGGGCCCAGTTCGGCGTAGCCGACGTTCAGCACGCCGGCGTCGATCTGCCTGAGCGGACCGAATGAGTTCGGTACTGCCTGCGCCGCAGACCCCGTTGCCTGGTTCGTCCCGCTCGACGCCGCTTTGGCGGGCGAGTTCAAGCCAAGCTCGACAGCCGCGAATGTCATTGCCGCAGCGCCGATGACACGGCGGCGCCGCTGATCGATTGCCTCGTGGTCCTTGGCTTCGTCCATTGCGCAACCTCTGCGATTGTGTGGCGAGCATCATTCGGCGGCGATCGGCTCGCCACGCAAGCCGACCGCCGGATCAACGATTTGCGGCGGACCGAGCCTGGAGCCCGGTCCGCCTCGGGAGGAGAGCAGGCGGCATCCGCCCGCTCGCTTCAGATATCCTGACGCAGCGGCCGGAACGACACCCGCAACTCGTCGCAAAAGGCGTCCGGCTGTTCCCAGGCCGCGAAGTGCCCGCCTTTGGGGAGCCTGTTGTAGTGGATGAGCTTCGGGTAGGCCTTCTCGGCCCAGCTCTGCGGCGCCTGATAGATCTCGTCCGGAAAGGCGCTGACGGCGACCGGGATTTTGATGCCCCTCGGATCAAAGAAGCCGCCCGTCGGGTTGTGCGCATTGTCCCAATAGAGGCGTGCTGAGGAGATCGCCGTGTTGGTCAACCAGTACAGCGTGACGTTGTCGAGAATATCGTCGCGGGTGAGCCCTTCGGTTTTTCCATCGAACACGCGTGCAATGAGCTCATAGCTGCGTATGTCGTGGTCGAGCATCCACGCCGCGAGGCCAACCGGCGAATCGACGATCCCGTACAGCGTCTGCGGGCGATTGTTCATCTCGATGGCGTAGCCCAGCCCATGCTTGTAGAAGTCATCGAGTTGCTCGTAAGCGCGCTTCTCGTCCGGCGAGAGCCCGGCGGGCGGCGGGCTGCCGGCAGCGAGCGCCTTCGAGATATCTGCAGGAACGGTGGCCGCCATGTTGGTGTGGATGCCGAGCAATCCGGGCGGCTCCTGAAGCGCCATCTGCTCGGATACGGCATTCCCCCAATCGCCGCCCTGCGCGACATATCTGGTGTAGCCGAGGCGCTGCATGAGCGTCGCCCATGCCTTGGCGATGCGCACCGGCGTCCAGCCGGGGGCCGTGGGCTTGCCGGAGAAACCGTAGCCCGGCAGCGACGGGATCACCACGTGGAACGCATCCGATGCCTTGCCGCCATGCGCGGTAGGATTGGTCAACGGGCCGATGATCTTCATCTGCTCGATGATCGAGCCCGGCCAGCCATGCGTGACGATCACCGGCAACGCATTCTCGTGTTTCGACCGGACATGGATGAAGTGGATTTCCAGTCCGTCGATTTCGGTGACGAATTGCTGCAGGGCGTTGAGCCGGGCCTGCATTTTGGCCCAGTCGTAGTCGGTCGCCCAGTATTTCGCGAGCTTTTGGACGGTTGCGAGCTGCACGCCTTGCGTGTCGTCCGTGACCGTTTCCTTGTCCGGCCAGCGGGTCGCGGCCACGCGCCGGCGCAGATCGTCGAGGTCACTCTGCGGAAAGCTGACGCTGAAGGGGCGCATCTGGTCGCTACCGGCCGCTATGCTCTGCGTGCCGGACAGCATGCCGACGACACCGACGGCAGCGGTCGCGACAAGCAGTTCGCGTCGCGTGGGCGAAAGCGATGTTGCTGACATGTTGGTCCTCCTCTGTCCAATGACGCGCTCGGATGCGAGAGGAGAGATCGACTGTCAGCGGGCGCAAATCTATTACACCAAGGTGTCGGCGATACCTTTGGGTTGGTTGGAGCAGTGAGCAATCGGGTTGAGACTACAAGGCATGACGAGGACAGACATACCTGGGCAATCGCATTTGGAGGCGCGACGCTGATGACCCCCTCCCCCTTGTGGGGAGGGATTCAGGGTGGGGGTGCGACCGGCGCTAAGCCAAGCCGGAGTTGTGCCGTCTGATTCAGCCAACCGCGCAGGGTCATCGCGAGGCACCCCCACCCTGAATCCCTCCCCACAAGGGGGAGGGGGGCACTGGCGCCGCGCTATTCTCAACACCCCGATCGCGCTACCTGCCGCGATTTCCTACGTTGCCCTTACCCGGCCCGCCGGATTTCCTCGCGCTTGGGGAGCTTCCAGTTCGGCCGTGGGAAATGGCAGGTGTAGCCGTTGGGATACCGCTCGAGATAGTCCTGGTGCTCGGGCTCCGCTTCCCAGAAATCGCCGACAGGCGTCACTTCGGTCACGACCTTGCCTGGCCATAGACCCGAGGCATCGACATCAGCAATAGTCTCTTCCGCGACGCGCTTCTGCTCGTCGTTCACATAGAAGATCGCCGAGCGGTAGCTGGTGCCGACATCGTTGCCCTGGCGATTGCGGGTGGTCGGATCGTGAATCTGGAAGAAGAATTCCAGCAGGTCGCGGTAGCTGATCTTGGTCGGATCAAACACGATCTCGATCGCCTCGGCATGGCCGTCATGATTGCGATAGGTGGCATTGGGCACGTCGCCGCCGCTATATCCGACACGGGTCGAAATCACGCCGGGGTAGCGGCGGATCAGATCCTGCATCCCCCAAAAGCAGCCACCGGCAAGCACAGCGCGTTCGCTCGTAGCACTCATCTGCATCTCCTCTTTGTTCGGTCTTCAGTCGAAATATAGGGATTGCGAGCAAACATTGTGAGGCAAGAGCGACGTCTCGGCTGGATCTCCGTCCCCGATCCGGTCATTCCGGCAACGCTTTGCCGGCTTGCTCCGCGACCATGTACTGGGCGTACCAGGCTGGCCAGTTCTCATCGCGCTGGCCGCCATTGCGCTTCTCATGCTCGCCATGGGCGGTGGCTGCGCGTTTGAGAGCGGCCTCCAGGTCTGTGATCGACGCGAATGTCGTATCTTCTGCGTCCACGCGTCCGGGCAGCCGCGCCGTGATTTCCTGAAGGAGCCAGCTATTGCCGTCCGGATCGTTGAAGGTGGCGAAGGAATTGTAGCTGCGCCGCTCCGGGTCCGCGCCGCTGACAGTGGGGCCGCCGACGGCGGTGCGATGGAACACCTCGCTTACATCGGCGCCGCGAGCAACGAGCGCAGCGCGCGCCGCCTCGATATCGGATACGATGAGGTAGAGTCTCTGGGCCGAGCCCGGGGCTGCCGACGTAACGCCCTTGCCGAAGTGAATCGAGGTCGGCGAACCCGGAGGCGTGAACTGAACGACCCGAAAATCGTCGCCATTGGCGAAGTCGGCGTCGAGCCTCCAGCCGAGGCCGCCGTAAAAGCGCTTGGCGCGATCGACATCCGAAACAGGAATGACGACGACTTCGAGCTTCAGTTCGGCAACGGGGTTCGCGGTCCCAGTCGCCGCGCCACTGCCAGTCAGCGTATCACCCATGTCGATCTCCCTCGGTTTTGATCGTTTCGAGAATGGTGGCGGCGGGAGGCGCGATCAATTGCGCGATGGTATCGGTGGCTCGCGCCTTGCGCTGATCACGAGACGAGCTGCTGGCCGCCGTCTATGTCGTATGTCGCGCCCGTCAGTGCCGTGTTGCTCATGATGTGGACGGCCAGAGCGGCGACGTCGGCCGGCGTTACGACGCGCCGGATGGGCAATGTCGCCCTGAGCTCGTCGCGCCGCTTGTCGAGATTCCCGCCGAGCAGCGATGCCGATAGCGGCGTATCAACGAAGCCTGCGGCGATCACGTTGACGCGGACCGGCGCGAGCTCGATCGCGAGACTGGCGATCAGGGCTGGCAGTGCAACGCTGACGGTCGAGATGATTGCCAAGCCAGGCCGCGGGCGACGTGCGCCCGTGCCGCCCATGAATGTGAGGGATCCCAACGGCCGAACCTTGCCGGCGGCGCTGCGTGCGACGTTGAGCGCAAGCAGCAAGTGCTCTGTGAGATCGTGGCGTGCCTCCTCCGGCGACATCTCGAGGGGAGGGCGGTAGTGGGGAGCCCCGGCGGTGACCATCACATGGTCGATCGGGGCTGGCAGACCGTGGAAGAACGACTGCAGTGAGGCCGGATTGTTGGCATCGAAGGCGGCAGTGTCCTCCGCGCAGAGCTCGCGTGCCGCCTGATCCAGTCGCTCGCGATTGCGCCCGGTGAGAATGACGCCGGCTCCCTCAGCGCGGGCGCGTCGGGCGGTTTCCAGCCCGATGCCAGAGGTTCCGCCGATGACAACGACGGTTTGGCCGAGCAGTTCCGGTTCGCGGCGGATCGTTGTGGCGGCGGTGCTCATGACTCCTCCCACAGAAGCCGTCAGTTCGCCAGTATGACGAGCGGATCGCACAGCCGCGCTACGCCCGGGATTGTGCGATTGTGCATCTCGTCACCTGAACCTGTCGGACCATTTCGGCGCTCTCTTCGCGCCACTGCGCGATGGATGGTCCTGCCCGATGGGCCTCGAACGCCACGTCGTCTTGATAGACTTCGTAAGAGAGTAGCTTGCTGTCGTGATCGCGAGGTACCAGGACTTCGAACTGCAAAGTTCCAGGTTCATCTTTCAGGCAACGGGCTCGATGGGCCAACAACAATGGCAAGAACTGATCGCGGCGGCCGGGCACGACGTCGATTGTGACGATGATCGCAAGTCGGGTCATGATCGCTCCTTTGCTTGCTGCTACGATGTAGAGGCCATCGGGCGCTCCGCGTTGCTACCGCAACGGCCGGAATGCGGCGCGCAGCTCGGTGGAGAAGAGGTCCGGCTCCTCCCACGCGGCGAAATGGCCGCCCTTGTCGACCTCGTGGAAGTAGATCAGGTTGCGATAGGCGCGACGGGCCCACGTCTCCGGGGCCTGGTAGCTTTCGCCGGGAAAGACGGTGATGGCTACCGGCAGCGTAATCTCGGACGTCTTCTGCGCGGCTGCGAAAATAGGGCTGGCCCCGGCGTGCTCCCAGTACAGCCGCGAGGCCGAGGTAGCGGTATGCGTCACCCAGTAAAGCGTGATGTCGTCCAGCACCTCGTCGGGGGATTTTTCGGGATCGGTGCGGTCATAGGTCCAAGTCGAGAAGCCGGGATGCCCGAGCATCCATGCCGCGAGCCCGGCCGGGGAGTCCGTGATCGAATAGCCTATCGTCTGCGGCCGGCTGCCCATCATCACCGCATAGGACCTGTTTCCCATTTTGGCAGCCGAGCTGAGCGCGTCGAAAGCCGCGAGTTCCTTCTCGGAGAGCCCCGCAGGCGCAGAACCGCCTGCGGCCAGCAGCGCGGCGATCTCCGGCGGAACCGTTGCAGGCAAGTTCATGTGGATGCCGAGCAAGCCGGCAGGGGCCCGACGCGCCATGGCGCCGGAAACGGGAGAGCCCCAATCGCCACCCTGAGCGACATAGCGCGTATAGCCAAGACGCTGCATCAGCTCTATCCAGGTTTTCGCGATGCGATCGACGCCCCAGCCTGTATCCGTCGGCTTGCCGGAGAAGCCATAGCCCGGCATCGACGGCAGTATGAGGTCGAACGCGTCCTCGGAAGCAGCGCCATGGGCGGACGGATCCGTGAGCGGGCCGATGGTCTTGAGCAGTTCCAGCACCGATCCGGGCCATCCATGCGTCATGATCAGCGGCAAGGCATTGGGCACTTTCGAACGAATGTGAATGAAATGGATGTCGAGGCCGTCGATCGTGGTCATGAACTGGGGCAGAGCGTTCAGCCTGGCCTCCGCCTTGCGCCAGTCATAGCCAGTACCCCAGTATTCGACGAGCGGCCTGAGCTTCTCGGTCTGTATGCCCTGGGACTGGTCACTGACCGTCTCCCGGTCAGGCCAGCGGGTCGCAGCGATGCGCCGGCGAAGATCGTCGATTTCATCCTCCGGGATGCTGACGGTGAAAGGGCGGACTACGTCTCCTGCAGCCGCGACGCCAAGCGTTCCGGGGAGAATGCCGATGGCTCCGGCGGCAGCCGTAGCCGCAAGCAGTTCACGCCGAGTGGGAGAAAGCGATGTCGCTGACACTGACTCCTCCTGATCCCATCAATCGGACGTGCACAGAAGGATCAACTCGCGGTGAGCGGAAATCCATTGCACGATGGTATCGGCGATAGTTTTTGATCGGCTGACGCGGGGAGTAGTTCGTGCCGGCTCAATGCGCGCCCGCACCTCCGCCGCCGATGGCGATCTTTCGGGTGAAGAGCAGCGCGATGGCGGCGAGCGCAAGGACGATGCCGATCACGGCAAATGTGTCGCTGAAGCCCAGGATCAGCGCCTGACGATGGACGGTTGCGCCGATTGCGGCGATCGCCTTGGCCTGGGCGAGCGCCGGGTCCGACACGCCATGCGCCAGAAAGTACTGCGTCAGCTGGTCGATCCTGTCGCGCACCTCGTCCCGGTAGACGGTCACCGACTGGCCAATGATATTCGAATGGAACTGCTCGCGTTTGGTGAGCACCGTCGCGAGCGTCGCCGTCCCTACCGCGCCGCCGAGGTTGCGGAGCATGTTCGAAAGGCCCGATGCGGCAGCCGCCTCGCTCGGCGCGATGCCGGCTGTGGTGATCACTGTGATCGGTGTCAGCACCAGCGCCTGGCCGATGGCTCGCACGATGTTGGGCACGAAGAACTGGTCGCCGGCGCTGTCCAGCGACAGGGCGACGTTCATGAAACAGCTGGCCGCAAAGATGCTGATGCCGACGAAGCCGATCAAGCGCGCGTCGAACCGCTTCATCAAAAGTGGCACGAGCGGGATGATCGCAAGCTGGGGCAGGCCGGTCCAGGCGAGCACGTAGCCGATCTGCTCGGCATTGTAGCGCTGCACCTGGCCGAGATACTGGGGCAGGATGTAGACCGTGCCGAACAGGGCAACGCCGACCAGCACGTTGACGAGAACGCCGACGCCGAAATTGCGCTGCTTGAGAAGGCGCAACTGGACGAGCGGCTTCTTCACCGTGAGTTCGATGGCCACGAAGGCAATAAGGAACACGGCTGCAGTGAGCGCGAGCTTGACGATGAAGGGCGACTGGAACCAGTCGTCCTTGTTGCCTTCCTCAAGCACGGTCTGCAGCGCCGAAAGCCCGATCGCCATGGTGACGATGCCGGCCCAGTCGCCGCCTTTCAGAAGCGAAAGCTGCATCGGCTGCTTTTCGAGCGTCAGGAACAGTGCGACCACCATGATGATGCTGGGCGGCGTGTTGACGAAGAAGATCGATTGCCAGCCATAGGTCTCGGTGAGATAGCCGCCGATGGTCGGGCCGATCGCCGGCGCGAAGGTGACGGAGAGCGCGAAGATCGCCAGGCCGAACGGTTGCTGCGACTTGGGCAGCTTTGTCAGCACCATCGTAAAGGCCATCGGGATCAGCACGCCGCCGGCAAAGCCCTGCAGGCCACGCAGCACGATCATCGAGCCGAGGTCATGGGCGAAAGCGCAGGCCGCCGAGAAGATTGGGAACAGGATAGCGTTCGCCAGCATGTAGCGCCGGAACGAGAACACCCGGCTCAGATAGTCGGTGAGCGGGATCACCACGATCTCGCCGATGAGATAGGAGGTCGAGATCCAGGCGCCGTTGTCCACGCCCGTGCCGATGCCGCCCTCGATGTCGAGCAGCGACGCATTGGTGATCTGGATGTTGAGGATCGCCATGAATGCGCCGATCATGCCGGCCAGCACCGCGATCCAGGCCGTAGTGCTCGCCCGCTCGGATGAAGGCGCCGCAGTGACGGTGCCGTGAGAGCTGAGCGAGATGGTATTCGTCGTGGCAGACATCGCACCCTCCTGCCATAGCTTGGCCGGTGAGCCTGATCGCGCTTAGTTGACCCGTTCGGATGTCGAGGCGAGTTCCGTCGTCGCAGCCTTGGTGTCGATGGTCGGATAGACCGACATGCCCGGCCGCAGCACGACCGAAAGCGGGCTTGCATGGTCGAGCACGATCTTTACCGGGATGCGCTGCACCACCTTGGTGAAGTTGCCGGTGGCATTGTCCGGAGGCAGCAGGGCAAATTCCTGGCCGCTCGCCGGTGAAAGGCTGTCGACATGGCCCTTGAAGACCCGACCAGGGAACGTATCGACCTCGATGTCGACCGGCTGGCCGGCATGCACGTCGGTGAGCTGGGTTTCCTTGTAGTTGGCGACGATATAGGCGTCCGCGGTCGGCACCACAGCCATCAGCTGTGTGCCGGCCTGAACATATTGGCCGACGCGCAATGTGCGGTTGCCGATCACTCCATCAATCGGCGCGACGAGGGCGGTGTAGGACAGGTTCAGCTGAGCCTGGTCCCGGGCAGCCTGAGCCTGAGCGAGCGCAGCTTCGGCCTGGGCGAGCTCGGCCTTGACCACATCGAGCTGCCTCGTGGCGCTATCGAGCGCGGCCGTATCACGCGCCACGGCCGCGCGGGCGGCGGCGATCTTCGAGGCCGCTTCCTGGGCATTCTGTACGGTGCCATAGCCCGTTTTGGCCAGGTCGGCGTAGCGCTTGTCGTCCTGCTCGGCAAAAGTCTCATTGGCCTGGTCGACCGCGACCGTCGCCTTGGCAGCGTTGATCTGCGATTGCTGGGCGACGATGCCAGCCTGCTTGTTGGCGATGTTGGCCTTTGCTGCGTCGACCTGGGCCTCGGCCTGCTCGAGGCTAACCTTGAAGTCGCGGTCGTCGATGCGCGCCAGCACCTGACCCGCCTTAACCGCCTCGTTGTCGCCGACGAGCACCGCGCCGATATAGCCGGAAATCTTTGGAGCGATCGTCGTACTGTCGGCCTTGACGTAAGCGTCGTCCGTCGACACCAGGAAGCGACCGACTGTCCAGTATTGCCAGCCATAATAGGCTCCGCCGGCGAGAGCGGCGACAGCCGCGCTGGCAAAGAGCAGATTGCGCAGCCACCGCTTCCGCGAGGTATTCGGCACATCTGTAACCGCCGGGAGCTGGTGCGGGTCGGTTACGGGGAGCTCGCGTGGCATCTCGATGCCAGGTGCTGCCTCGGCGCTAGGAACAGCCTTTTCCATCGTGAAAACTGTCTGATGCTGGCTCATGGCCTTTACCTTTCCCGGGGCTACCAAAACGGTGGGCTTGCCCTATTAAGGAAAATCGCTATTTTCATAAATAGCTTGAGGAAAGCGGGCTGTCAATGGAATTTGGAAAATGGTCATGGTCCATAACACCAAAGTCGCAAAGCGACCACGCGGACGTCCGCAGCTCCGGCCTGACGAGGAGACGCGGCGACTCGTCATCGCGGCCGCGCGCCAGGAGTTTCACGCAAACGGCTACGCCGGCGCCAGCTGCGCGCGCGTGGCGGAGCGCGCGGGCATCTCGACAAAGACCATGTATCGCTTGATCCCGAGCAAGGCCGAGCTGTTCCAGAACGTCGTTTCCGAGCGGATTTCGCGTTTCATTCTGGAGATGGACGAAAGGGTGCTCGATGCGCTCCCGATCGAGGAGGCGCTCGAGCACATCCTCATCTCCTATGGCACCTTGACCTTCGACGAGGAGACGGTGCTGACCCTTCGTCTGGTGTTCGCGGAGTGCGACCGCTTTCCGGAAATAGCCGCCACCTTCGCCGAGTTTGCTTTGCGCCGCACAACCCAGACAATGGAGGCATGGCTGAACCGGCAACGCGACCTCGGAAAAATCGAGATCGACGATCCGTCGACCGCGGTCGGAATGCTGAGAGGCATGATGATCATGGAGCCGCAGCGCGCCATCATGCTTGGCCAGCGCAAGCCGCCGGGTCGCGCCGAGATCGCCAAGCGGGCGCGATATTGCGCACGCCTCTTCCTGGATGGGTGCCGGCCGCGAAGAGGTCAAAGTTCAGCTCCTCAGCGCGAGATGGCTTGAGCGTCTACTTCAAGCTTCTGACCAAAGCGCACCACACCTTCGAAGTCGTTGTACGGATCGATCACGAGGAGCGCGGTGGTCTCCTTCCCGTAAACCTGTGTCGTCATGGTTTCTCTCGCTTCCTTTGCGAAGCAGTCGGATCGTCGCCCGGTCGACTGATGTAGTCGTCCGTTACGCAGCTCCCTCTGTTCTGAAGCGCCGAAAGATCGAGTACACGCAGAGGGAAATCTATTGCACCATGGTGTCGGCGGTACTTTGGATGAATCCGCGCCCGGATGCCTTCAACCGCGAAACCGACACCAAGGCATAATAGACGCTTCGCGTGGGGCTGGCGCATCGTCGCCACCAAGGATGGAAAGAATCGCAATGGAGATTGATCTCGGCCGCGTATTGGACGCGCTACCGGCCATGGTCTGGACTGCAGCGCCGGACGGGCCCATCGACTTCGTCAATCGACGCTGGTCCGACTACACAGGTCTCGGTCTGGATCAGGTCCGCGGCCGGGCATGGCAACTCGCAGCCGACAAGGGCGACTTGCCGCAATTGCTCGAACGCTGGACATCAATTCTGGCGTCTGGGAAGACCGGCGAAATGGAAGCCCGTCTGCGACGCTTCGACGGAAAATATCACCGGTTCCGGATCCAGTGCGAGCCGATGCGCGACCATGCCGGCCAGATCATCAAATGGTGCGGAATGGCCACGGACGTCGAAGATTTGCGGCAAGCCGAGGAGACTTTGCGGCGGCGCGAGCTCGATTTTCAGTTGATCGTCGACAGCATCCCTGTTCCGGTCGCGGTCACGACGCCATCCGGCGAAGTCGAAGGTGTCAATCAACCCACCCTCGACTATTTCGGCAGGACATTCGAGGAGTTGAAAGGCTGGACGGCTTCCGACGTCGTCCATCCCGATGACCTCGAGCGGACGATCGCCGCGCAGCTGGAGGCACATCAAAAGGGAAGTGCGTACAACGTCGAGAGCCGCCACCGCCGCGCCGACGGCATCTATCGTTGGCACAATGTCCGCGGCTTTCCCCTCCGGGATCCGCAAGGCCATATCCTTCGCTGGTTCCACTTGTTGATCGACATCGATGAGCGCAAACGCGCCGAGGAGGCTCTCGCGGCGAGCGAGCGCAACCTGCAGGTCACCATCGACAGCATCCCTGTGCTGGCCTGGTCGGCGCGGCCGGACGGAACCGCCGAGTTCCTGAGCAGGCACTATCTCGACTACGTCGGCTTCTCCGCGGAGCAGGCGCGCGATTGGGGCTGGACGGCCGCAGTCCATCCGGATGACCTGGGCGGGCTGGCGGCTACCTGGCAGGCAATACTCGCTTCCGGAAAACCAGGTGAGGCGGAAGCTCGGCTGCGACGTCGCGATGGCGAATATCGATGGTGGCTGTTCCGCGTGAACCCATTCCGGGACGAAACGGGCAGCATCGTCAAATGGTACGGGGTCAACACCGACATCGACGACCGGAAACGCGCGGAAGAGGCGCTCAAGCGTAGCGAAGCGTTCCTGGCGGAAGGACAGCACCTCGCTCGAATGGGCAACCTGTCCTGGCATGTCGCAAGCGGCGAGGTCATCTGGTCGGAGCAGCTCTACCGCATCTTCGAGTTCGAGCCGGGTACCGTGGTGACGCTCGAGCGGATCGCAAGCCGGGTCCATCCCGAAGACATGCCGCTGATGATGGACATGATTGAACGAGCGCAACGTGGCGAAAGCAACTTCGAATACCAGCATCGGATCACGCTGCCCGACCAGTCGATCAAGTACCTGCACCTGATCGCACACCGGGCCGGGGACGGTAGCGATCAGGTCGAGTATATCGGGGCCGTCCTGGATGTGACCCAGCGCCGGCACTCGGAAGAAGCGCTCGAGAAGCTTCGATCCGAACTTGCGCAGGTCACCCGGATCATGAGCCTTGGCGCGCTGACGGCATCGATCGCCCATGAAGTCAATCAGCCGCTGTCGGGCATCGTCACGAACGCCAGCACGTGCCTGCGCATGCTGTCGGCCGACCCACCGAATATCGAGGTCGCGCAGGAGACTGCGCGCCGTACCATCCGCGACGGCAATCGCGCTGCCGACGTCATCTCGCGATTGCGCTCGCTCTTCAGCAAAAGGACCGTCGCCATCGAACCGGTGGATCTGAACGAGGCCGTTCGGGAGGTAATTGCGTTGGCGTGGGGCGACCTGCAGCGGAGCCGCGTGGTGCTGCGCACCGAGCTCGCCGCCGGACTTCCGCTCGCTGGCGGTGACCGTATCCAGCTTCAGCAGGTGATCATGAACCTGCTGCGCAACGCGTCCGATGCCATGAGCGGCATCGACGATCGTCCACGGCGATTGCTCATCAGGACCGAACCGGGCGAGGAACATCACGTGAAGCTGACCGTGCAGGATGCCGGCGTCGGCTTCAGGCCCGAGGCGATGGAGCAGCTCTTTCAAGCCTTCTACACGACCAAGAGCGATGGCATGGGGATCGGGCTGGCGGTCAGCCGCTCCATCATCGAGAGCCATGGCGGGCGCCTGTGGACGAAACCGAACGTTGGCCCGGGCGCTACATTCTCCTTCGCCATCCCTCAATATTCGAGGGATCATGCTGCCGCGCAGCACCCAGGCGCATCGCGGCCCCCTACTGCCGGCAATGCCCAGAGTTCAGCGGGGGTCCAATGACAACTACCCTTCCGCTCGTGTCGGTCGTAGATGACGACGAATCCGTGCGCGAGTCCCTGCCAGACCTGCTGAGAGCCTTCGGTTTCAGCGCCATGGCATTCTCCTCGGCGGAAGAATTCCTGGCGTCGGGCAGCGTTGCCCAGACCAGGTGCCTGGTGCTGGATGTCGCCATGCCCGGCATGACAGGACCTGAGCTGCAAAGTGAGCTGCAGCGTCGCGGGGAGTCGATTCCGATCGTCTTCATCACGGCGCACAAGGACGATACGGTGAGGCCGCGCCTCATGGGACAAGGAGCGGCGGACTGTTTGTTCAAGCCGTTCAGCGATACGGCTCTTCAGGAGGCGCTCAAGGCGGCTCTGGGTCCGCTGACCACTGCGTCTTGATATCTTCATCATCGAGGGGATAATTGCGATGCACTCGGAACTGGCGGTTGCACCGGGCGATGGGGCGAGGTCGGCATCAATGTCACACGAAACCCCTGTCGTGTATGTCGTCGACGATGACGTATCGGTGCGTGAATCCCTGGAGTTGCTGATCCGCTCCGCCGGCTGGCAGCCGGAGACATGCGGGTCGGCCCAGGAATTCCTGGACCGCCCCAGACCGCTGGTCCCGAACTGTCTGATCCTTGACGTCAATCTTCCCGATCTCAACGGTCTCGACCTGCAGAGGCTCGTTTCCGTCGAACGGACCGACATGCCGATCATTTTCGTGACCGGCTATGCCGACGTGCCGGTGACGGTAAAGGCAATGAAGGCCGGCGCGGTCGAGTTTCTGATGAAGCCGTTCAGCGACGAGGCGCTGCTGAGTGCGGTCGAACAGGCACTCGATCGCAGCAGGACCGCGCTTGTCCTCGACAGGGAGCTGCGGACGCTCAGGGATCGTCACGCTTCGCTCAGCCGACGCGAGCAGGAGGTGATGACGCTGGTCGTCTCCGGACTGCTGAACAAGCAGGTCGGCTTCGAGCTGGGCATCAGTGAGATCACGGTGAAGGCGCATCGGGGCCAGGTGATGCGAAAGATGATGGCCCGTTCGCTGCCGGAGCTGGTGAACATGGCGGCGAGGCTGAGCCTTTCGGACGCGCGGCGTGAATCGGAACGAAGATAGAAACCTGCGGCGAGGTTTCACGACATCCGCTCGACCCATTGCGCGCGCGAAGGTCCCGGCGTGAACGGATCGCCGAAATACTGTGTCTCGCGGGCCACCTTCCCGTCGAGGAACTCCATAATGCTCACTGTGTAAGACGGCTGCCCGTCATAGGTTAGCAGATATTCGGTGATCCAGAGGTCGCCCGAGCCGATTATCCGCCGCACCGTGAAGCGCTTCCGGTTCGGCTGTGCGGCGCGCGACGCCTGAATCCTTTCTCTCCCGCGGATGCGCTCGCCCGATTGCGGATATTCGAGCACCGCGTCCTCTCGGTAGATCTGGTGCTCCACTTCGAAGTCGTTCGTATCGGAAGCGCTCCAATGCCGATCCAGAGCCACCCGCACGGTTCGCTCATCCATCTCGTTCTCCCGGCTACCGTTTCGGCTGGATATTCAGGGGCGGATTGTCCAACGTGATTCGCCAATTTGCCGGTGACGATCGAGCGAGCCGACCCTGCGGGGTGTTCGTATTCGCTTCCACATGTGCCTCCCGCGGCAACACGGTCGGGTGCCCGGACTCTGAGGCCGGCACGAGAAGGCCGCTATTGAACGATGGTATCGTCGAGACCATGGTATCGGGCCGGCGTCGAGAGCATCCGTATCAGGGGGGTGCTCTCATCACCTATCCCAACCTATCAGCAACACCATTGTACTATAGATTCGGAGCCCCTTCCGCACTTCTTATTCCCCGATAGAGCGAGCTGTAAGGCGCGGCCAACATCGCGCCGCTCTTCAATCTGCAGTGACGCGGACCACCTCGGAGGAACCCATGGCCTTCACCATCAAAGTCAACGGTCAGGCGCATAGCGTCGATGTCGATGACGACACGCCACTTCTGTGGGTGCTGCGCGACGTGCTCGGTATGACCGGAACCAAATTCGGATGTGGCATGGCGCTGTGTGGCGCTTGCACCGTGCATGTCGACGGGGCGCCAGTTCGATCCTGCATCACAACGATGGACAGTATCGGCGAATCCGAGATCACCACGATCGAGGCGATCGGTGGGACGGCGGCCGGTGCCAAGGTGCAGCAAGCCTGGCTCGATCATGAGGTGCCGCAATGCGGCTACTGCCAGTCTGGCCAGATCATGTCCGCCGCAGCGCTGCTCGCAGGCAATCCGCACCCGACCGATTCCGACATAAGCGACGCGATGTCCGGCAATATTTGCCGCTGTGGGACCTATCTGCGCATCCGCGAGGCAATCAAGCACGCGGCCGCGGGCTGAAAGGGGAGGCGATCATGATCATCGATCAGCGCAAGTCCCGGGTTTCCTGTCGGGGTGAGCAGGCTTCAGCAAACATTCTCTCGCGGCGCAGCTTCCTGCAGGCCGCCGCAGCCGCGGGTGGAGGCTTGGTCCTCAGTCTTACTCTCCCGCTGGGACGGGGCGAGGCGGCCGAAGCCGGCGCATTCACGCCCAATGCGTTCGTCCGCGTTACAGCTGACGGCAAGATCATCTTGACCATGCCCTATGTCGAGATGGGACAGGGCACTTACACGTCGATCCCGATGCTCATCGCGGAAGAGCTGGAGGTCGACCTGAAGCAGGTGCAGCTGGAACACGCCCCTCCGGATGACAAGCTCTATGCCAATCCCCTGCTTGGAGTGCAAGCGACGGGAAACTCCAGCGCGATCCGTGCAGCATGGGAGCCGATGCGCCGAGCCGGCGCGACGGCTCGCATCATGCTCGTTTCGACTGCGGCTGCCCGCTGGAAAGTCGATCCCCAGACCTGCCATGCGCAGAGCGGCGAGGTGATCCACGCTGGGACCGGGCGGCGTCTCGCCTACGGCGAACTTGCTGCCGATGCGGCACACATGCCGGTCCCCGAAAACGTAGAGCTCAAGCGGCCACAGGACTTCAAACTCATAGGCACACCTGCCAAACGCCTCGACTTGCCTCAGAAGGTGAATGGAACGGCGGTCTACGGAATTGACGCTCGTCCGCCGGGCGTGAAAATCGCGACCTTGGCGCAGTCGCCTGTCTTCGGCGGCCGCGTGAAGAGCGTCAACGACGCGGCGGCGCTAGCGGTGAAGGGCGTCCGCCAGGTCGTGCGGCTGGACGATGCGGTTGCCGTTGTGGCGGACCACATGGGAGCGGCCAAGAAGGGACTGGCAGCCCTGGCAATCGAGTGGGACGACGGTCCGAACGCAGCGCTCACCACTGAGGCGATTGCCGCCGATCTCGGGCAGGCGACGCTGAAACCGGGTGCCGTTGCCCAGAACATCGGCGATGTGGAAAGCGCAATGGCCGGGTCCGCCACCAAGGTCGAGGCGACCTATCAGGTTCCGTTCCTGGCGCATGCGGCGCTGGAGCCGATGAACTGTACCGTCCATGTCCGCAAGGACGGCTGTGAAATCTGGGTCGGCAACCAGGCCATTACTCGAGCGCAGGCTTTCGCGGCAAAGGCCGCAGGAATGTCGTCAGACCAGGTGGTCCTGCATAACCATCTGATCGGCGGCGGCTTCGGACGCAGGCTGGAGGCCGACGGCGTCTTTCGCGCTGTCGAAATCGCCAGGCATGTTGACGGTCCCGTGAAGGTGGTATGGACCCGCGAGGAGGACATCCAGCACGACATGTACCGGCCCATGTTCGTCGACCGGCTCTCTGCCGCCCTCGACGCCAAGGGGATGCCGGTCGCGTGGAACAATCGATTTGCCGGGTCTTCGATCATCGCGCGGTATTTTCCAGCGTTCTTCAAGGACGGTCTCGATCCCGACACCACTGAAGGCGCGATCAACCTCGTCTATGATCTCCCAAACTTCCACGTCGAATATGTGCATGTGGAACCGCCGGGCATTCCGACGGCGTTCTGGCGCAGCGTCGGACCGTCTCACAACGTGTTCGTGACCGAGAGCTTCATGGACGAGCTTGCGGCGGCGGCGAAACAGGATCCGGTGGCATACCGCCTGGCTCTCCTCGACAAGGTACCTCGCGCCAAGGCCGTCTTGGAGCTGGCCGCGGAAAAGGCCGGCTGGGGCGAGCAGCTGTCGCCGCGAACCGGGCGAGGCGTCTCGATCCAGAACGTGTTCGGCACCTATATGGCGCAGGTCGCCGAAGTCGAAGTCTCACAGGATGGTGGCGTTCGCGTCAGACGTGTCGTGTGCGCCGTCGATTGCGGGGTGGTCATCAATCCCGACACCGTCAAGGCGCAGATCCAGAGCGCAGTCATGTTCGGCATCACCGCGGCGCTTCATGGCGAGATCACCTTGAAAAACGGTCGCGTCGAGCAGACCAATTTCGATACCTACCAGATGCTGCGCATGAACGAAGCGCCGTCGGTCGAGGTCCACATCGTTCCGAGTACCGAGGCGCCCGGCGGAATGGGGGAACCCGGAACCTCGGCCATCGTCCCCGCTGTAGCCAACGCCATCTTCGCGGCTACCGGAAAGCGCCTGCGCAAGATGCCGATCGATAGCAGCGTGCTAAGGCAGCCGGCCTGAGCCTGAAAAAAGCGACGAGGGTTCCAAATGCGAGCCGATATCGTTCCAGGATCGGTATTTCCGGACTACGAGCTCTCCGACCACGCCGCCAAGCGGCGAAAGCTATCCGATCTGCAGGGCACGGATCCGATGATCCTCGTGCTCGGCCGGGGCGGCTTTTGTCCTAAGGACCGACGGCAGGCCGAAGGGCTTGTCCTGCTCCACCGCGAAATGGAAGTGGGTTATTGCCGGCTCGTTACCATCACCACCGACAATCTTCTGGAGACCAACGAGTATCGCACCGGCGTAGGCGCACACTGGACTTTTCTCTCCGATCCTCGACGGATCGTCCAGCAAGACCTCGACATCGCCGAATATACCGACCCCACGCACAACCCCATGATCCCGCATGTCGTCGTGCTGGAGCCAAGCCTGATCGTGTACAAGATCTACAATGGCTATTGGTTCTTCGGGCGGCCTACCGTGGAAGAACTCCGGCAAGATCTGCGCGCCGTTACGATGAAATGTCGGCCGGATTGGGATATCACGACGCCGGAACTACGGGCCGCCTGGCAAGCGGGCCGCAAGGCGCTTTTCTATCCGTACGGGAAGACGCTCGCTCAAACACTTCATGATCAGGAGTGAAAGCAGCTCGGGCGCTCATCGCTACATCGATGACAGGGATGTCGCGGCCGAACTGACACACTTGGTGGAACTCGAGTGATCGTCTCTACCCAGCCAGTTCGAGCGCGATGAGCGTGGCGCTCGGCCGGCTCGCCGTTGGCGGCAAGATGGTGGTGGTTCGCGCTCACCCGATCCCATCGAAGTCTCGTCATTGCTGCTGATCGGCTGGCATCGAGCATCCTATCAGCGGATGATGCGCAGCCCGGTTTTGAATGATGATAACGACGGATTAAACCAGCTAGACGGTCGGGCATCACAACCCCGCCCCGACCGGGCCGACGCTAACTTCTCCTCGCTTTTGAACCGGCTAAGCCCGGACCGTAGTGCCCGAAGGAGATCTGGGTTACGAGCCTGGAACTAAAGCCAGGTTTCGTGCGGCGCGCCGGTGATTGACAGGATCGTGCAAGAGCTTGACCGCATCGCGCTACCGCTGCGAATGGCGTCTGCGATTTAACGGAGGCCCCAAACAACAGCGGAGACTTCCCATGAACACCACCCCTCAGAGACCCATCGGCTCCGGTTTCGGCGCCGCTTCGACCGCCGCCGAGGTGATCGCCGGTCACGACCTGTCCGGTCGCACTGCCATCGTCACCGGCGGGTATGCAGGCATCGGGCTGGAAACTGTCCGAGTCCTGCGCGCCGCCGGCGCACGCGTCGTCGTCCCTGCGCGTGACCTCGCAAAGGCGAGGCAGGCGCTCAATGATATGCCGGACGTGGAAATCGCCCGGCTCGACCTCATGACACCCGAAAGCATTGACGCCTTCGCGGAGGGATTTCTGCGGTCAGGCCTTCCGTTGCATCTGCTGATCAACAACGCCGGGATCATGGCGAACCCGCTGACTCGCGACAGCCGGGGTTTCGAATCGCAGTTCTCGACCAACCATCTCGGCCACTTTCAGCTGACCACTCGTCTGTGGCCGGCGCTCGTTCAGGGGAAGGGCGCGCGGATCGTCAACGTGAGCTCACAGGGCCATTTCCTTTCCCCGGTGGTGTCCGACGACATTAACTTCGAGCGCCGCGCCTATGATCCTTGGGCAGCATACGGACAGTCCAAGACCGCGAACGCCCTGTTCGCAGTGGAGGCAGATGCGCGCGGGGCGGCGCAAGGCATTCGCGCCTTTGCGGTGCATCCGGGCTCGATCGTCGACAGCGATCTCAAGCGCTTCCTCAGCAAGGACGATCTCAAGGCGACCGGCACCCTCGATGAAGACGGCAAGGCCATTATCGACCCGTCCAGAAACCGCAAAACCATCGCGCAGGGCGCTGCCACGACGGTGTGGTGTGCGACCAGCCTGCAGCTCAACGGAATGGGCGGCGTCTATTGCGAAAACTGCGACATCGCCGAACAAGTCCCGGCCGAACTCATTGCCGGGGCGGCGGATGGCTCTGCCCTGAATTTTCCTACAGGCGTCATGCCTTACGCGCTCGACCCCAATGCCGCGCGTCGGCTTTGGCAGATGAGCGAGCTGATGCTGCGGAGCAGGGTTGAATCTTTCGCATGACGAAAGATCCGGTTCAATGATGGCTCATCTCAAGGTGGACCAAGATGCATTCCCTCTGCGGGCTCGGTAGCCGTTATCCCACCCGCAGAGGGTCGAAATCTAAGCTCGCCCTGAGCCGCGCTGCGTCTCGGCCCGGCGGTGCGCCGAACAGGCGCGCGTACTCACGGCTAAACTGGCTAGGGCTGTCGTAACCCACGCTGAAGCCGATGCCGGCTACGTCGTCCGGCTGAGCAAGGAGCCGTGCCCGTGCCGTCTGGAGTCGGATCTGCTTCTGGTATTCGAGGGGGCTCATGGCGGTCGCGGCCTTGAAATGCCGATGGAAGGATGCAGGGCTCATCGCGGCAAGAGCCGCGAGGCGTTCGATCCGTATCGGGGCAGCGAAGTTGGCCCTTAACCACGTGATGGCGCGATTCACCTGAGAGAGACGACTGTCGGCCAGGACGATCTGGCGGACCATGTAGCCACTCGGGCTCTGCAACAGCCGCCAGAACACCTCTCTTTGGATCGAGAGGGCGAGGACCCCGATGTCCTGTGGGCGGTCGAGCAGCCTGACCAGCCGCAGCATCGCATCGAGGAGATCGGGTCCCGCGCGGTTGACCTCGAACCCGGCGGTGGCGCCCCAAGGCAGCGCCATGGGCTCGGCGATCAGGCTCGCGAGCACGTTCAGATCCAGAGCGAGCGTGACAGCGGAGTAGGGTGCTCTCGTCACCTGTCCCGTCGCCGGGAGATCCACGGACACGGCCACGTAGTCGCCGGGCGAAACATGGAATACCCGCCCCCCGAGCACGGTCCGCTTCGCGCCCCCGAGGATCAGGGCCAGGACAGGTCGGTAGATGACATAGGTCGCCACCGCGGGATCGGTTTCGATGTAGAGAGTGAGGCCGGAAACGGCCGTTTCGGTCGGACCTTCCCGGCCGTGCCGTTCCACGAGCTTTCGAATTTCGTGCAACTGATCCATGGCTGCCGCCTGTCCTCGTGAGCGAACTTTGGAAGTTCACTGGCCCCGATTGATAGGATCGTACAAGAGACTGGCGGCATCGAGCTACCCCTGCGGAAACCGGTCGGGCTTTAAGGAGGCTCTCAATCAAGGAGACCTTCCGATGAACATGAATATCAGGACTGAACAGACGATCCGCCCCACGTCCATGGCTACTGTGGAACTCGGTAGCCAGGGGCTCGCCGTCAGCGCGCAAGGGCTGGGGTGTATGGGAATGAGCACAACCTACGGTCCGAGTGACGAAAGCGAAAATCTGGCCACGTTGGCGCGGGCGCTCGAGCTCGGGGTCACCTTCTTCGACACCGCCGAAGTCTACGGCCCATTCCTCAACGAGGAGCTGCTCGGCAAGGCTTTCGCAGGCAAGCGCGACCGCATCGTGCTCGCGACCAAGGTGGGCTTCCGCTTCACCGAGGCCGGCCGGTTGGCTGTCGTCGATGGCCAACCAGTCGTCACCGGCGACGTGGCATATCTCCGCCAGGAGGTAGAGGGGTCGCTGCGGCGCCTGCGCACGGACGTGATCGATCTTCTGTATCTCCACAGGATTGCCACCGACGTTCCGGTCGAGGAGACTATCGGCGGGCTCGCTCGGCTGGTGGACGAAGGAAAGGTGCGCTTCCTCGGCGTCTCGGAAGCCTCGCCGGCCTCGATCCGCAGGGGCCACGCGACACATCCGCTGACCGCTGTGCAGGCCGAATATTCGCTGTTCGAACGCGGCGTGGAGCAGAACGGCGTGCTGGCCACGGTGCGGGAGCTCGGTATCGGCTTCGTGTCCTACGCCCCGCTAGGCCGAGGGTTTCTGACCGGTGCGCTGAAGACCCTCGACGGCTTGGACCGGACTGACTTTCGGCACAGCGACCCGCGTTTCCAGGATAGCGCGCTTGTCGCCAACATGGCGCTGATCGAACGCATCATCGCCCTCGCCGACGCCAAAGGCGTGAAGCCCTCGCAGCTTGCCATCGCCTGGACCATGCGAATGGGGACGGTTCCGATTCCCGGAACACGCCGTATCCGATATCTCGAAGAGAACGCCACAGCGGTCGACGTCGTGCTTACCGATGACGATCTGCGGATGCTCGATGCCGTTGCGCCAGCCGGCGCCGCGGCAGGCGACCGCTATTCGCCGGGCATGATGAAAACGCTGAACAAGTGACGGACCGCGGCGGGGGCAACAGGCGATCCTTCATTGGAGTGGATCGTGCCAGGTTTGGGAGCGAGCAAGGGTCCGTCCCGGCTCGCTCAGGGGAAGCGCCCCGCACTTGCTCGAGTTGCAGCACGCGACAGGGGCGGGGCCGACGGTTTGGAGTTCGCGGCGCTCGCGAAGTCGTGCGCCGAGACCACGGAGCGGCGTCCCAGCGCCGCTCCTTTCATTGAACCGTAACCTGCAGCTCCTACATCCACGCAATGAAGAAGATCGGCTTCCTGTCTTTCGGACACTGGACACCCTCGGCCCACTCGCAGACGCGGTCGGCGTCCGACGCGCTGCTGCAGTCTATCGAGCTCGCCGTCGCCGCCGAGGAGCTGGGCGCGGACGGCGCGTATTTCCGAGTGCATCACTTCGCTCGCCAGCTCGCTTCGCCATTCCCGCTGCTGGCAGCCGTCGGCGCGAAGACCAGCCGCATCGAGATCGGCACGGCCGTCATCGACATGCGCTACGAGAATCCGCTCTACATGGCCGAGGATGCGGGCGCTGCCGACCTCATTGCCGGCGGACGGCTTCAGCTCGGCATCAGCCGCGGATCGCCCGAGCAGGTGATCGACGGGTGGCGCTACTTCGGCTTCGCCCCACCGGAAGGACAGACCGATGCCGACATGGCCCGTCGCCACGCGGAGGTCTTCCTCGAGGTACTGCGCGGCAAGGGGTTCGCCGAGCCCAATCCGCGGCCGATGTTCCCCAACCCGCCCGGTCTACTGCGACTGGAGCCCCATTCCGAGGGCCTGCGCGACCGCATCTGGTGGGGTGCCGCGACCAACGCGACCGCCGAATGGGCAGCGAAACTGGGGATGAACCTGCAGAGCTCCACGCTCAAATTCGACGAGGGCGGACAGCCGTTTCACGTCCAGCAGGCCGATCAGATCCGAGCCTTCCGCGCGGCCTGGAAAGCGGCCGGTCACGAACGCGAGCCGCGAGTGTCGGTGAGCCGCAGCATCTTCGCGCTGATGGACGATCGCGACCGGACCTATTTCGGGCGAGGAAACCAGAGCAGCGATCAGATCGGCTTCATCGAAGAGAACACCCGTGCGATCTTCGGACGGAACTATGCCTCCGAGCCGGATGCCCTTGTCGAGCAGCTGTCGAAGGACGAGGCCATTGCCGAGGCCGACACGCTGCTGCTCACCGTCCCCAATCAGCTCGGCGTCGACTACAACGCTCATGTCATCGAGGCCATTTTGAAGCACGTGGCTCCCGCGCTGGGGTGGCGGTGAAGGGCAGGGCAATAGGGCAATAGGGCAATAAGGCAGTAGGGAGAGGGCGGAAACAAGGGGGCGGCACGACATAGTGGCGGTGTAGTCAGCGGCCGACAGGATTGACTTGCAATTAGATCGCAGCAGCAGACGCTTTGCCCTACTGCCCTACTGCCCTACTGCCCTACTGCCCTACTGCCCTACCGCCGAGCCCGAAAGTCTGCCATGCTATCGGACGGCGGAGGGGCCCGATGAGACGGTGGCTGTGGATCATCTTGGCGGCAGGGCTTCTGGGCCTTTCCGGAGAATTCGCGGCTGCCGAGGGCATTCTCCAGGCCGACCGCCTCGGGCCAGTCAGGCTGGGCATGAGTGTGGCGGAGGCGGAAGAGGCGCTCGGTGCGACGCTCGCGCCGGTCACAGGTGACCGCCAGGAGGCGTGCTGGTTCGCCGGGCGCGCGGACGGAGCCGATCCCGGCATTGCCTACATGGTCGTGGCCGACCGCATTACCCGCATCGACGTCCTGAAGCCTCAGGATGGCCCGACACCTTCCGTCACGACGGCGGCCGGGATTGGGATCGGGGCCACGCTTGCCGAGGTTCGGCGTCGCTACGGCCCGGCCCTGCCGCTTGTGCCGCACCCGATCGGAGCCCTTTCACAGTGGGCTCTGGTAGAACCGTCCGACCAGGGCGGGATTCGCCTCCATATTGCGGACGGAAAGGTGATCGAATTCTGGGCGGGGAGGGAGCCTTATCTAGACTACCCCGAGGGATGCTCGTGAGGCGCGGGAAGATCGCGGACGGGCCCGAAACCAGGTTTCGTGTCGGCCCGCTTGCTTCATGGCCGGCGCTGGCGTTGATCGTGGCCGGCGGCGCGCATGCCGAAACCGCGATAGGCCAGGTCGGCCCGCCGACACGCGAGGAGATCGCGGCGGCCTGCGGCTATGTAGCCGCCATCCCGCCCGCGGACATCAAAGATTACACCATCCGTTCCGGGGTCTTCGATATCGACGGCGATGGGAGTTTCGAGACGGTGCTTGGAACGGAGAGCTCCGGAACCGCCCATGGTGACGACCAGGAGATCCTGGACCGGAGCGGCCAGCCTGTGATGCTGATGCCCTAGGATTTCGACTATTCAGGCGACCTCCTGTTCGGTCAGCGCTGGCTTCTTCATCGCGGCCGGGCGTATCTGCTCGGATTTGCCGAGGAGGAGGCCGGGTATCTGCGCTACCTCGCCTTCGCGTTGCCGGGCGGTGCCCTTCACCTCGGCTGCACCTTCGACACCCAGGTAACGGAGGAATTCCGGGCGCTTGACCATGCCGACGACCAACTGTGCCGCACCGTCGCTCAGGGTGGCGCAGAGGGCTTGCCCTTGCGCGAGCTGCCGGATGAGGAGCAACGGCAAGTCCGGGCAAAGGCGGATTTCCCGGGCAACAAGACGATGCTGAGCGGCTATGTGCGAGCTGATTTCGCCAATGACGGACAGCCACGGGAGCTTGCTCATCTGACTTTCTCGAGCGGGGCCGGCCGCGGCTGCAGCGCCACCTACTTCGATTTTCCCGAGGCGTTGGACGCAGCCGCCGTCGACCCCCGACAAGATCTTCTCATGCGCTTGCAGGGCGTGCATCCCGCGGAGGTCTTCCTGACGCATGATTGCGGGGGCGCCCAAAGCCGATGGTTACGGGTCGACGGACGAACCTACCTGGAGACGCGCTATCCAGGCGCGGCACCGACCAGCGAGCGAGAGGAACTGCATCGCCTCGCTGTTATCAGGGACGGCGAGCCCAGGATGGTGTGCGTGGGACGTTTCACGAAGGCCTGGATTGTCCGGCAGGGGCCGCAATGAGCCGCCGAATCCATTTGGCTGCCCTGACTGCTGCGCTGCTAGTCTCGACTGGCGCAACGGGCAAAACCTGTCCTTCTGCGAGTCCGGATGCTGCCGCCCGACAATTCGCGAAGCTCTACGAGATCGACCGGCTTGCCGAGCTGCCTGGCCAGGCCTCGACCGGCGGGATTGCGGTGAAGGTCGTGCACTCAATTGTCGAGGATGAAGACCGCGCTTTCCATATAGGCGGTCTGGCCGAACTTGACGGGATGCTGATGAACGCACACACCTCTGCGCTGCGTGGATCTGTCGGAGAACCGGTCTGTCGGGGACTCAGGTGCCGCTTCGAGTACGAGGGCGTGCTGCACGGCCGGCTCTATCTCATTGCCGTCGGATTCAAGCGAGTCAATGGCTGCCTTGCGATTACACATATCGAGCTGCTGGACGGCGATTAGCGCATCGGACCCACGAGTGCGCAGCGGTGTTCGGACAAATCCGATAGATAAACAAAGAGCTGGAGTTGGCTCACTCCAGCAGCAGCCACCAGTTCGGGGCAATGCGTCGGTAGACGAGATGAGTACCCAATTCGGCGGCGGCTTTCTCCAGGTCGCCCGTGACCTCGTCGCCGGACGGGCGCGCCTCGTCATAGACGAAGCTCTTGGCCGATCCGCTGACCGGGATCCCGGAGGCGTGGAAGAGAAACTCAACGGAACGCCCCTCCCGAAAGAATCCGCCCGGCAGCCCCGCTCTGCGACATAACTCGCGGTAGAGCGCCAGCCGCTCCGGCGAGATCCCTGCCGCCTGCAAATCCTCCGGCTCGGTATAGTCCTTCCCGAGCCGCTTGAGGCGGGTGTCGTCATGCACCATCGAGACCAACTCCTCGAACGTGTCACGATGAAGCTCCCAATGAGCGATCATGGCGTCGTCGCTGGGATGCGGCCCGGATGGGGCCGCCAGCCAGAGCGGGAGAATCATGAACGGCATTGCCGCAAGCCCAACTGTGCCCAGCAGGAGGATCGCGACCGTAAAAAGGCTCACGGCAGGGTTCCGGCTGGTTTCGTCGCTTGCAGGCTCTTTTTGCGGCATCAGGCAAGGTTGCAGGGCAATAGGGCAGTAAGGTAATAGGGATTGAAGACGATCGCACCGGCACTGGCCCCCAGAACGACTTCATCCGTGTTCAGCGTGCCGGGTGCGGCGGCCGCGGTGCCGGCATATCCGCCGACAGGCTCCTTGATACCCTCTCCCGGTCCAACGACGGCTTCACGTCCGCGCTGTCGCAGCCTGGTTGCTTTCCGATGGCCATAGCAGCTACGCCGAGGGCGCGTGCTTCCCCAAAGGGCAATATCGCTCGAAGCAGTTCTCCGTAATATTGCCGACGGGTCACGTCGATTGCGCCTGTTTGCCCGGGGCCTGCAGGACCAGTCACCCGGATCGCCCGCGGGCCCGGTCGCGCCGATCGATTCACCCAATCCAAGCGGCAGGTCACAAATCGATGAGAAGATGCGACATGGAAAATCCTCCATCGCTTTGAGATCACTCGCCGCAAGCTGATCGCGACGCTGGCGAGACTGGGAGCGGATCTTGCCGGAAGTCACGGCCAACTCAGACCTACGGATCGAGCACAGGATCCGTTCCGACTGTGCCGCAGGAGGATTCCGCGCTCCGAACGATCAAAAGGCGACAGGAAAGGAGCCCAGCCATGTTTACCAGGAATCTCGCGTGCCTCGCGCTCATTGCCGGCGGCCTTTGCTCGGCGACCTTCCAGGCGTCTGCGCAAGACTCGGGCGCCAAGCCGAACGTGCCTCTCCAGAAGAGCATCGGCCGCGTCACTCCGACGGGGCCGGTCCCCTCGCTCTTCGTCGTCAACTCGTCGGGCGCGACGCTGGACAATAACAAGCTGACCATGACCGGTGTCGCGGCAAACTCGATCGTTTTCGCCGATCGTCCCGTGCGTGCTGCCGGTCACGTAACCACCGAACAGTTCATCATGCAGTGGGACGAAGGAAAGAACAACTTCTTCAACGATCCGCCCAACGCCACAATATCCACCCTGGGCGGCGACGGCTCCAAAGTCAGCGATGCGGTGGTGGTGCTGCGGGCGCCCAAGCTCGAAGGAGGGAATCTTACCTTCGAGGTTTCTGTCCTGGAAGGGAGCCTCAATGGATCGAGCGGGCCCGCGGCACTTTTCATCGACCGTGGCGGGTTTGGAGGCTTCCATGGAGGCGGCCTCGGCGGGGGCGGCCTTGGTGGTCGCGGCGACTTTGCCGCTGGCGGCTTTCACGGAGACTTCGACCGTGTCGGTGGTGGCTATGACCGTTTTGGCGGCGACCGCTTCGGCGATAATCGATACGATTATGACCGAAACATAAATATCGACCACAGCAACTACAACTACTGGCATGCCCCGGAATACCACGGTGCCTGGTACGCCGCGCCGGGTGTGGGCGCCGCCGGCTTTGCCCTAGGAGCAACTGCCGCGGCGCGCCCCTGGTACAATGACTACAACTACAATCAGTGCGGCTACTATCCCTATCCGCCGTGCTATTGAATGGTTCCTGCCTGCGCAAGGCGCGGAGTGATCGCAGGCGCCTCGGTCAGGGTTCCGAGGCCGCCTCGATATGGCGGCCTGGCTTGCCACGATTCGCAGCGATCATGCCCCTCGACGTTTCGACAACCACTTCTTTCCGATACGGCAGACCATGGTGAAAGCCGGATCGAAGACATTGCCCACGTCGTAGCGGACGACCTGTCCCATCAGGTGGCTCGCTGCTTGAGGGCTCAGGCCGTAGTCGCTGGTCAGCCAGTTGAACATGTCTGTCGTCGCGTGTTGCAGCGCCTGGTCGAGCGGCCGTGCGTTGCCGACCGAGAAGATGTCGGTGGCGTTCTCGCCGCGCGGCCAGACAAGCTTGCGGTTTTTTTCCACCGTCAACCGTACCTCGACCTCGAAGCAGGTTTCGATGCCGGTGCCCACGATCTCGCCGTCTCCCTGCGTCGCGTGACAGTCGCCGAGGAAGAACAGCGCGCCGGGCACCGCGACCGGGAACCATACAGTCGCGCCGGGACAGAAGCCGCGGTAATCCATGTTGCCGCCGTTCTCGGCGCTGGTCGCTGTGGAAAAGGCTTGGCCGATGGCCGGCGCGACCCCGAAGCAGCCGATCATCGGCTCGAGCGGAAGCACGAAATCCTCAAGGCCCGGCACAGCCGGGTCCAGCGTCGTGGTCAGCGCCTGCCGATCTATGCGCCAGTTCACCTTGTCGCGCGGCGGCAGGCCACGGACGAATTCCGGGTCGACGACATTTCCGGCGAGCGAAGCGCGGGTCCAGCCGCTTGCCCGGATCGGAGTCATGCGCAGGATTTCAACCCTCAGCGCATCGCCCGGTTCGGCGCCCGTCACGAAAATCGGGCCGTTCATCGGGTTCGGCTCGGCTGCGCGCTGCACACCGTCCTTGTCGATGCCGTGCGCATCGATCGTTTCGGTGATCACAATGTCGCCCGAGGCGACGGTGAGGGCGGGAGGCAGCGTGCCAAGCACGTTCTGCCATTCGGTGGCGGTAAAGCGGTGCGTCGTCATGGGGGAATGCCTACCCGAGCGCCGCAATTGCGGCAAGCTCGCCTGACGTTAGTGGCGATCCTTTCCTGAAGACAGTTCGCCGATAACCGAGGGCGTGCTCGGCCTGAGTTTATGCCTCGCCGATGCCCGCGAAAGAGCAGCGCGCGTCGAACCGGAAGTTGCAGAAGCAGGTCTTCTGTAATCAAGAACAATTGTTCTTTGGGGAGGTCAACGTGATGAGCTGCGCGCCTGCGACCTTTGGCGCTGCTGTCCAATACGGGCGGCAGCCCATGGATATCCTCCTGAGAGACGGGCAGTTCGCAGTTTTGGCGGCGCCTCTGACGAAACAATCAACCGAGCTTGCTGCCTGCGTTCCCCTAAGGACAATATTGCTTCCCCGAGCCGTGCAGTAGGCTTGCCGTCGGGTGCTGCGCGGTCCGTTGTTATCGCTGCATCACCCGCAACGAGAGGACGCGCCTTGCCGCGAGATTTGCGTGCAAGCCGAAGGGAAAGGAACGAAGTCATGAAGCATCTGTCAATTGCCATGTTGGCATTGTCTTTGTCGGCCGGCGCAGCCTTAGCTGCGGACGCTCCGTCGAAGGCGCAGATCGATGCCTGCCTTAGACACGCCGACGCCTATAACAGCGCTGCTCCAGGGACCGCGAAGTTCAACGGCGCCGCTACAGCCAACGTAGCCTGGATGGGACCCGGCGCAGGTGACAATTTTCGGCTGCAAATAGATTCCGGCGGCGGCGGCACTGATCTATCTTGCACGGTCAGCCCGGACGGCAGGCGGATTTCGCTTGAGCCCCTCAACGGCTAAACCCAATTCGAGCGGCCCGAAACAGCGAGCGTGGGCACCTGTCCAGGGTGCCCGCGCTGAGCTGCCATTCTACGTCCCGTACGGTCTGGTCGCCGAATTGATCCCGAAGTGGCCCATAATGGAACATCTTTCATCATTGATTGCTATTGAAGTTAAATAAACATTATACTTTGGGCTAAACCAGCAGTTGTCGGTTCACGCCGTGTTGTAGGACCTTCTTTACACTGGAAGGGCTGGAAGATATTATTGTGACGTCGACTAGCATTGTCCGTTATAATCTTCAGTCGACTAACAATGATGGTCCTGCATGCGAGGTCTCGTCAGCTGTCGGTGGAGCAGCCTGGCCAGTACCGCCCTCGGGTTGTTCGTCCTGCTGCTCGCTTGTTTCAGTACGATCGGCGGCCTTGCGGTCCAAATTGTCGGGCGAGTGCCTCGGGTTCTTATCCTCTATCCATATGACGAGCGGCTGCCGGCGACGAGCATCGGTGGCGAAATCGCCAGAACACGGCTCATCGAAGCCACCCACGGCAAGATCGAGCTATTCAGCGAGTTCCTTGACCAGTCGCGGTTCCGTGACGAAGGCCACATTGCCAACATGGCGCGCTATCTGGCCGGAAAGTATGCTCCTGTCCGCCCCGACGTCGTGATGGCGCTGGGGCCAGAGTCGATCAGCTTCATCGTCAAATACAGAGATACGATCGCTCCCGAGGCACGTATCGTCTACACGGGGATCAGTGGCTCCGAAGCATCCCGCCTGCATCTGCCTGACGGAGTGTTCGGTGCGGTTTCCGAATTCGATATCAGGAAGACCATCGCAATGGCGCGCGGCCTTCAGCCTGACGCACGGCGACTGGTGGTCGTGGTTGGCTCCTCCCCGTTCGACAAAGAGTGGCTCGACGCGGCAAAGCGCGATATCGCTAAGCTCGAACAGCCCTATGAGACGATATATCTTACCGATCTCACGGTCGACGAATTCGTCAAGCGTGTTTCCGAACTCCCGCGCGATACAATTCTGTTGATCCTGACGGTCTTCAAGGACAGCAGCGGCCGAAACCTTCCTTCGCGAGACGTTGCTGGACAGCTTGCGAAAGCCGCCACTGCGCCCAGCTATGGTCCGTACTCGACCTATGTCGGCGAGGGTATCGTCGGCACGAGTACCTCCACGTTTGAAGCGATGGGCAGCGCGGTTGCGGACCTCGCGTTGGCCGCGCTCGCCAACAAGCCAATGGCCGACGTCATCGTGCCGCAAACCTATCTCGCCGATGCCAGAGAGCTGAAGCGCTGGGGCTTGCTAGAAAGCAAGTTACCGCCGGGAACGGTCCTGTCCTTCGAGGAGAAGTCGGTGTGGCAGGAGCATCACGTGGCAATCCTGCTCACCTTCGCAATCGTCGCGGTCCAGGCTCTCGCCATCGGCGCGCTGCTTATGGAGCGGCGTCGTCGTGCAACCGCCGAACGAGTTGCCCGCAGCCGTCTCCTCGAAGTCGTGCATCTCAACCAGTCGGCGACCGCCGGCGCGTTGTCGGCATCGATCGCCCACGAGCTCAACCAGCCACTCGGCGCGATCCGCAACAACACGAGGGCTGCCGAACTCGTCCTGAAAAGCGCAAATCCGGATCTCGGTCTTATGCGGCAGATTCTCGCTGATATCCGCGATGACGACCAGCGAGCCAGCGACATCATCGCCGGGCTTCGCAGCATGCTCAAGAAGCGCGGCGAGATCGAATGGCAGGAGCTGGACGTCAATGAGGTCGTGGCAAACGCGCTCCAGATCCTGCATGGCGAAGCAGAACGTCGGCAGGTTGAGATCGACTTCCTTCGACCTTCAGGCCAGCTTCCCGTGCGGGCCGACAGGGTGCATTTGCAGCAGGTAATCCTCAATATCGCCACCAATGCCATGGATGCTATGCTGGGGGTGGCGGAGCGAAAGCTCATGCTCAAGACAGGGCTCGTTGATGCCGGACAGGTGGACGTCTCGATCGCCGACACCGGGACCGGGATTCCCAACGAGAAGCTCACGCGCATCTTCGAGACCTTCTATACGACAAAGGCCGGCGGCACGGGCCTCGGCCTCACGATCTCCCGCACTGTGGTGGAGTCGTACGGTGGAAGGATTTGGGCCGAGAACCGGCCTGAAGGCGGCGCCATCGTCCGAGTCATTTTGCCAATGGCGCAGACATCATGAGCTCAGCGGCTCCGATCGTGCATATTGTCGACGACGACATGTCGTTTCGCACCTCAGTCGGGCGGCTGGTCCAGTTGTCCGGTTATCGATCTGCGGGCTATGCCTCGGGCGCGGAGCTGCTGGCCAGGCTGCCGACAGATGAACCCGGCTGTATTTTGCTCGACCTGAACATGCCAGGGCTGGATGGGCTGGAACTACAGGACCGGCTCGCCGAGGTGGCGCCACAACTACCGATTGTGTTTTTGACCGGCTACGGCAACATTTCCACGACAGTCCGTGCAATGAAAGCAGGCGCAGAAGACTTCCTCGAGAAGAGCGCCTCGAGCAGCGACTTGCTTGCGGCCATCAAGCGGGCGATGCTGCTCGGCCAACAGCGTTCGGCCGAGCATGAGCGCAACATCAGGCTGAATGCGCTCGTGGCTAGTCTCACGAAGCGGGAGGCGTTTGTCTTCGATCTCATCGTGCGCGGCAAGCGCAATAAGCAGGTTGCATTCGAGCTCGGCACGACGGAGAGAACCGTCAAGGCGCATCGCCGCAGTATCATGGAGAAGCTTGGAGCACGTTCGCTGGCTGAGGCGGTCTCAATCGCCGAACGGCTCGGCATGATCGATGACCAATCTGCACCATGATCCTATCCGAAATATCCGCACCTCTTTGCTACGCTGACCTTGGTTCGGGATCATGCTGGAGGGCAACCGAACTGTCGATTTCACGTTTCAACCTGTAGAAAGGCCAATTTTCCCGAAAGGACAATATGCAGCGCGGGATTTCGGCCCAGTAATTGAGCCTGCCATGCGCCCGAGCAAAGGGTCGCGGAAAGGTGAGACGTGGAGGGTCGATCGCCCGTCATTGCCGTCGTGGAAGACGATGCCAGCATGTTGAGAAGCATCCAACGCCTGCTGGCGGTCGAGGGGTTCAACGTCGAAGCATATGAATCTGCCGAGGCCTTTCTCGGCAGGCATTCCACCAGCCAGGTGGACTGCATGGTTCTGGATATTCAGCTTCCAAAGATGTCGGGTCTCGAGCTGCGGGGGCGGCTCACAACAATGAGCTCCGACCTGCCGATAATCTTCATTACCGCAATCGAAGAAGAGGCCGTCCGAAAGGCCGCTGCCCAATTGGGTTGCGTGGCCTACCTGCGCAAGCCATTTCCTCCGGAAACGCTGATCGCCGCTATCAGCGACGCCCTCGGCGGCCGTTAAGCTTCCCCAAAGGTCAATATCGCTACGGCAAGCTTTGGGTAAGTAATAACTTTGCTTAACGCTGGGGTTTGCCACCGCCCAGAACGGACGGGGCGACAACCCCAATTCGAGACAAGCCAGAAACGTGGAATGACCGCGCGGAATGCCGGCATCGCGGTCAGACTTTGCCTGCAAGCCAGAGGCTCCGCGCGCGATTCGAAACCGGCCTTGGCCGCGGTGACCAAGGTCTTCCGAGGGAGAGTAGCGTTATGAAAGCAGCAACTTGTCTTGCGGCGGCGATAACAGCCGGCTCCGCAATGCTGAGCAGCACGTCACTGAGCCAGGCCCAAGATGCCAAGCCCAACATCCTTTTCATCATGGGCGACGACATTGGGTGGATGCAGCCGAGCATCTACCACCAGGGCCTGATGGTGGGAGAAACGCCGAACATCGACCGTATCGGCAAGGAAGGCGCGAAGTTCATGACGTACTACGCTGAGCAGAGCTGCACGGCGGGGCGCAATGCCTTCTTGACCGGCATGAATCCCCTGCGCACCGGCATGATCCCGCCGCAACTACCCGGCAGCCCGTCCTATCTGCGGCCCGGCACGCCGTCCGTTGCCAAATTCCTGTACGATCTCGGCTACAACACCGGTGAGTTCGGCAAGAACCATTTGGGAGATCACACCGATGCCCTGCCGACCGCGCACGGCTTCCAGGAGTTCTGGGGCTACCTGTATCACCTCGATGCCATGCAGCAGGTGAGTTTCCTCGACATCAACAAGACGACGACCGAGCAGGGAGTCGCCCCACCTTGCAGGAACACGCCGATCCCCGGGCTTTCGGAGGATCCTGCGGCCGTCGATCCCAGGACAACAACATGCCTGACGCCGCCGCGGAATGTGCTCTGGTGTCGATCCTCAGATGGCACGTCGAAGAACCAGACGTGTCAGGATCAGGGCCCGCTGACCCTCGAGCGCTCGAAGGGGGTGGACGAGGAGATTTCTGCGAAAGTCATCGATTTCCTCGACCGCAACGACCCGGCGAAGACCCAAAAGCCGTTTTTCGTCTGGTACAACCCCGCGCGCATGCACATCACCACCGTGCTGTCCGACAAGTACATGGCCATGGTTGGTGAGCGCGGCGGCAAGGACTGGGGCGTCAACGAGGCCGGCATGAAGCAGCTGGACGACAACATCGGCTATGTGCTGAAGAAGCTCGAGGACATGGGCCAGCTTGACAAGACCATCGTCGTTTTCACCACCGACAATGGCGCTGAGGTCTTCACCTACCCCGACGGCGGCACCACGCCGTTCAAGGGCTCGAAGATGAACACATGGGAAGGCGGCATGCGTGCGCCGCTGGTCGTCCGCTGGCCCGGGCACATCGAGCCCGGCACCATCAAGTCAGAGATCTTCTCTGGCCTCGACTGGCTGCCCACGCTCGTCGACATCGCCGGCGGACCCAAGGGCGACGGCCTCAAGAAGCAGATCGAGGCCGGCAGCTATCCCGGGATCGTCAAGACCACACTCGACGGTTTCGATCAGACCGACTACTTGCTGGGCAAGACGGACAAGTCCGCGCGTGACACCTTGTTCTACTATGCCGGCCCGCGGCCGTCAGCAGTGCGCTACAAGAACTGGAAGCTGTATTTCGCGATCGCGCCCGAAACTTCCATAGGCTTCGCGTTCCCCGGAGTCCAGACGCAGTTCATGGCCAGCATGACGAACCTCAAGCGCGATCCATTCGAGGAGGCCGTTACCTCGGGCACATGGAACAAGACGGAACCCAATTCGTTCGCCGGTGCGCTTGCAGGGCCGGTTACGGGTTATATCTACGACTGGAACATGCTGCCTATCGGCCAGCAGCTGTGGCTCAAGGAACTCGAGAGCTACAAAAAGTTTCCTCCCCTTCAGAGTCCGGAGAGCTGGAACCTGGATCAGGTCACCGAGCAGATCAGGAACGGAATGTCACACCCGAGCCAGTAACTCGGATGCTTGCAGGTGATGCATGCGACTGCCGGCTAGTCGCGAATTGGAGAAGAAGCCGGGCGGGCGGCTCGATGAAAGGCCGCTCGCCCGGGATCGCCAACACATCAGACAACGGCTCAGCTCCAGTGGCTTCCGTTGCTGATCAATTTTCTATCAAGCTGGCGAAGGCGAACTCAGCCGGTAACGCAATGGTTGACCTTCCGGTCTGCAAAGGTGAACCTTGACGGCGCCCATCTCTCCAACCTGTGGGAATGGTGGCCGCAAGGCAACATTCTGAAAAAAAAGCAATTGATCTCGCGCGTTCATTAGTGATGCTGCGGGGAATGGGTGTACACATGTCCTCAAGATCTTGAGGGGACTTTGATATGAGTCTCATCCGAGCGATATTGCCGGCCTGGGCAGGACTGGCGGTGGTGCTTGCTGCGACGCCGACGATGGCTGCGGATGCCGAGACGCCGCCCCCTGAAACCGCGCCTGCGGCGGCGCCCGCCTGGAGCTTCACGCTAGAGCCCTATTTCTGGGGAGCAGGCCTCCACGGTAGTCTCGGCGTCGGCCGCCTTCCGCAGGCGAATCTCAATGTCGATTTCGATCAGATTTTCGACCATATCGATTGGTGGCCCCCGCCAGTTATGCTTGCCGGCGAGGCGCGCAATGGCCCTTACGCCATTTTCACCGACTTCATGTATATCGGACTTGAGGCCGACGGATCATCCCGCGAACGTCTGCCTACTTCGGCCTCGGCGGACCTGAACTTGATAATATGGACCTTCGGCGGTTCCTATCGGGTCGTCGACTATGGTACCGCGACGTTGGACTTTCTGGCGGGTGGACGGCTCTGGTACCTGAACCCGGATCTGACCCTTACCGGCCCTCGCGGCGATGTGAGAGAGGCCAGCGGGAGCACGACCTGGGTCGATCCGCTGGTTGGTGTGGCTGGCGGTGTTGGCCTCGGCAACGGGTTCGGACTCCACGCCGAGGCCGATGTCGGGGGCTTCGGCGCGGGCGCCGAGATCGACTGGCAGGTGCTGGGCACGCTGCAATACCAGTACAACGACCGGGTCACGCTGGAAGCGGGCTATCGCTACCTTGCGGTCGATTTCGAGCATAATCGATTTCTGCTTGACGTAGCATTGCAGGGGCCACTCATTGGGGTCAAGATTCGGTTCTGATCGGAGGGGTCAGAGCCTCGTATCCGAGGTGACGAGCTTGCTCAAATAGACAAGCATCGCATTCGCGCGAAATTCTGTCGCAGGCCAACGGAAAAGCGATCTTCCTACGCGCCAGCCTTTGGTAGAGCTTGCGATTCTCTGAGCCTCGCAAGACGAGCGTTAGAACCGGTATTTGTAGCCAAGCTC
Source organism: Mesorhizobium sp. BAC0120 (assembly GCF_033542235.1). Taxonomy (NCBI): domain Bacteria; kingdom Pseudomonadati; phylum Pseudomonadota; class Alphaproteobacteria; order Hyphomicrobiales; family Phyllobacteriaceae; genus Mesorhizobium; species Mesorhizobium sp. BAC0120. The sequence continues at coordinate 6,168 of NZ_JAWRCU010000010.1, read as the reverse complement.
CAATCCGACCGAGTCGGGATCCCAGTCCTTCCAGTTGTATTGCGCCACGCCCGATATCGAATTGTGCTCATCGAGGTCGTATGAGAGTCCCGTGGCGAGCTGGGGGGTGAGGAAATCGTTGTCGGGATCGAAGGCGTCCCGATATCTGAATGTAACGATATTCCAGGTCACCTTTTCGGTGGCCTTAACGTCAGCGCCTATGCGGAGGACGTAATATGGAAAATCGTTCCCCGACCCGTTTGTCTGTATGTTCTCGCCCAGTCCGGCGCTGCCGGTCACCGAGAAGAGACCGCCCAGCTCCACGCGATAGCCCACGGTACCTTCGAGCTTGAGAGTGGCGCTGTCGCTGAAGGCCGTGTTGGTATACTCACCAGATGCGCCGAGAATTACACCGGTATCGAAACTGTGGGACGCACTGATTTCAACCTTGGCGTCTTTGGGAAGCGCAAGATCGTTGGCCTCTCGATCGGTCGTGAAGCTCAACCCGACGGAGCTGCTGTCCGCGGCTGCCGGGGAGCCGAGCAAGGCCAACAAAAGTCCCCACAGGAGACCAGGTGAGACAGTCGCCAGTTGCTTCGAGGCCATGGCACCGTCACTTTCCGAACATTCTCGCGCCGCCTAGGCCGCGACTCAAGGATTTGACCGATAGTGTCTCTCTGGATCGATCCTAGCAACATGCCGGCACAGTAGCAAAAGGTTCGCCCACAGATGTTTCTCTAGCAAGCACAGAAAAAGAGCGGATAGCTCTCTGTTATGCGCAACCTATCGGATGGCGTGACAAGCAGCGCGTCGGAGGCTCAACTTCACAGGCAGGGATGAGCATAGCAGCTACTGTCGGGGCGCTTTTTTTCCCCAAAGGGCAATATCGCATAAAGCAATTCTCCGTAATATTGCCGATGAGTAAGGTTGATTGCCTCCCTCCCGCGGCCGGCAGGAGCATTCGGCGGTCACCAGGATTGCCTGGGAGCCCGGTCACGATGATACGCGCCCGAGCGATCCGCCATTCCAGCGGTAGGCCTCAAATCGACGAGGAGGCGCGAGATGAGAATTCTCCATCGCTTCGAGATCACTCGCCGCAAGCTGATCGTGACGCTGGCGGCGGTGCTGGTTTCAACCGGCGCAATGTGGACGGCTGCGCCCGCGCAGGCGCAAGACGACCCGTTGCCGTCCTGGAACGACGGGACGGCAAAACAGGCGATACTCGATTTCGTATGGGGAACCACCCAGCAGGGCAGCCCATATTTCGTGCCGCCGGCCGAGCGGATCGCTGCCTTCGATCAGGATGGCACGCTGTGGGTCGAGCATCCTATGTACAGCCAGGTGATCTACTGTCTCGACCGTGTGCCGGCGCTGGTCGCCGCCAAGCCGGAGTTGAGGGAGGTCGAACCGTTCAAGACGGTGCTGACGGGCGATCGCGAAGCGATCGCCAAGCTGCCGATGGCGGACCTGGAAAAGCTCCTTGCAGCCACGCTGACAGGCATGACTGTCGATGATTTCAAGGCCGAGGTCGAGAAGTGGCTTGCGGCGACAAGGGATCCGCGCTGGAAGCGCCCCTATACCGCGCTCTCCTACCAACCCATGCAGGAGGTTCTCCGCTTCTTGCGCGCCAACGGCTACAAGACCTTCATCGTGACCGGCGGCGGTCAGGATTTTGTGCGGGTCTACTCGGAGGCCACCTACGGCATCCCGCCAGAGCAGGTCGTCGGTACTGCTGGCGGGATAAGATTTGGCTACGACAAAAATGGTCGGCCTACCCTGACCAAGGAACCCAAGCTCCTTCTCAACGACAATGATGCCGGCAAGCCGCAAGGAATTCACCTCATGATCGGACGTCGCCCTGTGATTGCGTTCGGCAATTCGATCGGCGACAGGCAGATGCTGGAGTACACGACGGCCGGCGCCGGTGCCCGACTCGGCATGCTCGTTCTGCACGACGATGCCGAACGGGAATATGCCTACGGGCCCGCACAGGGCCTGCCCGAGACCAAGGTCGGCACGTTCACCCAGGAACTCTACAACGAGGCCACGAACAATGGCTGGCTGGTCATCAGCATGAAGAAGGATTGGAAGCGTATCTTTCCAAAAGGCACGGCCGACTGAGGAGGAAGATTATGTTCGGTGAGGCGAGACTGTTTGCCTGGTTGGCCGTTTTGACCCTCTCGGCTTTGCCGGCCAACGCAGACCCGCTGACGGCCATGGATCAGGTCGGCAAAGCCATCCTGGCGTGCTGGAAACCGCCGGCAGGCATTACGAAATCCTCGGTCACGCTGAGCTTCAGTTTTAACCGCGATGGGTCGCTGATCGGTCCGCCGCAACCCACGGCCATCGACGTGACGGGCGACGAGAATGCCCATAAGCAGTTCATCGCGGCGGCGATAAACGCTGTGGACCAGTGCACACCCGTCGAGTTTGCCCCCGCTCTTGCTCAGGGTATCGGCGGACAGCCATTCACGATGGACTTCACAACAGCCGACCGCAACCCGGCGATAACTTCAGATAACTAGAGCCGCTGAATCCCATGCGAAGCCGTTGGATTTATCCTCTGAGATTTCAATCGGCAGCTGACTGGGAGCCATTTTGAGCGGCCGAGCGGGGCGTGGCTGTCGGTGGCTCGGGACCGGGCCAGAGCCAACACCGTCATGCTGCCGGGCAGGATGGTGGCATGAGCGCTTCGCGTCACCGCGGTCTGGCAAAAGTGAGAGCCCTGACATGCTGTGCTACCTAAGAGCGGCAGCAATGGCATTGACTTGCGCTTCGCTGCTGACCTCGTGTGCGGGGCCACCGAGCGCGCTGATCCTGAGCCTTGGCTCAAAGATTGTCCCCCACAAGGTCGATTTCGAAGAAATCTATGCATTTGCAGAACGGTCCAATGCGGCCTATGCTTCAAAAGAAAAAATAAAGTCGAAATATCCCTTTACTGTTCGGATAGATTCACCCGGGCAAACGAGTGTCTTGTACTTCCTTGAGCGAAATGATGCCGCACGAACACAATTCATCACGGTGCGTGGAACGGCCGACAAGACCAATCTATTCGAGGACATTGATCTTGCCGAGCGCCGGGACCGCAAGATCAACATTCCCGTTCACGCCGGCTTCGATCGAATAGCTCGCGCGATCTACACCGATGTGAAGCCCTATTTGAGGACCGGCTACAAGACGTATGTGACGGGGCATTCGCTCGGCGGGGCTGTCGCAGCTCTTCTATCGATCTACCTGATCGAGGACGGCGTGGCGGTCAAACGGGTGGTGACGTTTGGACAGCCAAGATTCACGACCGCCGCGGGGGTAAGGAAGCTGGGCCTTCTGCCACTGACCCGAGTCGTTGATGAGAACGATGTCGTCCCAATGCTTCCGCCGAGTTTCATACCGGATGAAATATACGGTCCCTACGATCATACCGGTCCCGAGGTAATTCTTCTCCAGGCGCAAGATTTCGTTTGGCTGCCTATTCACGATGCAACGCGAATTGCCTTGGGCGCGTTCTGGCGCTCGATCTCCTTCGCGGATCTGAAGGATCATCATATGTACAATTACCTCAGACGCATTGCCGATAAGACCAAGGGTGCGATCGAAGTTGCGTACGACGAACGAGAAAAGTTTGTCTTCCCCACTAGTGAGGATGAATAACTAGACTAGGTCGTTCATCGCCTGTGCAAGCCGCCCTCATCGTACGAGTTCGCCGCCCATAGCCGCAACGAAGAAGCCGACGATGCGCGTCACCGCATCGATTCCCATTGGGCCAATGCGTCCTGAAATGTCGAAAACACTTTCGCGGGAATTTCGTCGCCTCGGTCATTGCTCCGCTGCCGTTAGCAGCATCGCTGCCCTGCCAAGGACTTGCCGTTTGCTGCCAAGCAATAAGCGCGATGTGCACGTGCTCGGGAGGCCGGAAACAGCTTCACCTAAGGACAATATCGCTACGGCAAATACGGCGTAAGTATAGCTTTGCTTAATGCCGGGGTTCTGCCATCGCCCGGGCACCCGGACAGCCACCCCAAATCCAGACCAATCAGGAAAGAGGAATGACGGCGCGAGTGTCGGCATTGGGCCGGACTTCGGCCTGAGATTTCAGAGGCAAACGCATGCGATCAAAACCGGCCTTGGTCGCCGCGACCAGGACCGTCCGAAGGAGGATCAGCGACATGAAAGCAGCAGCCTGTATTGCAACGGCGATGACCATCGGCGCAGCTCTTTTGGGCACCACATCAATGAGCCACGCTCAGAACCAGCCTAAACCCAACATCCTGGTGATCATGGGCGATGATATCGGCTGGTTCAACGTCGGCGCCTATCACCGGGGCATGATGTCCGGGAAGACGCCGAACCTCGACAAGATTGCCTCCCAAGGCATGATGTTCACGGACTATTACGCGGAAGCAAGCTGCACCGCTGGCCGGGCAGCCTTCATTACCGGCGAGATTCCCCTGCGTACGGGCCTGACCACCGTCGGCCAGGCCGGCGCAGATGTTGGCATACCGGACCAGGCCGCGACACTGGCGGCCGCCCTTAAGGCCCAAGGCTACGAGACCGGGCAGTTCGGCAAGAACCATCTGGGCGATCTGAACAAGTATCTGCCGACGGTGCATGGCTTCGACGAGTTCTTCGGGTACCTCTACCACCTCGACGCCATGTCGGATCCCTATTGGTACTCGTTCCCGGACGACCAGTCCTACAGGGATAAGGTCGGACCGCGCGATTTGCTGCATACCTACGCGACCGATACGGACGACCCGACCGAGCAGCCGCGCTGGGGCAAGATCGGCAAGCAGAGGATAGTCGACGAGGGTCCGCTGGCGCCATATCCCGACATGTCCCACGTGCCTAACATGCACGAAATCACGCCCAAGGCGAAGTACGACATGACCACCTTCGACGATGTGCTGGTGAAGGCTTCATGCGATTTCATGGACAAGGCGAAGACCGACGGAAAGCCGTACTTCGTCTGGCACAACACGACGCGCATGCATGTCTGGACCTTCCTGTCGCCGAAATACCAGGCGCTGATGAACAGCACCTCGAACTACGGGCTCGAGGAAGCCGGCATGCAGCAGCTCGACGACAGCGTCGGCAGCTTGCTGAAATGCGTCGAGGATTCCGGCGAGGCCGACAACACCATCGTCATCTTTACCACGGACAATGGTGCAGAGGTGTTCACCTGGCCCGATGGCGGCATGACGCCGTTCAAGGCGACCAAGGGCACCGTCTATGAAGGCGGTTTCCGTGTACCGGCGATCATCCGCTGGCCGGGCAAGGTCAAGGCGGGCACGGTCGAGAACGGCATCTTTTCGTCGCTCGACTGGTTCCCGACGCTGCTCGCGGCGGCCGGCAACCCCAACATCACCGACCAGCTGCTCAAGGGCGTGCAACTTGGCGACCACACTTACAAGAACCACCTCGATGGCTACAATCAGCTCGACCTGCTGCTGGGCAATGGGCCGTCGGCGCGCAACGAGTTCTTCTACTTCGGTGGGCCGCACCTCGGGGCCATCCGTATCGGCGACTTCAAGTTCCAATTCTTCACCCAGCCGCAGGGCTGGCCCGGTGCGAAGGTGACGACCGACATGCCGACGATGGTCAACATCCGCCAGGACCCGTTCGAGCGGACGCCTTCGATCGCCCAACAGAGCCTCAACGACCAGGGCGGCGGCTACATGAACGACTTCTTCGGGCGCGAGTTCTGGCGGTTTGTCAGCGTCCAGCAAGCGGTGGCGGACCTGGCCAAGACGGCTATCGATTATCCGCCGATGCAGGACCCGGCCTCGTTCAACCTCGACGCCATCAAGCACGAGATCGAGCAGGCGCTCAAGAACAAGCCGGGCAACTAGGTACAAAAAGGGCGGTGACGCCGGCAAGTAGCACTCTAATACTCCCGAGACTCCTGGCGGTCGGCTTCAACGGCCGCCTGCCCCTTACGCAAATCGGGCGAAGAACCGGTTGTAGGGAACGACCGTGTTTGCGACAGTCGCTATTCCCCTTGGCCCTTGAGATTCCAATTGAAGCACATGGAAAGGCCTTTCACCTGCGCTCGAGAGGCCGCAGGTTCTGTCGGTAGCTTTTGGAGTTGTCCGGTTTTTGTAGCACATCAGTTGTCCGCTTTGGGTTAGACGGCGCAACCGGGTGAAAGCGGAACGACACCCGAGCCGATTTGCGGATCATAGAGCGCCGACC